>JACRIY010000057.1 GCA_016235805.1 Rhodocyclales bacterium
CAGACGCTCGGTCAGGTGCTTCCAGCCAGCCCAGTCGCCTTCGCCCATGGCATCTTCGATCGAGATGATGGGGTACTTGTCGCACCAGGTGGCCAGCATGTCGGTCCACTGCTCGGCGGTCAGGCTCAGGCCTTCGCCTTCCAGGTGGTACTTGCCGTCCTTGAAGAACTCGGAGGCTGCGCAGTCCAGGCCCAGCATGATCTGCTCGCCAGCGGTGTAGCCGGCAGCTTCAATGGCTTGCAAGATCAGCTGGATGGCTTCTTCGTGGCTGGCCACGGAAGGTGCGAACCCGCCTTCGTCGCCCACGGCCGTGCTGATGTGCTTGTCGTGCAGGATCTTCTTCAGAGCGTGGAAGACTTCAGCGCCATAGCGCAGGGCTTCACGGAAGGTGGGCGCGCCCACGGGCAGGATCATGAATTCCTGGATGTCCAGGTTGTTGTTGGCGTGTGCACCGCCGTTGATGACGTTCATCATCGGAACGGGCAGTTGCACCGCACCCATGCCGCCGAAGTAGCGGTACAGGGGCAGGCCGGCTTCTTCAGCAGCGGCACGAGCCACAGCCATCGACACGGCCAGCATGGCGTTGGCACCCAGGCGGCCCTTGTTGTCGGTACCGTCGAGGTCGATCAGGGTCTTATCCAGGAAGGCTTGCTCGGAAGCATCCAGGCCCAGCACGGCTTCGGCGATTTCGGTGTTGATGTGCTCAACGGCCTTCAGAACGCCCTTGCCCAGGTAACGCGACTTGTCGCCATCACGCAGCTCGATGGCTTCGCGCGAACCGGTGGACGCGCCAGACGGCACGGCAGCACGGCCCATGACGCCGCTCTCCAGCAGAACGTCGCATTCAACGGTGGGGTTGCCTCGGCTGTCGATGATCTCGCGGCCGATGATGTCAACGATGGCACTCATCTGGGTTTCCTCAGGAAGAAAATGGAAAGATAAGAAAAAACGAAAACAGAAAATTGTGGGGCCTGCGGTAGACCTGCCATATCAGGAGAAGTTCGACTCCAGGAGGCCGTTTTTCTTGGTGATGCGGTCAAGTTCCACCAAAGTCTCGAGCAGGGCCTTCATGTGCTTGAGTGGCACGGCGTTGGGGCCGTCGGACATGGCCTTGGACGGATCCGGGTGCGTCTCCATGAACAGGCCGGAGATGCCCACAGCCACGGCTGCACGCGACAGCACGGGCACAAACTCGCGCTGGCCGCCGGAAGACGTGCCCTGCCCGCCCGGCAGTTGCACGGAGTGGGTGGCGTCAAACACGACGGGGGCGCCCGTCTCGCGCATGATGGCCAGCGAGCGCATGTCGGAGACGAGGTTGTTGTAGCCGAACGAAGCGCCGCGCTCGCAGACCATGATGCTGTCTGCCCCGGCATTGGCCTCCTTGGCCTTGGCGACGACGTTCTTCATGTCGCCGGGCGCCATGAACTGGCCCTTCTTGATGTTCACCGGCTTGCCGGAAGCCGCGCAGGCCTGGATGAAATCGGTCTGGCGGGCGAGGAAGGCGGGGGTTTGCAGCACGTCGACCACCGCCGCCACGGCCGGCACTTCGGCTTCGGTATGCACGTCGGTCAGCACCGGCACGCCGATCTGCTGCTTCACCTCGGCGAGGATGTCCAGGCCCTGCTCCATGCCGAGTCCGCGGAAGGACTGCGAGGAACTGCGGTTGGCCTTGTCGTAGGACGACTTGTAGATGAAAGGCACGCCGAGCGCCGCGCAGATTTCCTTGATCTGCCCGGCCGTGTCCAATGCCAGTTGGCGCGATTCGATCACGCAGGGGCCGGCGATGAGAAAGAGGGGCCGGTCGCTGCCGACCTCGAATCCGCACAGCTTCATAGCTTGGCCTTGCGCGCCAGCGCGGCCTGCACGTAAGCGATGAACAGCGGATGCCCGGTGCGCGGATTGCTCGTGAATTCGGGGTGGAACTGCACGCCGAAGAACCAGGGGTGCAGCTCGGCCGACAGCTCCATCATCTCCGGCAGGTCTTCGGTCGGCGTGCGCGCCGAAATCACCATGCCCGCGGCTTCGAGCTTGGGCACGTAGATGTTGTTGACCTCGTAGCGGTGGCGGTGACGCTCGTTCACTTCTGCGCCGTAGATCTTCGCCGCCAGCGTGCCGGCCTTGATCGGGCAGCGCTGCGCGCCCAGGCGCATGGTGCCGCCGAGGTTGGAATTGGCGTCGCGGCGCTCGACGCGGCCTTCGCGGTCGAGCCATTCGGTGATCAGCGCCACCACCGGGTGCGGCGTGTCGGGATCGAATTCGGTGCTGTTGGCGCCGGCGAGACCCGCGACGTGGCGCGAGAACTCGATCGTCGCCAGTTGCATGCCGAGGCAGATGCCGAGATAGGGCACCTTGTGCTCGCGCGCATAGCGGATGGCGGCGATCTTGCCCTCGGTACCGCGCTTGCCGAAGCCGCCGGGAACCAGGATCGCATCCATGCCGGCGAGGCCGGCGGTGCCATTCGTTTCGATGTCTTCCGAATCGATGTAATGGATCTTGACCTTGCTGCGGGTATGGATGCCGGCGTGGATCAGCGCCTCGGTCAGCGACTTGTAGGATTCGGTGAGGTCGACGTACTTGCCGACGAAGGCGACATTCACCTCGTGCTGCGGATGTTCGAGGGCGTCGATCAGGTTCGTCCACACCGACAGATTGGCCGCCTTCGCCAGAATGTTGAGCTTGTGGCAGACGATGCCGTCGAGCATCTGGTCGTGCAGCATGGCCGGAATCTTGTAGATGCTGTCGGCATCGACGGCGGAAATCACCGCCTCGGGCTGCACGTTCGTGAACAGCGCGATCTTGCGCTTCTCGTCCTCCGGAATCGGCCGATCGGCGCGACAGAGCAGGATGTCGGGTTGGATGCCGATCTCGCGCAGTTCCTTGACCGAATGCTGGGTCGGCTTGGTCTTCAGCTCGCCGGCGGTCGGAATGTAGGGCACCAGCGTCAGGTGGATATAGCAGGCGTTGTTGCGGCCCTCCTCGATGCCCATCTGGCGTATCGCTTCGAGGAAAGGCAGCGACTCGATGTCGCCCACCGTGCCGCCGACTTCGACGATGGCGACGTCGGCGCCCTCGGCGCCGCGCTTGACGTAGATCTTGATCTCGTCGGTGATGTGCGGAATCACCTGCACCGTCTTGCCGAGATATTCGCCGCGGCGTTCCTTCTTGATCACCGACTCGTAGATCTGGCCGGTGGTGAAGTTGTTGCGCTTGCCCATCTTGGCGCTGGTGAAGCGCTCGTAATGGCCGAGGTCGAGGTCGGTCTCGGCGCCGTCCTCGGTGACGAAGACCTCGCCGTGCTGGAACGGCGACATCGTGCCGGGATCGACGTTGATGTAGGGATCGAGCTTGAGATGGGTGACTTTGATGCCGCGGGATTCGAGTATCGCTCCCAGCG
>JACRIY010000058.1 GCA_016235805.1 Rhodocyclales bacterium
CAAGGCATCTGCTTGTCGGCGATGCGCTTGACGATCTTGCCGCTGGCGGCATCGAGCACCACGACTTCGTCGGAGCGGCCGCAGGCCAGCAGGATATGCCTGTCGTCGGGCGTGAAGCTGAAATGCCAGCAGCGGTCGCCGATCGGGTACTCGGTGACGAAGGCGTGGCTCACGCCGTCGAATACCTGCAGGGTCTTGCCCTTGGCCAGGGCGACATAGAGGCGTTTGCCGTCGCGGCCAAAAGTCACCCCATAGGGCGTGTCGCCGGTGGCCACCACCTTGACCAGGTTGAATTGCGCATCGAGCACCACCATCCTGTTGCCGAATTCGATGGTGGCGACGTAGGACTTGCCGTCGGGCGCCATCTTGATGCCGCGCGGACGCACGCCGTAGGGCTTAGTGTCGATGGTCTTGACCAGTTTGCCGCTGGCGATGTCGTGCACCGTGAGGTTGTTGTCCTCTTCGTTGGTGACGATGATCTTGCTGCCGTCGGCGGAGAATTCGATGCCTTCAGTTTCCATGCCGCCGACGATCTCGCCGACTTTCTTCCCGGCCTTGAGGTCGACGATCGCGATGCGCGCCGGCTCTTCCTTGTCGTCGGCGCGCTTCTGCTTCAATTCCGCGGCTTCCTTCGAGCCGGGCTTCGGCGGCGGCCCGCCTGCCGAGGCGGGCTCGAAGGAGACGAAGGCCTGGTCGCCGCGGACGCGGACGAACTCCGGGTTCTTGCCGATGGCAATGCGCCTGACCAGCTTGCGCGTCTGCAGGTCGACCACGGCGAGATCGCCCTTGTCGCGCGTGGCGACCACCAGCAGCTTGCCGTCGGCGGTGACGCCCAGCCCGCGCGGCGAGGCGCCGCCGATGTCGATTTCGCCGACCGTTTCGAAAGTGGACAGGTCGATCGTGGTGACATTGCCCTTCTGGTTGCTGACGTAGGCAAACCCTCCGGCGGCGCTCGCCGGCAGCGCGAGGCAGGCGGCAAGCACGGCGAGCAGCAGGCGGGCGGGGCGGGGCGCAATGAGCTTCATCAGGAATCCTTGAGGGCTTCGACCGGGATGGTGATCCTGACCTCGTCGCCGATGCCGGGAAGATTGGTATTCATGCCGAAATCGGAGCGCTTGATCGTGGTTTCGAGATCCGCGCCGCACAGCTGGCGCGGCAGGATCGGATGCTTGGCGCAGCGCCACTGGGACACCTTGAGCACCACGTTGCGGGTGACGCCGAGCAGGGTCAGTTCGCCGGCGACTGGCGCCGGCTTTTCGGTGTCGAAGGCGAAGTCGCGGGCGACGAAGCGGGCTTGCGGAAACTTGTCAGTCTGGAAGAAGCGCTCGCCGCGCATGTGCTTGTTCCAGTCCTCGAATCCCATGTCCACCGATGACGTGTCGATCGTGACCTCGACCGAACCTTTCTTCGCTACGGGGTCGAGGTCGAGTCTTCCGGCGACCTTGTTGAATCGCCCGCGCTGCAGCGAAAAGCCGTAGTGGCTTACCTCGAATACCGGAAAGGTGTGGCGCGCGTCGATGGCATAAGCTTCGGCGCAGGCCGCCGTGGTGACGAACATCGATAGCAGGGCAGCGAGGAGGCGAGGCTTCATCCGGTTTCCTTGATTGGCTCAGTTGAGGCTGAGATTTATTGCGACGAATATACTCCGCGGCGCCCCCGGGGCGAGGAAGGTTTCCCGCGTCCAGTCGTCGGAATTGGTCTGGAAGGCACCGGCGGCAGTGAAGGGATTTTCGGCCAGGGCGCCGGCCGTTGCGTAGCGCCGGTCGAAGGCATTGTTGAGGCGCGCGGAAAGCTGCCAGCGTTGGTCGAGCTTCACCCTGGCCGCAAGATTCAGCACGGCATAGCCAGGTGCCGTGCCGGCACCGAGGAAACTGCGCGGTCCGCCGCCGAGGACGTCGGAGTAGGTGCCGGGTTGGTGCGCGTTGTTTTCGTTGCCGCGCAGGAACTGGCTGGAATACGCGACGAGGTCGGCTGACAGGGTCCAGTCGGCATTGGCGCGCCAGTCGGCGCCGAGCTTGAGGCTGTGCAGGGGAATCCCGGGGATGCGGTTGCCGGCCTGGACCAGGATCTCGTCATCCTGCCCGCCGCCGGTGCATTCGGCCGTCTGTCCGCGCGTACTGTTGTTCTCCGCCAGCAGGCAGGCGGCCGAGCGATAGGTGGCCTTGACGTAGCCGTAGTCGGCGCGCAGGGAAACGGGCCCGACCTCGGCGACGGCACCCAGCTCGATCCCGGCACGCCGCGTGCGGCCGAAATTGGTGAAGTAGCCCTGGCTGGTCGAGGTGCCGACGAAGAGGATGTCATCGCGATTGTCGGCACGGAACACCGTCGCATTCCAGCGCAGCATCCCGGCCTTGCCGCGCGCTCCGGCCTCGAAGGTTTGCGTCACCACCTGCTCAAGGAATGGGTCGGCCTGCATGGCGTTGGGCAGCGAGCAGGGATTGGCGCGATCCGCGCAACCCAGCTCGATCGGGCTCGGCGCGCGATTGCCCTGGGCCAGGTTGGCAAACACGGAAAATCCAGGTGTCACCGTCCAGTTCGCGCCGATTGCGGGATTGAGCTTGGTGTAGAGCTGGTCGCCGTCGAGATTGGGCGCGACTGCCCGGAGTTGGTCGCGGGTGGTGACGCGGGTCTGGTTGAGGCGCAGCGAAGTCGTGATCGCGAGATCCGACCTTGGCTTCCAGGTGTCGGTGGCGAACAGGCTCCAGCTTGCCGAAGTTCCGTCGAGGCGGTTGTTCAAGACCTCGCCGGCGCCGCCGGAAATCACGCCGCGCTGGCTGTCGAATACGCCCAGCTCAGTGGTTTGCTGAAAGGTCGAGCGGCTGAAGTCGCCGGTGATGCCGAAGGCCACGTGGTTGTCGTCGTCGATCCGCGACCACTGCAGGGCGCCGCCCCAGCCGCGCTGATCGGTCGCCGTGCGATTGCTGGCCGCAGTGTCGGTGTTGAACCCGAGCCCGCCGTTGGCGCCGGCGTCGCCGTCGAGCGCGGCATCGCCTTCGAATCCGTCGTTGGCATCTCCATTCAGGGTCCTGACGCGGTTGCTGCGATGGTAGAGCGTACCGGTGAGGCGCGCCTTGTCGTCGAGCCAGTAGCTGGCGCCGAAGCTCAGCAGGTGCAGCCGGTTGCGCGTGTTGTCCGGCTTGGTGAAGATGGCCTCGCGCCGTGCGCGCAGCATCGAGTCGGGCAGCAGGCCGTTGCCGATCAGGTCGGTATCGGCATGGGTATAGGCGAGGTCCCATTCCAGTGGACCGCGCTGCTGTGAAAGCTTCAGGAACAATTGCCCCACCCGCGACGGTGAAAAGTCGCGCCAGCCGTCTTCACGGAACATCGATGCCGCCGCGTAGAGACCCATGTCGCTCTGCTTGTCGCCGAATTCGGCTTCGACTTCGCGCCGGCCGAAACTGCCGGCACTGGCCTCCAGCGCTGCGCCGGGGTTGGCGAAGCCGTCCTTGGTGCGGATCGACAGCGCGCCGCCCAGGGTGTTGAGTCCGAACAGGGGGTTCGAGCCGGGTATCAGGTCGATCGAAGCGATCGCCGCGCGCGGCACCAGATCCCAGTTCACGGAATCGCCGAAGGGTTCGTTGATGCGCACGCCGTCCTGATAGACCGAGATGCCCTGCGGGGTTCCCAGCAGCGGGCTGGCGCTGAAGCCGCGAAAATTGACGTCGGCCTGATAGGGGTTGCCCTGGATCTCGCTGACATTGATTCCGGAGATCCGGTTGCCGAGCAGTTCGGGCAGGGGTTGCCGCTTGCTCTCCCTGAGAGCGCGCGCATCGATCGACTGGAGGTGGCCCGGAACCTCCTCGCGCGGCTGTTCCAGCCCCTTGACCGGTGACAGGCCGACCACCTCGACCGCGGGTGCGCCGATGTCCGCGGCATCCGCGCGCGAGTGAGACAACGATCCCGTGACGGCAAGCGTAAGTGCGAATACAGGCAGAGGCAAATTTCTCATCGACATTTTCGGGACTCCGGATCGGCGGTGGGGAATGGCCGGAGTCTGCCGGCGCCCCAATCGTCCGCCAAGGGAGTTTTTCCCGAGATCGGCATCAGCCATCGATTTCCGCCATCAGTGCGCGATGAGTCCGTCGCGTGTTGGTCAGGCCGCATTCGACGGCGATGCGCAGCAGTTGCATGGCGTTATCGCACCCCAGCTTCTGCCGTATGCTGGTCTGGTAGTTGGCGACGGTCTTTCCGCTGACACACAGCAGCGTCGCAATCTGCGTCAGCCCATGGCCGGCGGCAAGCAGGCGCAGGGTTTCGAACTCGCGTTCGGTCAGACTTCCGAGGCTCTGCCGACCTGCGCCCCTCGCACTGCCTTGCACCATGCGCGAAAGTTCGGCTGGCACGAATCGCTGTCCCACCGCGATGGCCTGGACCGCCCTCACCATCAGATCCGGTGCGCTGGCCTTGGTCAGGTAGCCCAGCGCACCGCCATCCAGTGCCCTGGCCACGAATACGGGATCCTCGTGCATGCTGAACATCAGCACGCGTGCCGTCGGCTGGCGCCCGAGTATGCGGCGCAGGGCTTCCAGCCCGCTGATTCCGGGCAAGCTAATGTCCATCACGATCACATCCGGATCGAGTTGGACAAAGCAGGCATAGGCTTCCTCTCCGCTGCCTGCTTCCGCGATCACGCGGATTCCGGCAGTGGCTTCCAGCAAACGCCGGTAGCCCTCGCGCACCACCGCATGGTCATCGACCAGCAAGACACGGATCGGTGCCGTCATGCAACGCTCACGGCATTCGCGCCAACGTCAAACGGGACGCTAGCTTCGATGTGAAATCCGCGTGCCGGCTGGCTTTCGACCCGGAAAGCTCCACCCAGCGCCTCGATCCGTTCGCGCATGCCGAGCAGACCAAGTCCGCTACGCATCGTGCGCAGTTCTACGCCACGGCCATCGTCCCGCAGCGAAAGGCTCACGACTGCCGATTCCCGGTGAAATGTCAGGGCCAGCGATACATTGTGGGCTTTGGCATGGCGCACGACATTGGTCATGCCTTCTTGCGCGATTCGATAAAGGGCGATGGCACAGGGCTCACCGAGTTTCTCCGGGAGCGTGTCCGCCCTGAAATCGAACTTGATTTCGGGCAGGCGTTGGCGCCATTCGGCCAGGTCGTGTTCGAGCGCCTCCGCCAGACCCAGCTCATCGAGCGCTACCGGCCGCAGGCGGCCGGTCATGTCGCGCACGACCGAATACACGTGGTCCGTAAGCCGGATTATCGACAGCGCCGCGGCGTGGATCGTCGAATCGCGGTCTGCGCTTGCATTGCGAATGCAGACCGATTCGACCTTGATCGCATTCAGCGTTTGCCCGAGCTCGTCGTGCAGTTCGTGAGCTATTGCGCGCCTTTCGCCTTCCTGGCTTTCCCTGACGCGACGCGAAAGATTGCGCAACTCGATTTGCTTGGCTTCCAGGGCTGCCTCGATGCCGCGCCGCTTGTCCAGTTCGCGGAGCATTTCGCGCCAGCGACGCCAGGCAAACCAGGCGAGGCCGAGGCTGAATGCCACGAGTGCCAGCGGCAATTCATCAAGTTGCAGCCGCTCGAAGCGCTGCGCGCCGGTCATCAGCCGTTCGCTGAACTCGGTGCCGGCGCCTATGACGAAGGTCGCGACCGGTAGCAGCGCAACCAGAAGTATGTCGCCGACAGGTTTGGAGGCGGAGGGAGTTGATGGCACGTCGGGGAAGTTTGCGCTGGGCGCATCACGGTTGGGCGTGATTGATCGTGAGCAAATCGTAAGCCCAGCGGCCCGCAATGGCAGCCACCAGTAGCCAAATCATGAAAATCATGATGCCGGCGATTCGGCTGACAGGTTTTGATTGCGCCGCCATGCGCGCTGCCCGCTCGCGACATTCGGCAAGGACCGGCTCCGGGATCATGCGCAGCGCCAGTGCCAGCAACAGAGGCAGCAGGATCAGTTCGTCGAGATAGCCCAGCACGGGTATGAAGTCCGGGATCAGGTCGATCGGACTCAAGGCATATCCCACGATGAAGGCTACCAGCAAGCGCGCGGTCCACGGCGTCGCCGGATGGCGAGCTGCGAAATAGAGAACCAGCGTCTCGGTCTTGAGGCGCCTGGCTTCATGCGCTAGTCGCGCCAGGATGCCGCGCACCCGTCGCCCCGGCGTTCGGCTCAGTGCTGCAGCTTGCGGTACAGGGTGCTGCGACTGATGCCGAGTTCGCGCGCTGCCGCCGACATATTGCCCTTGCCGCGGGCGAGCGCGTCGCGGATGGCCTGCATGGTCAGGTCATCGAGATTGGTTGTGGCGGCTTCCGGGGCCGGCGCGTCCTGCCGCGCCGGCGTCGGTGCCGGTCCGTCATGTGCCATGGGTGCCGAGCCGAACGAGGCCGGGGAGGGGCATGCGATTGCTGCCGCGGGAGGCGCCTCCTGCCGGGCAGTGAAGCCCAAGGCTTGTTCGACATCTTCGATGAAGTCATCCGGCAGGTGTTCGCGGCGGATGGTGGCTTCACCCTCGGCCATGACGACGGCGGTACGCAGCAGGTTCGACAGTTGCCTGAGGTTGCCCGGCCAAGGATGTTTGCGGAACAGGGCCAGAACCTCTGGGTCGAGCGAGGGGGGCTGGTCACCGCCGAGTTCCCTTAGCAAGGATGCAACCAGGGCGTCCAGATCGGTTCGCGAACGCAATGGAGGCAGCATCACGGTCAGTCCGTTGAGCCGGAAATACAGGTCTTCGCGGAACAGGCCGCTACTGACGCTGTCGCGGATTCGACGGTGGGTGGCGCAAATTACCGCGATATTGACCGGGTAGGACTTCGCGCTGCCAAGCGGCACGACGACGCGTTCCTGCAGCACGCGCAGCAGGCGCGCTTGCAAGGACAAGGGCATGTCGCCGATTTCGTCGAGGAACAGCGTACCGCCGTCGGCCTGGAGGATGCGGCCGGTGCTTCCCTTGCGCCGGGCGCCGGTAAAAGCGCCTTCCTCGTAGCCGAACAGCTCCGATTCGATCAGGCCTTCGGGGATGGCGGCGCAATTGACCGCGACGAAGGCCTTTGTCGCCCGCGGGCCGACGCAGTGGATCGCATTGGCGAGGAGTTCCTTGCCGGTACCGGTCTCGCCCTGGATCAGGATCGGAATGTCGCGGCCGATCACCTTCTTGACTTTGGTGAGTACGGCATTGATCTGCGGATCGCCGGTTTGCAGGCGTTCCATGGGGCAGTTGCGGCGATCCGTCGCTGCCGACGGCGTGATGTGCGGGGCTTGCGCGACGGATGGGACGGCTGCGTCCTGGCTCTGGATTGCCAGGCGCGAGTGGCGACGCAGGTGGGACGGGCGGAAATCCGCGCGGGCCTGGACCCGGACGCCGGTGCTCAAGGTCAGGGCGATCGAATCCTGCGGGCGTACCAGCAGGTGGTCGAGCAGGCGGCTGATCGGCTGCCCGAACAGGGAGTTGAAGTTAACGCCGCGCAATTGAGCGAGGTTCTGGCCGAACTGGAAGCAGGCATTGCGGTTTGCGGAGAGCAGGGTACCGTCTTCGGCGAAGGCGGCCATGCCTTCGCAAAGCGTACCGACGAACTCCGGTCGCGCATGGAAGCGCAGGGTCAGCATTTCATTAAAGGCCGAGGCGAACATGCGGTTCTCGATCATCTGCACCGACATGCGTACCAGGGCCATGGTATGCCGGTTGGAACTGCGGTGGTCGCCGGAGACGTCCAGGATGCCGCTCAACTTTCCCTGCGGATCGAAGATTGGCGACGCGGAACAAGTCAGGAATCGGTTGGCGGAAAGGAAATGCTGGCTGCCGTCCACCACCACCGGTTCGCCCATGGCGAGCGCGGTGCCTATCGCATTGGTACCGCGGTTGGCCTCGGACCACTCGACGCCGGGTGACAGCGCGACCTTTTCCGCCCGTGTCAGGAATTCCGGATCGCCGCAACTGTGAAGGATGTAGCCGGCGTTGTTGGCCAGAACCACCACGTTCTGGGTATCGACGATCTGTTCGAACAGTACGTCCATTACCGGCTGGGCATGGGTCAGCAGGTGACGGCTCTTCTCGATCTGTTCCGTCAACAGCACCCGTTCCAGCGGATCGAATTCGGTGGTCCTGTCGTTGTCCAGGCCGTAGCCAAGGCAACGTTCCCAGGACATTTCGATCGCGGAAGGGAGCAATCCGGTCGGTACGGCGCCTGCGTTGCGCAAAACATCCTGAGCCTTGCCGGCGGCAGTGAAATCCCGCGAGCCATTGCTGTTGGCCTGCTTCATCGATACATCTCCTCGGTACGGCTCAGTCGTGCGCCAGGCGCCCGCGTAGCTCTCGGTGGCGTTTCCGGTGAACGCACCATATGTGACTTTTGCCCGGTAATGATACATCCGATGTTTCATCTTGCGACAGTCCTCGCTGGCGACAGGGTGAAACCTTGGCAGATTTCATGCCAGTCATTCGCCACGGGTTTGCTGCAGAACGATTGCTGCAGGACCGCCGGGTTTGGCACGCAATGTGCTCAACCGACGTGATTCAGTGCCGGCCAAGTCCCGGCATGGCCGAGATCGCAAACTTCCGAGGAGGAAAATTTCATGCATGCAAGGATTCGAACTTTCACGATGCTCGCCTTGATGGCGGGTTCATTGGCAGCACACGGCCACGGCGACGTGACACCGCAGGCGGTTGACGTCAGCACGCTGAAGCCACTGGGGGATCAGAAGCGTGATGAAAACCCCTATCGTGGTGACAAGGAGGCGATCCGCATCGGCACATCGGCCTACAACCAGAATTGCGCGCGTTGCCATGGCCTCGAGGCCATAAGTGGCGGCATCGCGCCCGACCTGCGCAAGCTCGACATCGACAAGGAAACCGATATCTATTTCCGCGACTCGGTGCTGCGCGGCAAGGTCCGCAATGGCGCCGTGTATATGCCGCCCTTCGAGGGCATCCTGTCGCAGGAAGCGATCTGGGCCATTCGCTCCTACCTCGATACGCGGCACGAAGTCGCTGCCGCCCCGGCCAATGAAATGGAGACGCTGGCCAAGAAATCGAACTGCCTGTCATGCCATGCGGTCGATACGCGCGGGGTCGGACCGGCCTATCGCGAAGTGGCAAAGAAGTACGCGAAAGACAAGAACGCCGAAGCCAAGTTGCTGGCCAAGGTAAAAAAAGGTGGCTCCGGAAACTGGGGCAAGGTACCGATGCCGCCGATGAACACCGTGCCTGAGTCGGACCTGAAGGCTCTGGTCAAGTGGATCATGGCCGGGGCCAATTGATGCCCTCGGCCCTCCCGGCTTGCTATGATCGCCGGCCCCCAGCAGATGACCACGAGGAAGGTGACACCATGATTCGATCGACCGTCAAGGCTATGCGCGGCTTCCTGATCGGCTTCCGCGCGGTGTTTGCATGCGCAGGCCTCTTGCTGGCATTCCTTGCGACGCCGCTGGCCCAGGCCGAGGAACTTTCCGCCCTCGCCAAGATTCGGCAGAGCGGAGTGCTCAAGGTTGCGCTCTACAAGAACTTTGCTCCCTTCTCCCATGATGGCCGCGGGGTCGATGTCGACCTCGCCGAGGCGTTGGCTGCAAAACTCGGGGTCAAGATGTCGCCGCTGTGGTTTGAAGCGGACGAGAACATGGAGGACGACCTGCGCAATATGGTATGGAAAGGTCATTACCTGGGCTACGGGCCGGCGGACGTGATGATGCATGCGCCGATCGATCCGGCCTACATGGCCAAGGTCGAACGGGTCAAGTTCTTCGCGCCCTATCACCGGGAGCGCTATGCCGTCGCGCGCCGGCTCGATGTCCTGCCGACGCTGGACAACTTCGAAGCCTTCGAAAAACTCAGCCTTGGCGTCGAGGGCGATACCCTGGCGGCGACCGTGATGCTTTCGGCGGACGGTGGGCGCTATCGGAACACCATCAAGACCTACCGCACCGCCAGCGAAGCGGTGGGCGCCCTGAAGAGCGGTGCGGTGGCGGCGGTGATGGCGCAACAGGGGGAACTCGAAGGCGGCCTGGCTGGTGACGCACGCATGGCCATCGACCTGCCGCCCCATCCGATTTTGCAAAAGCGCCAGTGGCCGCTTGGCCTGGCCGTAAAGAAGCAGAGTGACGACCTCGCTCAGGCCTTGCAGGCGGCGATCAATGAACTCATGGCTGACGGCAGCCTGAAGGCCATCATGCAACGGCATGGCGTGAAGCATCGGCAGCCCTGAGGGAAGGGTTGTCGCGCTTTGCGACAGGTGTAGCGTTTTGTTGCGCCAGGTTATGAAACCGATAGCCTAATTGGGAAATTGCGGCGCTGGAACGCGTGGCATGCGAATTGCGAATGGCAATTGTCCTGTCGCAGCGGATGGCAGGGGCCGGATTCATTCCAGGAATATTAGAGTCATACAGGAGGCATCATGCAAAAATCGTTGCACATTGATCCCAACAAATGCACGGGCTGTCTGCAATGCGAGATGGCGTGTTCGTACGAGAACCATGGGGTATTCAACATATCGAAATCGCGGATCAAGGTCTTCAACTTTGAGCAC
>JACRIY010000061.1 GCA_016235805.1 Rhodocyclales bacterium
ACCGAAGAGCAGATCACGACGCTGATGGAGGAAATGATCCGCAGCGTGTTCAAGACCGCCCTTGCGGTCGATCTGCCCAACCCCTTCCCGCGCATTACCTACACCGAGGCCATGGGCCGCTACGGTTCGGACAAGCCCGACCTGCGCGTGACGCTGGAACTGACCGAAGTCACCGACGCGGTTGCCGACGTCGCCTTCAAGGTGTTCAGCGGCCCGGCCACCACCGGCGGCCGCGTCGCAGCACTGCGCGTGCCCGGCGGTGCTGCGCTCACCCGCGGCGAGATCGACGGCTACACCGAGTTCGTCAAAATCTACGGCGCCCGAGGTCTGGCCTACATCAAGGTCAACAACGCCTCCAAGCTCAACGAGGAAGGCCTGCAGTCGCCCATCGTCAAGAACCTGCACGAAGCGGCGCTGAAAACCATCATCGAGCGCACCGGCGCGCAATCCGGCGACCTGATCTTCTTCGGCTCCGACAAGACCAAGGTGGTCAACGATGCGCTCGGCGCGCTTCGCACCAAGCTCGGCCACGAAAAAGGCTACGTCAACGGCAAGGCCTGGGAGCCGCTGTGGGTGGTCGATTTCCCGATGTTCGAGTACGACGAGGAAAACAAGCGCTGGTCGGCCTGCCACCATCCCTTCACCAGTCCCAAGGACGGCCACGAGGCCCTGATGGCGACGGATCCCGGCAAGTGCCTGGCCAAGGCCTACGACCTGGCGCTGAACGGCTGGGAAATGGGTGGCGGCTCGGTGCGTATCCACAAGTCCGAGGTGCAGGAAAAGGTGTTCCAGGCCTTGGGTATCGGCCCCGAGGAACAGCAGGCCAAGTTCGGCTTCCTGCTCGACGCGCTGAAGTACGGCGCCCCGCCGCATGGCGGCCTGGCCTTTGGCCTTGACCGCATCGTCACCATGATGGCCGGCGCCGAATCGATCCGCGACGTGATCGCCTTCCCCAAGACCCAGCGCGCCCAGTGCCTGCTGACCGACGCACCGTCCGACGTGGATGAAAAGCAGTTGCGCGAACTCCATATCCGGCTTCGTCAAAAGGTCGAAACCCAGGTCGACGTCACGAAGGCTTGAACATGCGCCGCCTACTCGTTGCGCTGATCGGCGTCGCGCTGTTCGGCACCGCGCTGGCGCGGGACAACCGGGTCAGCACGATGCCGGCGGCGGCATTGCCGGCCGAGGCGCGCGAGACACTGAAGCTGATCGACGCCGGCGGACCCTTTCCCTACCGGCGCGACGGCATCACCTTCCAGAATCGCGAAGGCCGCCTGCCCGACCAGCCGCGCGGCTACTATCGCGAATACACCGTACCCACGCCGGGCAGCCGTGATCGTGGCGCGCGGCGCATCGTCACCGGCGCCAAGCCGCCCGTGGTGTTCTACTACACAGCCGATCACTACAAGAGCTTCCGCCGGATAGAACGATGAGCATTGCCCACTACGAAAGCCTGTTCGCCGATGCCGCCGCCGCGGGTGTGCACCATCTGCCGCACGGTCCTCGCGACAAGTTGCTGGCCGGGGCCGAGGCGGCCGGCTGCCTGGTCCTGCACATCGACCTGACTGCCGTGCGCAACAAGGAAGAGATGCTGGATGCCGTGGCAAAGGGGCTGCGTTTTCCGCAGTGGTTCGGCCACAACTGGGATGCACTGGCCGACAGCCTGCTGGATATGGGCTGGCTGCCAGCGGCTGGCTACGTAGTCATCCTCGATCATTGCGACGGCATCCACGGCCGTGCCGAGGCAGACTTCGTCGCGCTGATGCAGGTATTCCAGGAAGCCGCAGACACGTGGCGCGAAGACGGCGTGCCGTTCTGGTGCCTGGTCGACATGCAGGCCGACGGCATCGCCTGGTTGCCGACGGTGGCGCAACCCGATTGACGTGGAACACACGTTGCGAAGTTCGTGGAGACTATCGAGGGAAGCGAGCCGGATAGTGGTCCCCGCCCCGGGGCGGGGGGCCGGGGGTGGGGGACGATTCCTTCGCTTTTCGCGTGTTTCAGCATCGGCAGCTGCCTCTTGCTGCCATGAGCGTTAGCGGGTTCCGATGCCCTACAAAACGCCGGTTTCGGTGCTGGTGGTGATCCACACGCCGGCACTGGACGTGTTGCTGCTGGAACGCGCCCGTCACCCCGGCTTCTGGCAGTCCGTCACCGGCAGCCAGGAAGACGGCGAGACGCTGAGCGCAACGGCCCGCCGCGAGGTGCTCGAAGAGACCGGGATCGATGCCTCCGCGGCCGAGATCATCGACTGGCGGAAAACCAACCGCTACGAAATCTTTGCCGAATGGCGCCATCGTTATGCCCCGGGCGTCACCGAGAACACGGAGCACGTTTTCAGCCTGTGCCTGCCGGAACCGGTGGCGGTGACAGTGGCACCGGACGAGCATCTCGCCTGGCACTGGCTGCCCTGGCGGGAAGCGGCGGCGGCTTGCTTCTCCTGGAGCAACCGCGACGCCATCCTGGAACTGCCGCAACGGCTTGACCGCGGCATGGCGGAGCCTCACCACCGCAACTCTTGAAATTCCCTTTGCGACGCCTATCTGATAGTTGAGGCTCCTCCGATGATGGAAGCCACCTACCTGATAGAAAGGAGAATGAAATGAGCAACCTGATCCGTCGCGATCCCCTTGATGACTTTTTCCGTGGCTTCTTCGTTCGTCCCGTCGATTTCGCTGGCGAAAAGGATGCGCCGGTGGTGAAGATCGATGTCAAGGAGCAGGACAAGAACTATCTGGTTCATGCCGAAGTACCGGGCGTGAAGAAGGAAGACATCCATGTCGCGATCGATGGCGCGGTCGTATCGATCAGTGCCGAACGGCGCGAAGAGAAGGATGTCAAGGAAGGTGAGCGTGTGCTGCGTTCCGAGCGTTATGTCGGCAAGGTTTCGCGCAGCTTCCAGCTGGCACAGGAAATCGACGAAGCGCAGGTGACCGCGAAGTACACTGATGGTGTGCTTGAACTGCTGCTGCCGAAGAAGGCCGCGACCCAGGCGCGCCGCATCACCATCCAATAGGGATCGCTTTTCAGGCCAGTCGCTGCGAAAAGTCGGCGCCCCACAGGGACTTCCTTCGGTCGCTGGCGACACGGCGTCTGCAGCCGCATTGCGGACGCCGTTCCCTGCCGCGACGACGCTCGCGGGGTCGAGTGGTGTCGTGGCCTCCGTTTTTGTTTTCCGCCGTTAGAATGGGCGAAGTTACCACTCGCACTCGCCCAAGACCATGAAGGAAAAGCTCGCCCCCATTGCCAAGGCCGGCGTTCTCGCCGAAGCCCTGCCGTACATCAAGCGCTTCCACGGCAAGACGATCGTCGTCAAGTACGGCGGCAACGCGATGACCGACGAGCACCTCAAGCAGTGCTTTGCACGCGACGTGGTGCTGCTCAAGCTGGTCGGCATGAACCCAGTGGTGGTCCATGGCGGTGGGCCGCAGATCGAGAACCTGCTGTCGCGCGTCGGCAAGAAGGGCGAATTCGTCCAGGGCATGCGTGTCACCGACGCCGAGACCATGGACCTGGTCGAGATGGTGCTGGGCGGCCAGGTGAACAAGGAAATCGTCAACCTGATCAACCAGCACGGCGGCAAGGCCGTAGGCCTCACCGGCAAGGATGGCAATTTCATCCGTGCCAAAAAGTTGATGATGGAAAACAAGGACGCGCCGGGCGACCTGATCGACATCGGCCAGGTCGGCGACATCGTTTCGATCGACCCCAGCCTGATCGCCCTGCTCGACACCGGTGACTTCATCCCGGTCATCGCCCCGATCGGCGTGGGCTTGGAAGGCGAGACCTACAACATCAATGCCGACGTCGTCGCCGGCAAGATCGCCGAGGTGCTGAAAGCGGAGAAACTCGTACTGCTGACCAACACGCCCGGCGTGCTTGACCAGTCGGGCAATCTGATCACCGGCATCACGCCCAAGCAGATCGACGAGATGGTGGCCGACGGCACGCTCTCCGGCGGCATGCTGCCCAAGATCAGTTCCGCGCTGGATGCCGCCAGGAGCGGCGTCAAGGGCGTACACATCATCGACGGCCGCGTCGAGCATGCACTGCTGCTGGAAATCCTGACCGACGAAGGCGTCGGCACCTTGATCAAGTCGAAGTAGGCCTTTTCGGGAATACGCCATGAACGAAGCCCGCGCCGCCAAGGTTGGTGAAAAGAAGTTGCTGATCCTGCAGACCATCGCCGAAATGCTCGAACGTCCGGCGGCGGACAAGGTCACCACGGCCCTGTTGGCAAAACAGCTCCAGGTATCGGAAGCCGCGCTTTACCGTCATTTCGCCAGCAAGGCGCAGATGTACGAAGGCCTGATCGAGTTCATCGAAACCGGAGTCTTCTCCGTGATCGGCCAGATCGAAGCTGCCGAAGAGGCCGGGCTCAAGCAGGCCGAGGCCATCGTCGCTTCACTGCTGCGCTTCGCTCAGAAGAATCGCGGCCTGACGCGGGTGCTGGTGGGAGATGCGCTGGTGCATGAAAACCCGCGGCTGCAGGCGCGGATCAACCAGTTGCTGGACCGCATCGAGGCCACGCTCAAGCAGTGTCTCAAGGTCGCCGCCGCCCAGGGGGCGCTGGCCGCCGATCACGACTTCGGCGCCCACGCCGACCTGCTGGTCTGTCATGTCCTCGGCCGCTGGCAACGCTTCGTCAAGAGCGGCTTCAAGAACGATCCGCTGGCGAACTGGCCGGCGCAGTGGCCGCTGCTGGCCCGCTGAGACTGGCGCGGCGACAAGCGCCGTCGCGTCAGCGCCGACTCTTGCCTAAGCCTTGAGCAGGGTCGCCGCTTCGAGCGCGAAGTAGGTCAGGATGCCGTCGCAACCGGCGCGCTTGAAGGACAGCAACGCCTCCATCATCACCGCGTCGTGCGCCAGCCAGCCGTTCTGCGCCGCCGCTTTCAGCATCGCGTATTCGCCGCTGACCTGGTAGGCGTAAGTCGGCACGCCGAACTCGTCCTTCACGCGGCGCACGATGTCCAGATAGGGCATGCCCGGCTTGACCATCACCATGTCGGCGCCCTCGTCGATATCCAGCGCCACTTCGCGCAGGGCTTCGTCGGTATTGCCGGGATCCATCTGGTAGGTGTACTTGTTGCCCTTGCCGAGGTTGCCGGCGGAACCCACGGCGTCGCGGAAGGGGCCGTAGAAGGCCGACGCGTACTTCGCCGAGTAGGCGAGGATGCGGGTATGGATGAGCTTCTGGGCGTCCAGCGTGGCGCGGATGCGGCCGATGCGGCCATCCATCATGTCCGAGGGCGCCACCACGTCGGCGCCGGCCTGGGCGTGACAC
This sequence comes from Rhodocyclales bacterium, assembly GCA_016235805.1. Classification (GTDB taxonomy): domain Bacteria; phylum Pseudomonadota; class Gammaproteobacteria; order Burkholderiales; family Rhodocyclaceae; genus Sulfuritalea. Next base: position 5,285 of record JACRIY010000061.1, read on the forward strand.
AGGGCCTGCTTCGCCAGCGCCTCCAGCGTCTCGTCATTCATCACATAGCCGCGCGGATCGGCCGGATCGATCAGGCCATCCTGGCCGTGGCTGGTATAGGGGTCGAGCGCGACGTCGGTGATCACGCCGAGTTCCGGAAACTCCTTCTTCAGGCGAGCCACCACGGTGGGCACCAATCCGGCCGGATTCCAGGCTTCTTCCGCCCCGGGCGTCTTCTTCCCGTCCACCACCGGAAACAAAGCAAGCGCCGGCACGCCTACCTTCAGGGCCTTTTCGGCGACAGGCAGGAGGCGGTCAAGGGACATGCGTTCGACACCGGGCATCGATCCGACTGGCTCGACGCGCCCCGAACCTTCGAGGACAAAAACCGGGTAAATCAGATCGTCTGGCGTAAGTGTGTGCTCACGCATCAAGCGTCGGGAGAAATCGTCCCGGCGCATGCGGCGCATCCGCGTTCCCGGAAATACACCTTTTGTAATCATTGGTTTAACCTCAAAGAATTTTTCAGAATTACTTGAACTTTAACCTACTTGCTCTATCATAGATTACAGACGGTGGCGAACCCTTGTTCGTGCCGTCTCCCGCTTCACCTCCCTGAGCGGGACCTTGATTCTTCAAGGTGTTCAGCCCTCGACCTTCCCCCTTTGGTCGAGGGCTTTTATTTTGGCGCAGCCAAAATAAAAGCCCGTTGGGCGAATTGGGTGGGCTATCCCCCCAGCCCCCTTTCCAAGAAAGGGGGTGACCAAATTGGCTGACGACGTCAGCCGGGTGGCAACAACTCGCTATCACTCTGCAACCAGCTTCCGATGACCTTTTCAGCTTCCTCCATGCCGGTCTTTTTCAGGCTGGAGAACATCTGCACCGTAATCTGTTCGCCGAACTCGGCCAAAGCCGCCCGAGTTTCGCGCAGGGTCTTGGTCTGCTCCTGGCGCGTCAGTTTGTCGGACTTGGTCAGCAGGCAGTGGATGGGGCGGCCCGTGGGGCCGAACCAGCCGATCATTTTCCAGTCGAGGTCGGTCAGGGGGCGGCGCGAATCCATGATCAGGACCAACCCGGCCAGGTTCGATCGGCAGGTCAGGTAATGTTCGAGCAAGCCTTGCCACTGCAGGCGCACGGCCAGGGGCACCTGGGCAAAGCCGTAACCCGGCAAATCCACCAGAGCCGCCCCGTTTCGCATGCGAAACAGGTTGATGAGTTGCGTTCGACCCGGCGTTTTTGAAACGAACGCGAGCCGGGTATGTCCCGCCAGTGTATTGATGGCGCTGGATTTTCCTGAATTGGACCGGCCGGCGAAGGCGATCTCGGCACCCACCGGCGGCGGCAGGCCGCTGGGCTGGGCGACGGAAATTTCAAAGACGGCGTTGCGGAACAGGGACATGGCGGGTTACATCGGAGAGACGCCGCCATGGCAGGCTGACGTGGAAATATCGGACAGGCTCGGATAGAATAGCAGGTTTACAATTTCCGATTCCCCGCTTTATCCAGGAGTTTTCCATGAAGCGTTCCCTGCTTGCCCTGCTGTGTGCGATGACCGCAATCGGTGCCCAAGCCGCCGATGCGGCCAAGGCAGCCCCCAAAGGCGATGCCAGCCGCGGCCAGGCCATCGCCACCACTGTCTGCGCTGCCTGTCATGGCGCGGATGGCAACAGCCAACTGGCTGTCAATCCGAAACTGGCGGGTCAGCATCCCGAGTATCTGTTCAAGCAGATGAAGAATTTCAAGGCGGCCGACGGCAAGCCGGCTGAACGCAACAGCGCCGTCATGAACGGCATGATCGCCGCCTTCGACGATGGCCAGATGCGTGACCTCGCTGCTTACTTCGGCGCGCAAACCCAGACCGGCGATGTTGCCAAGAGCCGCGAGACCATCGAACTCGGACAAAAGCTGTATCGCAGCGGTGACCTGTCCAAGGGGCTGCCGGCCTGTGCCGCCTGCCACGGTCCGGCCGGTGCCGGACTGCCCGCGCAGTATCCGCGCATCGGCGGCCAGTTCGCCGAGTACACCGAAGTGCAATTGAAGAGTTTCCGCGACGGTGTCCGCGCCAATGACCCGAACAAGATGATGCGCATGGTCGCGCTGAAAATGACCGATGCGGAAATCAAGGCTGTTGCGGATTACGTCGCCGGACTGCGCTAGCAAACACCCGCTTCGAACAAGGGCGGTCCGGGTATCCCGGACCGCCCTTTGTCATTCTGCGGCATCGCGCAAGGGCTGAAACTAGGCCGCCTTCCGGCGACAGATCGTCGGAAACTCCAGGTGCAGGTAGTCCGCATAGTCGCGGTCGCCGCTCAGCACGTGGCGCAGGAACCAGTCTTCGAAAAAACCGACCAAGGATTCGCCCGATGGGTCGTTCTTGAGCTTCTGCTCGAGTTCGGCCATCTGGTCGACGATTCGTGCATGTGCGTCGCGATGTCCCTTGAGTCCCGGATAGCGGGTTACTTCAAGCAGGGATTCCTCGACGGCGAGGTGGAACTTCATGCTTTCCGCCAGTTGCGAAAGAAGGAAGTGCAGGACATGCCACGGGTCGCGCTTGGCGATGGAATTTTCGATCGCCAGCAGGCGCTCGAAGATTTTCCGATGCTGGTTGTCGATCACCTCGATGCCAATGGCAAAACTGCTGTCCCACTTCATGATGCCTTCCCTCTCGCCGCCAATACGAATTCTAGCGGCAATCGCCCGCCGCTGACACGGATGATGCCTGCAAGGTCGCTGTGTTGCTCCACGTCTGTCAGTCCCGCCGCAAAAAGCAGTTCTTGAACCGCCGCCGCCTGGTCATAGCCGTGTTCCAGCCAGAGCTGTCCGCCCGGCGCAAGATGTGCCGGAGCGCGGGCGATGATGCGTCGCAGGGCGTCGAGTCCGTCCGCTCCGCTCGCCAGCGCCGTCGCCGGCTCATGGCGCAGATCGCCCGCGGCGAGATGCGGATCGGCGGCGGCGATGTAGGGCGGATTGGCGACGATCAGGTCGAAGGTTTCGTCGCCCACGGCGTCGAACCAGTCGCCTTGCACGAAGCGCAGGCGCGCATCGAGACGTTCGGCATTGCGCCGCGCCACGGCCAGGGCGGCAGCCGAGGCGTCGAGCGCGGTCACCTTTGCCTGAGGCAATTCCAGCGCCAGGGAAATCGCGATGCAGCCGCTGCCTGTGCCCAAATCGAGGATCCGCGCGGCGCCAATCGCCGTGTCGCCACCGCCGACTTTTGCCAGCGCAATTTCGACGAGCAACTCCGTCTCCGGGCGCGGGATCAGCACCGCGGGCGACACCTCGAAATCGCGCCCGAAGAACTCGCGCCGGCCGATCAGGTAGGCGACCGGCTCGCCGCCTGCACGTCGGGCCGCCAGCGAGGCGAAGGCGAGCAGGTCGTCCTCGTCGAGCACCTGTTCGCCATGGGCCAGCAGCCAGGCGGCCGACTGGCCCAGGATGTGCCCGAGCAGCAGGCGCGCCTCGCTGGCTGGCAGCTTGCGTCGCGCTGCCTCCAGCACGACGGCGACCGTGTTCATTCCGCCAGCGCCGCGAGCAGTTCGGCCTGATGTTCCGCGGTCAGGGCGCCCACCAGTTCGTCGAGGTCGCCGTCCATGATGGCGTCGATCTTGTAAAGCGTCAGGTTGATGCGATGGTCGGTGATCCGGCCCTGCGGGAAGTTGTAGGTGCGGATGCGTTCCGAGCGGTCGCCGGAACCGATCAGGCTCTTGCGTTGCGAGGCGATCTGCTGCTGTTGCTGGCGTTGCTTGGCGTCGTTGATCCGCGCCGCCAGCACGGACATGGCCTGCGCCTTGTTGCGGTGTTGCGAGCGGTCGTCCTGGCACTCGACGACGATGCCGGTCGGGATGTGGGTGATGCGAACCGCCGAGTCGGTTTTGTTGATGTGCTGGCCACCGGCGCCGGAAGCGCGGAAGGTGTCGATGCGCAGGTCGGCCGGGTTGATCTCGATGTCGACCAACTCATCCGCTTCCGGCATCACCGCCACGGTGCAGGCCGAGGTGTGGATGCGGCCCTGGGTTTCGGTCACCGGCACGCGCTGCACGCGATGGCCGCCGGATTCGAACTTGAGCTTCGAATAGGCGCCGTTGCCTTCGATGCGGGCGATGATCTCGCGGAAGCCGCCAAGGTCGGACTCGCTGCGCGAGACGATCTCGACCTTCCAGCGCTGGCGTTCGGCGTAGCGGCTGTACATGCGGAACAGGTCGGCGGCGAACAGCGCCGATTCGTCACCGCCGGTGCCGGCACGGATTTCGAGGAACAGGTTCTTGTCGTCGTTGGGATCCTTCGGCAACAGGGCGCGCTGCAGTTCGACCTCGAGCCGGGCCATTCCGGCACTGGCGGCCTCCTGCTCGGCCTGCGCCAGCTCCTTCATTTCCGGATCGGCCAGCATCTCGCCGGCACTCGAAAAGTCGGCGCTGGCGACACGGTAGGCATGGAACAGTTCGACCACCGGCAGGATGTCGGAACGCTCGCGGGTCAGCTTGCGATAGCTGTCCATGTCCCGTGCGGCGTGCTCGTCGCCGAGCAGGCCGTCGATTTCGGCCAGGCGCTCGGCCAGGTGCTCAAGCTTGTCGTAAATGCTTTTCTTCATCATGGGTCAGGACGCCGACGGCGGTGCCGCGCGGGCGATGAGGTGGATACTGTGGCGTACATCCGCCGCCAGCAACAATTCGGTCTGGGCCGCCGCCAGAGTGATCCGTGCGTCGAAACGCAGCAGGCCTTCGTCATCGACCAGCAGAATCCCGCCGTCGATCAGGTTGCGCACCACGTTGGCGAACAGCAACTTTTCCGAGAACTCGGCCGAGTTGAATTCGTAGAGCATGGCCAGTCGCTGCGCCAGAAGATGGGCATCCTCCTCCAACCGGGCGCGCGTCAGCTGGCCGCTGCCGTAATGCTGCAGGAGCGCCAGCGTCAGGAATTGCCGTTCCAGCGTGGGCCGCAGGATTTCGCCCAGTTGCTGCAGTTGCGGGCTGGCCTCGCTGTTGGGCGGCGGTGCGCGCAACATGTCGCCGTCGCCGTTCTCGATCAGGCCGCGTTGTGCCAGGGCCGACTCGGCGAGGTCGATCACCGCATCGAGTTCCTCGGCCGGCCACGGCAGGAACAGTTCGGCGCGCAGCAGGCCGTAGATGCCGCGGATGGCTTCCCGCGCCCGTTGCCGCGAGAGCTGCCGGTTGTGGCTGACCAGGCAGGCCAGCAGCGCCGGCAGCGCCAGCAGGTGCAGGATGTTGTTGCGGAAGTAGGCGAGCAGCGCCGCCTGCTGCTCGTCGGCGCGGATCATGTCGCCCAGCGGATGCGGGTGGCACTGCACCAGGTCGAGCCCGCGCACATAGGCGATCACCTGGTCCGGCGGCAAGTCGCAGCGGACGATGGTCCCGGCCCAGGTGTTCTGCGCCAGCAGGTGCTGGCAATGCCCGATCTGCTTTTGCAGCAGGCGCATGTCGGCGGCGTGCTTGGGCGTCGACAGCAACGTCGCGGCGACCAGGTTTACCGGATTCACTACCGCCAGCGAGTTGATCCGCCGCGCCAGCTCCATCGCGGTGGCATCGACGGCGCCGCGCAGCCAGGGCGCCTGTGTGTCGAAAGGCTGTTCGCGCCAGTCCGGTTGCTGGGCGTCGAGGAATTCGGCGAGGGCCAGCGGCGGACCGAAATTGACATGGACCTTGCCGAAGTTCTGCTTCAGCAGCCGTGCGGCATGCACCAGGTCCAGCAGCGATTCGGATTTCTTGGGACGGCCGTGGAGTTCGGCGAGGTAGCTGCTGCCCTCCATCAGCTTCTCGTAGCCGACATAGACCGGGACGAATACCAGCGGCCGCGCATGGCTGCGCACGAAGCTCTGCACCGTCATGGCCAGGATGCCGGCCTTGGGCGCCAAGGTGCGCCCGCTGCGGCTGCGCCCGCCCTCGATGAAATATTCCATCGGAAAGCCGCGCTCGATCATCAGGTGCACGTATTCCTGGAACACCGTCGCATATAGCGGCTCGCCCTTGATCTTGCGGCGCAGGAAGAAGGCCCCCGAGCGGCGCAGGATGGAACCCACCAGCGGCAGGTTCAGGTTGGCGCCGGCGGCGATGTGCGGCACCATCAAGCCGCGATTGAAGATGATGTAGGAGAGCAGCAGGTAGTCGGCGTGGCTGCGGTGGCAGGGCACGTAAATGATGCCGTGGCCCGGCGCCACGGTGGTCACCCGCTCGAAATTGTGCACCTCTATCCCGTTGTAGATCTTGTTCCAGACCCATGTCAGGAACAGGGCGAAGGCCTTCACCACGGCGTAGCTGTAATCCGAAGCGATTTCGATTGCAAACTCACGGGCAGTTTTCTGCGCGGCGATCAGCGACACGGATTTGGTCTGCGCTTCGACCGCAATCGCGGCACGTACCGACGGCATGTTGAGCAGCGTTTGCAGCTGGGTATGGCGATGGGACAGGTCGGGGCCGATCGCCATTTCGCGCTGGCGCCGGAAATGCACGCGCAGGATGCGTCCCAGTTTGCGCACCGCGCGCGCTTCGTCGATGCCATCGCTCAGAAATTCGCGCAGGGAAATCGGCGCGTTGAACCGCAGCATCGTATGGCGCCCGTGGATCAGCATCGCCAGCAGGTGGCGCAGGGTACTTACCTGCTGCCAGGATTCGGCGAGCAGGGCTTTCAGCACCGATTCCTGCTTGCCGGGCTCGCGTCCCCAAAGTATGGTGACCGGGACCAGTTGCACGTCGAAACGGGGATCGGAAAAGGCGGCCCTGACCATGGACTTCAGCATTGGCGCCGCGCTGACACGCGGATTGGGTACCAGGCGGCCGCGTTCGTTGTGCGAGAGGAAGAAAAACGAACGCTGCGATGCGTAGGCCTCGTCCCGCATCGGGTGCAAGGCGCGCGGCAAGCCCAGTTGGCCGCACTCGTGGTCGAGCACCAGCAGATTGGAAAGATGGCGCTCATCGAGCACGTAGCAGACGGGCAGATCGGGCTTCAATCCGAGCGCTTGCGGAGATTCCGGAAACACCTGGGTGCGCGTTCCGATGTACAGAATCCGGCGCAGGACGCCCAGCATCCAGCCGGCAAGGTCAAGAAATGGCGGGCGGCTCACGGGCGGTCAGTCTGGTGCGCCGCGCAGGCGCCGGTTGGTCGATGCGCAGCCACGCACCTACTCCCCGGAGTTCAGGCGATAGATGCGCGAGATGAGTTCGGCGACCTCGGCCCGCTCCGAACCCTCGGCCTGGTTCAGGGCGTGTGTCGGTCCGTGCAACAGCTTGTTGGTCAGGCCATGCGACAAGGCGTCCAGCACCTTGGTCGGATCCTCGCCGCGCGCCAGCAACTTGAGCGCATGCTCCACTTCATGGCGGCGCGTTCGCTCGCCGGAATCGCGCAACGCGCGTATGGTCGGCACCGTCTCCCGCGATTCCATCCATTGCAGGAAGCCGGAAACCCGATCGGTGATGATCGCCTCGGCTTCGACCACGGCGGCCTGCCGCGATTCGAGGCCGGATTCGACGATCTGGCCGAGGTCGTCAAGGGTGTAGAGGAAGACGTCGTCAAGGCGACCGACCTCTTCTTCGATGTCGCGCGGCACCGCCAGATCGACCATCACCATCGGCTTGTGCCGGCGCGCCTTGAGGGCGCGCTCGACCATGCCCAGGCCAACAATGGGCAGCGAACTCGCGGTGCAGGACACCACGACGTCGTATTCGGCGAGCCGCTCGCCCAGTTGGTCGAGGCGCATGGCATCGCCGGCGAAGCGCGCCGCCAGGTCGGCACCGCGTTCCAGCGTGCGATTGGCGATGGTGAGGCGGGTAGGCTTTTGCGCGGCGAAATGCGCGGCGCACAGTTCGATCATCTCGCCGGCGCCGATGAACAGCACTTTCTGCGCCGCCAGGCTGTCGAAAATGCGCGCCGACAGATGCACGGCGGCTGCGGCCATGGATACCGTATTGGCCCCGATCGCCGTGGTCGAACGCACTTCCTTGGCCACGGCAAAGGTCTTCTGGAACAGCTTGCCGAGCAGGGTTCCCATGGTCCCGGCTTCCTCGGCGAAGCGCGCGGCCTGCTTCATCTGCCCAAGGATCTGCGGCTCGCCCAGTACCATCGAATCGAGTCCGGCAGCGACGCGGAACATGTGCCGCACCGCGTCCTGCTGAGGGTGGCGGTAAAGATAGGGATGGATCTTCTGTGGCGACAGCGAGTGGTATTCGGCCAGCCAGTCCGCCGCCACCTCGGGATTGTCCGCCGCACAGTACAACTCGGTGCGATTGCAGGTGGACAGGATCGCCGCCTCGCGCACCTGTTTCGCCCGCAGCAGGTCGTGCAGGGCCTGGCCCATGCGCGACGGGTCGAACGCCACCTGCTCGCGAACCGAGAGCGGGGCTGTATGATGGTTGATTCCCAGGGCGAATAGCTGCACGTCGATATGACCTTGAATCGCTGCAAAAAATCCTGCAGGGCGTATTAGAAACCGATCGGCAGCAAACGACAAGGACACTGTGCGCCGATCGAACTGCCGCGCAGGCTCAATTATCCCACCTGGCGCGGATCGCCGCGGCAGCTAGCCGCCGACAGAATGCGCACCTCAATACCGCAGCGGCGAAGCAGTGCGCGGTCCCAAACGCCCCCATCGACGATGCGGGATGTGGTCCAAACAGGTAAAATTCCGCGCTTTCGTGCCGCCCGGCAATCAATCGGCCCGTCGCGCGCCGTACCGCCAGCGCCGACTCCTGGAGAATCTCAGTGCAACTCGTCTGTCTCGACCTCGAAGGCGTACTCGTTCCCGAAATCTGGATCGAGTTTTCCAAACGCACCGGCATCCCCGAACTCTCCCGCACCACCCGCGACGAGCCCGACTACGACAAGCTGATGAAGTACCGGCTGGACCTGCTGAAGAAGAACCGGCTCGGCCTGCCCGACATCCAGAAGGTGATTTCGGACATGGGGCCGATGGATGGCGCCCGCGACTTCCTCGACGCCCTGCGCCGCGACTTCCAGGTCATCATCCTGTCCGACACCTTCTACGAGTTCGCCATGCCGCTGATGGCGCAACTCAACATGCCGGTGCTGTTCTGCCACAAGCTGGAGGCCGATGCCGCCGGCTTCCTGGTGAACTACCACCTGCGCATGCCGAACCAGAAAAAAGAATCGGTGCAACGCTTCAAGGAACTCAACTTCAAGGTCATCGCCGCCGGCGATTCCTACAACGACACGGCGATGCTCGCCGAAGCCCTCGCCGGCATCCTTTTCCATCCCCCGCAGAACGTGATCGACGAATTCCCGCAGTTTCCGGTGACCATGAACTACACCGAACTGCGTCGCGAAATAGACAAGGCGTCGGTCCGCATCTGATGCATCGCGAGCGTTTTTACACCCTATCCGCGTCGTGCCCCGACCAGGTAGGCATCATCGCGCGCGTCACCGGCTTCATCGCCGAGCACGGTGGCTGGATCCTCGAATCGCGCTTCCACGCCGATGACCTCGACGGGCGCTATTTCATGCGCATCGAGGTCAAGGCTGAATCCCTCCCCTTCCACCTCGCCGAATTCCGCAGCCGCTTCCAGCCCCTCGCAAGCGAGCTGCAAATGGACTGGCGCATCAACGACTCTGCGGTCAAGAAGCGCGTCGTGGTGCTGGTCTCCAAGCAGGAGCACTGCCTCTACGACCTGCTGGCGCGCTGGCAGTCGAAGGAACTCGACATCGAGATCGCCTGCGTCATTTCGAATCACGACACCTTCAAGGGCTTCGTCGAGTGGCACGGGATACCCTTCCACCATGTGCCGGTGCCGGCCGACAACAAGGCGGCGGCCTATGCCGAGGTGCAACGGCTGTTCGAAGAGGTGCATGGCGACACCATGGTGCTCGCGCGCTACATGCAGATCCTCTCGCCCGAATTGTGCGCCGCCTATCCGGGGCGCATCCTCAACATCCACCACAGTTTTCTGCCCTCCTTCGTCGGCGCCAAGCCCTACCACCAGGCCTACACGCGCGGCGTCAAGCTGATCGGCGCCACCTGCCACTACGTCACCGCGGACCTCGACCAGGGCCCGATCATCGAGCAGGACGTGATCCGCATCGACCACTCGGACTCGGTCGAGGACATGGTGCGTTACGGCAAGGACATCGAAAAAACTGTTCTGGCGCGCGGACTGCGCTACCACCTGGAGGATCGTGTGCTGGTCCATGGCAACAAGACCGTGGTGTTCCGCTGAGGACCGATAGATGAAGGCACTGATCCTGATACTCGCCCTGCTGGCAAATCAGGCGCTGGCCGCAGATGCCCGCCCGCTGGCCCCTCTGCCGCCCGCCGCACAGGAGTCGCTGCGCGAGGAAATGCTCGGCAACCTGCTGGCCATCAACGAGATCCTAACGCTGATGGCTGCCGGCAAGCTCAAGGAAGCTGGCCAGCTTGCGGAAACTTCGCTCGGACAATCGGCCATGGGCAAGCATCGCGGCAAGCCCCTCGATGCGCGCCCGGGGGCACACATGCCGCAGGCCATGCATCAGATTGGAATGGACGGCCATCGCGCCGCCAGCGAATTCGCCAAGGCTGCCGCCAGCGGCGACCGGGAACTGGCAGTGACGCTGCTGCCAAATCTCACCGGCGCCTGCGTCGCCTGCCACTATTCCTGGCGCACGCGCTGAATCAGCGCCCTGCCGAATCCACCCGACGCAACAGCAGCCAGAGCCCGGCCAGCACCATCGGCAGGCTAAGCCACTGGCCCATGCTGACGGTGTAGGACCAGCCGAAAATGCCGTGGTCCGGCTCGCGGAAGTACTCGGCGGCGAAGCGCAGTACGCCGTAACCGACGAGGAAAGCGCCAGCCACTGCACCCACGGCGCGCTGCCGCGCAGAGTACACCCAGAGGATCACGAACAGCAGCAGGCCCTCGCCCGCCGCCTGGTAGAGCGGCGAAGGATGGCGCGGCAGGGCGTCCACCTGCGGAAACACCATCGCCCAGGGCAGCGTCGGGTCCGCCACGCGGCCCCACAGTTCTCCGTTGATGAAGTTCCCGATGCGGCCGGCCATCAGCCCCAGCGGCACCAGCGGCGCGATGAAGTCGATCACCGAAAGAAAGGACCGGCCGTTCGTGCGGCCCCACAGCGCCATCGCCAGCAGTACGCCCAGCAAGCCACCATGAAAGGCCATGCCGCCCTTCCACACCGCTGGAATTTCCAGCGGGTGCGCCAGGTAATAGCCCGGCTCGTAAAACAGCACCTGCCCGAGGCGGCCGCCGATCACCACGCCGAGCACGCCATAGAACAGCAGGTCGTCGATGTCGGTTGCCTTCATTGCGTGCCAAGACTGCGCCGCCGCCCGGCGCTTTCCCAGCCAGAGGAAGGCCAGGAAGCCGGCAAGGTACATCAGACCGTACCAGCGCACGGCCAACGGGCCGAATTGCAGGGCGATCGGGTCGAACTGGGGGTGGATCAGCATGGTGGCCCGGCGACGCAGGGATGGAGTGGCGGCATCGGTGAATTTTAACCGCCCCCAAGAAGTCGGCGCCGGTACCACGGCGACACCGGCTGGCGATCCGGAAACGAGACTTATGCCCTTGATATTAAGATGGGTTTGCCTTATTCTAGTTGCGTAGAATGCAGTTCTGCACCATCTTGGGCGTGAGATCACCGGAGCAATTCTTGTCGGCGCAAATAGCAAAAAACCTGTCGTTCATGACCGTGATTGGAGTCGCAACAAGCCTGCTCCTGCAAGGCTGCGGCCCGGTCAAACCGGCCAATCCGGAAAAAGCTGCAAAATCGGCAAAACCAAAAATCCTCTGGCCGCAACCACCTGACGAACCCCGCTACAGGTTTGCCGGCATCCTCCGCTCGGCGGCCGACGTGCTCGTGGAAAACGAGGAAGCCAGGTTCAAGCGGATGGTGACGGGGCAAAAGTCCATCAGCGACGACCCGGTGATCGACAAGCCATCCGCAATTGCGGTCCGCTTCGGCATGGTCTATGTTGCCGAACCGTCGGCAGCGGCCATCACCGTCTTCGACATGCAGCGGCGCAAGCTTTTCCGCTTCGGCAAGCGCGAATCGGACAAACTGGGCCGACCGCAGTCCGTTGCCGTCGATAACGAAGGCAACGTCCATGTCCTTGACTCAAAACAGCAGAAAGTCCTGGTATTCGACAATCTCGGCCTGCTGCTGCGCAACTTCAGCGTCGGCGAAGGATTCACGAGTCCGGTCGGCATCGCCGTCAATCCTGATGGCAAGATTATTTACGTGGTTGACCGCGGCGACCTGAGCAACAACGACCACAAGGTCGTCGCCTTTTCGGCAGAAGGCAAGGAATTGTTCCGGCTCGGTCCGCGCGGCGAGGACGAAGGCAAGTTCAACATCCCTCTGGCCGCCGCGGTCGGTCCGGACAACACGCTGTACGTCGCGGATTCGGCGAATTTCCGGGTCCAGGCCTTCGATGCGAGCGGAAAATTCAAGTTCGCTTTCGGCAGTCCGGGCACCGCACCCGGCACCTTCGCCCGGCCGCGCTCCGTTGCCGTAGGTCCGGACGGCAACATCCATGTCGCGGATACCGGGTTCAACAATGTGCAGATTTTTGACCCGGCAGGACGCGTCCTGATGCCTTTGGGCAGCCTGAACCGCGATCCCGGGCCGGGAAACTATGCCCTGATTGCCGGAATAGCCGTCGACGAGGCCGGCCGCCTGTTCGTAAACGATCACTTTTTCAAGAAAATCGAGGTGTTTGAACCTGTGCCCGAAGCAATGAGGGCCCGTTTGGCCGCTGAAAAACAGTAGACTTGTCGATTCGACTTGTTGACAATGGCATCAACCGGTCGTGAATCGGGTTTCAACAAGAGTTGAGTAGCAAGGGAGGAGGGGCTCATGAACATGATTGTCCGCGTCAAATTGCTGGTGTGGGGCCTGTTGCTGGCCCCCCTTTTCGCGTTTGCGCAAAACGATGTGCCGACCCAGTTCACCAACCAGGGCGGCATCATCAACACGCGCCACAACATGATGCAAAGCACGGAACTAACCAATTCCGGCGGCACCATGAACGCATTTCGCAACCGCTACGGCGGCGTCTGCGTGTATTGCCACACGCCGCACGGTTCGAATGCAACTGTCGGCGCACCGCTGTGGAACCGCCTGTTGCCCACCGGCGCGAGCTTCACGACCTATAGCGCGCTGGGCACCTCGACCCTGAACGAAACCGTCTATAACCCCGGCGCGGGCTCCCTGCCCTGCCTTTCCTGCCATGACGGCACCCAGGCGGTCGATGCGATCCTCAACATGCCAGGGTCCGGCGGCTATTCGGCGACCGCCGATCCGACCAGCTGGAACCCGGCATTCATCGTCAATACGCCCGGAGGCTACGCCAAGTCCGGCCAGCACCGCACCTTGTCCGATACCGGTCTCAATACCTGCCTGGCCTGCCATGCCCCCGACGGCGGCGCCGGCGGCCTCGGGCTCGGCGTCGCCACCGACTTCACGGTGTTCGTGATCGGCAAGGACCTGCGCAACGATCACCCGATCGGCGTGACCTTCCCCACCACGACCGGCGGCGGTACCGACTGGAAGACCCCCGGCGGCACCAAATCCGTCCTCGGCCTGACCAACAAGTTCTTCGACGAAAACTCGAACGGGCGCATGGACAAGGCCGAGATCCGCCTCTACGACACCGGCAACGGCGCCTCGGTCGAATGCGCCTCCTGCCACGATCCGCATGGCGTCTCGGCAACGCCGGGCGGCGTCATCAATGCCACCTTCCTACGCAAGACCAACTCGGGCAGCGCCGTCTGCCTGACCTGCCACAGCAAGTAAGCACCGCAGCGGCAAGCCGGTAGCGGGCGCGTCCTGCCCGACTCCGGTTGCGCACGATGGCCGTGCCGCCATCCCCGAGGGATTGGCGGCGCCGGGGTGATACGGTGATCAAGAGTCGGCGCGGACGCCACGGCGATTTCGTTCGCCACAGGGCTTCCGCTAGAATCGACGGCTCTTTACCGGCCATCGCGCCCATCGCAGGAGACTCCCATGCCCGCCTACCGTTCCCGCACTTCCACCCACGGCCGCAACATGGCCGGCGCCCGCGCGCTGTGGCGCGCCACCGGCATGACGGACAATGACTTCGGCAAGCCGATCATCGCCGTCGTCAATTCCTTCACCCAGTTCGTGCCCGGCCACGTGCACCTTAAGGACCTCGGCCAACTGGTGGCGCGCGAGATCGAGGCCGCCGGCGGCGTGGCGAAGGAGTTCAACACCATCGCGGTCGACGACGGCATCGCCATGGGCCACGGCGGCATGCTGTACTCGCTGCCTTCGCGCGAACTGATCGCCGACTCGGTCGAATACATGGTCAACGCCCATTGCGCCGACGCCATGGTGTGCATTTCCAATTGCGACAAGATCACGCCGGGAATGCTGATGGCCAGCCTGCGGCTCAACATCCCGACCGTGTTCGTTTCCGGCGGTCCGATGGAGGCAGGCAAGGTCAAGTGGCACGGCGAGTACCGCATGGTCGACCTGATCGACGCCATGATCGAGGCCGGCGACAGCAAGAACAGCGACAAGGAAGTGGCGGCCATGGAGCGTTCCGCCTGCCCGACCTGCGGGTCCTGCTCGGGCATGTTCACCGCCAACTCGATGAACTGCCTGACCGAGGCGCTGGGGCTATCGCTGCCGGGCAACGGCTCCTTGCTGGCGACCCATGCCGACCGCGAAATGCTGTTCCGCAAGGCCGGCCGCGTCGTCGTCGAACTCTGCCAGCGCTGGTATGGAAAGGACGACGCCTCGGTGCTGCCGCGCTCGATCGCCAATTTCGCCGCCTTCGAGAACGCCATCGCGCTCGACATCGCGATGGGTGGTTCGACCAATACCGTGTTGCACCTGCTGGCCGCGGCACAGGAAGGCGAAGTCAAATTCAACCTGGCCGACATCGACCGCATGTCGCGCAAGGTGCCCTGCCTGGCCAAGGTGGCGCCGGCCACGCAGAAGTACCACATGGAGGACGTGCATCGGGCGGGGGGCAGCATGGCCATCCTCGGCGAACTCGACCGCGCCGGCCTGATCAACCGCGACTGCCCGACCGTGCTCTACCCGACCATGGGCGAAGCGCTCGACAGTTGCGACGTCAAGCGCAACACCAGCACGGCAGTGCATGCGTTCTACCGTGCCGCACCGGGCGGGGTGCCGACGCAGACGGCGTTCTCGCAAAGCCGCCGCTATCCGACATTGGATCTCGATC
>JACRIY010000059.1 GCA_016235805.1 Rhodocyclales bacterium
CAGAATTCCAACCAACCCTGAGGAGGATCCGAACTTAGAGAATACGCTACACTTATCCACAGCCATGCCTATGACAGGCGGCTTTAGCCCCTGGTCAAAATTCAATGCGCACAGCTGGTCAGTTTTAAACGCGCGCCGACACTCTCATACATGTACTACGTAAATCTCGGACTTAAAGGGAAGTTTGACTACTTTTATGACGAAAATCTAAAGTTTAGATTTTTTTTTCGTACAGATTTCGGTGTAATGCAGAGTGGCATCGAAGATTATTCACAGGAGTTCGCCGATGTGGGTCTTGTGAAAAATCTGTCCAACAATATCTACTGGTCAGGCACTACTTATGACGGACCAATTGTAGGCGATCCGGAATACATAAATCATTTTATATTTATCACAAACATCGGCCGCCAATGGATGGGTTATCCCCCCGGTGGTAGATATTATGCTTGGGCCGTCCGTGATGGCGACGTTGCATCAGTTGCCGCACCCATCCCCGAACCTTCCACCTACGCCATGCTCTTGGCTGGTCTCGGCCTACTCGGACTGACGGCAAGGCGTCGGAAGCAAACACACACCAAGGGTGTGCTGTGAAGATTAGGAATGCAGTTTTGGCGGGATTGTCTTTGATTGGGGTTTTCTTTGCCTTTCCTAGCCTTGCGGCGACACAAACATATAGCACCAAGGTTTCTACGAACTATTCGTGGATTGACGGCGGAACGGACTTCGGCAACGGCTCAGAGCGTTTCAGCCTTCCGACCTTTGACTCTAGTCTAGGAACGCTGACTGGCGTTAGGTACTTGCTTAGCCAAACTGAGACACTTGCCTTGGTCGTTCAAACTAACAATGATTCTTTCACGGACACTGTGACGGTTGGTGGAGCCTTTTATTTCTTCCGTGGTGACTACGCACCGGGCATGTTCGAGTCGTTTCAGAATGTAATAGAGCGAGACTTGACGTTGAGCATCACTCCATACAGCCAAGGACAAGTTGTTCTTTCTTTCCAAACCGAGTTGTTTGAGCCAACGCCCCCATTACCGGATTGGTTCGGTGAATTCGTTACTAATGGACCGGGATCATTGACGTTCGGGATGTTTAGTTTCACACGGTTCGAGTATTCCGACTACGGGGATGCATGGGTGTTTGCGGCCTCCAGGTTTGATGCGGATATCGCTATCGAGTATTCCTACATTCCCGCCGTTCCCGAGCCAGAAACCTACGCAATGCTGCTCGTTGGTCTTGGTCTGATTGGTGCAATGGCTAGGCGCGGGAAGCAGAAACTCAACGCCTGACATTCATTGGCGATTCAACCTGACGGGGGCTGCGGCTCCCGTTTTGCACTCTTGAACGGCTGCTTGCTCGTTTGCGGTCGTGGCCGAACCTATTTCCAGGGAATCTTTGGTCGAGGGATTTCCTTCCCGCCGAACACGCCTTGATGCTTTTTCAGCATCGCAAGCATCTGTTCTCCCGCAGGGTCATTGTCGGCGGTGATGCACTGTGTCAGGTGATACTCGGCGTTCTTTTGGTCTCGCTTTAGGCCATAGCCACCGATGCCATGAATCATTCCCAATGTGATATGAACATTGGGATTCCCCCTAACAATCGCTAGTTCGAGGTATTTCGCAGCTTCGCTCCAGCTTGGGGACGTTCCTTGGCCCTTGAGCAGCATCATGGCGACATGGACGGGGGCGTACTTGTTACCGACATCCGACGCCTGCTTCATCAAGGCTAAGGCACTCTTGAACTCTCCCGCAGTCATCAATGCATCGGCTTCATCATACAAGCGGTCCGCCTTGATCTTCGCCGCGAGTATGACGTTCAAACCCATTACGTTTTTGATGAACGACAGCATAGGTGCTAGTCTTATCGCCCTATGGCAAAACCGTGGTGGAAACGTTCAAGGCGCGGAACACCGTGTTTGCAGTGCCGGCAAACGAAAGACTGCCTGAAACCACGCCTGTATTTGCGGCTGATAGCGTTAGGGTTGCTCCGGCAATGTTGGTTACCGTTGCACCATTCGCGATTCCAGTTCCCCTGACGGCCATGCCCAACGTAATCCCGCTCGGATCCGAAACGGTGACCTGATTGCTACCTGCGAGTCCGGTTCCGTTTGTGCTTTCAGCAGCGCCCGACGTTCTATTTGCCGTGGTTATCCCAAAATAAAGTGAGTCATAGGCGTTGGCGACTGACGCTGCTGGAATGCACGACACCGTGTGCAGTATCTGCCGATTGTCGAATGTGACGATGCTCGACACTGCCGCCGTATTCGGCTGTGACAGCGAAATAGTAATGATGGAAGTAATTGATATTCCCGTGACGTAGGCTCCATTCGCGATGCCGGTGCCACTGACGGCCATCCCCAAAGTAATCCCAGTTGCGCTTGGAACAACAATATTCACCGAACCCGCTGAACCTGTCGCACTCGTCGTTACGCCAGAGCTACCAGGATAGGATAGTTTGGCATTGACGTTTTTCATCGCTGTACAAAGCGAAGGATCCAGGTTGCATCCGGCGTTTGACAAGGTCCATCCTTTCAGAAGCGCCTTCTCTGGCAGAAACTTCAGCGATCCCAAGACCGCGCTCGTGTTTGCAATTGAAAGCTCAACCACTGAACTTGACACACCAACGGTAACGCTAACAACCTTGGCGCCCGTCGCAATCCCTGTCCCAATGGCGGTCATTCCTGCGGCAATTCCCGCAGCGTTGCCAACGGTGACATTCGTAGAACCAAATGCACCTGTTCCCGAAGTCAAAATAGCAGTCGCTCCAGCAAAAACAATATTACTTGCTACTGCACCTGAGTTCGGCGCGGACAACGGCACTTCAATACTCGACAATGTCGCACCAGTTCCAATCCCGCCGCCAGAGACCGCCATTCCAGCAACCAGCCCGGCAACATTGGATACGGAGATCTTGGCCAGTCCGGCACTTCCGGTCGCATTGAAAATAAGGGTTGATCCGCCTCCGGTGATGGTAATCGGCCCTGATACTATCGCGCTATTGGCCGTTGAGAGGTTCAACGTGAATGGCGTACTCGGAACTACAGCTCCGACACCAATTCCACTTCCATAGGCCGCCATGTTGGCCTGAATGTGGCTTGCATCCGTCACGGTAACGGTACTTGCACCACTGGACCCAGTCGCGGCAGGGGCGGCGCAGTCCCTGGGATAAATCTCTGTCCGCATACCATGAAAAACGGAAAGTCCGTTTTGCATAAAGTTGTTGGTGGAACGCGTTTGAAAGATTACGCTCGCTACCGTTCCAGTCAAAGTTCGAGACAAGGTAACAAGATTCCCTGAAATGGCGGTGACAGTCGTATTACTTGGAATCCCCGATCCGGTAACGGTCATTCCATGGACAATTCCGTACATCCCTGACACATCGGTAATCGTAACTACTGACTGCCCCGTCGAACCCGTCGCCGACTTCGTGATGCCTGGAAAAGGGAGCATCTCGCTATCGCATCCCGACCCAGGGCTGGCAGTTGCGCAAGATGACGCATCTGTTCCATGAGTTACTCCGCCAAAATCTACAGCAAGGTGAGGTAGGGATAGAAAAGGAGGACCCGGGATAAAGGGGTCATCTGCAGAGGCCACTACTGGAGGCCCGGGTGTTCCTATATCGGAAATAGCGTCGAATTCAATCGCGAATCGATCGGCGTATCCGGCCAACGTGCCACCGGCCCAACCGATATCGCGGCGAACCAGTCGGGAAATCGAGAGATCGATCAAGCCGGCGATATCGGCGGTTGTATCTGGGATGATACGAATGGTCCCTCCAGCGCCGGGAACTAGGATTTTATCCACAGTCGCATTGAAAGGAATTCCGTCGCCAAAGACATTCATGCCAACACTGATACCGGCCGTATTGCTCACTACAAGCTCGTCTTGCTCAGCATCCCCAGTCGCGGTGACGGTCAAGGATTTGCTCGTACCGCAGGTTATGTTTGTCGGCGCACCAAAGGTCGCCGTTCCACTCACAATGGCCGTATTGGCAGGCGAGATGCCAATCGTTGTGCCGGCAATCGATGTGACCGTTGCGCCGGTTGCGATTCCAACGCCTAAAACAGACATGCCTACAGATATTCCGGAAGCACTGTCAACCACAATCGAAGATCCACCATTTGCGCCGGTGGCAGCGGTAGATACCGAAGATGTACCGGCCAGATATCCTAGAGTGAAGCCGGGAAATGCGTCATTCAAAGTGTCGACTGAGGCAAACTCGATGTAGGTCGTCAATGCGCGTCGGGTGGTGTCTGCTGAAACGAGCGTAAGTTTTCGTGGCCACCACAGGCAAGCTGAATAGGAACCAGATCCGATTCCACCCGCAATTGCTGTTCCTCCTAAGTCCGCCACAAAAGCTTGATCACCCTGGCCGGAACTCATGAAGTGCGGTGCAGCGGGGTCCGTGCTCGCTGATGTCAGGTTCGCAGTCGTTACCGAGTCAAATGATGGCATCTTTACTTCAGGCCAGTCACGCGCATCAAGTTTGGTCAGCGATAGCAGATCGGTGATCTTCAGATAGGCAATGCTGTCATCGAAGTGGTCTTTCGTGCCACTGGCGATTCCGGCAGCACTTGCGGCCTGCTTAATAAAGAACGGCGGCGATGCCAGCGTGTTTTGATAGTCGAGTGCATTGATTGCTGGCATCGGCACTCGCACCCCGTCTGCGGTGTATCCCCCATGCCCGGAAGGACCGTGACTAATTAAAACATAGGCGACGTTTGGGACATTTGCCGAGTTCAGATCTGGGCCAAAGTCGTGAACATTCAAACCCTTGTTGAAAACGGGTGGAAGGGTATGGGTAATAAACTCGCTTCGAAGCGTGTCATGCAGACCACCCACGTTGTCGCACAGGCCGGTCGCCGCCAGAGGGGGAACATTCGGGGTTGAACCGTTGTCAGTGTCGCAATTTACCGCCGATGCCCCTTTATCCTGAGTCAAGCCGAACTGGCCGTCATACACGCGGTACGAGATCAATCGACCCCAGACATCAGTCACCTGTTCTTTTGTGAGTCCCAGGGCGTTCCAGGGCACGACGCCACCGGGATAGAGACACGTCGATGTCGCACTCGCCGGGAGGGCAAGGGGTTGAACCCCATCCGGCCAACCTGGACCGCTGGCACCAGTCGGATCGGCTGGGCAGGGCAACCGCTGGTGCGTCGAAACAAAGCTCACCAGCGCCACCTGGACGCGGCTGAGCGTCTCATCGGTAGCCGAAAACCGCCTGCCGATACCGGCGGTCAGGTCGCCGACCATATTCACGAGTACGGCGAGAGCGATCACCATGATCGTAGTTACGACAACCAACAGCATGGACCCTTGCTGTTGCTTCCGGCCCCGCAGCATTAGTGGCTCCGAGGACCTAGTTGCGCACGCTGAATTATCGAAAAAACACTCGGACGCACGAGGAAATCATCGAAGTAAGTTCCCACAGCACCTTCCGAATACTCTGCATCCCTGAATGCAGGGAGTACAGCGGTAACGATTACTGCAGGGCCGTTGACGTTAAATGCTTCGATGGTGCCAGCAAACCCTTTGGCGGCACCTGCCTGGTAACTACCGCTCCTGTCGTAAGACCCATAGCCGTTCTCGCCGTGACTGATCACGACGTATGCAGCGCCTGTATATGTTGCGCCGGACATGATCACAGTGCCGGCACCATCGCGAATGTCGAAACCTTTTCCTACGAGGTAGCTCTGCGGGGACGTGCAGGTCGTCATATCGGTTCCGACACAGGTTGCCCAACATCGCCCCCCCGGCGGCGCAGTGCCGGATGTATCCGTCGGCGTTGGAATCAATTTCGTTCCAGCAGGGTCGCATGCGGACATATCAAGGGCGTTGTCGCGCGTGAGTCCATACGCAGCCCGGTACGTAATCCGGCGATCCCATCCATCATTGATGTCGGCTTCGGTTAGCCCAAGTGCTATGTAAGGAACCACCCCGGAGACTTGATTGTTCGTGCAGTCTCCAGTGGCGACGGTACGGGCCCCCTCTGCTCCAGCAGTGCCAGCGGCAACCGTTCCATCCGCAGGACATGGCAATCGCCTATTGACCGCAACGTAGTTCGACAGCGCAGTTTCAATAGTCTTCAACCGTTGGCGGGTAAGTTCACGCTTGCCAGTATTCAAGAGCGCCGTACTGGTCGGCATCAAAAACATAAATAACAGCGCAATGATCGCGAGGACCATTGCTAGTTCAGTCAGCGTAAATCCTGACTGGAATGCGCCAAGATTCTTTCGAAGTCGCTTTGAAATGATGCTCATTATTCAATTGTATGTTGGATAGCAAATTGACGCATTACACCGAATCGCTTTCCTGTGGGCAATTTGCCATAAGTCTGCGTGACGAGTCTGTGACCATCAAGATCCGAATGTCGCTTCACAGTCTATTGCAGCCTTCGCCCTGTAAATACCCCCAATAGGATTCTACGGAGAGAGTAGCCACTAACCGGCTGACTTCCTCGGTCTGCCGCGCTTCTTCGGCTTCATGTCCGTCATCATTCGCTGGATGGCAGCATACGGTGCAGACTCTGCCGCATCAATGATCGGCCATACAGCCTCGGCTGCAGCTTCCAGCCGGTCATAAGTCGCCCAGCGTTGCCACTTGGGCTTCCACGCAGGCCGGCCGGGTTCGAGTTTCCTCCTGAATATCTTCATGGCACGGCGTACAGCACGGCGCGCAGGGCTTTCCGAATGCGTCCTGTATATGGCCCCCGTGCATCGGTAGCAGCAGGCCATACCCCGCAGATAAACCACTCGGCAGGAACGCCCACAGCGCGCACAGATCAGGCGAGGCGCTGTCATACAGCCGGAAGGAACTCGCACCAACCGCACGGTGTAGCTCTGGCCTGCGGCTGTAAGGATCAGCAAGCCCGGCGCAATGTGCCTGTATTCGCCGGCAGCAATGCGTGGTAACTCATCGAAGTATGGCCTACCGGATCGGCGACCATACCAGCCGGAAAATAGGTTCCCTGCCACGGTTAGAAAATTTGCGTGTTAAGAATGACGGGGATTTCAGAGTTCGAGGGCGTTGTAATCACACTGCGCGTTGCCAGGCGTCAATTGATTTGCTTGCGACCTTGTCATCGCGTGCGCCAATTGAAGCGATGGACGTGCGGGAAGTGTTGGCTCTCGAAACTCGTATGGTTCGCCGAATTTTCGCTGGCGATAGTTCCAGCCGACAATTTCTGCCGTTTGCCGGTACGGTAGAAGTAACGATTCGCAGATATGGTTGAACGTCTCGCCGTCCACCATTCGTTCGACAAAGTACGCCTTCAATCCTGCCACGCCCAGTTCCCCCAGCAGGTCACCAAGACGCTTTTCCCTTGGAATTTGTCTCATGTCAGAAGTCCTCCATGTCTGCATAAACTTGCTCACTAAATGCTGCCGCACCGTCCAACAGCGTTGGTTCGCCTTGCTTCGCCGATGCTTCGCCGTGCTTTTCTGGCGAACCGACAGAAGCAGACAAAACTAGCGGCGGTGCTTCGCCGCCGTTGTTTTCTGTATACGGCGGCGAGGCAAAAACCACCTTTTCACTGGCGAGGCATATCTCCTGTTTCTGGTTTGGTTCGCCGACATTGCTCGGCGAGGCAACAGGATGAAAATACTTGTAGGCACCGCCTTGATTGTTGTTTGGGCGGTCACGAGTTTCAATGCGGCAGGAAGAGACAAGCCAATCAATCGCCTTGCGCAAGTCGGCGCGTTTGATGCCGTGGTCTAGGCTTTCCAGACTGTTGCGGGAGTGATAGTGGCCTTGCTTCAGTTCGGAATCCAGCAACTGCCAGACCTGATTTGCATTGGCATCGCGCAAGGTCGCAGCGCCATTGCTTGACGGCATTACATGCTGAAACCTATAGCCGGTGCGTCTGATGAATATGTCGCTGGCAGGCGGGGCGTAACTCAACTTCGGACGCGCCAACCGCAACCCCGTATCTCCATCATGGAGTTCCGTCCCGGTAGCCTGTAGCCATTCGTCGGAGGGCACCACTTGCAGGACAGCAACCATTCGCGCACCGTCGGCAAACGCACTGCCACCACGTCCAGAATACTGGTCTACGGTTCGATCACGGGCATTCTGTTTGCCAGTGTGGTGGACATATCGGATACAACAGTTCAGGGCGCGGCGTAGCTTTCTGGCCGCCTCGACAAGACCTTGCTCGGCATCGTTGACGCGGCTCTCGCCAATTCCAAACGATACCGCTGGATCAATTACAATAAGAACCGGCTTGAAGTCTCTGCATCCGGCAATGACTTGATCCACGGTGTCGGCGGGAACAACTGCGTCGCTGTGTACCTTGGTCAGCTTGAGTCCTGTTCCGCTCACGTCGGAAATCCGGACCTGTTCCATTACTACGGCAATCTGTTCGGCAGACAGTCCCATTTCGACAGCAATCGAGCGTAGCCGCGCCACAAGCATCTCGCGGGAATCTTCGGCGGTCAGGATCAGCACCGGACCTCGACGGAGAACCTCAAGACCATAAAGCAGCAGTCCCAGGACAATGCAAATGGCCTCGTAAAGTAGCAACGTGGTTTTGCCGGTAGCGCCAGGTGCGATCAGAGTTGCAACGTCGGCATAGAGGTAGTCCCTTACCAAGGTATCGGGCGTCGGTCTGGCGTGCGTCCATTCGGCGGCATGGATGGCAGCCGGCATCGTCCATCTGGTGGGTGCTACCACCGTATCGCCACCGCCGACTTTTGCAAGCGCAAGCTTCAGGGCGGGGCGATCCTCACGCTTAACCGCGCCCTCGTCCAGGCGGCGGGCAGCAGCAATGGCGATGGGCGCAAACGGGCCGACGAAGCGCCGGTCGAAGTTCTCGCGCAGGGCGGCTGCGGTGTTCATGGCTCGCCCTTTAAGCTTTTCATAAGGGCCCGGCGGACTTCGCGATTTGGTTTGGCGAATGCAAAGCCAAACTTTGCTCGCAGTACTGCCGAACCTTGAAGGAGCAACATTGCACGGGTTTCGCGCGGGCAATGCGCGGCAGGCACGCGGCCTCGGACCTTACTCATGATGGCCGCACTCCTGGGCAGGCAGCAGCGCAAGCACGGCGGCGTCAAGCGCTGCGATGGCGAACAGCAGGACCTTGAGTTGCAATGCAATTGGCGGCGAATCGCAGGTGTCAGAAGTTCTTGGGGTCGCCTGCCAACGGCCCGCTTTTATTGTCGTCGTCATCGCAGAACCTCAAGCTTTCGCCAGTGCTTTGCGAAGGCCACCGACAACCCAGCCCGTGATTCTCAAGGATGGCTTGACTGGCTTCGGTATGCGATTGTCTTTCGCCATACGCCAGACCGTCGGAACGGAGCATCCGAACAAACCCGCAACAACTTTGTCGCGGACGATGGCGCTATCTGGTAGCTGATCGAAATTGCGGAGCGCGTCGGGGATTGCGCCTTGATTGATCCGTTGAGCCATGTTGTTGTCCTTTCTTGGACTGTATGAACATGGTTCGACTATGGCAGTTACGAATCAACAAAAAAACGAGATTGGGTTTCCATTTAACAGGTACACCCATTCTGTAACCCTTGCCAATACTGCCTTGCAGGGCAGCGTTATTCCTTTGGCTTTCGACCCGGCTTGGCCCATTTCGGGCGAATAATGCTCGATGCGGCATCTGCCTCTTTTGCAGAAAACCCGCATTTCATCAGCCATGCCTCTACGGCAGCATTGTCGGGGTGGGTACTGCGGGAAGTTTCACTCTGACCTGCCCAGAACTTGTATGCCGCCTGCTTTAGAAATTGCAGCTTGTCTGAAACATGGGCGCCGCCGGTCTCTATCATCGGCTTATCCCCGGTAGTGGGCATGCCGTCAGAAAGCAGTTTGCGAAGGTCGTCCGAATGAATGTATATCTGCTCAAGGGAACGAGTCTCGCTTCGTGGCTCTCTGATTTTACTAATCGACCGGCCATTCGTCAGGCGAATGAAACTGAACTTCAGATCGCCGCCTAAGCGCTCCATTTGTTGAAAGCTGTCCGAGTCGACATAGACGAACCCGCTAAAAGCATCTACAGAATCCGGCGTCGTGCCTTCGAGGATCTGCCTCAAGGACGAGTACTTGTAGTCTGATTCATTGAATAAAGGTATCTCGTACAGAACCCCAAGCGAAAGACGCCCTGTTGCAGCCCAATGGATCAGGTCATCTACTTCGCAGCCTAGTTCTGTTGCCGCCGTACTTAGTCGGTAGTACTCGCGTTCAAATGCTTTGCCCATATCGCGCCCTTTCCACGATCACCCTTGAAACTGGATGCCGCGTCAGGCCGGCAAGGGATACCGGCTTTTCGGGAGCTACCCTAGACGCAGCAAAACCTATCAAGCGGCGCTCTTGCCTTTGATCGGCGTCACCATTCCCGCCGCCTGTACCTTGCTGGAAAATTTGCACCATTCATCCATAAGTCGGCGGCGTTTATCGAACAGACTGCCGCGCGCATAGGCGGCCTCGGCCTTGTCCTTCAACTGGTGCGCCAGGGCATGTTCAATCACTTCACGCGGGTATGCCGTAGTCTCGCCAGCCCAGTCGCGGAACGTGGAACGGAAGCCATGCGCCGTCAGATCGGCGCGGCCCATGCGGTCAAGTAGTTTGCTCATGGCGGCATCGGAGAACTGTTTGCCGGTCGGCGACAGGAACACGATTTCGCTATCTTGCGGCAGGGCTTTCAGTAGTTTCACGGCAGTATCGGATAGCGGGATACGGTGTTCCTTCTTCGCCTTCATCCTGCTGGCGGGAATTGTCCAGACAGCGCCAGCCAGATCAATTTCGCTCCAGGTCGCACCGCGAACTTCACCAGATCGAGCCGCCGTCAGAATGGCGAACTCCAGCATTCGCGCCGCTATGCCTTCCTGTTGGCGCAATGCCGCCATAAATGCGCCGACTTCGTGCCAATCAAGCGCGGCATGATGTTCAACTGTCCTCACCTTGTTGGGTGCAGCCAGCAGAACGTCGAGATGCCCGCGCCACCGTGCCGGGTTCTCGCCTTTGCGATAGCCGCTTACCGTGGCCCAGTCCAGCACCGATTCGATTCGTCCGCGAAGCCTGCTTGCTGTCTCGGTCTTGGTCGTCCAGATCGGCGACAGAATCTTGAGGATATGTTCCTTCTCGATGCTGCCGACGAATACTTTTCCGATCACGGGATAGGCGTAGGTCTCCAGCGTATTGCGCCACTGGTCGCCGTGCTTGGCATTCTTCCAGCCTGCTTCTTTGACGGCGATATAGGCCGATGCAGCATCGGAAAATGTCATGGCCCCGGCCACTGCAGCTGCCAGCGCGCTTTTCTTGGCGCGCCTGTCCTCGATAGGGTCGATGCCCTTGTCGATCTGGTCGCGCCTCTCCCGTGCCTTCTCTTTGGCGCCTGCCAGGGTAACGTCAGGGTATCCCCCAAGCCCCATGTCCCGACGCTTGCCGCCTACCATCGCGCGGAGTATCCAAGAGCGTGCGCCCCGGTCTGTCACCTGCAATGCCAGCCCCGCTACGCCACCGACGGCATGCAGGCCGGGAGTGTTCAGCCTGCCAACTTCTAGCGCCCCGAGTTCCTTTGCTTTGCGTGCCATATCACCCCCACAATGTACCCATCAATAGATATGAGATTAGGCGATAGGGTGTGATATGTCAAGAAATGGGTGAACTAGCTGGAAAGCTTAGCAGGACAAGGAAAGGCGTTATGTCTTGACGCTGCGTGATAGGGCTTGAGAGTACGGCGGAAGGGGACACCCTCTCCGCCACCTGATTCTACCTGCTGCAAACCCCCTGAATAGCCTGCCCTGAAATCACCCCTGGCCGCCCTTGCGGCGCGACAGGGGATGCCGCGGCACGCCCGGATGCCGCGGCGTCGGCGCTGCTTTGCCGGGCTTGGCCGGAGCGGCGGGAGTTGATCGCCGTGTCGCCAGCGCCGACTTTTGCGGGCGCTTGTCCGCAAGGGCCGTTGGGCGCTGCGGCAGTGACGAAGTTCCCGTGCCGGCCGGTTGCCAGGCCGGGATCAGGTGGCGCTTGCCGGGCCCGATCAGGTCGACACGGCCCATCGCCTTCAAGGCTTCGCGCAGCAGCGGCCAGTTCTCCGGATCGTGGTAGCGCAGGAAGGCCTTTTGCAGCTTGCGCTGCCGGCCGCCGCGCACCACGGCAACCTTCTCCGATTCCGTCGTGACCTTGCGCAGCGGGTTCTTTTCCGTGTGCCACATCGCGGTGGCCAGCGCCAGCGGCGTCGGCAGGAAGGTCTGCACCTGGTCGAGGCGGAAGCCGTTCTTCTTCAGCCACAGCGCCAGTTCCAGCATGTCTTCATCGGTGGTGCCCGGGTGGGCGGCGATGAAGTAGGGGATCAGGTACTGCTCCTTGCCGGCTTCCTTGGAGAACTTGTCGAACATCTGCTTGAAGCGTTCGTAGGCGCCCATCCCCGGCTTCATCATTTTCGACAGCGGGCCTTCCTCGCTGTGTTCCGGCGCGATCTTGAGGTAGCCGCCGACATGGTGCGTCACCAGTTCCCTGACGTATTCCGGCGAGCGCACCGCGAGGTCGTAGCGCAGGCCGGACCCGATCAGGATCTTCTTGATGCCGGGCAGGGCGCGGGCCTTGCGGTAGAGCGAGATCAGCGGCGCGTGGTCGGTGTTGAGGTTTTCACAGATGCCCGGATAGACGCAGGAGAGACGGCGGCAGGAGGACTCGATCTTCGGGTCCTTGCAGGCCATGCGGTACATGTTGGCGGTGGGCCCGCCGATGTCGGAGATGACGCCGGTGAAGCCTGGTGTCTTGTCGCGGATCTCCTCGACTTCGCGCAGGATCGAGGCTTCCGAGCGGCTCTGGATGATGCGCCCTTCATGCTCGGTGATCGAACAGAAGGTGCAGCCGCCGAAGCAGCCGCGCATGATGTTGATCGAGAAGCGGATCATCTCCCAGGCCGGGATCTTGGCGTCGCCATAGGACGGGTGCGGCGCGCGGGCGTAGGGCAGGCCGAAGACGTGGTCCATTTCTTCGGTGGTCAGCGGAATCGGCGGCGGGTTCAACCAGACGTCGCGGGCGCCGTGGCCCTGAACAAGGGCGCGCGCGTTGCCGGGGTTGGATTCGAGGTGGAACACGCGTGACGCGTGGGCATACAGCACCGGATCGTCGCGCACCTGCTCGAAGGAGGGCAGGCGCACGACGGTGTGGGCTCGAGCCGCCTTGTGCTGCGCCAGGCGCTCTGCACGGCTGATCACGCGCACGATCACCGTATCACCAGCGCCGACTTTTGAATCGGTCGGCTGTGCCGGTTCCATCGCGTAGGGGTCGGGGTGCGCCTGCACCGAACCGGGAGTATCGAGCAGCGTCGAGTCGACCTCGGCCCATTCGGCCGTCGGCTTCCATCCGCGCAGGGCCATGAAGGCCGTGCCGCGCAGGTCGCGGATCGACTCGATGGCTTCGCCCTTCGCCAGCCGGTGCGAAAGCTCGACCAGCGCCCGCTCGGCATTGCCGAACAGCAGCAGGTCGGCCTTGCTGTCGGGCAGCACCGAGTGCCGCACCTTGTCGCTCCAGTAGTCGTAGTGCGCGATGCGGCGCAGGCTCGCCTCGATGCTGCCGATCACGATGTTGGCGTCGGGAAAGGCTTCGCGCGCGCGCTGCGCATAGACCACCACGGCGCGATCCGGGCGCCTGTTCGGTTCGGCGTTCGGCGTATAGGCGTCGTCGGAGCGGATCTTGCGATCGGCCGTGTAGCGATTGACCATCGAATCCATGTTGCCGGCGGTGATGCCGAAGAACAGTTTCGGTCTGCCCAGCCGCTTGAAGTCCGCCGGGGAGTGCCAGTCGGGCTGGCTGATGATGCCGACCCGAAAGCCCTGCGCCTCGAGCAGGCGGCCGACCAGCGCCATGCCGAAGCTGGGGTGGTCGATGTAGGCGTCGCCGGTGACGAGGATGACGTCGCACTCGTCCCAGCCCAGCGCGTCCATTTCGGCACGCGACATGGGCAGGAAAGGTGCGATGCCGAAGCGCTGCGCCCAATGTTTGCGATAGGAAGTCAGCGGCTTGGCCGCAGTCGTGGTCATCAGGAAGTGCCGGGGTCAGGCCGCGCGGACGCGGCTTTGGGAAGGAACATGGCGCGCCAGGAAGTCCATCTGGTCGGCCAGGATGTTGCGGTTGGAGAGTATCAAGTACTCCGCCTTGTTCGGCACATAGGGCGCATAGACGAGTTCCATGCGGGCCTGTTCCGGCGTACGTCCGCTCTTGGTCTGGTTGCAGTTGCGGCAGGCGGTGACCACGTTCATCCAGCTGTCCCGGCCGCCCTGCGACACCGGCACGATATGGTCGCGGGTCAACCGCTGCGAGGAGAACTCGCGCGCGCAATAGGCGCAGATGTGGCGGTCGCGATGGAACAGTTCGCGGTTGGACAACGGCGGCGTCGGATGCAGCGACTTGCCCGAGAGCGCCTTGCCGCGGATGGCGATGATGCTGCTGGTGGCGAGCTCCGAACGTTCGCCGGTGACGCGGTTGGTGCCGCCGTAGAAAATGAACTGGGTGTCGCCGGCGTCCCAGGCAACAAGATCCCGCGCGACGTAAACGCAGGCGTGTTGCCAACTCACCCAGCGGTGCGGGACACCATGCTGGTCGAGGGTAAGGATCAACGGATGGCTGGTCATCTCTATAGAATCCTGTATCGCGAAGAATTTAGCAGAGAGTAATGACTTTTGATAGTCCGGAGTTGAAGGGAATTGCCGTGCGGCGGATGCGCTATGCCGTCGGCGCATCCCTGTTGCTCCATCTGCTGCTGTTCTGGCCTGCTGCGTCGCCGCTCCTGAACCGGGACCCGCCGGCTGCTCTGCACGCCACCGTGCGCCAAGCCCAGCCGCCGCCCGCTGCCATCGCTCCGGTTCCGCCCCAATCGCCAGCGACCGCCGTTGCCCGGGCGCGTAGCGAAGTGGCGGAGGTCGCGGCGCCCGCGCGCGACTCCGAGGCACGATTCGCGACGCCGGCGCCGATGCCTGCCATTCCTGCATTGGAGCCATCGAAGCCTGTTTCGGTTCCGCACACCGTCGAGCCCGCGACGAAATCGCCGCCCGTCAGAGCTGGGCAAGCGCCCGTTGTCGCCGCGTCGGTGACAGCGTCACCGCTCGGCGGCAGCCTGCTGACGCCGACCAATGCGACCGGCGAGGCGGTGGATGGGCTGCGCGGTTACCGGCTGGCGGTGGCCGGTCAGGCGCGGCGCTTCAAGCGCTATCCGGCGCAGGCCCTGGCCTCGGGATGGGAAGGCAGCGCCGACGTGCGCCTCGAAGTCGGCGGCGACGGTCGGGCGCAGGCCGCGACGCTGTCCCGGTCCAGCGGGCACGAATTGCTCGATCGGGCGGCGCTGGCCATGATCGATGCCGGCGCGGAGCGCGCCCGCGTGCCCGAGAGCCTGCGCGGTCGAGCCTTTGCCATCGTGCTGCCGGTGGTGTTCAACCTCGGCGAGGAATGAGCGAGCGCCGTTCAGCCTAACGCGGCGGGAGGGTCAGGTCTTCGGTATGCAATCGCCAGGCACCGGCGCGGCGGTCGGCAAAAAAATGCCGCAGGGTGATCGCGATGGTGCGGAAGGCGATCTCGTCCCAGGGAATCTCGTCCTCGGCAAACAGCCGCAGTTCCAGGGTTTCGATACCGGGGGCAAAGTCCAGGTCGAGCAGGCGCGAGCGGTAGATGACATGCACCTGATGGATGTGCGGCACGCTGATCATGGTGTACATCTCGCCCAGTTCGATGCGGGCGCAGGCTTCTTCGAGGGTTTCGCGCAGGGCGGCGTCGGCCACCGATTCGCCGTTCTCCATGAAGCCGGCCGGCAGCGTCCACTTGCCGTGGCGGGGCTCGATCGCGCGGCGGCAAAGCAGGATGCGGTCCTCCCATTCGGGCAGGGCGCCGACCACCAGTCGCGGGTTGCGGTAATGGATCGAGCCGCAGGCGTCGCAGACATGGCGCGGCAGCGAGTCGCCCGCCGGAACCCGCAGTACGACGGGGGCGCCACAGGCACTGCAGAAGTTCATCGCCGGGTCCATGGGGCGATTCTAGCGCGGCCTGCCGGCCCTTCGGCATTGCCCAGCGGCGGGGAATGGTGATATAAGCCTGACCTTGACCATCATGCCAAGCAATTCTCCCGATTTCATGACCAACCCCGACGTTTGCAAGCGCCTGGATGAAATCAAGGCGATGGACGGCTTCCCGCTGCCGCGGGGCACGGCGATGGCGCTCATCCGCCTCACGCAGCGGGAAGGCACCTCGCTGGCGGTGATGGCCCATGCGCTCAAGGCCGATCCGACCCTGTCGGTGCGCGCGATCAAGGTTTCCAACGGTGTCGGCGGCAGTGAACACGGACCGGTGGTTTCCCTGCGCGATGCGGTGAATGTGCTGGGCGTTCCGGCGGTCCGGTCGCTGGCGCTGGGCTTCGCGCTGATGGCCAGCCATCGCGACGGCCCTTGTCGAGGCTTTGATTACATCCGTTTCTGGTCGCAGGGCCTGGCGCGTGCGGTCGCGCTGCAGTTGCTGACCGCCGCGCGACCGGGTTGCCCGACCGCCGATGCATTTAGCGTCGGCCTCCTCGCGCGCTTCGGTGAATTGGCGCTGGCCGCCGTCTATCCGGTGCCGTATGCGGAACTGTTGCAGCGCTGCGCCGAACAGCCGGAATCGACGGCGTCGCAATTCGAGCAGGACGAGTTCGCCGTCACCCATGCCCAGCTTTCGGCGTCCATGCTGGCCGACTACAACCTGGCGGAGGAGTATGTCGCCGCGGTGGAGGCCTTCGATCTGCCGGCACTGCTGGACCTGCAGGAAGGCACCGGCGACCCGCTCGCGCAGCAACTGCTGGTGCTGGCCGATCACATCGCCGGCATCTGCGTCGCTGCGCCGGAGCGCTGGCGTGAGCGGATGCCGCGCCTGTTCCAGTTGGGTTACGGCCTGGAGTTCGGCGCCGCCGAACTGGTCGAACTGTGCGACCGAACCGCGCACGAATGGCGCGAATGGGGCACCTTGCTCGAAATCGACACCGGCCCGATGCCGCATTTCGAGGATTGCGCGCCCTCGCCGCCGCTCGAGGCGCCCGTTGCGGTGCCGATTGCCGCTGGCGCCGAAGCGGCGCAGGCGTCGATCCTGGTGGTCGGCGACGAGGCGCGCCTGCGTCTTCCGCTGCGTGCTCTGCTTGCGGCCGCCGGCCATCGCGTGGCGGAAGCCGCCGACGGCAGGCAAGGCCTGGCCATGGCCATCGAAAAGAGGCCGCAGATCATGCTGGTCGACGTGCTGGCGGCCGAAGTCGATGGCCTAGAACTGACCCGTTCCCTGCGCCAGTTCAAGTCGGGGCGCGGCATCTACCTCCTTGCGGTGTCCGCCGCCGACGACGACGCGAGCGTGGTGCGGGCCTTCCAAGCCGGTGCCGACGGCTTGCTGACCTTGCCCCTGAAGCCGCAGTTGCTGGCAGCTAGCCTGCGCGCCGGCATGCGCATGGCAAGCCTGCAGGACGAGATCGCGCGCGACCAGGAGGAGATCCGCCGCATCTCGGCCGAACTGGCGGTGAGCAACCGGCAGTTGCAGGAGGTCGGCATGACCGACATGCTGACCGGTTGCCCCAACCGGCGCTACGCCATGGACCGCCTGCAACAGGAGTGGGCGATGGCCAACCGCAACCAAAGGCCGCTGGCCTGCATGGTGGTGGACATGGACAACCTCAAGCAGATCAACGACGCGCATGGCCATGTGGTCGGCGACAACGCACTGAAGCTGGTGGCCAGCGCATTCAAGGACGAGATGCGTGCGCAGGAAGTCCTGGCGCGTAGCGGCGGCGATGAATTCATGGTGATCTGTCCCGACACCACCCTGGAGGCCGCGCTGGCCTGCGCCGAACGCATGCGCGCCGCGGTCGAGGCGCTGCCCGTGGTGGGCGGCACGCCGGCGCTGCGCGGCAGCGTCAGCATCGGCGTCGCCGTACGCGATGCCACGACGCAGACGCCGGATGCCCTGATCGGCCTTGCCGACCAGGGCGCCTATCTTGCCAAACGTCGCCGCAACGCCGTGGCGACGGTGCAAACGGGGGCGGCAGCGCCGCGGGCAGCCCAAGCCTGAGTCGGTTGTCGCGCTCGGCAAGCGGATGCGCCTGGTGACGAATGCGCTAAAATCGCAGTAAAAATAGATGGTTGCTATAGCTTTGTAATGTTTTTTCTTACAAAGAAGCTCTATCTAATTCTTACAATAGAATGGTTTTTCCATTGATTTCTTTCTTGTCATGCCCTGTGTGATCATGCATCTGCCGCGATTCGGGCTCCAATTCGGGCCTGGCCGGCGCTCACAAGGAGTGCAAGATGAAATCGACCGACACCTACAACGACATAAAGGAAGTCAATCTCTCCTACCTGATGCTGGCGCAGAACATGGTTCGCTCCGACCGCGAAGCCGCGATTTTCCGCCTGGGGATCAGTGAAGAGATTGCAGACGTGCTTGGGCGCCTGACGCCGGGCCAAGTCCTGAAGATGGCCAGTTCCGACATGCTGCTGTGCAGCTTCCGCTTTGAAGACACCCTGTTGCTCGACCTGCTCGCCAATCACGAGCGCGATCGTGGCGTGGGCCACCTGCATGCGGCGATTCTCGCCGCCGGCCGGCCCGTTGCCACCATAGCCTGACCAGGCGTCGTTTCGTCCAACAACCGGCGTCTCGCCGCGGAGGTTCCCCATGCGCAACAAATCGGTGATTATCGAAGCGAAGGATATTGGTCTGGCGATCGAGTTGATCGAGCTCGGCGCCCGCCTGCAATTGCTGGAGGCGGAAACCAACCTCTCGCGTGAGCGCCTGCTCAAGCTGTACAAGGAAGTTCGGCACGAGTCGCCGCCGAAGGGCATGCTGCCTTTCTCGACCGACTGGTTCATGACCTGGCAGCCGAACATCCATGCCTCGCTGTTCATGGCCTACTTCCGCTTCCTCAAGACGCATACGCAACTGACCGGGCTGGAACTGATCATCAAGTCCTACCGGATGTACCTCGACCAGATCAAGCGTGGCGGCATGGACACCGTGCTCTCGCTGACCCGGGCCTGGACCATGGTGCGCTTCTTCGATGCCAGCATGCTGCAGATGGCGACCTGCCGCGAATGCGGCGGCGAATTCGTCGCCCATGCCTACGATCCGACGCGCGGCTATGTCTGCGGCCTGTGCCACATGCCGGCCCGCGCCGGCAAGACCCGGCGTGCCGCGGAAGCCGCCGCCAGCACGGCACTCGCCGCCGTGTAGATCCACGCAGCCTTACGCCGTAAGTGCGCGCCCCTTGCGAGGGGCGCGTTGCGTTTACCGCGCCGAAGCCCGCGAATCCAGGCTCCATTGCCGTGCTGTCAGCGCCGACTTTTGCGCACAGCGGTTTGTCCGACCGGCGGTGATTAGAATGTGCGTCTTTCCTTTGGCGCCTTCCCATCATGTGGTTTCGCAATCTCCAGATATTTCGTCTCGCCGCGGACTGGTCCTACAGTACCGACGCGCTCACCGCAGCCTTGCAGCGCGGCGCCTTCCAGGGCTGCAGTGCCAGCGACAGACATTCGCTCGGCTGGGTGCCGCCGCGCGGCGAGGACGGCGAACTGGTGTTCAGCGTCGCCCGCCAGCAGCTGATCGCCCTCGGTATCGAACAGAAGCTGCTGCCCACCTCGGTGGTGCGCCAGTACGCGCAGGCCAAGATCGACCAGATCGAGGCCGCGCAAGGCTACAAGGCCGGGCGCAAGCAGAAGCGCGAGATTTTCGAGCAGGTCGAGGCGGAACTGCTGCCGCGCGCCTTCGTCAAGCGCGGCCTCACCTATGTCTGGATCGATCCGATCAACCGCTGGCTGCTGGTCGATGCTTCGTCCAGCACCCGCGCCGACGAGGTCATGGAGCAGCTCAAGCTCTCCCTGGGCGAACTGCCGGTGACCCTGGTCAAGACGCAGCTCGCGCCGGCCACCGCGATGACGCAGTGGCTGGCGGCGGGCCAGGCGCCGGGCAGCTTCACCATCGACCGCGACTGCGAGTTGCAGGCGGCGGCGGACGAGCGTCCCGCGGTGCGCTACGTGCGCCATAGCCTCGACAGCGAGGAGGTGCGCAACCACATCGCGGCCGGCAAGACGGCGACGCGCCTGGCGCTGACCTGGAACGATCGCGTTTCCTTCGTCCTCACCGAGCAACTGCAGGTCAAGAAGCTGGCCTTCCTCGACATCCTCAAGGAGGATGCCGAGCGCCAGTCGGAAAACGCCGACGACCTGTTCGCCGCCAACTTCACGCTGATGTGCGGCGAACTTTCGCAGTTGCTGCAACACCTGGTCGAGGTGCTGGGTGGCGAGGGCGAATAAGGCGCTGCGGCTGGCCGTCGCCTGGCTGGCGATCGCCTGTGGCCTGCCCGTCTGGGCGTCCGATGGGGTCGAGATCGGCAAACCCTCCGCCATGCGCAACCTGGTGCCGGCCGGCGCGCTGGAAAAGCAGGCGGGCCAGCAGTACGACCAGCTCAAGCGCCAGGCGGCGGCGAAGCAGGCGCTCGGTCCCGATGACCACCCGCAGGTGAAGCGGCTGCGCGCCATCGCCGCGCGCATGATCCCCTTCGTCGAGCGCTACAACCCCCGCGCGCGCCAGTGGCAATGGGAGGTGAACCTGATCGGCTCGAAGCAGATCAATGCCTTCTGCATGCCCGGCGGCAAGATCGCCTTCTATACCGGCATCCTCGACACGCTCCGGCTGACCGACGACGAAGTGGCGATGATCATGGGCCACGAGATCGCCCACGCCCTGCGCGAACATGCGCGCGAACGCATGGCCAAGAACCAGATGACCCAGCTCGGCGCCAGCCTGCTCGGCGAACTGGTGGGCGGCGGCCGCTATACGGGCGCGTTCCAGCTCGGAGGCAACCTGCTGTCGCTGAAGTTCTCGCGTGACGACGAATCGGAGGCGGACGTGGTCGGCCTCGACCTCGCGGCCCGCGCCGGCTTCGATCCGCGCGCCGGCGTGACGCTGTGGCAGAAAATGGCCGCCGCCAATGCGAGGGCTCCGCTGGAGTTCCTGTCCACCCATCCCGCGGGCGACAACCGCATCCGGGAAATCGAGAAGCAGCTGCCCGCGGTCATGCCGCTCTACGACAGGGCCCGGCAGGGCAGATAGCCGCCCCGGCGGCGATGTCAGTTGGCTGTTGCTTCGGCGGTGCCGGGGTCGCCCGCCTGCTGCAGGTAGCGCATGCGTTCGGCATCGCCGAGGAAATGGCGCACCCGTTCCATCCAGGGTTCAGTGTGACGACGCACTTCGGCATCGTCGTCGAGGATGCGCTGGATCAACGTGCGCTTGCGCGCGAGGTCCGCGACCAGGTCGCCGTCGTCGGGCGTGGCGAGCAAGGCCGTGCGCAGGTGGCCGACGTCGCGCTCAAGTTCGACCAGGCTGTCCCAGTCACGCTCGCGCGCCGCTGCCGCCATGTGCGACGACAGGCGGCACATTTCTTCGTAGAGTTCGATTTGGGAAGGCATCCGGCGCATCCTAACTACCCGGCACCGCGACCGTTGCGGCAAGCTGCGGCAGGATCATCCGCCTATTCCTTCCGGCCAATGGCGGATGCCCGGCGGGTAGGGTTTGGCCGTGGAACAGGGGGCGAAATACGGCCCAAATCGGGCCGGATCCAGCAGGCGGGCTTCAGGCGGGAGCCAGGCGCCGGGCTTCCAGGCTGCGCTCGTCGATCGGCAGGTGGCACAGCGCGGCGACCACGCCGAGCAGGATGCAGATGCCCCAGATCGTGTCGTAGGAACCGGTGGCGTCGAACAGCCTGCCGCCCAGCCAGACGCCGAGGAAGCTGCCCACCTGGTGGCTGAAGAACACCAGTCCGGAGAGCATGCCGAGGTAGCGCACGCCAAACACCTGGGCCACGATGGCATTGGTCAGCGGTACCGTGGACAACCAGAGCAGGCCCATGGTCGCCGCGAACAGGTAGGCGCTGGCCGGTGTCAACGGCATCCAGAGGAAGAGCACGATGGCGACGCTGCGGATGCCGTAGATGCCTGACAGCAGCAGGCGCTTCGGGAAGCGGTTGCCGAGTTGACCCGCAGCGTAGCTGCCGAACACGTTGAACAGGCCGATCAGCGCCAGGCAGGTCATGCCGACGTTCGGCCCGAGGCCCTTGTCGAGCAGGTAGGTGGGGAAGTGCACGCCGATGAACACCACCTGGAAGCCGCACACGAAATAGCCGAGGTTGAGCAGCAGGTATCCCTTTTCGCGGCCCGCTTCGCGCAGCGCCTCGCCGCCAGTCTGGCCGCGGCTGGCCGCCGCTGCGGTGAGACCGCGGGTCAATGCGCTGCCCAGCGGCATGATCAGCAGTGCGGCGGCGGAGAAGATCAGCAGGGTGCCGAACCAGCCCATGCCGCCGATCAGGTTCGATGCCACCGGGATCATCAGGAACTGGCCGAAGGAACCGGCCGCGGCGACCACGCCCATGGCCCAGCCGCGACGCTCGGCCGGCACCAGGTTGCCCAGCGCGGCGAACACCACGCTGTAGGTGCAGCCGCTTTGCGCCGCGCCTATCATCAGGCCGGCCGTGGCGGCCAGCCCGGTACCGGTGCTGGCGTAAGCCATGCCCAGCAGGCCCAGCGCATACAGGACGCTGGCGCCCCACAGCACGCGGCGCGCGCCGAAGCGGTCGGCGAGGAAGCCGGCGAAAGGTTGGGTCGCGCCCCACAGCAGGTTCTGCAGCGCTAGCGCGAAGGAAAACACTTCGCGGCTCCACTGGTGTTCCTGGCTCATCGGCGTCAGGAACAGGCCGAAGGTGTGGCGGATCCCCATCGCCACGCAGACGATCAGGGCGGCGAAGGCGAGCACGCTGGCAAGCGAGCGTTGCGGAGCAGTGGGGGCGGCGGTCATGGTGGGGGCGATGCTAACATCTCCGCCTGCCCATGAATTCCATGCCATGAACAAGGCTTTTGTCAAAGAATCCGAGGATGAGGACGAGGACGATGCGCCCGAGTCCCAGCTTCCCGCCGGTACCAAGAACTACATGACGCTGCGCGGCCATGCGCAGATCCGCGCCGAATTCGAGCACCTGGTCAAGGTCGAGCGGCCCGAAATCGTCAAGGTCGTGTCCTGGGCGGCCGGCAACGGCGACCGCTCGGAAAACGGCGACTACATCTACGGCAAGAAGCGCCTGCGCGAGATCGACCGCCGCATCCGCTTCCTGACCAAGCGCCTCGAATCGGCGGTGATCGTCGACCCGGCCGAGCAGCGCAACTGCGACCAGGTATTCTTCGCCGCCACGGTTACCGTCTGCGATGCAGACGGGACGGAGGCGACCTACCAGATCGTCGGCATCGACGAGGCCAATGCCAGCCAGGGCATGATCAGCTGGATCTCGCCGCTGGCGCGCGCGCTGATGAAGGCGCGCGAGGGCGACACGGTGCGCTTCGACAGTCCCGGGGGGCTGCGCGAACTGGATGTGATCGAAGTCCGCTACGAATGAATCACGCCCGCCGAATCGAGTGATTCGCCCAGAGCAGCATGCCGAACAGCACCATCGCCCCGGCCTGGTGCGCCGCTCCCAGCGCCACCGGCACCTGCAGCAGCAAGGTGGCGATACCCAGCGTCACCTGCACCGCCAGCCATAGCGTGAGCACCACGGCGGGCGTGCGCGCCTGCGGCGATTCGTTCCAGATGCGCCATGAATACCATGGAATCAGCCCCATCAGCGCCCAGGCGATCAGGCGGTGGTCGAACTGGACGGTGGCCATGTTGGTGAAGAAGTTGAGCCACCACGGATCGACCATGAAGCTTTCGGGCGGCAGGAAGTGGCCGTTCATCAGCGGGAAGGTGTTGTAAGCCAGTCCGGCGCGGATGCCGGCGACCAGCGCGCCCGAGAGCACCATGACGAAGACCAGCGGCACCAGCCAGTTGCCGAGGCGTCTTGTAATAGTCGGCGCTGGTGGCGCGGCGAATTTGATTTTCCTCGGTTGCAGCATGCCCAGCCCGGTCCAGAACATCAGGCCGAACAGGATGAAGGCGAGGCCGAGGTGCGCGGCGAGGCGGTATTGCGAAACGCGCGGGTCGTCGACCAGGCCGCTCTTGACCATGTACCAGCCCATTGCCCCCTGCAGGCCGCCGAGGATGAAAAAGCCGAAAACCTTTGCCGCCAGCGCGCCGCGCAGCTGTCCGCGCAGCAGGAACCAGACGTAGGGGACGAAGAACACCACGCCGATCAGGCGGCCGGACAGGCGATGCGCCCACTCCCACCAGAAGATGAACTGGAAGCCGTCCAGCGTCATGTCGTGATTGCGCTTGATGAATTCCGGCGTCTGCTGGTACTTGGCGAAGAGTTCCAGCCAGTCTGCGTGTGAAAGCGGGGGCAGGGCGCCGATCAGCGGCTTCCATTCGACGATGGAAAGGCCCGAATGCGTAAGGCGCGTCACGCCGCCCACCACCATCGTGACGAACACCATGGCACAGCAGGCGAACAGCCACCAGGCCACGGCGCGCTGCGAATTATTTTGCGTCATCGACTTTCCAGTGTCCCGATTTGCCGCCCAGCTTTTCCAGCAGGCGTATGTCTTCGATCACCATGCCGCGGTCGGCGGCCTTGCACATGTCGTAGATGGTCAGCAGGCCGATCGACACCGCGGTCAGCGCTTCCATTTCGACGCCGGTGCGGCCGACGGTTTCCGCCGTCACCGTGAGCGCCACGCGATGCTGCTTTTCATCCAGTTCGAACTCGGCCGCGACGCGCGTCAGGGCCAGCGGATGGCATAGCGGAATCAGGTCGGAAGTACGCTTGCTGCCCTGCATCGCGGCGATGCGCGCGATGCCCAGCACGTCGCCCTTTTTCGCCGATCCGGCCTTGATGAGGGCGAAGGTGGCGGGCGCCATGCGGATGTGGCCCAGCGCACGGGCCACGCGCGTGGTTTCGGCCTTGGCGCCGACGTCGACCATGTGCGCCTGACCGGCACCATCGAAATGGGTGAGCGGCGACTGGCTTGCCTTGGCGGGCGGTTTGCGGGGAGATTTGGCGGGTGTTTTCATGAAATACCTTGTGACAACTCGCATGCTGCGGAGCCGCTATCATAGCGGGATGAAATTGTATCCTTTTGCCACCGCGCTGGTCCTTGGGGCCGGCATCCTCGCGGCGCCGCCGCTGTCGGTGGCGGAGGGACTTCCCGACCTCGGCGAAGCGGCCCAGGCCGAATTCTCGCCGGCGCTGGAACGCCGCACCGGCGAATCCATCATGCTCGAAGTCCGGCGCGATCCGGCCTGGCTCGGCGACCCGGAAATCAACGGCTACCTCAACCGGATCGGCAACCGCCTCGCCGCGCAGAGCGAGGATGCGCGCCAGGAGTTCGAATTCTTCGCGCTGCGCGACTCGACGCTCAACGCCTTCGCCATGCCGGGCGGCTACATCGGCGTGCATACCGGGCTGATTCTTGCCGCCGCCTCGGAATCGGAACTGGCCTCGGTGCTGGCCCATGAAATCTCCCACGTCACCCAGCGCCACCTGGCGCGCCTGATCAACAAGTCGGGGCAGGGCCAGGTCACCAGCCTGCTGGCATTGGCGGTGGCCATCCTCGCCGCGCGCAGCAGCCCCGACCTTGCGGTGGGCGCGGCGATGGCCGGGCAGGGCGCGGCGATCCAGAACCAGCTCAACTACTCGCGCGATTTCGAGCGCGAAGCCGATCGCGTCGGCCTGGGCCTGCTGGAACGCTCCGGGTTCGACATTCGCGGCATGAGCGGCTTCTTCGAGCGCATGCAGAAGTTCGGCCGCCTCTACGAGAACAATGCGCCGGGCTACCTGCGCACCCACCCGCTGACCACTGAACGCCTGGCCGACATGGGCAATCGCATCCAGTCGCGGCCCTACAAACAGGCGGCCGATTCGCTCGAATTCCAGCTGGTGCGCGCCAAGCTGCGCGCTCAGGAAGGCACGGCGCAGGATGCCGTGACCGAGTTCCGGACCCGCCTGCGCGACCGCAGCTTCGCCGGGGTCGAGGCCGCCGTGCGCTACGGGCTGGCGCAGGCGTTGTTGCGCGACGGCAAGGCGGCGGCGGCCGAAGGCGAGATCCGCGAACTGCGGCGGCTCAAGGCCGAATCGCCGATGATCGAGACGCTGGCCGCGCAACTGCGCCAGAAGCAGGGCGACGCGATCGCCGCCGCCGCCATCCTGCGCGCCGCCCAGCCGCGCTATCCGCAGGACCGCGCCATCGCCTATGCGCTGGTCGATTCGCTGCTTGAGGCGGGGCAGCCGCAACAGGCGATCAAGGTCACCGAAGACGACCTGCAGAACTACCCGTCGGATCCCCGCATGCATCTTCTCCAGGCACGCACCTGGTCCATGCTCGGGCGCCGCACGCAGCAGCATCGGGCGCTGGCCGAGGCCTATGCCCTGCAGGGACAACTGGCGCCGGCGGTGGAACAACTGGAACTGGCGCAGAAGGCCGGCGACGGCAATTTCTACGAGCAGTCGCAGGTCGATTCGCGCCTTCGCGAAGTGAAGAAGCGCATGGCCGAGGAAGCCAAGCAGGCCAAAGAAGCAAAAAAATAGGACCGCCATGACCGCCCCCACCTCCTCCGCACGCAGCGACCTGCGCGCCGTCGCCACGCCGCTGGTGCAACTCGCGAACGAGCCCTACTACCATGCCACGGGCGACGAAGTGGAGGTGTTCGCCGCCGCCGCCGCGAGCGGCCTGCCAGTGATGCTCAAGGGCCCTACCGGCTGCGGCAAGACGCGTTTCGTCGAGCACATGGCATGGCGCCTCAAGCGGCCGCTGGTGACCGTGGCCTGCCACGACGACCTGACCACCTCCGACCTGGTCGGGCGCTACCTGATCGTCGGCGACGAAACCGTCTGGATGGACGGCCCGCTGACAGCGGCGGTGCGCGGCGGCGCGATCTGCTACCTCGACGAGATCGTCGAGGCGCGCAAGGACACCACGGTGGTGATCCATCCGCTGACCGACTCGCGCCGCGCCCTGCCGGTGGAAAAGCGCGGCGAGTACATCGAGGCGCCGCCGGATTTCATGCTGGTGATTTCCTACAACCCCGGTTACCAGAGCGTGCTCAAGGAAATGAAGCCGAGCACCCGGCAGCGCTTCGTCGCGCTGGATTTCGACTACCCGCAAGCCGAGGTCGAAGCCGGCATCGTCGCCCACGAAGGCGGTGTCGATGCCGCTACGGCGACGAAACTGGTCCGCCTCGGCACGTTGACTCGCAAGCTGAAGGGCGCCGGGCTCGACGAAGGCGCCGGCACGCGCCTGCTGGTGCATGCCGCGCAGCTGATCGCCCGCGGCATGGCGCCGGTGACCGCCTGCACCGCTGCCATCGCCCGCCCGCTGGCCGACGAACCGGATACCCGCCACGCGCTGGACGATTTGATCGCCGCTGTTTTCTAGTTGGCATGAGCGAGCGCAAGCTATTCGTCCACGAGCTCGAAGCCCGGCTCGACGAAATGCTGCTGCTGTCCCTGCGCCAGCGTTCGCCGGCAACGCCGGCGGCGCAGCTCGAAGCCTTGCCGCGCCAGGTGCAGGAGCGCGTACTGCACTGGGTCGGCATCGCGGCGCAAACCTCCACCGAGCTAGGCTGGGCCATCGCGCAGCGCGCCGGGACGCGCGCCGCCCGGCCCGGATTCGCGCTCGACGACTGGGCGCGCGCCGGGCTCGAAGCGCACGATGCCGGCGGCCTCGCCGCGGCGCAGGCCCGGCTCGATGACTTCGCTGCGGCGGCGCCGGATACCGCGAGCGCCGCACGCGGCGTCGCCTTCGCTGCCGTCGAAGGCCGCCTCGCCGGATTCCTGCATGCACTCGACGGGCGCCCCATGCAACTGCGCTGCGGGGCGAAGACCTGGACCGACGGCGAAACCCTGTGGCTGCCGGAATCCCTCGATCTTGCCGCCGATGCCGCCGGCAATCGCCGCCTGCATACCGTAATCGCCGCATTGCTCTGGGCGCAGGCGCGCTTCGGCACCTTCAATGTCGACCCGGAACCGGAGCTGGTCCAGTGGGCCGACCGCGAGGCGGCGCTGGACTGGTTTTCCCTGTTCGAAGGCATGCGCCTCGAAGCGCGCCTCGCGCTCGAACTGCCCGGCCTGGCGCGCGACATGGCCGCCCTGCGCGGGCCGTGGCCGGCCGATCTGGAACCGGTCGCCGCGCGACTTGCACGACCGGAGGCCAGCGCGGCCGACAGCCTGGCCTGCATGGCCGAACTGCGAAGAGTCGGCGCTGGCGACACGGTGCATCCGCCCTATCGCACCATGCTCGATCCGCTGGCGGCGCGACGCTTGCGCGCGGCGCGCATCGCGCGCGACACGGGGACGCTGCGCCGCGCGCTCAACATCATGCGTGCGATCGACCCGCACTCGCGCGGCGGCAGCAGTGACAGTGAATATCCGCCGCTGGCGGCCGACGGCGATTCGGTGCCGGCCGAGCTTCAATCCGGCGACCTGCAAGGCCTGCCGCCGGATGCGCGGGCCGCCGCGCAGTCGCTGGCGCAGGACCTGGACGGCATTCCGCCAGAGCTCCTGCGCCCGGCCGGGCCCGGCGCCTGGCGTCCCGAGGAACGCGACGAGGGCGAAGGTCCGGTCGCCGCCAGCAGCGGCGAGCCCGACGCGCTTTATGACGAGTGGGACTACCGGCGCGGCGCCTGGCGACGCGACTGGTGCCACCTTTACGAATCCGAGGGGCCGGCCGGCGAGCACGCCTGGGTCGATGAGGTGCGCGTTCGCCACGCCCATCTGATCCGCAGCATCCGCCGCCGCTTCGAGGCGCTGCGCGGCGAGGACAAGCCGCAGCGGCGCCAGCTCGACGGCGAGGAAATCGACCTCGACGCCCAGGTCGATGCCCGCGCCGACCGCCTGGGCGGTGCCGAACCCTCGCCGCGCCTGTTCGTCCATCGCCGCCGCGTCGAACGCTCGCTGGCGGTGATGTTCATGGTGGACATGAGCGGCTCGACCAAGGGCTGGGTCAACGACGCCGAGCGCGAATCGCTGGTGCTG
This sequence comes from Rhodocyclales bacterium, assembly GCA_016235805.1. Lineage (GTDB taxonomy): Bacteria > Pseudomonadota > Gammaproteobacteria > Burkholderiales > Rhodocyclaceae > Sulfuritalea. The sequence continues at coordinate 28,897 of JACRIY010000059.1, forward strand.
TTGTGCGAGGCGATCGAGGCGCTGGGCGACAGCTACGCCATCTACGGCTTTTCCGGCTGGACCCGCACGCATTGCGACATCTACCGCATCAAGCGCTTCGGCGACCGCTACGACGCGGCGACGCGGCAGCGCATCGCCGGCATCGAGGCGCGCGACTACACGCGCATGGGCGTCGCCGTGCGCCACCTGTCCGGCCTGCTGCACAGGCAGAACGCGCGCCACAAGCTGCTGGTGACGCTGTCCGACGGCCGCCCGGACGACCACGGCGACGAGTATCGCGGGCGCTACGGCATCGAGGACACGCGCCGCGCGCTGCTCGAAGCGCGCGAGAAGGGCATTCGCAGCTACTGCGTCACCATCGACCGCCACGGCGCCGACTACCTGCCGCAGCTGTATGGTCCGGCGCATTACACTGTGATCGACGATGCGAAGAAGCTGCCGGCACGGATCGCCGACATTTATCGCAAGCTGACGGCCTGAGCCGGCAGTGACACGCACACAAGGAGGAAGCATGGGCGAATCGTCAGGCGAGTTTTCCAACAGGGTGGCGCTGGTCACCGGTTCCTCCAGCGGCATCGGCGAGGCCATCGCGCGGCGGCTGTCGGCGCTGGGCGCCTCGGTGGTGATCAACTCCGCCAGTTCTGTCGAGGCCGGCACCCGCATCGCCACCGAGCTGGGCGAGGACGCGCTCTACGTTCAGGCCGACATCGCCGACAAGGCGGCCGGCGAACGCTTGCTGGCGGCCACCCTGGCGCGCTTCGGCCGGCTCGACTTCCTGGTGAACAACGCCGGCTGGACCACGGCGGTGCCGCACGCGGACATGGACGCGCTGACCGACGAGATATTCAAGAAGACTTTCGACGTCAATGTCACCGGCACCTGGTGGCTGACCAAGGCCGCCATGCCGCACCTGATGCAAAGCGATGACGGCAATGTCATCAACATCACCTCGATCGCCGGCGTGCGCCCGGTCGGCAGTTCTATCGCCTATTCGATGGCCAAGGCCGCGCTGAACCAGATGACGCGCCTCTTGGCCAAATCCTGCGGCCCGGTGCGGGTCAATGCTGTCGCCCCGGGACTGGTCGAGACGCCCTGGACACGGGACTGGCAGGCGCAGCACGAGGCGGTCAGGGCGCGCGCGCCGCTGAAGCGCTCGGCGACGCCGGACGACTGCGTCGAGGCGGTGCTGGGCCTGCTGCGCAGCCGTTATGCCACCGGCCACGTCTTCGTGGTCGATGGCGGCCTCACTTTGACGATGTAGCGATGCCATGAGCCGAAAAATCGCCGTGTCACGAGCGCCGACTCTTGAAACACAGCCGCCGTGGAACCGGCAGCGCCGCCTGCTGCTGCTCTCACCCCTGCTCGCATTGCCGGTGGCCGTGGCCGGCGCCGCGACCCCGCTCGCGACGCCGCCGCAGATGCTCGGTCCCTTCTATCCCTTGCGGCCCGATGCTGCGGCGGGCAACGACTTGACCTCCGTGGACGGCAAGGGCAGGGCGGTGGGCAAGCCCTTGCGCATCGTCGGCCGCGTGACGGACACCACCGGCCGCGCGCTGGCCGGCCTGCTGGTCGAGATCTGGCAGACCAACGCCCACGGCCGCTACCATCATCCGCAGGACGACAGTGCGGCGCCGCTCGACCCGAACTTTCGCGGCTATGGACGAGCCGTCACGGGCATCGACGGCGCCTACAGGTTCACGACTATCATGCCGGTGGCCTATCCGGGGCGCACGCCGCACGTGCATTTCCGCCTCGCTCGCGGCGAGCGCGAACTGCTGGTGACGCAGATGTACCTGCCGGACGCCGCTGGCGCCAATGCGCGAGACGGCCTCTTCATGTCCCTGCGGGAGGCGGCCCGCCAGCGCCTGGTCGGCGTGCCGGAACGAGACTCGGCAGACACGCTGCGCTTCGACATCGTGCTGGAGTGAGCGAAGCCGGCGCGGCCCCCTTGCCTTTGGTTTTGGCTTCGGCCAAACTGGCTCCGGGTACTTCACTCCACGGTGGCCATGAAATCGAAAACCAAGAAGTCCGCACCGGCGGTCGACCTGCGTTCCTGGATGGCCACATTGGAAGCCCACGGCGAACTGCGGCGCATCACGGCCGAGGTGGACTGGAACGAGGAGATCGGCGCGATCGCCCGGGTGAACCTCGGCCTGCAGGGACCGGGCCTGTTGTTCGAGAACATCAAGGGCTATCGCGAGAAGCGTTGCACCCGTTTTCTGACCGGGGCGCTGGGCAACCGTCGCCAGGTCTGCCTGCTGCTGGACCTCCCGGTCGATACGCCCGACCGGGATATCGTCGCCCACCTGAAGCGCCGCTATCGACAGGGCATCGCCCCGGTCGAAGTGGACACCGGACCGGTCAAGACCCACATCCTGTATGGGTCGAGCATCGACCTGACGCAGTTTCCCGTGCCGCACTGGCACCACCTCGACGGCGGGCGCTTCCTCGATACCTTCTGCGGCGTCATCACGCGTGACCCGGGAACGCAGCGCCTCAATGTCGGCATCTATCGCGGCCAACTGCTCGGCCCGGACAAGGTCGGCAAGCTGCTGATCCCGACCCAGCACTGGGGCGGCCACTTCGCCCAGCATCGCGAGACCATGAAGCCGATGCCGGTGGCGGTGGTGCATGGCTGGCACGACGTGCTGCCCTTCTGCGCCGGCAGTCCGTTTCCCAAGGCTGTCTGCGAATACGAAATGATGGGCGCCATCCTCGGCCGGCCGGTCGAACTGGTGAAGTGCGAGACCAGCGACCTCATGGTTCCTGCCAGCGCCGAGATCGTGGTCGAGGGCTTCATCTCGCCCGACCCGGCGACTTTCGAAATGGAAGGTCCGTTCGGCGAATATCCCGGCTATGCCGGCGGTTCGCCCTCGCCCAAGCCGGTGCTGCGCGTCCAGCGCATCACCCATCGCGACGATCCCATCCTGCGCGGAACACTGGAAGGCGCGCGGCCGGGCTTCCCCAGCGAGGATTCGCCGCTGTGCGCCTACAGCTGGTCGGCCATCGCCTGGAACATGCTGGAAGATTCCGGCGTCGGCGGCATCACCGACGTGTGGATGCCGCCGGTGGTCACCGGCACCCACATCGTGGTGCAGATCCGCAAGCAGTACCGCGGGCACGCGCAGCAGATCGCCAACGCGCTGTGGGGCACCGGTGCCGGCCAGTGGTTCTTCAAGAACGTGATGGTGGTCGAGGAGGACATCGACATCCGCGATCGCGAGGCGCTGGAATGGGCCTGGGCCTTCCGCGTCAATCCCGCCATGGGCCAGCTTTCAACCTTCGGCCCCACCTTCGGTTCGGTGCTCGATCCGTCGACCCCGCGCGACCAGGCCGATCCGATGAAATACGGCACCGGTTGCTGGACGCGGACCCTGGTCGACGCCACGCGCAGCTGGGAGTTCGAGCGCAACCCGGCCTGGGGCAACCGGCGCTTCCCGCCGATCAACAAGCTGCCGGTGGCACTGGAAGAAAAGGTTCGCGCACGCTGGGCCGAGTACGGCATCGGCGGCGATTACCTGTCGGAGGAAAAGCGAGAACTGCTGACCTTCGCCAAGCTTTCGAAGCGCTTTCCCGAAGTCTGACGCTCAGCGCAGCGAGCGCCACCCGCAGCAGATGAAACACGTAAAAGCAAATTGAACGCCCGCCCCCCCATCCCCCCTCACGGGGGGCTATAAATTCGGCTCGCTTCGCTCGACGATATCCAGCCGCTTCGAACGAGTCGTGTGACATTAAAAATAGAGGAGACACCATGAAACTGCGAACCACCATGATCGGCATTGCCCTCACCGCTTTCAGCGCGGTTTCCCTGGCGGACATCACCGTCGGCGTCACGGTGTCGACCACCGGGCCGGGAGCATCGCTCGGCGTGCATTACCGCAACACCTTCAACATGCTGCCGAAGACGCTCGGCGGGCAACCGATCCGCTACATCGTTCTGGACGACGCGTCCGACCCGACCCAGGCGGTGAAGAACGCGCGCAAGCTGATCACCGAAGAAAATGCGGATGTGATCATGGGTTCGTCCTCGGTGCCGAACAACCATGCCATCGCCGAAGTCGCCGCGGAATTGAAGACGGCGCAGATCGCCCTGGCGCCGATGAGCCTGCCGCCGGAAAAGATGGTGTGGACCTTCGTCGTGCCGCAGTCGATTCCGCTGATGATCGAGGGCGTGGTCAAGCACATGCAGGCTGCCGGCGTGAAGACCGTGGGCTACATCGGCTTCAACGATCCGTGGGGCGAGGGCATCGACAAGGCGTTGACCGCCCTGGCCGGGCCGGCCGGCATCAAGGTCATCGCCAACGAGCGCTATGCGCGCGCCGATACCAGTGTCGAAGCCCAGGTGCTGAAGATCGTCGCGGCCAAGCCGGACGCGGTGCTGATCGGCGGCTCGGGCACGCCGGGCGCGCTGCCCGCCATTTCGCTCGCGGGCCGTGGCTACAAGGGGCCGGTGTACGGCAACCACGGCATGGTGAATCCCGATTTCATCCGTGTCGGCGGCAAGAGCGTGGAAGGCCTGATCGCGCCGACCGGCCCGCTGGTGGTGGCGGAACAACTGCCCGAGTCCAATCCCGTCAAGGCGGTGGCGAGCAGCTTCGTCAAGGCCTACGACGCTGCCTACGGGGCGCAGAATCGCAATGCCTTCGCCGGCTACGCCTACGACGCCCACCTGCTGGTGGAAAAGGCCCTGCCCGAGGCGATGAAGAGCGCCAAGCCGGGTACGCCGGCATTCCGCCTTGCGCTGCGCGACGCGCTGGAGAAGGTGCGCGAGGCGGTGGGAACCCACGGCATCTACACCATGTCGCCCACCAACCACAACGGCATGGACTCGCGGGCGCGGGTTCTGGTCAAGGTCGACGGCGGCGCCTGGAAACTGGCGCAGTAAGCCAGGCTTGCCGGTCCGTCGGCAACCGTGGCGGCGGCAAGGCGTGGGCTGGTTTGCTTGCCGGATATCGTTCAAAGCAGGAGAAACATCATGGTCAAGAGAATCAAGCCGGCATCCTGTCTCGCAGTGGTCGTCGTGCTGGCGGGACTGCTCAGTGGCGGCGCATGGGCCGACAAGCCCGACTGGGCGGGGCAGAACAAGGGGGCCAAGGCGGCCAAGGGCAACGGCCATGGCGGACACCGGGCGGAGGGCGCGCATCGATTCGATGACGACAGCCGGCGCCTGGTCAGTGACTACTACGGCTCACGCGTGCGCGCCGGCAAGTGTCCGCCGGGCCTGGCCAAGAAAAACAACGGCTGCCTGCCACCGGGCCAGGCCAAGAAGTGGGCGATGGGCCAGCCGGTGCCAAAGGATCTGCGTTTCTACGACCTGCCGAAGGAACTTCGTTCGCGCCTGCCGCCGCCTCCGCCGGAGCATCGCTACGTGCGCGTTGCCGGCGACATCCTGCTGATTGCCATCGGCACCCGCATGGTGGTCGATGCCATCGAGGACATCGGGCGCATGGCTGGCCAGTAAGCGAAGGACTGGCTCCCGTGGCGGGTGGAACGCTTGCCGCCTACCAGTATTTCTCGAAGGCCATCTGCCCCGGCATGCCGCGGCGGTTGGTGGCGTAGCCGCGCTCGCCGAGAATGCGGCGCAGTTCCTTCGCCAGTTCCGGATTGCCGCAGACCATCAGGCGCGAGTCGGCGAGGTCGAGCGTGGCGCCGGCCGCGGCCTCGAGGCGGCCGTCGGCGAGCAGCAGCGGGATGCGCTCGGCCAGCGTCGTGGCTCCGGGCTCACGGGTGACGACCGGGAGGTAGCGCAGCGTCGCGGTGGCATCGGCCCGCAGTTCGGGTCGGGGCAGGGCGGCGATGTCCTCGCGCCATGCCAGTTCGGCGGCGCGGCGCACGCTATGCACCAGGATCAGGCGGCGGTAATCCCGCCATACCGCGGGATCGTGCAGTATCGACAGGAAGGGGCCAAGGCCGGTGCCGCTGGCGAGCAGCCAGAGGTCCTTTCCCGGCGCCAGCTGGTCGACCGTGAGGAAGCCGTAGCTGGCCTTGTCCACCTGCAGGGTGTCGCCGACCCGCAGCGTGGCCAGCTTTTCTGAAAACGCGCCGCCCGGTACGCGCACGGCGATGAATTCGAGGAACTCGTCGTAGGCGGCCGACGCCAGCGAATACGGACGCCAGACTGCAGCCTCCGGGTCGCCGAGCCCGAGCCGGGTGTAATGCCCCGGCCGGAAACGGAAGCCGCGATGGCGGGTGGTGCGAAAACTCAGCAGCGTCGGCGTCCAGTGGCGGATCTGCAGCACGCGCTCGGTCGTCGATTTTTCGAGGGACGGTCCCGCGCCAGGCAGCGCCGACGGTGCGGGCCGGAGTTCGCCGATGGCGCCCATCACGGCGCTCCGGCCATCGCGCGTCGGCCGCGCAGCACGCTGCCGAGCAGGACGAGGACGAACAGCAGCAGGGCGATCGCATTAATGAGGCCTCCCGTGCTGCGCAGCGTAAAGCGCTCAGACAGCCCGCCGGCGATGCGCATAGCGAGCGAGGCGTGCAGCACCAGCAGCGGCAGGTAAACGGCCGGGTGCCAGGGAATCTTCACCCGCATCACGGCGGGGAAGATGATGGGTGCGTGGCCGAAGATCATCGAGAAGACGAAGCCGAGCCCGACCGCATGCAGCGCCGAGTCGCGCCAGGGATGGCCGGACGTGAAGGCGCCGGCCAGCCCGAGCAGTCCGCCCAGCACCAGCCAGGCATAACCGGCGAGCAGGCAGTGGGCGATGAAGCCGGTGAGGCCCGGCTGGCGCGCATTGCGCCGCGCGATGTCGTAGCGCAACAGCCAGGCCGCCAGGGCCAGGAGTCCGGCGGCGAACAGCCGCAGCCCGGAATCCTCGCTCGCCAGGCTGGCCAGCGCGCCGATGACGACGGTCGCGACGATAACGAAGAACACCCGTTGCGCGCCGCGCGGCGTCGGCAGGAAGCGGTTGAGTTCCAGGCGTTCGCCGGCGATGGTCAACACCAGGAAGGCGAGCCACCATGGCACGGCCAGTTGCAGCGGGGCGCCCGCCAGCCAGACGACATTGCCGGCCAGCCAGCACAGGGCGCCGGTGGCGAGGATCAGGGTGAAGGGCGCCACCAGTCGCCGCAGCACCATCACGCTGGCGGCGACCAGCAGCAACGCGGCGACGGCGACCAGCACTTGCGTCACCACCGGCGGCGCGCCTGCCAGCAGGGCGACGCCGCCGATGCCGGCGGCGGCCGGGGCGGCGTAGGCCCAGCCGCGCCCCAGCGCCACGGCGCGCTCCAGGCTGATGACGGTGCCGAGGAAGGCGGAGACCATCAGCGCCCCGTGCCAGCCCGCAGCGCCGGCCGCGATGGGCGGCATGGTCCAGTCGAGTCGTGCGAGCCCTGCCAGCACGCCGCCCAGCAGGGACAGCATGCCCAGCACCAGCAGCGGCAAGCGGCCGGCAGGGCGCAGGTCAGCCATCGGACGGATCCTCCCACCCGAAATGCCGCTTGCCGGCTTCGCTCATCATCGACTGCTGCCAGGGCGGTTCCCAGACCAGGCGGATATCGGCCGCGCAGCCCGGCGGCAGGCCTCGCGCCAGGACGTCCTTCACCTCGTCGGTGATCATTTCGCCCAGCGGGCAGGCCGGCGAGGTCATGGTCATTTCGACAAGGACGCGCTGTGGCGTCGCCTCGATGCGATAGACGAGGCCGAGGTCGACGATGTTCATGCCCACTTCGGGGTCGACCACCCGGCGCAGCAGCTTGCGGATCGAGGCGTCGTCGGGGGCGGGTTTGGGCGGGTCGCTAGTCATGATCTATAAAGAAGTAAAATAAATACAGCTTAATCGTAACACCGGACTTCGTCGAAAGCAATATAATCGGTACAGCTTATGAACCGGATTGCCCAGCCATGAGGCTCACCACCTTTTCCGATTACACCCTGCGCGTGCTGATGTTCCTCGCGCTCAGTCGCGACCGCCTGGCGACGATTCCGGAAATCGCCGCGGCCTACGACATTTCGGAGAACCACCTGATGAAGGTGGTGCACCAGCTGGCGCGGGCCGGGGTCATCGAATCGGTGCGCGGCAAGGGCGGCGGCATCCGCCTGGCGCAGGCGCCGGAGGCCATCCGCCTCGGCGCGATAGTGCGCGGCAGCGAAGGTGGCGCGCCCATCGTCGAGTGCCTGTCGGACGATGCCGCGACCTGCCGCATTGCCCCGGTGTGCAAGCTCTCGGCGGTGCTGTCGCGCGCCTTCGACGCGTTGTACGCGACGCTCGACGAATACACCCTGGCCGACCTGGTACGCAAGCCGCGGGCGCTGGAAACCATCCTGCTGCGGCGCTGAGGCCGCCAGGAAACCGACGGGAGACAGATCATGGCCGGCTCATGGGGCTGCCCTCACGAAAGCGACGACCGTTGCGGCAAGGTGAACAACCTGCCCTGTGATCCGGGCATGAAGGGCTGCGTGCTGCACGGGCGCTTCGTCTTCGCCAACGACGACAAGAACGAAAGGCTCAGGCAGAAGCAGGCCCGGGCGGAGCAGGGTCAGCCGCCCGCTCCTGAAGAAGCGACCTGAGGTCGATCATGCGCATGGCATCGACTGCGGCTTCCCAGGCGCCTTCCTGGCACAGTCCGGCGACCTGCGCGCGCTCGTAGCCGTCGAGCGCCGCCAGCACGCAGGCATTGCGCACGCGGCCGGCCAGTTCGAGAGGATCGTCCGCGGTGCGCATCTCAGTCCTCCTGCAGGTCCTTGAGCTGCGGCAACAGGAAGCTGCCGGACGGATTCAGGTGTTCATCCCGGTGCAGCTGCGCCATCTTCGCCGCCATGCGCTCGCCGCTCTCGGTGAGCTGCACCTCGACCGCGCGGCGGTCGGCCTGGCCCTGGCGGCGCTCGACCCAGCCCAGCTTCTCGCAGCGCGAGATCAGCGCCACGGTGCCGTGGTGCTGGGCCTGCAGGCGCTCCGCGAGTTCGCCCACGGTCGCCCAGTTGCGCCCCGGAAAGCCTTTCAGATGCAGCAGCAGCAGGTATTGCAGCGGCGTGATGCCGTTCTTGCGCGTCACCCGCTCGGAAAAGCGCAGGAAGCGGCGCAGCCGGTAGCGGAACTCGGAAAGGGTTTCGAACTCCTTCTTGGTCAGCGCTTTCTTGGCCATGTGACGGGCATCCGTGGGTGGCGACGCCCGCAAATCTATCATATTGTGCTTGTATCACGGCATGATGTATTATGGGGCCGGCTTCTATCTGGCAACTCAAGGACACGGAGGTGCACCATGAACGTAAGCGAAGACCTGCCGCCCGTCGACGACGAGGGCTACCTGGTCAATCCGGCCGACTGGGACGAACACCTGGCCCAGTTGCTGGCGTGGCAGGAAAACATCGACCTGGGCGACGCCCACTGGGTCGCGATCCATTTCATGCGCGACTTCTATCAGGAACACCAGGTGATCCCCGACGTGCGTTTCGTCACCCGCCACCTGGCCGAGCACTACGGCGTGCCGGCGCGCAACCTGATCTTCGAACTGTTTCCCTACGGCTACGTCAAGCAGGCCTGCCGCATCGCCGGCATGCGCAGGCCGCGCGGCTGGAGCACGGGCTAGGCCCGGAAAGTCGGCGCGGGCGGCACGGCGTCAGCCGCATTTGTGCAGCGGCACGCGTTTTGCGTGCCTTGGCTCCATGCTGCGCATCCTCATCATCGACGAATCCCGTGCCCGCGCCTCGGAACTCTGCGCCGGGCTGGCCATGGCCGGGCACCAGGTGGCCGCCGTGCTGCCCTCGTCGCTCGACCTGACGGCGCAGATCGAATCCATCCGGCCAGACGTGATCCTGATCGAAACCGAGTCGCCCTCGCGCGACACCCTGGAAAACCTCGCGGTGATGAATCGCGACATGCCGCGCCCGGTAATCCTGCTGACGCAGGAGAGCGACGCGGCGGTGATGCGCGCCGCCTTCAAGGCAGGGGTCTCGGCCTACATCGTCGACAACCTCGACCTGGCGCGGTTGAAGCCGATCGTCGACGTGGCCATCGCGCGCTTCGAGGAGCACCAGGACCTGAAGCAGGAACTGGCCCTGGCGACCAGGAAGCTGTCCGAGCGCAAGGTGGTGGAGAAGGCCAAGGGCATCCTGATGAAGACTCGCGGCCTCGACGAGGACCAGGCCTATGCGGCCCTGCGCAAGCTGGCCATGGAACGGGCGCAGCCGATCGGCAAGGTCGCCGGTGACCTGATCGAAATGGCCAAGCTGCTGCTGTAGTTCGCGCCCCGTTCCGGTGCGTTGCGCGCCTCTGGCGCGCTATTGCGGTGCAGCAAATGCTTTCAATCGCCGTATCACCAGCGCCGACTTTTGATTTAAATCTCTAGCAAATACGGGACTTCGCGGCGCTTTTCGCCAAAGTGGCACAGGGGTTGCTAAACAAAGCCCGAGTGCCGGATCAAAGGCGGTTCGGTGCAAATGACAACGGTGTCTGTTGCGTCACGTGGAATTAATTTCCGCGGATGCGCAACGGGCGCCGTTTTTGTTTTTAGCCACCTGCGGAGATCGAGATGAACCATGAAGACAAGCTTTCCACCGAACTTGCCACCAGCGTGCCGACCTGCACGGCAGCGCTTCCTTCACCTGCCGGCAGCGGGCCGTCGCGCCGCGACTTCCTGCAGCTTGCCGGCGGAGCCGCGCTCATGAGCATGGTGCCGCCGGGTGTCAGAAGCGGCGCCTGGGCCGCCGGTTCCGACGCGCCCGAAAAGAAGGAAGTGCGCATCGGCTTCATCCCCCTCACCGACTGTTCCTCCGTGGTGATGGCGGCAGTAAACAAGTTCGACGAGAAATACGGCATCAAGATCATCCCGACCAAGGAGGCCTCCTGGGCCAGCGTGCGCGACAAGCTGGTGAATGGCGAACTCGACGCCGCCCACGTGCTCTACGGCCTGGTGTATGGCGTACAGCTGGGCATCGGCGGGCCGAAGAAGGACATGAACGTGCTGATGACCCTCAACCACAACGGCCAGGCCATCACGCTCTCCAACCAGCTCAAGGCCAAGGGCGCCACCGACGGCGCCAGCCTTGCCGCGCTGATCAAGAAGAAGGAGCGCGACTACACCTTCGCCCAGACCTTTCCCACCGGCACCCATGCCATGTGGTTGTACTACTGGCTGGCGGCGCACGGCATCGATCCCTTCAAGGACGTCAAGAACATCACCGTGCCGCCACCGCAGATGGTGGCCAACATGCGCGTCGGCAACATGGACGGCTACTGCGTCGGCGAGCCCTGGAACAACCGCGCCATCGTGGACAACATCGGCTTCACTGCGGTGACGACGCAGGACATCTGGGTCGACCACCCGGAAAAGGTGCTCGGCACCACCGCCGAGTGGGTTGCAAAAAATCCCAACACGGCGCGCGCCATGACCGCGGCGATCATCGACGCGGGGAAGTGGATCGACGCCTCGCTGGCCAACAAGCAGAAGACCGCCGACACCGTGGCGAGCAAGGCCTACGTCAATACCGATGCCGATGTAATCGTCGCTCGCATGCTCGGCCGTTACAACAATGGCCTGGGCAAGACCTGGGACGACAAGAACGCCATGAAGTTCTTCAATGACGGCGCGGTGAACTTCCCCTACCTTTCCGATGCGATGTGGTTCCTCACCCAGCACAAGCGCTGGGGCCTGATCAAGGACGACCCCGACTACCTGGCGGTGGCGAAGAAGGTCAATCGCGTCGACATCTACCGGCAGGCGGCCACCGCGGCCGGCGTCAGCGTGCCGAAGAGCGACATGCGCAGCCACAAGCTGATCGACGGCGTGGTGTGGGACGGCAAGGACCCGAAGAAGTACGCCGGCTCGTTCAAGATCCACGCCTGATCCATGAAACGGAAGGAGAACCGCCATGAGCACCGTACTAGCGTTCAAGCCCCTGGAGCAGGACATGGACACGCCTGAGGCCAAGGCGGCGACGCGCGTGGCACCGCCACCGGCCAACGTCGCCGTCTCGCCAGCGCCGACTTCCGGCTCTGGCGCGCCGGCCGGCGAAAAGCTGCGTGATGTCTTGCGCGTCGTGATTCCACCGCTGTTCGGCATTGCACTGATGATCGGGATATGGGCGCTGGTGGCGATCAAGTCGGGCAACATCCCCGGCCC
>JACRIY010000062.1 GCA_016235805.1 Rhodocyclales bacterium
AGACAACACGCGCGTCATCGAGCGAGCGGACGGCTACTACTGGCAGCGGCAGGATATCCACGAAGAGTTCGGACCCTTCGCCACCGTATCGGAGGCGGTCGAAGACATGGAACTCGCCGATGCCGACATCGATGCCGGAGACTCGCTGCAAGAAGCCGAAAGCGAAATCGGCATCGCCGACTGGATCGATCCCGAAACCGGGCAACCCGCCGAGGAATCGGTTCCCCGTCTCGAAGATCATTGACCGGCGGGCAGGCGGAACGGCCGGCACCGATGTCCTGCCGCTTGCGTCGGCCAGCGACCGGGGCTAGGTTGGGATCATGGCGAATCAATAGCGGGAGGATTGATCATGGCAACACATGAAAACAAGACCAAGGTGACGATACTTACAGGGTCATATCGGATCAAGGGCTATATCGACCTGTTGCCGGGAGCGCGGGTGACGGACTTCATGCACGAATCGAAGGAGTTCGTCGCGGTGATGGATGCCGAGGTCTTCGAAGCGGAACTGGCCGGACGCCAGGTTCTCGCGGCGCCCTTCATCAACGTGAATCGGAACCACATCCAGATCGTCACGCTCAGCTAGCGTAATTTGCGTCGCGTTGGCGGAGAGGGCGGGATTCGAACCTGCCCTCTGCCGAACCAGGCAACGCCCTGGCGATGGATATGGACGACGATGCCCACATCGCCGGCGTGTTGGGCACTCACGGCTCGCAGTCATCTTATCGTTCGTTCTCGCTGACTTGACAAGGGAATAAGCAGATTCTCCTTGTAGTAGACTGTCTATCCGTCGTGCACGCAATTCATTGGCGATGACTAACACGCGGGTTTTCCTGGCATTCAACATCAACCGCATGAACACCTCCGCCACCCCGCCCACCCGCGAACTCTTCCGCCACGTCACTACCGACAAGGCCGCACTCTATCGGGCGATCATGGACGTGTTCGCCGCCGCGAAGCGCCAGTTCCGCCCTTACCTGCGGCCTGACGAAGTTCTGCGCGAAGCGACGTGGCTTGGAGAGCCGCCGCCGCTGGAAGAAATCCGCTCAGCGCTGGCGCAACTGGTGGACTGGGGCAACCTCGAATCCCAACCGGATACGGCGCGCGTGGCCAGCATCGACGACTTCTACCTGGCACGCTTTCTCTACCGGCTCTCCCATGGCGGCGAAGCGGTCGAGTCGGCGTTGGCGACCTTCGCGCAGGCACTCAAGCGCCGCGGCGAGTTGCAGAGCGTGGCCTTGGAAGACATTCACAACCGGCTCGAAGCGCTGGTGGCGCTGGGCGGCGACAGCGCCCCGGACGACGCCAAGGTGCACGAGGTATTGCGCGATCTGGTGCGCGTGTTCGAGGATCTGACCGAGAACGCCCAGGCGTTCATGGCCGGCATCGCCCGCAGCGTGGAAGTCCAGCAGGCCGAGGCCGGCGCGGTGGTCGGATTCAAGAAGCGGCTGATCGATTACCTGGAGCGCTTCATCGGTGATCTAGTGAGCCGTTCCGGCGCCATCGCACAACGCATCCTTGCGCTCGACGGCCGCATCGAAGCGATGCTTTACCAGGCCGCCAACCGCGAGGCGCGCGACATCGCGCCCGGTGATGTCGGCGAGCAGGTGGAGGCGCTGCAAGCGCGCGTGAGCGCCTGGCGCGAACGCTGGCAAGGCTTGCGCCTGTGGTTCGTCGCCGACGACCATGGCCCGGCGCAGGCCGAGGCGCTGCGTGCAAAAGCGCGCGCTGCGATTCCGCAATTGCTGACGGCCATCGCGGCGGTCAATGAGCGCCGCAGCGGGCGCAGCGACCGCTCGGCGGACTTTCGCATCCTCGCGCAGTGGTTCGCCGACTGCGCCGACGATCACGAAGCGCATCGGTTGGCACGCGCGGCATTCGCGCTCAACGCGGCACGCCACCTGTCTCTGCTGCCGGCCGCCGACGTGGCCGCGACGACGCCTTGGGCCGAAGCGCCGGCCGTGGCGATCCATCCGCGCCTGCGCGAGTACGGCACGGCGACGATGCGCGGCACGGCAACGCGCGTCAGAAACCGCGATGTCGAGCGTGCAGTGCTGGCGCAACAAATCGCGCAGGAACACCAGCAAGTGGAGGCTGCGCGTGCTCGACTGGCAACCGGCGACGCCTGCCGCCTGTCGGAAATCGGCACCCTCGGATTGCACGAGTTTGACCTGTTTCTGGCCGTGCTTGGCGAAGCGCTCGCCGGCCAGTCCTTGCCCAATGAAACCGTCTCGCGCGCGACGACGGACGGCCTGCTAAAGGTGTGCCTCGAACCCCTCGAAGAAGATTCCCACGCCGCCATCGAAACGCCCCTGGGCGTCTTTTCGGGACGGGACCACCGACTCACCATCACTCCGGTGATGGATGCCTGATGCGCGACTTGCGAGCTGAGACCCGCGCCATCGGCGACCGCCAGGCGCAGCACCGCCGCGAGGAATACCGCAGCGCCGTGCGTGCGCTGCTGATGCGGCCGTTGATGACCAGTGGCGACCCCGATTTCGGCGCGGTGCGACGCCATGCCGATGCGCTGCGCACCTGGTTTGCCCGTGAGACGGGCTGGACCCTGCACATCGAGCGCGACTGCGCACGGCTCTACAAGCGCCCGGCCGACCTCATCGATGCTACGCGCGGCCTGCCGGGTTTCGACCGGCGCCGCTATGTGTTGCTGTGCCTGGCTGCGGCCGTGCTGGAGCGCGCCGAGCCCCAGATTACCTTGCGCGTGCTGGGCGACCGGCTGCTGACCCTGGCGGCGGAGCCGGCACTCGCCGAGCGCGGTTTTACGTTCGGCCTCGAAAACACCCACGAGCGGCGCGAACTGGTCGCCGTCTGCCGCAGCCTGCTCGACTGGGGTGCGCTTGCACGCGTGGCCGGCGATGAGGACACCTACGTCCTGGGCCATGCCGGCAGCGGCGGCGATGCGCTCTACGACATCCACCGGCGCGTGCTCGCCGGCCTGCTCGCCGCGGTGCGCGGCCCCTCGACCTGGACGCCGGAAGCCGCGCCGCGCGACCTCGATGCGCGGCTTGCGGCCCTGGTCACCGAGCACCTGCCGGAAAGCGACGAGGGTCGGCGCACGGCGCTGCGCCATTATCTGTCGCGTCGCCTGCTCGACGATCCGGTCGTCTATTTCGACGAGCTGGATGCGGACGCCCGCGCCTACCTTACGAACCAGCGCGGCCCGATGGCAGCGCGCTTATGCGAGGACGCCGGCCTGACGGCCGAGCAGCGAGCCGAGGGCGTCGCGCTGGTGGATGAAGCGGGTGTACTGACGGATACCGCGATGCCGGCCGAGGGCACCGAGGCGCACGTCACGCTCCTGGTCGCAGAGTTCCTGGCCGACTGCCAGCGCGAGAGTGCCGAAGCGATCGTCAGCGAAGCCGAGGTCGCCGACTTCATCCGCATGGCCGCGGCGAGCTACGGGCGTTACTGGCGCAAGTCGGCGCGCGAACCGGGCGGCGAGAAGGAACTCGCCGAGGCCGCCTTGAGCCGTCTGGCGATGCTGCGTTTGATCTGGCGGCAAGACGGTGCGATCCGTCCGCGGCCCGCCTTGGCCCGCGTGGCCTTGGGTGAGGCCACGGTCAAGGCGCGCGACAAGGATGAACCAATCCAGTTGGATGTCTTCGCATGACGGCGCCCATGCTGCCCCAACCTGCGCTTTCGCGCTGGCAGCCGCTGCGCCTGGGACTCGTGGACCTGTTCCACTACGACAGCGAGGAATTCTGGTTCCACGACGGCCACCTGCTGCTGCGCGGCAACAACGGTACCGGCAAGTCGAAGGTGCTGTCGCTGACGCTGCCCTTTCTGTTCGACGCCCAGATCAAGCCTTCGCGCATCGAACCGGACGGCGACGCCGGCAAGAAAATGGCCTGGAACCTGTTGCTGGGCAAGCACGAGCGGCGCATCGGCTACGCCTGGGTGGAGTTCGGCCGCCGCGGCGAAGATGGGCGGGCGCATTTCGTCACGCTCGGTTGCGGTCTGTCGGCCGTGGCAGCGCGGGCACAGATGGATCAGCCTTGGTACTTCGTTGCCGATGACTTTCGCATCGGCGAAGGTCTCTGGCTCACCAGCCCGCAGCGCGCGGTACTGACCAAGGAGCGCTTGCAAGAAGCGCTCGGCGGGCACGGCCAGGTGTTTCCGACCGCCGAAGCCTACCGGCGGGCGGTGGATGAGCGCCTGTTCCGTCTCGGCCCAATCCGCTACGCCGCGTTGATGGATACCTTGATCCAGTTGCGCCAGCCCCAGCTTTCCAAGCGGCCCGACGAAGGGAACTTGTCGGAAGCCCTGACCGAGGCGCTGTCGCCCCTGCCGGCCGATTTGCTCGGCGACGTCGCCGACGCGTTGAACCACTTGGAGGAATACCGGCGGGAACTCGACGACTACGTGGCGCTGGCGAAGGCCGTCGGCCAGTTCAACCAACGCTATCGCGTCTATGCCGGCATCAACGCAAGGCGCGAAGCGCGCAAGCTGCGCGCGGCGCAGACCGAGTTCGACAAGGCGAGCCAGGCTTTGAACGAGGCCAAGGAAAAGCTGGCCGCAGCGTTGACGGAAGAGGGCCGACAGACATCGCGCTACAACGAGTTGGCGGACAAGCTGCTGCGCACCCGCGCCGCTTTTGACGCCTTGCGCGAAGACCCGGCCATGCAGGATGCCCGGCGTCTGGACGAGGCCAAGCGCCAAGTGGATGATCGGCGCCGCGACGCCGATCTTGCGGCGAATGCGCTGACTGAGGCGAAGGCCAAAGTGGAAAGGGAAGCCACCGCGCTGGAGCAACGCGCCGCGCGTGCCATCGCGTCGCGCCAGACGTTCGCGGAAGCTCATGCAAGCGTCGTGGCGTCCGCCGACACCTGCGGCCTGGCCGCCGATCTTGCGCAGGGCGCAACGAACCTGGACGACGCGGAAGCGTTATCGAGCCTGGAGAACGCCGCCTGGCAAGCGACACAGCGGCAATTGCGCGGCCTGACGACGCGGCGCCGCGAGCATCTGAGCGTCGTGCGCGGGTTCCTGCGCAACGTGGAAGATGCCCACAGCAAGCTCACCGGAGCGCAGCAGCAGCGCGACGAGCGTAGCGACGCTTTCGACACCGCGGCCGAACGGCGCCAGGCGGCGGACGTTGCCGTCGAGCTTCAGGGAACTGCACTCGTCGATGCCTGGCAGAGCCATGTCGACCAGCTAGAGCAATTGCGACTCGCAGACCCCGACATGGCACTGGCCGCACTGGCCGACTGGGTTGTCGCTCCCAAGGGCGACAACCCAGCACGCGCCGCGCTGTCCGCCGCGCAGAACCTCGCCAGTGAACGTTTCGCCGGGCGCGCGGTGGCCCTGGTTCAGCGCGAAAAGGAGCTCGCCGGCGAGCGTGACGAACTGTCTGCCGAGCAGCAGCGCCTTGAACAAGGCGAGGATGCGGCACCGCCGGCACCGTATTGCCGCGACGCAGCCGCGCGGCTCGACCGCCCGGGCGCACCTTTGTGGCAATTGCTGGAATTCCGTGAACAGGTGTCGGCGCCGCAACGCGCCGGTTTGGAGGCAGCTCTCGAAGCGAGCGGCCTGCTCGATGCCTGGGTGACGCCCGATGGCGGCCTGCTGGTCGCCGACGGCCCATCTTCCTGGCATGACACGCAACTCGTCGCACGCCCCCGGCAGACCACCTCCGCGGCGGACTGGCTGTTGCCGGCCGAACACACGGCGGTCGGCGTGCCGGTGATTACATCCGTGCTGGAAAGCATCGCCTGCGGCATAGCAGATGTCACTGAAGCCGAAGCCTGGATATCGCCCGACGGACGCTTCCGACTCGGCCCCCTCGCCGGCGCCTGGCGCAAGCCGTCCGCCGCGTACATCGGCTACGCGGCACGCACCGCCGCGCGCGCCCGCCGGTTGGACGAGATCGTCCGGCGCCTGTCCGAGATCGAAAATGCCCTGGGCATCGTCAGCGATGAAAAGGACAAGCTCGGCCGCCAGCGCGAGCGTGCCGCGCTCGAATGGAATAGCGCGCCCAGCGACGAAGACCTGCGCGCGGCTCACCTCGCCGCAGCGGCTGTGGCCAAGGCGTGTATCGAGGCCGAAGAGGCATTGCGTCTGGCGCTTGCCCGTCTTGCGGAGGCCGAGCAGCGTTGGCGCGCCGCGCGCGAGCGGCTCGTCGCGGATGCGGCGGACCTGCATCTGCCCGTCGAGCCGGCGGCGCTCGATGCGGTCGAGGCGGCCGTACAAGACTTCGGCGACCAGTTGCAGCAGTTCTTCCTCGCGGCTCAGGAGCTACGTCATGCCTTGCCCGAATGGCTGACGCAGCAACAGCGCGTCGCGGAAGCGCAGGCGGAGGAAGATCCGCGGCGAGAGCAATCGGCGGAAAGGCATGCGCAGGCCGAAGGCGCCCTGGCGCGCTGGCAGGCGATCTACGACGCCGTCGGATTGAAGGTGGACGAAATCCAGCAACGCATCGCCGACCTGCGGCATGCGTTTGAGCAGGGAGAGAAAGAGGAAAAGGTCGCCGAGAAAGCCCTGCGTGAGGCCGGAGAAGCCCGCGCCAAGGCCCAACAGAAGGAGGAAGACTGCGCCGGTGTCCTGGAGGAACGCCGCGGCCAACGCCAGGCCGCGATCGCAGTGCTGCAAGGCTTCACCGCCAGCGGGCTGATGTCCATCGCCGTGCCGGACATCGAGTGCCCCGATGCGGCGACGCCCTGGACCATCGATCCGGCACTCACCCTGGCGCGCCGCGC
>JACRIY010000060.1 GCA_016235805.1 Rhodocyclales bacterium
CATCTCGTCCACGTACTCCTGGCAGAGGCGGAAGGTTTCCTGCCCGACATACTTGACCGCCGCGCCGTCGGCGAAGAGGCCGACCGACTCCAGCCGCACGCGCTTGCCGGCCTTGAGCGAACGGTCCATGGCATCGGCATCCATCGCCTCGACGCCGATCACCTTGGTCTCCGGCCGCAGGCGCTTGATGTAGGCCGCGACGCCGCCGATCAGCCCGCCGCCGCCGACGCAGCAGAACACCGCGTCGATCGGGTCCGGATGCTGGCGCAGGATCTCCATGGCGATGGTGCCCTGCCCGGCGATCACGTCGGGATCGTCGAAGGGATGGACGAAATTCAGCTTCTGCTTCTTCTCCAGGATCAGCGCATGGGCGTAGGCGGCATCGTAGGAATCGCCGGCCAGCACCACCTCGCCGCCGCGCTTCTTCACCGCGTCGATCTTGATCTGCGGCGTCGTGGTCGGCATCACGATCACGGCGCGGATGCCGAGCTTCTGCGCGGACAGCGCGACGCCCTGCGCGTGGTTGCCGGCAGAGGCGCAGATCACGCCGCGCTTCCTCTGCGCCGGCGTCAGGTGGGCAATCTTGTTGTAGGCGCCGCGCAGCTTGAAGCTGAACACCGGCTGCATGTCCTCGCGCTTGAACAGGATCCGGTTGCCGCTGCGCGTCGACAGGATGGGCGCCAGCTCCAGCGGAGTTTCGATCGCCACGTCATAGACGCGGGCGTTGAGGATTTTTTCGAGGTAGTCCATGACGGAAGCGCAAAAAGTTCAATAGCCGCAGAGGGTAACATGCGCCATGGACTTCGCATTCACCGCGGAGGCCGGCCTGGCCGGCCTTTTCCTCGCCAGCTTCCTTTCTGCAACGCTGCTTCCCGGCGGCTCGGAAGTGGTGCTGGTCGCGGTCCTGCACCAGCATCCCGACCAGGTGACGGTCGCCCTCGTGCTGGCCACGCTGGGCAACACGGCGGGCGGCATGACGACTTACTACATGGGCCGCCTGCTGCCGCAACACCTGGCTCCGCAAAAGTCGGCGTTGGCGCGACGGCACGGCGCGCCCATCCTGATTCTCGCCTGGGCGCCGATCATCGGCGACGCACTGTGCGCCGCCGCCGGCTGGCTGCGCCTGCCGCCCCTGCCCTGCGCCGCATGGATGGCCACAGGCAAGGCGGCGCGCTACGCCTTGGTGGTGGCGGGAATGGGGATGGTCTGACGCGAAACCCGCAGGAAGTAGATCAGCACCCCCGCGCCGGCAATCGTCAGGCTCGCCACCGCCGCGATCCAGAAACCGGCAGCGCCGCGCGGCGGGCCGAATGTATCGGTGAGGCCGAGCAGGTAGCCGCCGCCAAGACCGACGCCCCACAACGCGACGGCATAGATCACCATCGGCACCGTGGCGCGCTTGTAGCCGCGCAGCACCTGGGCCATGACCGCCTGCACCGAATCCGCGAGATGATAGACGGCGACGATGCCGAGCAGCGTGGCGGCCGCCGCCGCCACGGCTGGGTCGGACGTGTAGGCGCGCGCCAGCGGCGTGGCGCCGAGGCCGATCGCGGCGCCGGTGAGCGCCGCCGCGCCGCCTCCGACGCCAAGCCCGAGCAGGCCGGCGTGTCGCGCGCGCCGGGCGTCGCCCGCGCCCAGCGCCTGGCCGACCACCACGCCGGTGGCGACGCCCAGCGCCAGCGGGATCATGAAGACGAAGACCGCGACGTTGGCGGCAACCTGGTGCGCGGCGGAAACCTCCGGCCCGAGGCGCGCGATGAACAGCGACATGAAAGTGAAGGCGGTGACGTCGACCAGGAAGGTGGCGCCCATCGGCAGGCCGAGCACCAGCAAGCCGCGCAAGGGGGTGAGGCGCGGCCAGTCGAAGCGGGCGAAGACGCCGTAGCGCGCGTAGTCGGCATTGCGCCGGCACCACAGCCATGACAGCGTGGCGACGGTCCACATGATGACGGCGGAGGACCAGCCGCAACCGGCGCCGCCCATGGCCGGAAAGCCGAAATGGCCGTACATGAAGACCCAGTTGAGCGGTGCCTTGAGCGCCAGCCCGAGCAGGTTGAACATCATTACCGGGCGAGGGCGGCCGATGCCGTTGGTGAAGCCATAGAAGACGCGGAAGAACATCACGCCCGGCACCGCCCAGGCCGAGCCTTCCAGATAGGCGCGCACCTTGAATTCCACCTCGGGCGTCAATCGTGAAAAGGCCAGCAGCGGATCGGGATGTTTCAGCGCGGCGAAGGCGAGCACCGACAGCAGCAAGGCCAGCCAGGCGCATTGCCGCACGTCGGCGCCGATTTCGGCATGGCGGCCGGCGCCGTAGTGGTGGGCCACCACCGGCGTCAGCGCGAGCAGCACGCCCATCAAGGCCATGATGATGGTGATGTAGATGCTGGCGCCGATGCCGACCGCCGCCAGGTCGATTGAGGACAGGCGGCCGGCCATCAGGGTGTCGATCACGCCATTGGCCATCACCGCCGCCTGGGCGATCAGGACCGGCCAGGCGAGGTGCAGGAGTTCGCGTGGCAGGCTGCGCTGTGGATGCGTAGGGGAGGGCATGGCGGAAGTCTAGCGCCTGCGCCGCCCCGCCCTGCTGGCTGCGAATTGGGCTACCATCGCGGCACCCCAACCAAAACAATACTGAGGAGAATTCCGTGCTGAAAAGACTATTCCCCGCACTGGCCGTTGTCGCCCTGCTGGCCGGCAGCCCGGCACAAGCCGCGCCCTACGACTCGCTGTACATTTTCGGCGACAGCCTGTCCGACGCCGGCAACAACGCACTGGTGATCGGCGCAAATTCGTCCCAGGTCATCACCGACAACACCTACATTCCTTTGCAACCGTATGGCTCCGGCCAATATACGAACGGCAATGTCTGGGCAACCACCTTTGCCAACTCGCTCGGCCTTGGAGCCTATGCCGCACCGGCATTGGCCGGCGGCGGCAATTTCGCCTTCGGCGGAGCGCGCACCAGCCAAGACGGCGACCCACCGTTCAATTTTCCTCCCAGCCTGAAGTCGCAGGCCAGCAGCTTCCTTTCGCTCACCGGCGGCGTCGCCCCGGGTAGTGCCCTGTACGTCGTGGCCGGCGGCGGCAACGACGCACGCGACACGCTGACGGCGGCGGGCGCGGCGGTTGCAGCGAACGATCTGGTGCTGGCAAATTCCATCATCGGCGCCGCGGCGATGCAGTACGCCGCCGACACCGAATGGATCGTCCACTCCTTGCGCAGCGCCGGTGCCCGCTCGATCGTGGTCTGGAACACCCCGAACCTGGGCCTGGTGCCGGCCGTGACGGCCAACGGCCCCGGCGCCTCCTTCCTCGGTTCGCTGGTGGCCAGTTCGATGAACGCGGCACTGGGCGCGGCGATGGCGGACGAAACCGGGGTGACGATCTTCGACGACTACGGCCTGCTGACCGCGGCCGTGGCAAACCCGGCCGCCTTCGGCCTGACCAATGCCACCGACGCCTGTGGCAACCTCCTTGCCGGTTGCGACCCGGCGACCTCGATGTTCTGGGACGGCATCCACCCGACGGCGGCCGGCCATGCGCTGCTGGCCCACGAGATGCTGCGCTCGGCGTCGGTCGTCGCCGTGCCGGAACCGGAAACCTACGCCATGATGCTGGCCGGCCTCGGCCTGCTTGGCCTGGTCGCGCGACGCAGGAAACAGCAAGCCGCCTGATTCGCGCGCGGCACGAGAAGGAACAGGGGCTGCGGCCCCTGTTTCGCTTTGTACCTGCCGCGTTCGCCGTAGCGTGGGCGCCGACTTTTGAAAGCCGGCCGGCGCCTACAACACCAGCGGCTGGTCGGGCAGTTCGTTGGGATTGCTTTCGCCGGCGGGGAAGTGCTGCGTCAAGAGTTCCGTTGCGCGCACCACCGCGTGCAATGCGCCGGAGCGCCAGCCGCCGCCGCGAAAACTGCGTTCCATCGCGCGGCAGATGGCGTCCCACTCGGCCTGCGGCACGCGCGCCGCGATGCCGCGGTCGGCCAGGATCTCGACCCGGCGGTCGAGCAGCTGCACGTAGATCAGGATGCCGGAGTTCTCCTCGGTATCCCACACGCGCTGGCTGGCGAACAGCTCGGCGGCGCGCGCGCGCGAACTCTGGTCGCGCCACAGCGAAGCCAGCGGCAGCGCGCCCTCGACGACGAAGCGCAACTCGCCGCGATGCGACTTTTCTCCGGCCGTGATCGCCGCGCCGATCGCCGCCAGGTCGGCGCGGGCGAATACGCGCTGCGTCCACCAGTCGGGCAGCAGCAGATGCCGGAGCACGCGTGACAGTCTCATCTCACCATCCCCCCGACGCGCCACCGCCGCCGAAGCTGCCGCCGCCGCCCGAAAAGCCGCCACCACCACTGGAGAAGCCGCCGCCGCCCGAGCCGCGGCCGCCTCCGGAAAACACGTTCACGAAGGAAAACAGGAAGATCACCACCGCCGCGCCGATGGCGAAGGCCAGCGAGCCGAAGAGCATGAAGCCGAGCCAGCCGCCAACGGCCGCCGCCGCCAGCGAACCGAGCAGGCCGAAGATGGCGCGCAGCACGCCGGCCGCCACCAGCGTGCCGAACAGCCAGGCGATCCAGTCGGGTTGCTCGCCGCCGGACGGGTTCGGCGCGGCGGCGGGAACGACACTGGCCGCATCGACCACCGGCGCCGAACCCGTGGCGGCACCGCCGACGGCGGCGTCGAGCGCCTCGACGGCGGCGAACAGGCCGCCGAAGAAATCACCCTGCTTGAATGCCGGCGCCATGCGCTCGGCGATGACACGTTTGGCGATGGCATCGGGAATCGAGCCTTCGAGTCCGTAGCCCACCTCGATGCGCATCTTGCGGTCGTCCTTGGCGACGATGATGATGAGGCCGTCGTCGGCGCCCTTGCGCCCGACCTTCCAGGCTTCGGCAAGGCGGATGCCGAATTGTTCGATGGTCTCGGGCTGGGTCGTGGGCAGCAGCAGCACGGCGACCTGCGCGCGGCCGGCGCGGTCGATGGCGGCCAGCCGGGCTTCGAGGCGGCCGCGCTGGGTGGCGTCGAGTGTACCGGTGAGGTCGGTGACGCGCGAACTCAGCGCCGGCAGCGGCACCGGCTCGGCGGCCCAACCGGTGAACGGCAGGGCCAGCCAGAGCATGGCCAGCAACGCCGGCCAGGACAGCTTCACGGCACTACTTGGCCGGAGCGGGGATCGCTGCCGGCGCGGGAGTCGGCGCGGCGGCGGGAGTCGCCGCCGGTGCGTCGAACTTGATCGCCGGCGGGGCCGAGATCGCCTTCTCGTCTTCGACCGTGAAGTTGGCCTTGGTCTGCCAGCCCATGACCATCGCGGTCAGGTTGTTGGGGAAGGTGCGCACCGAAACGTTGTACTCCTGCACGCTCTTGATGTAGCGGTTGCGCGCCACGGTGATGCGGTTCTCGGTGCCTTCCACCTGCGCCTGCAGGTCGCGGAAATTGGCGTCGGCCTTGAGCTGCGGATAGTTCTCGGCCACCACCAGCAGGCGCGACAGCGCGCCGCCGAGGTCGCCTTGCGCCTTCTGGAACTTGGCGAAGGCGGCCGGGTCGTTGATCAGCTCGGGAGTCGCCTTCATCCCGGCGACATTGGCGCGCGCCTCGGTGACGCGGGTCAGCACCTCCTTTTCGTGGCTGGCATAACCCTGCACCACGGACACCAGGTTGGGGATCAGGTCGGCGCGACGCTTGTACTGGTTGAGCACCTCCGACCACGCCGCCGTCACCGACTCGTCGTTGATCTGGATCTGGTTGTAGCCGCAGCCGGACAGCAGGGTCGCGGCAAAGGCAAGGACAGCGAGAAGACGCATGCGCATGGAGTTCTCCATCAAGTGGGGGAAACGGGGGGAATATGGCGGCGATGGTTTGCGATTGCAAGGGGTGGCTTTGCCGGGACTCCTCGCGGAAGGGGCAAAAGTCGGCGCCGGCGATACGGCACCCACGCCAAAATCCCTTCGATTCCAAGGTCTTTGCGACTGCCCGGCAATGCCGCCGCCACAGTCCCATCGCCTACAATAGAGCCCTTTGGCTCCACCGAATCCCAGCATGACCGCCCGCCTGCGCGAAATCCCCTATAACTACACCTCGTTTTCCGACCGCGAGATCGTGATTCGCCTGCTCGGGGCCGAGGCCTGGGCGACGCTGACCGAGCTGCGCGGGGAGCGCGTCACCGGTCGCTCGGCACGCATGCTCTACGAGGTACTGGGCGACATCTGGGTGGTACGGCGCAATCCCTACCTGGAAGACGACCTGCTGGGCAATCGCGAGCGGCGCGAGGCGCTGGTCGAGGCGCTGCGCCACCGCCTGCGCGAGATCGACAAGCGGCGCGAAGGAAACGAGCGCGTGGCTTCGTTGCTGACCGCCGCGCAAGCCGCGGTGCAGAAGTTCGAGCAGTGGTTCGAGGAAACCCGGACCCTGCGCAAGAAGGCCTTCAAGGCGCTGGCGAAACACACCCGCAAGGACAACATCTGCTTCGACGGCCTGGCGCGCGTGTCGCACGTGACCGATGCCACCGACTGGCGCGTCGAGTATCCGTTCGTGGTGCTGGTGCCCGACACCGAGGCGGAAATGGCGCCGCTGGTCAGCGCCTGCATCGAGCTGGGCCTGACCATCATCCCGCGCGGCGGCGGCACCGGCTATACCGGCGGCGCAATCCCGCTGGATGCGCTGTCCGCCGTGATCAATACCGAGAAGCTGATCGACCTCGGCGCGGTCGAAATGAAACGCCTGCCCGGGACCTACCAGGACTACGCCACCGTGCGCACCGGCGCCGGACTGGTCACGCGCCGCGTCATGGAGGCGGCGGAAAAGGCCGACCTGGTCTTTGCCTGCGACCCGACCTCGGCCGACGCGTCCTGCATCGGCGGCAACATCGCGATGAACGCCGGCGGCAAGAAGGCCGTACTGTGGGGCACGGCGCTGGACAACCTGGCCTCGTGGCGCATGGTGACCCCGGACGGCAACTGGCTGGAGGTCGAGCGCCTCAACCACAACTTCGGCAAGATCCACGAACAGGAACTGGTCAGCTTCCATCTGGTGCGCTACGACGCGAGCGGCCGCAACAAGCTCGGCGAGGAACGACTCGACGTGCCGGGACGGGTGTTCCGCAAGGAAGGCCTGGGCAAGGACGTCACCGACAAGTTCCTCGCCGGCATTCCCGGCGTGCAGAAGGAAGGCACCGACGGCCTGATCACCTCGGCGGTCTGGGTGTTGCACAAAATGCCGCCGGTGACGCGCACCGTCTGCCTCGAATTCTTCGGCCGCGTCACGGATGCCGTGCCGTCCATCGTCGAGATCACCGATTATTTCAAGCCCGGCGGCGCCGGGCTGGCTGCCGGCGTGCAGCTCGCGGGACTGGAGCACCTCGACGAGCGCTATGTGCGCGCCGTCGGCTATGCGACCAAGGCCAAACGCCACGGCCGACCCAAGATGGTCCTGATCGGCGACATAGTCGGCGCCGACGACACGGCGGTGATGGCCGCCGCCTCGCAGGTAGTGAAGCTGGCCAACGCACGCGGCGCCGAGGGCTTCATCGCCGTCTCGCCCGAGGCGCGCAAGAAGTTCTGGCTCGACCGGGCGCGCACCGCCGCGATCTCGAAGCACACCAATGCCTTCAAGGTCAATGAGGACGTCGTCATCCCGCTGCCGCGCATGGGCGACTATTGCGACGGCATCGAGCGCATCAACATCGAGCTGTCGATCGCCAACAAGATCGAGCTGGCCGATGCACTGACGGAATTCCTCCAGGGCGAGTTGCCGCTGCACGCGGGCGACGCCAACCTCGACCCCGAGCTGCTGCTGGGCGACAAGCGCGAACAGGCGCTGGAGCTGGTCGCCGGCGTGCGCGCCCACTGGCAGGGCCTGCTCGACAAGCTCGACCTGCATTTCGCCGAGCTGCAGGACTACCGCCTGCGCGTGTCGTGGAAGACCGAGCTCAGGGCGCCGCTGGAAGCGCTGTTCGACGGCAACTCCTTCCGCCCGGTGCTGGAACGGATCACCGCGATCCACCAGGAAATCCTGCGCGGCCGCGTCTTCGTCGCGCTGCACATGCACGCCGGCGACGGCAACGTGCATACCAACATCCCGGTGAATTCCGACCACTACGCCATGCTGCAGACCGCCTACAAGGCGGTCGAGCGCATCATGGCGCTGGCGAAATCGCTGGGTGGCGTCATCTCCGGCGAGCATGGCATCGGCATCACCAAGCTGGAATTCCTCAGCGACGAGGAAATCCGCCCCTTCCGCGACTACAAGCGCAGGGTCGATCCCGACGGCCGCTTCAATCGCGGCAAGCTGCTGGCCGGCGCCGACCTGGCGAACGCCTACACGCCGTCCTTCGCGCTGCTCGGCGTCGAGTCCTTGATCATGGAGCAGTCGGACATCGGCAAGATTTCCGACTCGATCAAGAACTGCCTGCGCTGCGGCAAGTGCAAGCCGGTCTGCTCGACCCATGTGCCGCGCGCCAACCTGCTCTACAGCCCGCGCAACAAGATCCTCGGCGCCTCGCTGCTGATCGAGGCCTTCCTCTACGAAGAGCAGACGCGGCGCGGCATATCGCTGCAGCATTTCGACGAGTTCTCCGACGTCGCCGATCACTGCACGGTCTGCCACAAGTGCGTGACGCCCTGCCCGGTCGACATCGATTTCGGCGACGTCTCGGTGGCGATGCGCAACTTCCTGCGCCGCCAGGGCAAGAAGAAATTCAATCCGGGATCGGCGGCGGCGATGGCCTTCCTTTCCGCCACCGACCCGGCGACCATCAAGCTGGTGCGCGCCGGCATGATCCAGCTCGGCTACAAGGCGCAGCGACTGGGGCACACGCTGGCCAAATCCTTCGGCCTGATCCAGGACAGCGTCAAGCATCCGCCGGCCACCCTGGGCCGCCCCGAAATCAAGGCGCAGGTGATCCACTTCCTCAACAAGCCGATGCCGAAGGATGTGCCGAATCGCACCTCGCGCGCGCTGCTCGACGTCGAGGATGACAGCCTGATCCCGGTGATCCGCGATCCGAAACGCGCAGCGGACGATTCCGAGGCGGTGTTCTATTTCCCCGGCTGCGGCTCGGAGCGGCTGTTTTCGCAGGTCGGCCTGGCGACGCAGGCCATGCTCTGGCATGCCGGCGCCACCACCGTGTTGCCGCCGGGCTACCTCTGCTGCGGCTATCCGCAAACTTCCAGCGGCGACGAAGACAAGGGCCAGGCCATCACCACGGCCAACCGCGTGCTGTTCCACCGCGTCGCCAACACGCTGAACTACCTCGACATCAAGACGGTCGTCGTGTCCTGCGGCACCTGCATGGACCAGTTGCTGAAGTACGAATTCGGCAAGATCTTCCCGGGCTGCCGTCTGGTGGACATCCATGAGTGGCTGTTCGAGAAGGGGATCAAGCTCGACGGCGTGAGCGGCACGAAGTACATGTACCACGAACCCTGCCACACGCCGATGAAGCACCACTCGGGGATCAAGGTGGCGAACGCGCTGATGGGCCAGCGCGTGGATCTCAACGACCGCTGCTGCGGCGAATCCGGCACGCTGGCGGTGTCGCGGCCGGACGTGTCCACCCAGATCCGCTTTCGCAAGCAGCAGGAAATCGAGGCCGGTGCGGCCCGCCTGCGCGAGGGAGTCGGCGCTGGCGATACGGCGGTGAAGATCCTCACCTCCTGCCCGTCCTGCCTGCAGGGCCTGTCTCGCTACGACAACGATGCGGACATCACGGCCGACTACATCGTGGTCGAAATGGCCAAGTCCATCCTCGGCCCCGAGTGGCTGCAGGACTACCTGCGCGCGGCCAATGGCGGCGGCATCGAGCGGGTATTGTTGTGATTGCCATGGAACAACAGGCACCGCGCCCGATCGACAAACGCCCCTTCTTGTGGATGCTGGGCATCCTCGCCTGTATGGTCGGCGGCGTGCTCGCCTTCCAGTTCGCCGGCGAGCAAAGGCTGCACAACACCGCGGTCTGGCAACGCTTCCGTCCCGTCACGCTGGTATCCCCGCCGCAGACCGCGACGCCCGTGGAAGTGCAGGACGAGCGGCGCGTCGCCTGGGTCGTGGTACAGACCGAGAAGGGCCTTTACTTCCTCACCGGGGCCAAATACGTGCCGCCGGCCGGATCGAAGGTGGTGGTGCAGACCAACGAGCGCTGGGACCTGTTCCTCTGTGCCGAGGACGGCGGACGCTGCATGAGCATCCATTCCTTCTGCGCCGATGCCGTCTGGCCACGCCTGCAGCGCGACGACAAGGGACGCATGGACGACTGCTACGCTCCGCGCGCACTCGATACGCCGCTGCCCGAACCATCCACGGTCAAGCCGCTTACCGCCGTCCCCGGCGGAGTGGGGCGCAGCAAGCGGCTGCCGCCCGCCCTGGGCCTCTCCCATCCCCGTGAATGGGCGTGGCGCATGGGCCTGCCAATTCCATCACGCTGATCCGGGCACGGGGCGCACAGAGCCGCGGAATGGCGCTATGCTTGCCGAGTGACAACCAACATGGAATGTGAACTCTGCGCCCATCCCGGCGGCGATCTGCTGTGGGAGGATGAATTGTGCCGGGTGGTGCGGGTTGCCGATGCCGCCGGCGACGCATTTCCGGGCTACTGCCGGATCGTGGCGCAGCGCCATGTTGCCGAGATGACCGACCTGCCGCCTGATCAGGCGCGCCGGGTAATGGAAGTGGTGTTCGCCACCGAGCGCGCCCTGCGCCGGACTGCGGCGCCCGACAAGATCAACCTCGCCAGCCTGGGTAACGTGGTGCCGCATCTTCATTGGCACGTCATACCCCGCTGGCGCGATGACAGCCATTTTCCGGCGCCGATCTGGGCCGCCGCCAAACGCGAAGGTGTCCGGCGTGCCGCACCGGGCCACGCCAGCCTCAAGCAGGCCCTCGCAGACGAACTATCGACCACGAATGAAACGCCATGAACTTTGACCTGCCCCCCACCGGAACTGAACAGACGCCCGCATTCGTCGATCCGAAAGGCTGCCAGGACTGGCTGTCGTCGATACCGATAGCCAACGCGGTGGCGGCACAGTCGTCGATCCTGCGCCAACTGAGCCTGCTGCACCGCTTCACCCTGCCGGCCGCCGACCGCTTCGCGGTCCTCGAAGTGCTGCGCGGCCCGCTGGGCGGCGTACAGGACGACGCATCGAAGAAGTTCGCCGGCAAGCCCCTGCCGCTGGCGCCGCACGAACAGGCCGCGGTCGATATCACGCTGAGCATCTGGTACGAACTGGCGCTCGGTTACCTGCGCTGCCTCGATGATTTCTGCGGCGGCATGTCCTCGCCGGCTGGAATGTCGCTGCTGCATACCCAGTGCGTCGCCAATCCCGAACAGGCAACCCGGGCAGCCGTGCTGGTCGAGCGGGTGCTCGCCACTTTTGCCGACTGGCAGCTCGACCTGTATCGAGGCGGACAATCGCCGGACGGCGCCTACTGGCAAAAGCTGAACCAGACCTTCGCCACCGCCGAAGCGCTAGGCGTCGCAGCGCGCGCGGTGCCCGACCCGGCTCACCATGGCAAGGCCAATACCAGCGCTTTGGCCGCATTCTCCGAATGCTGCCTGCTGAGCACCGTCAATATCTACGAACTTCCGGCGCGCCACTTGGCCTGGGTGGCACGCTGGGCCCGGCGCTGGGGTGCGAAACTGGCGCTGCTCACGGCGCCGCCCGAAGACATTCGCAACCGCGCCGTGCCGCTGTGGGTCGACCTGGGTTCGGATCGCGCCCCGGGCTACACCCCGGAATCCGCCGGCAGCGGACGCTGGCTGGAAACCACCGAGCTGCGGAAAAGCATCGTGGCGCGCATCACCCTGCTGGAGCAGGGACGCTCGCCGGCCGAACTGCAACTGGGCGATGACGTCACCCAGCCCGCCGCGACCCTGTTGCTGCAGCGCGCCTTGCAGCGCTGGTGCAAGGGCGGCGTGGCCCGCCGCCAGGAGCGCCAACCGGCCAGTTCTGAATGCCGCGTCGTGCCCGGCCTCGAATCCGTGCATTTCGAACTTTCCGGACGCCAGGCCTTCCGCGCGCCCACGCGCAGCATTTCCACCTTGCGTCGCGAACGCGAGGAATTCGAGACCTTCGGCAGCCACACCCAGCGTGTAGCGGGTGCGACCAGCAGCGATGAGTCCCACATCGAGCGTTGGCGCGTGCTTGACCAGTCCGCGGCCGGCCTGCGCATCATCCGCCCGCTCAAGGAAGGCGCGCGAATCGGCGCCGGGCAGATGATCGCCGTGAAGACCGCCGATGGCCAGTATTTCGTGCTGGGCAACGTGCGCTGGGCCTTGCGCGAAGGCGACGGTTCGCTGGTCGCCGGCGTGCAGTTATTCCCCGGCGAAGCCCGCAGCGCGACGGTGCGAGTGGTTCATTCCGACGGAACCCGCGATGGCTGGCGCCAGGGCTTCCTGCTGCCGGCGATCCCCGCCATCCACGAATCGGCCAGCGTCATCGTGCCGGCCGGAACCTTCAAGCTCGACCGCAGCATCGAAGTGCTGGTCGAGCAGCAGCAGCAGACGCTCAAGCTTTTCCGGGTGCTTGATCGCAGCATCGAATTCGAGCGCTGCAACTATTACGACTGAACCCGGTGCGCTGGAAACACCGCACTGAACACCGAGCCCTGGCCCGGTTCGCTGTCGATTTGCAGCGCGGCCTGATGCCGCTCCAGCACGTGCTTGACGATGGCCAGACCTAGGCCTGTGCCGCCCGCTTCCCGCGAACGGCCGCGATCCACCCGGTAGAAGCGCTCGGTGAGCCGGGGCAGGTGCTCCCGCGCGATTCCGATCCCGTTGTCCTGGACCGAGAAGCGCGCGCCCGATGTACCGTCCGTGCTCCAGTGCAGCGTTATGACGCCGCCCTGCGGGGTGTAGCGCACGGCATTGCCGGCCAGGTTGGCGAAGGCGGAGCGCAGTTCGCGAGCGCTGCCCAGCAGCCAGGCCGGACCGGCGTTCTCCAGTGCGATGCGATGCCGCCCACCGGACAGCGTGCTTATCTCCTGCCGGACATCCTCCAGCAAGGCCGCCACGTCGATGCGGTCTTCCAGCGGTGGCGGCGAATCGGTTTCCAGCGCGGACAGCGTCAGCAGGTCCTCGATCAACTGCTGCATGCGCCGCGCCTGGTCGGCGGCGGTCTGCAGGTAGTGCGCGATGTCGGCCGGCGGCGCGTCGTGCAAGGCGTCCTGCGCGGTTTCGACGAAACCGAGTGTCACCGTCAGCGGCGTCTTGAGTTCATGCGAGACGTTGGCGACGAAATCGCGGCGCATGGTCGCCAGCTTCTGCAACTGCGTCACGTCACGCACCAGCAGCAGCGTTCGCCCCGCGGCAAAGGGTGCGGCCTGCACCTGCAGGCTGCGCCCGGGATTGCGTTGCGTGTGCAGTTCCAGCGGGGCGCCGCGATGGTCGGGGCTGTCCAGGTAGTCGAGGAACTCGGGTTCGCGCAACAGATGGGTGATACGGCTGCCGGTATCGACCGAACTCTTCAGGCCGAGACAAGCTTCCGCATGCAGGTTCATCCATTCGATGGCGCGGTGGCCGTCGAGGATCATCACGCCGTCGGGCAGCGCCTCGGCCGCTCGGCGGAAGCGGTCCAGCTCCTGGGTGGCTTGTTCCCGCTCGGCGCTGGCCAGGCGCCCGCGCTGGTGCAAGGCTTCGAATGCCGCGCCCCAGGCGCCGCTGGCGCTCGGCGTCGGAGTGCCGAGCGGGCAGCGGGCCCAGTGGATCAGGCGCAACACCAGCCAGAGCTGGCGCAGGAAAAAGAAGCCGACTCCCGCCAAAGCCATGATAGCGGCGCCCCGTTCGCCTGTCGCGAACCAGCCGCTCAGTGCCGCCAGTGCCGTCAGCGCAACAGCTGTCAGCAGTTCCCGGAGGACCGCGCTCACCCGGCCGAAATCCGGTAACCGCTGCCGCGCACGGTCTGCACCAGACCATCATGCCCGCTCGGCTCCAGAGCAGCGCGCAAGCGGCGGATGTGCACGTCCACGGTGCGCTCTTCGACGAAAACGTGGTCACCCCACACCTGATCGAGCAGTTGCGAGCGCCCATGCACGCGCTCCGGATGGGTCATCAAATAATGCAGCAGGCGAAACTCGGTGGGGCCGAGGCCGATTTCCATGCCGCCCGCCGTGACCCGGTGTGTCGCCGGGTCCAGGCGCAAGCCGCCGAGCTCGACCGCATCGTCGGTTGCCTGCGGCGCCTGGCGGCGCAGCACGGCCTTGATGCGCGCCATCAGTTCGCGCGGGCTGAAGGGTTTGGTCACGTAGTCGTCGGCGCCGACCTCGAGACCTTCGACCTTGTCGCGTTCCTCGGCCCGTGCGGTCAACATGATGATGGGCAGGTTCCGGGTTCGCGCGTCACCGCGCAACTGGCGGGCGAAATCGACGCCGCTCATGCCGGGCAGCATCCAGTCGAGCAGGACCAGGTCGGGCAGGGCTTCCTGCACCATGCGGCGCGCGCTTTCCGCATCGGATGCGAGCCGCACGACGTGCCCGGCACGACGCAGATTCACTTCGATCAGCGACTGGATCGTCGGTTCGTCTTCCACCACCAGTATTGTTGCGGACATGGGCCTGCTCATGAAGGGGACAAAGGCCAGTCTATTGCAGCTTGATGACGGTTCCGTGACATCGAAGCCGACCGCCGTGTGCGATATGATAGCGGCCCCAATCAAGGAGCAGTAACCATGGCCGGTCTCGACCGCAAGACCCCGATTCCCACCGAGATCACGCTGCACAAAAAATCGCGTACGCTGGAGCTCAGCTTCGACGATGGCAGCCATTATCAAATGACAGCGGAGTTCCTCCGCGTGTACAGCCCTTCGGCGGAAGTGCGCGGACACGGCCCCGGACAGGAAACGCTGCAAACCGGCAAGCGCAATGTCGAGATCACCGCGCTCGATCCGGTTGGCAACTACGCGGTGCAGCCGACCTTTTCGGACGGGCACAACACCGGCATCTACTCCTGGGACTGGCTCCATCACCTGGGCGCCGACCACGACGCGCTGTGGGCCGAATACCTTGCGCGACTTGAAAATGCCGGCGCCAGCCGCGATATAGATTCGACCACGCTGCCGCCCAAATCAGGCGGTTGCGGCAGCCACTAGCGCTCATGGCAGTAAGAGTCGCCCGCCGATGATGAGACACGCGAAAAGCGAATTGGTCGCCCGCCCCTCCCATCCGCGCTGCGGCCCACGGCTGGCTTTGCACAGCCAGCCGGCTGCGGCGGCGCACCGCATGCGGTGCGAATTCCCGCCTCGCCCCCTCGCGGGGAGGCTATTGGTTGGCTCGCTGCGCTCGATATCACCCTGCGCACGCGCGCCACTGTCTTTTCCTTAAATAGACAAGAATGAGCAAGACCCATTTCGGCTTCGAAACCGTAGACGAGCAGGAAAAGTCACGCCGTGTCGCCGGCGTCTTCTCTTCGGTCGCGCAGAAATACGATGTGATGAACGACCTCATGTCGATGGGCCTGCATCGCCTGTGGAAAAAGTTTGCCATCGACCTGGCAGCACCGCGCCCCGGCGAGCGCGTGCTTGATGTCGCCGGCGGCACGGCCGATCTGTCGTCGGCCTTCGCCCGCCTTGTCGGACCCACGGGTCAAGTCTGGCTCACCGACATCAACAATGCGATGATCACGGTCGGCCGCGACCGCCTGCTCGACGAGGGCGTGCTGGCGCCGGTGGCGCAGTGCGACGCGGAAAAGCTGCCCTTCCCGGACAATCATTTCGACATCGTGACGGTGGCCTTTGGCCTGCGCAACATGACGCACAAGGACAAGGCGCTGGAGGAAATGCGCCGCGTGCTGCGCCCCGGCGGACGGCTGCTGGTGCTGGAGTTTTCGAAAGTGTGGAAACCGCTGGAAAAGGCTTACGATGCCTATTCGTTCAAGCTGCTGCCCTGGCTGGGGCAGAAAATCGCCGGGGATGCCGATTCCTACCGCTACCTGGCCGAATCGATCCGCATGCATCCGGACCAGGCCACGCTCAAGGCCATGATGGAACAGGCCGGTCTGGAACGTGTCGAAGTGTTCAACATGACAGCCGGCGTCGTCGCGCTGCATCGGGGTTACAAGTTTTGAGGAGGAGAAAATGCAAATGAAAAACCTAGCAATCGCCGCTTTTGCGGTCATAGTCGGTCTGGGCATGATGGTCCACGATGCAGAAGCCAAGCGCCTTGGCGGTGGCAAGTCGACCGGCATTCAGCGCCAGGCCACACCGGCGCCGTCGGCGCCAGCAGTGGCCGGTAAGCCGGCGGCGGCTCCGGCGGCAGCGGCAGCACCTGCGGCTGCGGCCAAACCGGCCGGCATGAGCCGCTTCCTCGGCCCCTTGGCCGGTCTCGCGGCGGGCCTCGGCATCGCCGCGCTGCTCTCGCACTTCGGCCTGGGCGAAGGCATGGCCAACATGCTGCTGATCCTGGCTTTGGTGATGGTCGCCTTCTTCGTCGTGCGCTGGCTGATGAGCAAGCGCTCACCTCAACCCGGTATGCAATACGCCGGAGCGGGTCCCGGCAACGCCGCGCCGACGAATTTCACGCCTGCTCAATTCGAATCCTCGGGAGTCGGCGCCGGTACCACGGCGACTGGAAGCGCTGCCCGCAACATCCCGGCTGACTTCGACGTGGAAGGCTTCCTGCGCCAGGCCAAGCTGAACTTCGTGCGCTTGCAAGCCGCCAATGACCGCGGCGATATGGACGACATCCGCGAATTCACCGCCCCCGAGCTGTTCGCCGAGATCAAGCTGCAGTATTCGGAGCGTGGCGGCAAGGCCCAGGAAACCGACGTCATGCAGCTCAATGCCGAATTGCTGGAAGTCGTCACGGAAGAAAACCGCCATGTCGCCAGCGTGCATTTCTCCGGCCAGTTGCGTGAAGATGCCGGCGCCCGGGAAGCCTTTGCCGAAATCTGGCACCTGGTCAAGCCGACCGACGGCAGCCGTGGCTGGAACATCGCCGGCATCCAGCAAATCTAGGCACGCCGCCCATGCAAGCCCTGCCCGCGCCGCTGCAAGCGGCAATCAACCACGTGCTCGGGCAGGCTTCCTGGGCGCGCGAAAAGCTGGCCGCTTTCGCCGGGCACTCGGCCCAGATCAAATTGCCGCCTTTCGAGGCGGCTTTTTTGATTGCACCGGACGGCAGCATCGCCGCGCCAGCAGCCGATGCGGTACTCGAAGTCAGCATCTCCCTGCCGGCCACTACACCGCTGCTCGCGCTGCAGGGCAAGGAAGCGGTGATGCGCGCTGCGCGCATCGAAGGCTCCGCCGAGTTTGCCGAAGCCCTCGGCTTCGTCATCCGCAACCTGCGCTGGGACGCGGAGGAAGACCTCTCGAAATTGGTCGGCGATGTCGCGGCCCATCGCCTCGTCAAAGGCGGTCGCCAACTGGCGGCGCGGCAACAATTGGCGGCGCAGAATTTCGCCGCCAACCTGGCCGAGTACTTCACAGAAGAGCAGCCCCTGATCGCTCGTCAGGCGGACATTGCCGCGTTCTCGGCCGACATCGACCGGCTCCGTGACGACGTGGCCCGACTGGAGAAGCGCCTGCAGCGGCTGGCCTGATCGAGGCCTGAAATTATTCTATTGGCGTACCATGGACGCCTGTGCTCAAATCGTCCCGTTTGATCTTCGGGGAGGAAAAGCACATGGATATGAAGTCGGCTCTCGCGCCTTTCGGCGCAAGCAACAAGCTCAGGAATCTGGTCACAATCGCGTTGATGATCGTGCCGTGCGTCGCGCCACCGGCCTTCGCCAGCGACGATGCCATCCTCGCAGAAGCGCGCAAGGTCGCGACCACCCTGCCGCCTAAGCTTATCGTCGCCCTGCAGGACGAAATCAAGAAGTCCGGCGCCGAAGCGGCGATCCCCGTGTGCAAGGACATGGCGCCGAAGATGGCCGGCGAGATTTCCCGGGAGACCGGATGGAAGATCAAGCGCGTCAGCCTAAAGGCGCGCAACGACGCCCGCGCCATACCCGATGCCTGGGAGACCGCCGCCCTGGAAGATTTTGACAGGCGCGCCGCCGCCGGCGAATCTCCGATGAAACTGGAAAAAGGCGAAAAGATCGGCGACGAGTATCGCTACGTCAAGGCGCTACCGGTTCAGGCACTCTGCCTGAACTGCCATGGCCCGAGCGAAACAATGAGCCCCGGAATCAAGGCGGCGCTCGGCCAGCACTACCCCAACGATCGTGCCACCGGCTATACCGAAGGCCAGATCCGCGGCGTGATCAGCGTACGCAAGAAACTTTGAGCCTGCACTGATTGTGGACCCGGTGCGCCCGGATCCACAATCACTATTGATCCTGGGACAGGGAAACGTACTGCCTGATCCTCGAATCGTACTGGTGGACGTGATCCACGATCCAGCCCCTGACCATTTTCAGGATGCTTTGCTGTCCGATCGCCTTGCCGGCCATCAGGTCAAGGTTAAGGCGAGTGTACTGCTCGAGGATTTCCTCGTGCGCGGACATGTGTTCGGCAAGCTCCTCGGGCGGCATGTCGCAGGCCTGGAGAATGGATTCCTCGCTGACGAAATGGGCGTCGATCTGGCGACCCAGCTGGCTCAGGATTTCCGAAAACGGTTCGGTGACAGGTTCTGCCTGCGGTTTGCCGATCAGCCGATCGAGCTGCGCGAACAGAGCGCGGTGTTGGGAATCGATCTCGGGCAGGCCCAGCAGCAGATCCTGATTCAGGGTCTGCTCGCTCGTCGATTGACCAAGGTTCGAATTCATTCCAGTATCCGCACGGCCGCAAATGGGTCCTATTGTAAATGGATAGTGAATCATCCATCGGCGGCGCGTCGGGTTTTGCGTAGCTGCGGGGGCTAGCCGCACACCGAATCCAGTCGGCTTGCCATATCGGCGCTCAGTAGCGCATCGGCGTCGCGAGCACCGCCATGGTCACGCGCGAGATGCAGACCAGTTTGCTGGCTTCGTCGCTGATCCGCACTTCCCAGACCTGGCTGCTGCGGCCGATGTGCACCGGACGGGCGATGCCGACGACCCAGCCTGCGGCCACCGCGCGGATGTGGTTGGCGTTGATTTCCTGCCCGACGCAATGGTACTTGGCCGGGTCGACGACATAGGCCGCAGCCCACGAAGCGAGGGTTTCCGCCAGCACCATGGAGACGCCGCCGTGCAGCACGCCCGCCGGTTGCCGCGTGCGCGAATCCACCGGCATGCGCGCCTTGAGGTAATCCTCGCCGGCTTCGAGCAACTCGATGCCGAGATGGCCGTTGGCGCAGCCGGCACCGCGACGGTTGCAGTCTTCCAGCGGAAAACCGTCGAACCAGATGGACTTGTTCAATCGTCACACTCCTCAGTGCTGGCGAATCATCACGGTGCACGGTACGTCATTCGGGCACAGCACCGAACGCACGAGTTGTTCCGGCCGTCCTTCCTGCCAGGACCATTCATAGGGATAGGAATGGATGCGGATGCTCCATACCGCGCGCGTCTCGCGCACCAGCTCGATATGCGCCTTCATGGATTTTTCGGCGTCGGCCCCCGAACGCGTGTGCAGTTCCCGATGCAGGAGGTCGAGAATGAGCTCGGATTCCGGATCGGGCTGTGCCGGTTGCGGCAAGTCGCGATCGGCGATGCAGCGGATGTAGTTGGTGAAGAACGGCTTGCCGTCGCGCCCGACCCAGCAGTCGAAGCCGATGCGGGAAACCGCTGGCAGCGCTTCCTGGCAAAACGCCGGGGCCGCTGGCAACAGGAGCCCCACGGCGATCGAAAGAACGAATCTCATGCGCCATTGGCAATCCGGAAAGGATCACCTCGCCTCGGCAAGCTCAGGTGCGAGACTGCCGCCGAGCGCCTTGTAGAAACTTGCGGCCGTCGCCAGCAGTTGCCGCCGTACTGCCAGCGCCGACTGTTGCGCTGCGAACTGTTCGCGCTGGGCGTCGAGCAGTTCCAGGTGGCTGGAGACCCCGGCCTTGTAGCGCGCTTCGACAATCCTGAGGCGCTGGTCCTGTGCGGCGAGACCGGCCTCCTGCGCCTGCAGCTGTTCGCCAAGTTGCTTGCGCGCGGCGAGCAGGTCGGCAATTTCCCGGAAAGCCTGTTGCAGCACCTTTTCGTATTCGGCAACGGCGATGGTCTTGCGCGCTGTGGCCAGGTCGACGTTGTCGCTGCTGCGCCCGCTGTCGAACAAGGGCAGGCGCAGTGCCGGGACAAAACTCCAGGCTCCGCTGCCGGCCTCGAACAAACCACTGAGGCCACGACTGGCGGTACCAAGCGCAGCAGTAAGCACTATCTTCGGCAGGAAGGCGGCGCGCGCGGCGCCGATGTTGGCGTTGGCGGCGATCAACTTCTGTTCGGCGGCCATGACGTCGGGCCGGGTCAGCAACACTTCGCTGGGCAAACCTGCCGCCACCTCGGCGATCAAGCCCGGCTGCGCCAAACTGCCACCGCCGGTAGTACCTGGCGCCGTGCCGACCAGCAGTTGCAGGGCGTTTTCCGCCGCGGCCTGGCTGCGCGCGAGGCTGGCAACTTCGGCACGCGCATTCTGGTAAGCGCCGTCGGCCTGCAGGTAATCGAGGTCGCCGGCCAGGCCGACGTCACGACGGCGTCCGACCAGGATGCGGGTTTCATCCCGGCTTTTCAGCGTCGCCTCGGCCAGCGCGCGGCGCTCGCCGAATTCCAGCAGGTTGAGCCAGGCGTTGGCCACGTCGGCAATCAGCGACAGGCGGAAGGCCTGGCGCGCGTAATCGCTGGCGAGGAAGTTGGCGCGCCCGGCATCGTCGAGGCTTTTCACCCGACCCCAGAAATCCAGCTCGAACGCGGCCAGGGCAAGATTGACGTCGTAACGCTGGCTGTTGAGCTGGCGACCCGTTCCGGAAAGGTCGGCCGGGGTCAGCGAGGCGGCGCGCTGCGCCGCCAGGTCTACGGTCGGGAAGCGCTCGGCACGTGCGATGCCGGCGAGGGCACGCGCCTCGTCAACGCGACCGACGGCGATGCGCAGGTCGCGGTTGTGTTCGAGTGCAGCGGCGATCAGGCCCTGCAGGCGCGGATCGGTAAAGAATGCGCGCCAGTCGGTCGGCATTGCCGCGATCTGCGCCGTGTCGCCGACGCCGACTCTTGCATGCGTCGGCCAGTCGGCCGGTACCGGTGCTGCGGGACGCTGGTACTCCGGAGTAAAGGAACATCCGGCCACGGCAAGGGCGATCGCCAGGGGAAGTGACTTACGCATCACGCTTCTCCTTGTGGTGACGGGCATGGCCGGGAAAGATTCGTCGCACCACGACGAAGAACACCGGAACCAGGAACACCGCCAGCACGGTCGCCGTGAACATGCCGCCGATCACCCCGGTACCGATCGCGTGACGGCTGTTGGCACCGGCGCCGGTCGAGATGGCCAGCGGCAGCACGCCGAACATGAAGGCGATCGAGGTCATCAGGATTGGCCGGAAGCGCAGGCGGCAGGCTTCCAGCGTGGCTTCGATCAGCTCCATGCCCTGTTCCTGCAGGTCGCGGGCGAACTCGATGATCAGGATTGCGTTCTTCGCCGAGAGCCCGATGATGGCGATCAGGCCGACCTTGAAATAGACGTCGTTGGGCAGGCCGCGCAAGCTCACCGCAAGCACCGCGCCGAAAATTCCCAGCGGCACCACCAGCATCACCGCGAAGGGAATCGACCAGCTCTCGTACAATGCCGCGAGGCAAAGGAAGACCACGATCAGCGAGACGGCGAACAGGAAGGGCGCCTGGGTGCCCGACAGCCGCTCCTCGAAGGAACTGCCCGACCATTCGAAGCCGATGCCGGGTGGCAGCTTGGAGGCCACGTCTTCCATGGCCAGCAGGGCTTCGCCGGTGGATCGGCCCGGAGCCGGACTGCCGGCGATCTTCATCGAAGGCAAACCGTTGTAGCGGTCGAGCTTGGGATTGCCGACGATCCACTGCGCCGTGGCGATTTCGGCGAGCGGGATCATGTCACCACGCGCATTCTTGATCGGCAGGCGCAGCAAATCGTCGGGCGTGCGCCGGGTATCCGCCTCGGCCTGCATCTGCACGCGCAGGATGCGCCCCTCGCGCACGAAGTCGTTGATGTAGGCCGTGCCCAACGTCGATTGCAGGGTGTCGTTGAGGTCGCCGAGGTCGATGCCGAGCGCTCGCGCCTTGACCCGGTCCACGTTCAGATAGACCTGCGGCGCGGGTTCCTGGCCTTCGGGTCGCACCCCGGCCAGTGCCGGATTCTTGCCGGCAAGCCCCAGCGCCATGTTGCGCGCTTCGAGCAGCTTGTCGCGCCCGACGCCGCCGCGATCCTGCAAGCGGAAATCGAAGCCGCCGACGGCGGCCAGTTCGGGAATCGGCGGCACGTTGATGGCGAAGATCACCGCCTGCTTGATGCGGAAGAAGGCCATGTTGGCGCGCTGCACCACCGATTCGGCGCTGTTCTCCTTGTCTGGCCGATCGTCCCAGCTCTTGAGCCTGACGAACGTGATGGCGGCGTTCTGGCCGCGGCCGAAGAAGGAGAAGCCGAGCACGCCGATGACATGGGCAACTTCCTTCTGCGCCAGATAGTGCTTCTCGACGGATTCAAGCACTTCCAGGCTGCGTTCGCGCGTGGCGCCCGCCGGCAACTGGACGATGCTGAGGAAATACCCCTGATCTTCGCTGGGGAGGAAGCTGCCCGGCAACTTGAGAAACAGCCAGCCGGTGGCGCCCAGTACCGCCGCATAGACCAGCAACCAGCGTCCGGGGCGGCCCAGCATGCTGCGTGTGGCGCCGACGTAACGCTTGACGGTGGTGGCGAAGAAGCGGTTCCACCAACCGAAAAATCCGCTATGCGGCATTACATCGTCGGCGCCCGGCTCGTGCTTGAGCAGGCTCGCGCAGAGCGCGGGCGTCAGGGTCAGCGCCAAAAATGCGGAGAAGCCCATGGTCAGGATCAGGGTCACGGCGAACTGGCGGTAGATGGCGCCGACCGAACCGCCGAAGAACAGCAGCGGAACGAACACGGCCGTCAGCACCACGGTGATGGCGATGATGGCGTTGATGATCTGGCCCATCGCCTTGCGCGTCGCGTCGCGCGGGCTGAGGCCTTCCTCGCTCATGATGCGTTCGACGTTCTCGATCACGACGATGGCATCGTCCACCACGATGGCGATGGCCAGCACCATGGCGAACAGGGTCAGCACGTTGATCGAATAGCCGAGCACGTAGAGGCCGATCAGGGCTCCGAGCAGGGACACCGGCACCACCACGGTGGGAATGAAAGTGGCGCGCAGGTTTTCGAGGAACAGGTACATCACCAGCACCACCAGGATCATGGCCTCGATCAGCGTTTTCACCACTTCGCGGATGGAAATATCGACGAAAGTCGAGGTGTCGTAGGGCACCATCCAGGAAATGCTGGGCGGAAAATACCTGGCCAGTTCGGTCATCCGGGCATTGACCGCGCGCGCGGTGTCGAGCGCATTGGCGCCGGGCGCCATGCGCACGGCGATCGCGGCCGTGGGCTGGCCATCGACGCGTGCGGCGATGGAATAGTCCTGCGCACCCAGTTCGACGCGGGCGACGTCCCTGACCCTCACCATCGAGCCACGACCATCGCTGCGGATGATCACGTCACCGAATTCTTCGGGCGTCGACAGGCGACCCTGGTTGATGATCGTCGCGGCGTATTCCTGTCCCGGCGCGGCGGGTACCTGTCCCAATTCGCCGGTGGCGATCTGGGCGTTCTGGGCGCGCACCGCCTTGGCCACGTCGGCCGGCGTCAGGCCGAAGGCGGTGAGACGTTCCGGCTTGAGCCACAGCCGCATCGAGTATTCGGTACCGAACAGGATCGCCTCGCCCACGCCCGGCGTGCGGCGGATGCTTTCCAGCACGTTGGCGGCGGCGTAGCTGCCGAGCGCGACATTGTCCTGGGTCTTGTCGGGCGAGAACAGCGAGATGAACATCAAGTAGTTGCGCGCCGACTTGACCACGGTCACACCCAGGCGACGCGCCTCTTCCGGCAGGCGCGGCTCGGCGCGCTTGATGCGGTTCTGGGTTTCGACCGAGGCGAGGTCGAGGTTGGTACCGGCATTGAACGTCAGCGTAATGGTGCCGAGGTTCTGCTCCGAAGCGGAATCCATGTAGAGCAGGTTCTCGATGCCGTTGAGTTCCTGTTCGATCAGGGCCACCGCGGTTTCTTCCACCACCTTGGCCGAAGCCCCCGGATAGTTCACCGTGATCGCGAGTGCCGGCGGCGCCACCGCCGGATAGCTCGCCACCGGCAACTGGCGCAGCGAAAGCAGGCCGCCCAGCACGATGATGATGGCGATCACCCAGGCGAAGATCGGCCGGTCGATGAAGAATTTTGGGAGCATGGCTTACTTCTTTTCTTCGCTGGGCTTGGCCGGCGTGCCGGGCGCAGGAGCCGCCGCCGGTTTGCCGGCCGCAGGCGGTCCTGCCATGAGCGGCGCACCCGGCGTCCATGGCAGGGGCTTGACCACCGCACCCGGCCGGGCCTTCTGCAGGCCGTTGACGATGACCTGTTCGCCAACCTTGAGGCCATCAGTGACGATGAAGTCGCCGCCCGACATCGCGCTGGTCTTGATCGGCCGCGGCACCACCTTGCCCTCTGCATCGACCACCATCACGGTCTGGCTTTGCGGCCCTCCCTGGACCGCGCGTTGGGGTACGCGGATCGCATCATCCAGCTGGGCCTGCGGGAATCGAATGCGGACAAAGGTCCCGGGAAGGAGCTCGCGGCGGGGATTGGGAAATTCGGCGCGCAGCACGACAGCCCCGCTGTTCGCGTCCACGGCGAGGTCGGCGAATTGGAGGCGGCCCTGTTCCGGATACAGGGAACCATCTTCGAGCACCAGCGCGACTTTCGCCGAGTCGGCCTGCTTCTGCTTGCCGCTCTTGATGGCCTTTTGCAGGCGCAGCATGTCGGAATATGACTGTGAAAACTCCACGCGGATCGGGTCGAGCTGTTCTATCGTCACCAGATGCGTCGCCTCACCCTTGCCTACCAGTGCGCCCTCGGTCACCAGCGCACGACCGATGCGACCGGAAATCGGCGCTGGCGGCACGGCATTTTCAAGGTCCAGTTTGGCACGGGTCGCTGCGGCTTCGGCCTGTTTGACGCGGGCTTCGGCGGCATCGAATTCCTGCTGGCTGACGGCCTTGATGTCGAGCAGCGGCTTGTAGCGGGCGAACACCGCCTGTGCCGCAGCTAGGTCGGCGGCAGCGGCAGCAGCCTGCGCCTGATAGCTGCGCGAATCGATGCGGAATAGCGGCGTTCCGGCGGCGATGTCGGTCCCCTCGGTGAACAGGCGTTTTTCCACCACTCCCTCGACGCGAGCCCTCACTTGCGCGGAACGCACCGCCTGCAGACGGCCCGGTAGATCCTGCGAAATGATTGCACTGGCCGAGGCGATGGTGATCACGTCGACCTCCGCGGGTGGCATCGCTGCCCCCGGCCCACCCGGCGGTCCCTTTTTTTCTCCGTCACCGCAAGCGGTGAGAAGTGCCAGCAGGATCAAGGGAAGATATTTTTTCATGGGGTACTCCGTTGGGGGACGGGATGGCCTGCGGCTTCGGTGGGCGCAAACGCACGCAGATAGCAGTCGATGATGTGGGCGACACGAGTCGCATCGGGTTTCGGCGGGGCCTCGCCGGATAGCAGGTAGTGGCTGCGCTCGGCGCCGACCAGCATTGAGAGGAGCGTCGTTGTCGCGAATTCGGGGTCGGTCGGGCACAGTTCGCCGGCGTTCATGGCTTCCTGCAGGACGGCGCGCAGGCGTTCTGCGGTCAGCGCTGGTCCGGTTCGGTAAAAACTTGCGGCCAATTCCGGAAAGCGAGTTGTCTCGGCCACCAGTGCCCGATAGAAACCCAGACCCTCTGCGCTCAGAGCCTTTTCGCGGAAGGCCATGCCAAAACGGAGCAAGCGCTCACGCAGGCCTTCAGGCTTGCCGTCCAAGGTGATCAGCAGGGCGGCGGTAACCTGCTTGATGACTTCGCCAAACAGTTCGGCTTTGGATGGGAAGTGGTTGTAGAGGGTTTGCCGCGCCACGTTGGCACGTGCCGCGA
Source organism: Rhodocyclales bacterium (assembly GCA_016235805.1). Lineage (GTDB taxonomy): Bacteria > Pseudomonadota > Gammaproteobacteria > Burkholderiales > Rhodocyclaceae > Sulfuritalea. Next base: position 25,981 of record JACRIY010000060.1, read on the forward strand.
CGCGCTCGGTGCTGGCGCGGTAGCCTTCTTCGATGAACACCTCGGTCGCCGCCTGGATCAGGCGCGTGCGGCAGTCGGACAGATCGGGTTCGGCGAGAAGGGTCACGGCAGGCGGCTTTGGACTGGACTGTACAGTCTAGTTGAAGCATAAATCGATTGCAATCCGCAATGCCTGATCGCCGTATGGTGAGCGCCGACTTTTTGTGCGCAGGCGTAGCCCGAACCTGAATCCGAGGCCGGCGTTCATGCAAACAAAAAGGGCAGCCGAAGCTGCCCTTTCCGATTTCCTGCTTGAATCCGGCTCAGTGCCGCTGCTTGCGCAGGCGATCGATCGCTGCCAGCTGCGCGATGGCTTCGGCCAGTTCGGCCTGGGCACGCGCGTAGTCCATTTCGGAACCACGATTGACCATGGCTTCTTCCGCCATTTTCTTGGCTTCGAGCGCCTTGGCCTGGTCCAGGTCGGCGCCCCGAATGGCGGTATCCGCCAGTACGGTGACCAGGCCCGGTTGCACTTCGAGCAGGCCGCCGGCAACGAAAATAAGCTCTTCCTTGTTGCCGGGCATCATTACCCGAACCGCGCCCGGCTTGATGCGGGTCATCAGCGGCATGTGGCCAGGCAGGATGCCCAGTTCGCCGGCTTCACCCGGCAGGACGACGAATTCGGCGAGGCCCGAAAAAATCGACTCCTCGGCGCTGACGACGTCCACGTGAATTGTCATGGCCATTACTTACCTCTCATGTTTCGGAAGCGCGCGACGGACAGCTTGTCCGCCGCTACTTCCTGTTCGCTTACTGCAGGGTCTTGGCCTTCTCGAACACTTCCTCGATCGCGCCGACCATGTAGAACGCCTGCTCGGGAATCGTGTCGCATTCGCCGTCGACGATCATCTTGAAGCCCTTGATGGTGTCTGCCAACGGCACGATCTTGCCCGGCGTGCCGGTAAACACTTCGGCGACGTTGAAGGGCTGCGAAAGGAAACGCTGGATCTTGCGGGCGCGTGTCACGGCCAGCTTGTCTTCCGGGGCCAATTCGTCCATGCCCAGAATCGCGATGATGTCGCGCAGTTCCTTGTAGCGCTGCAGGTTCGACTGCACGCGGCGGGCGACGCTGTAGTGCTCTTCGCCGACGACGAGCGGGTCGAGCTGGCGCGAGGTGGAATCGAGCGGATCGACGGCCGGGTAGATACCCAGCGAGGCGATGTCACGCGACAGCACGACGGTGGCGTCGAGGTGGAGGAAGGTGGTCGCCGGCGACGGGTCGGTCAAGTCATCGGCCGGCACATACACGGCCTGGATCGAGGTGATCGAACCGACCTTGGTCGAGGTGATGCGCTCCTGCAGGCGGCCCATTTCGTCGGCCAGCGTCGGCTGGTAGCCCACGGCGGAAGGCATGCGGCCGAGCAGCGCGGACACTTCGGTTCCGGCCAGCGTGTAGCGGTAGATGTTGTCGATGAAGAGCAGGATGTCCTTGCCTTCGTCGCGGAACTTCTCGGCCATCGTCAGGCCGGTCAGCGCCACGCGCAGGCGGTTGCCGGGAGGCTCGTTCATCTGGCCGAACACCATCGCGACCTTGTCGAGAACCTTCGACTCTTCCATCTCGTGGTAGAAGTCGTTGCCCTCGCGGGTACGCTCGCCGACGCCGGCGAACACCGAGTAGCCGCCGTAGGACTTGGCGATGTTGTTGATCAGTTCCATCATGTTCACGGTCTTGCCGACGCCGGCGCCGCCGAACAGGCCAACCTTGCCGCCCTTGGCGAACGGGCACATCAGGTCGATAACCTTGATGCCCGTCGGCAACAGTTCGGTGGAAGGCGACAGTTCGTCGAACTTCGGTGCGCGGGCGTGGATCGGACGCTGCTCTTCGCAGGGGACCGGACCGGCTTCGTCGATCGGGCGCCCCAGCACGTCCATGATGCGGCCCAGCGTTCCGGATCCGACCGGAACCGTGATGGCGGCACCCGTCGGCTTGACCGACATGCCGCGACGCAGGCCGTCGGACGAACCGAGCGCAATGGTGCGCACGATGCCGTCGCCGAGTTGCTGCTGAACCTCGAAGGTCAGTCCGGCTTCGGCATTGCCGGAATCGGCTTCGTCGAGGGTCAGGGCTTCATATACCTTGGGCATGGCCTCGCGGGGGAACTTGATGTCCACCACCGCGCCGATGCACTGAACGATGTTTCCGTTGCTCATGGTCGTTTCCTTAAATTAAATCCATTAACCCGCGATGGCCGCAGCGCCGCCGACGATCTCGGAGATTTCCTTGGTAATCGCCGCCTGGCGCGCCTTGTTGTAGACCAACTGCAGTTCCTTGATGACGTTGCCCGCGTTGTCGGTCGCCGCCTTCATTGCCACCATGCGCGCCGATTGCTCGGAGGCCATGTTTTCGGCCACGCCCTGGTAGATCAGCGCCTCGACATAGCGCACCAGCAGTTCGTCGATCACGGTCTGCGCGTCGGGTTCGTACAGGTAATCCCAGCTACGCTCCGGTGTGCCCATGCGTTCGCCCGACAGCGGCAACAGCGGCTCGATCACCGGTTCCTGCTTCATGGTGTTGATGAAGCGGGTGTAAGCGATATAGACGGCATCCAGCTCGCCGGCCTGGAAGGCATCGATCATGACCTTCATCGGCCCGATCAGCTTTTCCAGGTGCGGCGTATCGCCCAGATGGGTGATGTGCGAAACCACATTGGCACCCATGCGCTGCATGAAGCCGAGGCCCTTGTTGCCGATGCAGGTGACGCGAATCTCCTTGGCACCCTCGGCTTCCCATTTGCGCATGGTGTTCAGCGACTGACGCAGGATGTTGGTGTTGAGGCCACCGCAGAGGCCCTTGTCCGTCGTCACCACGATCAGTCCAACGCGCTGCACCACCGCCGCCTTGGCACGACCCAGGAAGGCATGACGATACTCGGTCACGTTGGCCTGGGAAAGATTGGCCGCCAAGCGGCGGATCTTCTCGCTGTAGGGACGAGCGGCACGCATCCGTTCCTGCGCCTTGCGCATCTTGGATGCGGCCACCATCTCCATGGCCTTGGTGATCTTGCGCGTGTTCTGAACGCTCTTGATCTTGGTGCGGATCTCTTTACTGCCCGGCATGATCGCTCCCCGTTAGTTGTTCGTCAGCGGTTCGCGATCAGGCCCAGGACTTCTTAAACTCGGTAACCGCGGCCTTGAGTACGGCCTCGGCGTCCTTGTCCAGATCCTTGGTGGTCTCGATCTTGTTCATCAGGTCTGCGTGCTTCTGGTGCATGTACTGATGCAGTTCGCTTTCGAACGCCAGGATGCGCGGGACATCGATGTCATCCATGAAACCTTCGTTGGACGCGTACAGCGTGACACCCATTTCGGCGACAGACAGCGGCGCGTACTGCAGCTGCTTCATCAGTTCCGTCACGCGGCGGCCGCGCTCGAGCTGCTTGCGCGTGGCTTCGTCGAGGTCCGATGCAAACTGGGCGAAGGCCGCGAGTTCGCGATACTGGGCGAGCGCGAGACGCACGCCGCCACCGAGCTTCTTGATGACCTTGGTCTGGGCGGCGCCGCCGACGCGGGACACCGAAACACCGGCGTTCATGGCAGGACGGATGCCGGCGTTGAACAAGTCGGTTTCAAGGAAGATCTGGCCGTCGGTAATCGAAATCACGTTGGTCGGCACGAAGGCGGAAACGTCGCCGGCCTGGGTTTCGATGATAGGCAGCGCGGTCAGCGATCCGGTCTTGCCCTTGACTTCGCCGTTGGTCAGCTTCTCGACCCAGGCTTCGGAGACGCGGGCGGCACGCTCGAGCAGACGCGAGTGCAGGTAGAAGACGTCGCCCGGATAGGCTTCGCGGCCGGGAGGACGGCGCAGCAGCAGCGAGATCTGGCGATAGGCCCAGGCCTGCTTGGTCAGATCGTCATAAATGATCAGGGCATCCATGCCGCGGTCGCGGAAGTACTCGCCCATCGAGCAGCCCGTGTAGGGAGCGATGAACTGCGTTGCGGCAGAGTCGGAGGCGGTGGCGGCGACGACAATGGTGTATTCCATCGCGCCGTGTTCCTGCAGCTTGCGCACTACGTTGGCGACGGTCGAAGCCTTCTGGCCGATCGCGACGTAGATGCAGAACATGTTCTGCCCCTTCTGGTTGATGATGGCATCAACCGCGACGGCCGTCTTGCCGGTCTGGCGGTCGCCGATGATCAGTTCGCGCTGTCCGCGACCAATCGGCAACATGGAGTCGATCGACTTGAGGCCGGTCTGCACCGGCTGGGACACCGACTTGCTCCAGATCACGACGGGCGCGACCTTTTCGATCTTGTCGGTCATCTTGGCGTTGATCGGGCCCTTGCCGTCGATCGGCTCACCCAGCGCATTGACTACGCGGCCAAGCAGCTCGGGGCCGACCGGCACTTCGAGAATGCGGCCGGTACACTTGACGGTATCGCCTTCAG
>JACRIY010000068.1 GCA_016235805.1 Rhodocyclales bacterium
GTTTCGCCCGCCGCTTCGCCACCTACAAGCGGGCCACGCTGCTGTTCAACAACCTCGACTGGCTGCGCGAAATACTTTCCGACGCGCAACGCCCGGTGCTGTTCATCTTCGCCGGCAAGGCGCACCCTGCCGACGAGCCGGGACGCGAGCTGATCCGCCAGATCGCCGAACTCTCCCACAAGCGCGAGTTCGAGGGCCGCATCCTGCTGGTGGAAGGCTACGACTTGCACCTGGCGCGGCGCATGGTCGCCGGCGTCGATGTCTGGCTCAACAATCCGATCTACCCGCTGGAAGCCTCCGGCACCTCCGGCATGAAGGCGGCGATCAACGGCGCGATCAACCTGTCGGTGCTCGACGGCTGGTGGGGCGAGGGCTACGACGGCGGCAACGGCTGGGCCATCAAGCCGGCGGCCGAGGGCCTCGATCCTTCGGAGCGCGACGCCGATGAAGCGCGCACGCTCTACGAGCTGCTGCAGGACAGCGTGATCCCGATGTACTACCGCAGCACCTCGCTCGGCTATTCGCCGGAATGGGTGGCGATGGCCAAGGCCTCGATCGCCTCCATCATGCCGCGCTTCAACATGCAGCGCATGCTCACCGACTACGTCGAGAAGTTCTATTCGCCGGCGGCCGAGCAGTGGCGCCGCTACGCGGGCGACGGCTTTTCGGGCGCCCGCCATGTCGCCGAATGGAAGGCGCGGATACGCGCCGCCTGGCCGCGCGTCGCCATGCGCCGGCTCGACCAGTCGGTGCCGCGCATCCGCTACGGCGAAACCATGCGTTTCGAGGTGGCGGTCCAGCTCGACGGCCTGACGCCGGACGACCTGACGGTGGAAATGGTATTTACCCGCCCCGGCGAACCGACCACCGAGCGCGCCCGCCGCTACGTACTCAAGCACGAGCGCCCGCTGGGCAATGGCGAGCACCTGTTCGCCCGCGAGCTGACGCCCGACCAGTGCGGCAAGATGGAATATCGGGTGCGCGTCTATCCCACCCACGATCTGCTGACCCATCCCTTCGAGATGGGCATGATGCTCTGGCTGTAGCGTGAAGCAGCACGTTCGGAGTGACTGGTGATGGTCGAGCGCAGCGAGCCAATCGATAGCCTCCCCGCGAGGGGAGGATGGGAGGGGCGGGCCTTCAATCCGCCTTTCGCTTGTTTCATCATCAGGGGGTGGCTCCCGCTGTCATTGGCGTCGGGGGCGGGCCAATGACCCCCGCCGTGAGCACTGCCTGGCAATCCCTGGCACGCGCCGCCGAGGCAGGCCGCGCGACGCCGCTGCGCGACAGGTTCGCGACCGACCCGGGACGCTTCGCGCGCCTTTCCATCGCCTGGAACGACTGGCTGCTGGATTTTTCCAAGCAGCGCGTCGATCCGAACAGCATGACCCTGCTGCACGAACTGTGGCGCGCCGCCGAGGTGCCGGCCTGGATCGCGCGCATGCGCGCCGGCGAGGACATCAACCACACCGAGGGCCGCGCCGCGCTGCACATCGCCCTGCGCCACCCGGCAGGGAAAGGCCCGCTGCTGCACCACGGGCAGGACGTTATGCCAGCCGTGCATGCCGAGCTGGAAAAGATGCGCACTTTCTGTGCCGCCATCCACGGCCGCCACTGGCGCGGTACCACCGGCGAGCCGATCAGCGACATCGTGAACATCGGCATCGGCGGCTCCGACCTCGGCCCGCGCATGGCCACCCAGGCGCTGGCGGCCTTCCACCAGCCCGGCCTGCGCGTGCATTACGTGGCCAACCTCGATGGCGCCGACCTGGCGACCACCCTCGCCGCGCTGCAGCCGCGCACCACCCTGTTCGTCATCGCCAGCAAGACCTTTACCACCCAGGAAACCATGCAGAACGCCGCCTCGGCCCGGCACTGGCTGGTGCAGGCGCTGGGCGAGGCGGCCGTCGCCCGCCACTTCGTCGCCGTGTCCACCAACCTCGCCGAGGTGGCGCGTTTCGGCATCGACCCGGCCAATGCCTTCGCCTTCTGGGACTGGGTCGGCGGACGCTACTCGCTCTGGTCGGTGATCGGTCTGCCGCTGGCGCTGGCCGTCGGCTACGAGAACTTCCAGCGACTGCTGGCCGGCGCGCACGCGATGGACGAACATTTCTTCAGCGCGCCGCCCGCCGAAAACCTGCCCGGCACGATGGCCCTGCTGGAAATCTGGAACAGCAACTTCCTCGGCGCCGACAACCGCGCCCTGTTGCCCTACAGCCAGTCCCTGGGCCTCTTGCCGCGCTACCTGCAGCAACTGGAAATGGAATCCAACGGCAAGCCGGTGAACCGCCAGGGCGAAGCCCTCGCTTATTCCGTGGCGCCCATCCTCTGGGGTGAGCCCGGTACCAACGGCCAGCACGCCTTCTACCAGTTGATCCACCAAGGCGGACGCCTGGTGCCCTGCGAATTCATCGCCTGCAAGCAACCCGACTTCGACCTGCCCGGCCACCACGAAAAGCTGCTCGCCAACTGCTTCGCGCAGGGCGAGGCGCTGATGCGCGGCAGGACGCTGGCCGAGACCACCGCCGAACTCCTCGCCGGCGGCATGGCGGCCGACAAGGCCGCCGCGCTGGCGCCCTACCGCAGCTTCGCCGGCAACCAGCCCTCGACCACGCTGCTGCTGCCGCGCCTCGACCCGCACACGCTGGGCGCGCTGCTGGCGCTCTACGAACACAAGGTCTTCGTCGAGAGCATCATCTGGAACATCAATCCCTTCGACCAGTGGGGCGTCGAATACGGCAAGCAACTCGCCAACCGCCTGCTGCCGATCATCGAAGGCAAGGCAGCGGCCAGCGGACTAGACAGCTCGACCGCGGGACTGATCGCCGCCTGCAAAGGTTCGGCGCCATAGGCTCCAGGTCGTGAAAGTTCTTTTCGCCACGTCCGAGCTGGCCCCCTGGGTCAAGACCGGCGGCCTCGGCGATGTCGCCGGTTCGCTGCCGGCGGCGCTGCGCGCGCAGGGCATCGACCTGCGCGTGCTGGTGCCGGCCTACCCGGCCCTGTTGCAGGCTTTCCCCGACGCGGTCGAAATCGCGCGCCCGCACTGGCTCGGCGGACTGCTGCCGACGCCGGGCCTGAAACAGGCCGTGGCACCCGACGGTACGCCGCTGCTGCTGCTCGACTACCCGCATTACTTCGATCGCCCGGGCAATCCCTACCTCGGCCCCGAGGGACGCGACTGGCTCGACAACCACCTGCGTTTCGGCCTCCTGTCGCGAGTCGCCGCCTGGCTCGGGTCCGAGGCCAGCACGCTCGACTGGCAGCCCGACGTGATCCATTGCAATGACTGGCAGACCGGACTGGCGCCGGCCTACCTGCAGTACCTGCCCGGGCAGTTGGCGAAGTCGCTGCTCACCGTGCACAACCTGGCCTTCCAGGGCCTGTTCGACCACGCCTCGCTGTTCGAGCTGGGCCTGCCAGATGCATCGTGGCACCTGGACGGCGTCGAGTACTACGGCTACCTGTCCTTCCTCAAGGCCGGCCTGCAACTCGCCGACGCCATCACCACGGTCAGCCCGAGCTACGCCCGCGAGATCCAGACCGATGCCGAAGGCATGGGCATGGCCGGCCTGCTGCGCCATCGCGCGGCGCGGCTCACGGGCATCCTCAACGGCATCGACACCGAGGCCTGGAACCCGGCGACCGACCACCACCTGCCCCACCATTACGGCCCGCGCCGGCTGGAGCAGAAGGCCGTCAACAAGGCCAGGCTGCAGGAGGAAACGGGCCTCGATGTACGCGACGACCTGCCCCTGTTCGCCGTCGTCAGCCGCCTCACCGAACAGAAGGGGCTCGACCTGCTGTTGCAGATCACGCCGCAGGTGCTCGCACTGCCGGCGCAACTGGTGATCCTCGGCAGCGGCGACCACGGCATGGAACGCGCCTTCGCCAGCCTCGCCCACAAGCACCCGGGACAATGCGCGGTGCGCATCGGTTTCGACGAGGGCTTCGCCCATCGCATCGAGGCCGGCGCCGACATCTTCCTCATGCCGTCGCGCTTCGAACCCTGCGGCCTCAACCAGATGTACAGCCTGCGCTACGGCACGCCGCCCGTGGTACGCGCCACCGGCGGCCTGGCCGACACCGTGGTCGATGCCGCCGACGAAAAGCACGGCAACGGCTTCGTCTTCGGCCCGGCCACCCCCGTCGCCCTGCTCGACGCCGTGCAGCGCGCCGCCACCGCCTGGCGCGATCCCGTGCTCTGGCGCCGCCTGCAGAAGCACGGCATGGCGCGCGATTCGAGCTGGGCCACCGCCGCGCGCCACTATGTCGACCTGTATCGCAGCCTGTAGGCGCACGCCATGCCAAAACCGCTACTCAGCCTGATCGCCGCCATCGCCAGGAACGGCGTGATCGGCATCGACAATCGCCTGCCCTGGCACCTGCCGGCCGACCTCAAGCACTTCAAGGCGCTGACGACCGGCAACACCGTGATCATGGGGCGCAAGACCTGGGAATCGCTGCCCGAGAAATTCCGCCCGCTGCCGGGCCGGCGCAACATCGTCGTCACCCGCAACGCCGCGTATCGCGCAGAAGGCGCCGACGTCGCCGCCTCGCTCCCTGCCGCGGTGGCTCTGGCCGCAAGCGGCGAGGCCTTCGTCATCGGCGGCGCCGAGCTCTACCAGGCCGCGCTACCGCTGGCCGACCGGCTCGATCTCACCGAGATCGACGCGGAGTTCGCCGGGGACACGCATTTCCCCGCCATCGACCCGGGCCGGTGGCGCGAAACGGCGCGCGAGGCGCACGCCGACGAGGCCGGGCTGCGCTACGCCTTCGTCAGCTACGAGCGAATCCGCTGACCGCAATTCGCCGCGCCGGCGGCTGCCCAAAAAGTCGGCGATGACTATACGGCGCACAAAAGCAAAAATCAGCCCGCGCGGCAGCCGCCAGCGCTACAGCCTTTGCAGCAGCCTTCTCGCCACCGAAGCGATCACGTCCTTGTCGGACCAGTACCTGGCGTGGCTGGCAAGGTTCCATGAGGAAAACACGCCACCCGCGTTGATCGAGTGATCGTTGACGATCTCGTAGGTGCTGCCGAGCTGGCGCAGGGGCCAGCCCAGGACATCGTCCTTGTCATAGTAGTTGTCCCAGGTGAATTCGAGGTGCGGCGGGGCAAAGCACACCCGGTCGCCCAGCCCGCCGACGAAGAGCGGAATGTTGCACCCCGTGGTGATCAGGTTGCGCAGCGACTTCAGCTTGAGGAAATCGGCGCGCGGACCCGAGCCCGAGCCGGCGAAGATATGCCTGCCGTGCTGGGCATCCCAAAGGTAATTGGAGATGACCTGGCAGCCGAGGGACTGGGCGATGATCACCACCGGCTTGTCGGCAACGTGACCCATGGCCGCGAACGCCGACAGCAGTTCCTCCTGGATCTTCTTCTGCACCGCGATGTAGCGCCGCGGATCCTTCTGCGCGCTGTATTCCAGCGACCCGCCATCGCCGAAACCGAACAGGAAGAACTCGCGGGTTTTTCGCGCGTCGAGCTGGTTGGCCCTTTCCGCCAGCATGGCCTCCCACAGTTCATCCTGCGGCCCTTGGAGCACGGGCGCATACTGGACGTTCCTGAAGGCAACCCTGTCCCACTGCCTCCGGCCGAGGATATCCACCAATCCGTCCTCGAGCTGGCGAAAATAGTCCGGCTTGATCCTGCCCATGCCGTGGATGGTTATCAGTGCTACGTCAGCCATGGATGCCTCCCGAAGTACGACAAGGAAATCTGTCGCCGAGACCGCCGGCGAAGCGGGTGAGCGAACGAAGGCGCCACGTCAGGGAGCGAGCGGCCCGTCGAACTCGCGAAGCCTGCTCGCGATGAAAGAGACGATGTCGGGCGGCACTTCCGACGCAAGGGCGAGAAACAGGTCGAGGACGTGATCGCGCCTGAATGGCCCGTTGGCATACAAGAGCGGCGTGTCATTGACTCCCGCCATCGGTTCTCCGTCATCGACCACATAGTGCGTGAATCCGCGATCCCTTCGCCACGACAGGGAATGCTCGTTCCTGTGCTTGTCATAGGCCAGCTGGAAGCCCGCGATCGAGCCGCCTTCGTCCTCCCACACGACCAGGTCGAGGTCATGGCAGAAAAACCAGCGGCGCCTTGGCTCGCCGGTCGCCTGTCGAGCGTTGCGGAATTCCTTCAGCATGGGCTTGCCGCGGGCTCCAGCCGACCCGCGCGGCGCCGGTGGAACGATCGCCTCGGCGTCGCTTGCACTATCGCGCCGTGACTGGCGAACACCGAGCACTGCAAGTGAGGCAGGAACGCGTCGGCGTGGATAGCCCGCACGCGCTTGCCTGACTGGATCTGATGTGACATGGATTCTCCTTCCGGTAAGGAAACAACGGCCAGGCGCTTATCAGAATAAGTCGGTGGTGGCGGGACGGTGGAAATCGCAGTCTGTCACCGATTTACGCTCCTTTCAGGGCGGCGGCCAGATCGCCGCGAACAGGTCGGGCAAGCTTGCGGCGGCGGGGGCGCCGATGCTGGCATGGCAATGCGCGGCCAGCGCGGTCGGCGCCGGATTGACCTCGATCACCCGCGCCCCCTTCTGCAATGCCCGCCAGGGCAGGCTGGCCGCCGGTTCCACCTCCAGCGACGCGCCGACAGAGATCAGGGCATCGCATTCCTCGACGGCCTTCCATGCCGCATCCAGCGCCTCGAGTGCCAGCGCCTCGCCGAACCAGACCACGTCGGGCCGCAGCAGGGCGCCGCAACCGGGACACCGCGGCACGCGCCCGGCGCGCAGCTCGATGGCCAGCAGGTCGGCGCGTTCCGCCCAGGGGTCGCAGCGTTCCCACACGGCATAGCCCTCGCATACCGGGCAGATCACCGGCGGCGCCTCGGCGGCGAAAGCCACCTCTTCATCGACAAAGGATTTCAGCCGCAGCAGGTTGCCGTGCAGTTCGATCACCTTCGCGCTGCCGGCACGCTGGTGCAGGTTGTCGATGTTCTGGGTCAGCACCGTCACCTCCAGCCCCGCCCGCTCCAGCGCCGCAATCGCCTCGTGCCCGGCATTCGGCCGCGCCACGCGCACCGCCTCGGCCAGACGTACGTGCCAGTCCCACACCCGCTGCGGGTCGGCGCGAAACGCCCAGGGCGTGGCGATTTCCATCGGATCGACCTGCGCCCAGAGCCCGGTCAGGCGGTCGCGGAAAGTCGGGATCCCGCTTTCCGCCGACATGCCGGCGCCGGTGAACACGACCACGCGACGCGCGGCGCGCAGATCGGCGAGGAGCGCGGAATCAAGCATCGAAGGAGTGGTGCACGCCGTGCCGCCGGCGCCAACTTTTGCAGCGGCCGACGCCATAGGCGGCGGAGAGATTTCGAGGGTCGCTTCGCATCTGGGTCGTCACCTCCCGGAATTCATTTTGTTGGTTCACTTCGTGGCGGTTACGCATCCGCTTAGTCACCGAGGATCAGGTGCTCAGAAAGCTAAATGACGCTGACCCTTTTATTTTCTCTCTATTTTCTTATCATATGGTTTAAGTATCTTGGTAATCAGTTCAGATGGATTGACGGTTGATCCGCAACTTTCTGCATTTCCAGTAGCTGCGTAGAGTCCGCTGACAAAACGTTCGAACCAGCCGCCCGCATACCCAATGTTTACGTGCCGAGCAAGAATCTCACTCGATCTCTTTTCAACCACGCGTGATTCCACACGGTAATAGACATCTCGAACATCGCCCAAACGAGCTTCAAACGCATACTTGCTCACCGGAGAAATATCCACCTCTCGCAGAATCTTGCCGTCAGGTTGAAGACTGAGCCGAGAAGGTTTTCCATTGGGTTCTCTTCCCTCGATAAATCGGTAGCCGTATTTCACGATCCATTCATCGAGCGGTGACCATCTCGGATCGTCAAAACCCTCAACTCCCTCCACCACTCGATAGATGTGCAAGCCCCCCTCGGCCTCACACATCTGCTTGAGCTTGATCCGACCATAGACGGCATCGGCTGTCGGAATCAGGATTGCCGTTACGACGAGGAGCGCTTTTTTCCAATACGGCTGTGTATTCTTGACGAGCTTGGTCGCCCCCCAGAGGTAGCCGGCGATCAGCGCTAATACTAGTATCCATCCCATTTTCTGGGTCTAACGAGGGTGTAGAAAAACCCCTTGAGGGGACGATTGGATTCGATTGCAGGGGTCCCTTGACCATTCCTCAACTGGAGATCGGCCCGTAGCGAGCGTTTTGAGAGGTCGACTTATCTGCATGGCATTAGTGCAATTCTCAAAGGGGTTTTTCTACAGCTTCAACGTTTGAAATCACCGGGCTGCGCCGCTTTTCGCGCAGCTCCGGTGGATTGATGGGTTGGGCCTATGTAGCACGGCGTGACTCCCTTCGCTCTTTTGCAATTCGCAAACGTTCCGGCTCGGTGTACATCCGCTCGAGCAATGCGAATGTGAAATCAAGGAGATCTTCGGCATCCTCCTTCTCAAGAGAGCCATCATGCGCACCATCGTTTCCGTCCTCCTTTATGCACGAAGACAGGTCTTGTAGTGCAGCAGGTAATAGACCATGCGCAAAAAGCCATGGCAGTCGAAGGCCAAGATTCCGGCGAATCTTCGCATTGAGACCGTCTTGATCAGCCTCAGGAAGCAATGATTTTGTGGCTAGGTCTGCGCATAGGCGGAACATTGTTCCAGCAGCGTTGAAGCACCCGACGGCTAAGCACGTTGCGCCTTCTGAGAATACCGCCAGAATTTCTGGAGGCAAATAATCTGGCGGAGAGATTGACTTGGCATCTTTCAGGCTTACGTAGTTCTCCACATTGACAAACTTGTTTACGGCGACTGTAAGTTTGGATAGTCCGACTTGCCGAACCACCTTTGACTCCTCGATTCCGCGCTCACTGAGAGTGAAAACAGTCGACCGGTTGCAATGGCGACAGATGCAAAATGCTTCGTACCAGGATTGCCAGTTGTGCCTGGAGGCGACAACCGTCGCATTAAGTAGATCGAAGGTCATTCGACCAGAACCGCAACGGGGGCAATCAGCAACTAGTTCGGACATTGCGTTTCTCCCGCGTTAATGCACATGGTAGTTATTGGTGAAAGGCCCAACCGTGAAATGTGGATACCTAATGACGGGTCATAACCCGTCACGACGGGAAATATTCCATCAGATAGGCTATATAAAAATCCGGACATGAGGACGATCTGCCATGCAATTATTTGATTAGGGAAATTTAGTACATCCTAAAAAGGCATGAAATGCGTCAAGCCGCAATTGCCTGGATCGAGCTCGAAAACAGAATACGCCAACGGCAAGTTCCCGTCCAGCATAGGGACGGGCAAGGCAGACGGGATGGATTCAACGGCGCACCGGACCAGCATCGCGGCGGACGCAGCCGAGGAATAGCGCCCCGGCGCCGCTACGTTGCCGTAGCGTAAGCGCCGACTTTTACGGACGCAGCCGCCTCCGGCCAGGCCGGAGGCATGAGCATTACTGCGCCACGCAATCCACGTAGTAGCGCACCGTGCCGTTGCTGCCGTCCTTGACCAGGCCGTGGATGTCGGTCTCGAAGCCGGGGAACTTTTCGTTGAACTCGCGGGCGAACTTGAGGTAGCGGACGATGGTGCCGTTGAACTGCTCGCCCGGAATCAGCAACGGTATGCCGGGAGGATAGGGCGTCAGCAGCACGGCGGTGACGCGGCCCTCGAGTTCGTCGATCGGCACGCGGTCGATCTCGCGATGCGCCATCTTGGCGAAGGCGTCGGCCGGGCGCATGGCCGGCACCATGTCGGACAGATACATCTTGGTCGTCAGGCGGGCGATGTCGCGCGCCTTGTACACCTCGTGGATCTGGGTGCACAAGTCCTTGAGGCCGACCCGCTCGTAGCGCGGATGCTTGGCGACGAACTCGGGCAGCACCTTCCACAGCGGATGGTTGCGGTCGTAATCGTCCTTGA
>JACRIY010000064.1 GCA_016235805.1 Rhodocyclales bacterium
CGGCGGCCAGAGCGCCGGCGAGTTCTACACCCCGCCCGAGGTCGGCACCATCATGTCCCGCGTGCTCCAGCCCGAGCCCGGCATGGAAATCTACGACCCCACCTGCGGCTCCGGCGGCCTGCTGGTGAAATGCGAGATCGCGATGGAAGAGGCCGCCAAGGGAAAGAAGCGTACCGTCGCGCCCCTGAAATTGTTCGGCCAGGAATACACGCCCGAAACCTGGGCCATGGCCAACATGAACATGATCATCCACGACATGGAGGGCCAGATCGAAATCGGCGACACCTTCAAGAACCCCAAATTCCGCAACAGGCAGGGCAAGCTGCGCAGCTTCGACCGCGTCGTCGCCAATCCCATGTGGAACCAGGACTGGTTCACCGAGGCCGACTACGACAACGACGAACTCGACCGCTTCCCCGCTGGGGCCGGCTTCCCCGGCAAATCCTCCGCCGACTGGGGCTGGGTGCAGCACATGCACGCCAGCCTGAACGCCACCGGCCGCGCCGCCGTCGTCCTCGACACCGGCGCCGCCTCGCGCGGATCGGGCAATGCCGGCACCAACAAGGAAAAGACCGTCCGCCAGTGGTTCGTCGACCACGACCTCATCGAAAGTGTGCTCTACCTGCCCGAAAACCTGTTCTACAACACCACCGCTCCGGGCATCGTGCTCTTCCTCAACAAGGCCAAGACCAAGGAGCGCAAGGGCAAGGTCTTCCTCGTCAACGCCAGTCAGGTCTTCGAGAAGGGCGACCCCAAGAATTTCATTCCCGAGGCAGGCATCCAGCGCATCGCCGACACCCTGATCGGCTGGAAGGAAGAGGAAAAACTCAGCCGCATCGTCGATCACAAGGAGCTTGCGAAAAACGACTACAACATCTCCCCCAGCCGCTACATCCACACCAGCGATGCCGAAACCTACCGGCCCATTGCCGAGATCGTCGAGGAACTGGCCGTGATCGAGGCCGAGGCGCGGGAGACGGACAAGGCATTGCGGGGCATCCTGAAACAACTGGGCGTGTCGGCATGAAAAAGAAGCAAGAAAACAAGGAATCTTCCCTGACGCGCTCCTCCGCCGTGGAATACCTCACCTTCGTCGCGGCACAGGGTCAAGGCGGCGTCGAGGTGGTTTATGCCGACGAGGACATCTGGCTGACGCAAAAAATGATGGGCGTCCTCTACGACGTGAAGACCCCCACCATCAACTACCACCTCAAGAAAATCTTCGACGACAACGAACTCACGGAGGATTCAGTTATTCGAAAATTTCGAATAACTGCCGCCGATGGCAAAAACTACGACACCGGCCACTACAATCTCTCCGCCGTCATCGCCGTCGGCTACAAGGTCAACTCCGAGCGGGCCGTCCAATTCCGCAAATGGGCGACCACCGTGGTCAAGGAATACACCGTCAAAGGCTTCGCCATGGATGACGAACGCCTCAAGGCGGGCGGCACCGTCCTGACCAGACAGTACTTCGAAGAACAGCTCCAGCGCGTTCGTGAAATCCGCCTGAGCGAGCGCAAGTTCTACCAGAAGATCACCGACATCTACGCCACCGCCATCGACTACGACCGCAGTGCCACGGCCACCCAGCGCTTCTTCGCCGCCGTGCAGAACAAGCTCCACTGGGCCATCCACGGCCATACCGCCGCCGAGGTCATCGTGGACCGGGCCGATGCCGGGAAACAGCACATGGGCCTGACGACATGGAAAGATGCGCCCCACGGAAAAATCCAGAAGTTCGATGTCAGCGTCGCCAAGAACTACCTGACCGAACCGGAGATGGCGCAACTCTCCCGCCTCGTCAACGCCTACCTCGATGTCGCCGAAGACATGGCCCAGCGGCAGATTCCCATGACCATGCAGGACTGGGAAACCCGCCTCAACCGCTTCATCGCAGCCACCGACCGGGAAATCCTGCAGGACGCCGGCAAAGTCACCGCCGAAATCGCCAAGGCCCATGCCGAATCCGAGTTCGAGAAATACCGCATCGTTCAGGATCGCGTGTTTGTCTCGGATTTCGACGCTGAAATCATGCGGATCGCAAGGAGTGATGAGGATGGCGGGAACGAGGAAGGGGATACGGAGTGAGCGCCAGGCGGAGCGGGGACATTCCAGACCCCTGTATAGCTGGGCGGAAAACCCACCCTCGTGCCTTGAAGGTGATTTTGGAGAAGATCGGGGTATGAGTGATTCCATTCCCAATGGATGGGCCATGGTGGAGTTCGATAGCTTCACGACGCTCCAGCGTGGCAAGGATCTCACCAAAGCCGAGTTTCGCGACGGAACCGTCCCCGTTGCCGGATCAAACGGAATCATCGGCTATCACGACACTGCAATTACAAGAGCACCAGGGGTCACCGTTGGGCGAAGCGGCTCGGTGGGCAAAGTCACCGTCTATGAGGAAGATTTCTGGCCGCACAATACATCCCTCTATGTTCGTGATTTCCACGGCAACGATCAGCATTTCGCAGGTTTTCTCCTTGCCTCGTTGAATCTCGCTCGGTTCAAGACCGGAGCGTCCGTTCCAACGCTTGATCGCAATTCCTTCAAGACGCTACCAATTCTTGTTCCCCCGCTCCCCGAGCAGAAGAAGATCGCGCACATCCTTTCGACGGTGCAGCGGGCGATCGAAGCGCAGGAACGGATCATTCAGACCACCACCGAGCTGAAAAAGGCCCTCATGCACAAGCTCTTCACCGAAGGCCTCCGCAACGAACCCCAAAAACAAACCGAAATCGGCCCCGTCCCAGAAAGCTGGGAGTTGGTTAAGTTGGGCTCGCTCGCCAAGGTTGGGAACGGCTCGACTCCGAAGCGTGCGAACGAGGCGTATTGGGAAGGTGGAACAATCCCGTGGCTGAACAGCACCAAGATTCATGACCGCTTCATCACGGAGGCGGACCAGTTTGTGACGCCGCAAGCAGTGCGAGAATGCCACCTCCCGAGGGTCGCACCGAACAGCCTTCTCATCGCAATCACCGGCCAAGGGAAGACGCTCGGAAACTCGGCGATCACACGGATCGAGACCTGCATCAATCAGCACCTTGCTTACGCCCAGTTTCACGCCGCCAAGATCGTCCCCGATTTCGTGCTTTGGTTCGTGCAAACGCGTTACGAATACTTCCGCGCAATCGCGCACGGCGGCGGAAGCACGAAGGGAGCCCTGACATGTGGATTTTTGAAGACGCTTCCGATTCCAGTACCGTCACGCGCTGAGCAGGAGGTGATCGCCACCACATTCCAGACGCTAGAAGACAAGCAGCATTTTGCCGTTCGAAAGCAAGCAGCCCTGCAAGACCTCTTCCGCACCCTCCTTCACCAACTGATGACCGCGAAGACCCGCGTTCATGAATTGAACTTTGAAATGACATCTTAGGAGTTATTCATGGAAGCAAGAAACCGAAAGCTCTCCGACTGGTATGGCAAGGTTCAGCGGGCAGAGATCAAGCTGCCACGCTTCCAACGCTTTGAAGCGTGGGACCGCAGCCGCATTTGCAGTCTCGTCGAGACGGTTATCAACAACCTGCCTTTGGGCATCACCCTAATCCTGGAGGTAGGCGACAAAGAGAAATTTATTTCCCGGCACTTGTCGACGGCACCGGAAATCAATACCCGAGTGTATGAGCACCTGCTGGACGGGCAACAGCGCTTGACCGCTCTCTGGCGTGTATTTCAGAACAACTACGAGTGGGAAACTTATTACGTATATCTCAAGGAGCTGGACGAGTTTGACGGTGACGAGGAGATGGAGGATCACACTGCCTACTGGCGCGGTCGGTACTACAAGAAGAACGGCGAGCGCTATCCGCTCTGGTGCGACGACCCGGCACAAACCCTTCGTCGCGGGCTGATCCCTGCCAATCTTCTCAGACCCGAAGACATCCAGGGAGAAATTGACTCGTGGATCAAGCTGGCGCTGGAGCCCGTTCAGGCACAGCCCGGCGATGCAGCGGGTGTCGAAGCGTATTACCAGAAGAAGCAGAAAGTGAGTGACGCGATCAAAGACCTGCGGGCTGTCATCGCCAACTACAACCTACCCTACCTTTCGCTTCCCGCTGAAACCGACAAGTCAGTGGCGTTGAACGTATTCATCAACATGAACACGAACAGCAAACCCCTTTCGACCTACGACATCATCGTCGCAGAAGTGGAAAGCGTTATGGGCAGGTCGCTGCATGATCTGGAAGAGGACCTGATCACCAAGAGCCCGGAAATCGCCCACTACGAAGAACCTGCCAAGTTGATTCTCAACACGGCTGCCCTGCTGCAAAACCAGCTCCCAAACCAGCGCGGCGCCTGGGATATGGACAAGCGGGAGATGGTCAACCACTGGGCCACACTCGAGCGCGGTCTTCAACGGATGGCCCGTTTTCTAAAGTCGGAGGGGATATTCGATGAAAGCCGGCTGCCAACGAATGCTGTTCTCGCAGTAATCGCCGCTCTCTATCGGGACATTCCCGAATCGGGCGACAAGCTCGGACAGGACGAACTGCTACTGAAGCGCTACCTTTGGAATGCCTTCTTCACGGATCGCTACGAAAACTCTGCCGCCACCCACGCCTTTTCAGATTTCAATGCGCTCAAACGCATTGTTTGCGGGGAGAGGAAGCCGGATGAAACACCGTATGGTGTTCAGGACGTGCCGATTTTTGCGGAGCATACGATGGTCGAGGCCGAAGAGTTGATGACGGCGGAATGGCCCAAGCGGGCGAGCATTCGAGGGCGAGGAGTGCTTGCAGTAGCCTGCCGTCTAGGGGCGCTCGATTTTTCCACGGGCGGACGACTCGATAAGAACAGCATCGAATCACGCCACTACCATCATGTGTTCCCTGATGCCCTGCTGAAAGAAGCCGAGATCGAGAGCTACCTTGCATTAAATTGCGCGTTGATCACGGACAAAACAAATATCTCCATCGGCAGGAAAGACCCGTTGAAATACCTGAAAGACCGCTACAAATGGACGACGGAAGGCATCGTGAACGAGCGTCTCCAATCTCACCTGATCCCGATCAGGGAACTCTCCAACGGTGGCTACGAAGGGCTTTCAGATGCAGAAAAGAAGGAAAAGCTCGCTAACGACTTCAGGGCGTTTCTTTCCGCCCGCGCAAAGTTGGTCTGCGACGCAGCAAAGCGCCTGGCCGATGGTCACCAATTGAGCGTCGGAGAGTTCTATTTAAATGTCTAGACCCGGCGAACACAAAACAGTCCAGTCCCGCATCCTCGGCTATGCCGAGGCCATCGGCTGGACGCTTGTGTCCCGCGAGGAAGCCGAGCAGCGGCGCGGCTTTGATCCGGAAGCCCCGCCCGCCGACCGCGCCAAGAACCGTTCGCTGTTCTTCGATGACCTGCTCGACACCAAGCTGCGGGAATTCAACCCGCGCTACGCGGAGGCCGAGGGCGCCTTGCTCGGGAAGTTCCGCCACATCCACACCGACATCTACGGCAACCGCGAGTTCGTCGAGCACCTGCGCAACCGGGGCAAGTTTTTCGACCACGAGGAAAAACGCGAGCGCGACCTGATCCTGATCGATTACGCCGATCCGGCGCGCAACGTCTTTGAAGTCACCGAGGAGTGGGCCTTTCACAACGGTCACTACGGCACGCGGGAGGATGTGGTCTTTCTCATCAATGGCATCCCGGTGCTGGTGATCGAGTGCAAGAACGCCAGCAAGGACGAGGCGATTGCGCTGGGGGTGGACCAGATCCGCCGTTACCACCGCGAGACGCCCGAGCTGTTCGTCTCGCAGCAGTTGTTTACCGCCACCGACGCCATCGGCTTTTGCTATGGGGTGAGCTGGAACACGGTGCGGCGGAACATTTTCAACTGGAAGGACGAGGCGGTCGGCAAGCTGGAGGCCAAGGTCAAGAGCTTCTGCGCCATCCCGCAGGTGCTCGCCTTCCTGAAGGATTACATCGTCTTTGCCGAGAAGGACGAGGAGCTCAACAAATACATCCTGCGCCAGCACCAGACCGGCGCGGTGGAAGCGGCCGTCAGCCGCGCCCTCGATCCCGGGCGCACCCGCGGCCTCGTCTGGCACACCCAGGGCAGCGGCAAGACCTTCACCATGATCAAGGCGGCGGAGCGGCTGTTCCGCGCGCCGGGGGCGGACAAGCCGACCGTCCTGCTGATGATCGACCGCAACGAGCTGGAAGACCAGATGCTCAAGAACCTGGCCGCGCTGGGCCTCGGCAACCTGGAGCACGCCGGCAGCATCGCCCGGCTCAACCAGCTCCTGCGCGACGACTACCGCGGCATCATCGTGACGATGATCCACAAGTTCCGCGACATGCCGGCGAACCTGAACACGCGCTCGAACATCTACGTGCTCATCGACGAAGCCCATCGCACCACCGGCGGCGACCTCGGCAATTTCCTCATGGCCGGCCTGCCGAACGCCACCTTTATCGGCTTTACCGGCACCCCGGTGGACAAGACCGTCTACGGCAAGGGCACCTTCAAGACCTTCGGCTGCGAGGACGACCAGGGCTATCTGCACAAGTATTCC
Organism: Rhodocyclales bacterium; assembly: GCA_016235805.1. Lineage (GTDB taxonomy): Bacteria > Pseudomonadota > Gammaproteobacteria > Burkholderiales > Rhodocyclaceae > Sulfuritalea. Next base: position 6,507 of record JACRIY010000064.1, read on the forward strand.
ATCGCCGACAGCATCGATGACGGCACCACGCTGCCGCTCTACTACCAGCTCGCCCCCAACGAAATGCTGGTGCCGCACGAGACGCTGGACAAGGAGTTCCTGTCGCTGGCCGAAGCAGAGGGCGTGGCCGACATCGAGGAGCTGAACAAGATCCTCGAACGGGCGGTGAACCTGAAGAACTTCCTCAAGGGCAGGGAGCGCATCCAGCAGGTGGCGCAGTTCGTCGCCGAGCACTACCGCGGCAACGTCGAGCCGCTCGGCTACAAGGCCTTCCTCGTCGGCGTCGACCGCGAAGCCTGCGCCCATTACAAGCACGCGCTCGACCAGTTTCTGCCGCCCGAGTATTCCGAGGTCGTCTACACCGGCAGCAACAACGATTCCAAACTGCTCAAGGAATTTCACCTCGACCCGAAGAAGGAGCGGCAGATCCGCAAGAGCTTCGGCAAGCTCGACCAGCAACCGAAGATATTGATCGTGACCGAGAAGCTGCTCACCGGCTTCGACGCGCCGGTGCTCTACGCCATGTATCTCGACAAGCCGATGCGCGACCACACGCTGCTGCAGGCCATCGCCCGGGTGAACCGCCCCTACGAGAACGAGGCGCAGGAGATGGTGAAGCCCCACGGCTTCGTCCTCGATTTCGTCGGCATTTTCGACAAGCTCGAAAAAGCGCTGGCCTTCGACAGCGACGAGATCAACGCCATCGTCAAGGACCTGAAGCTGTTGAAGGTGCTGTTCAAGAACAAGATGGAGTCCAGGGCGCCGGACTACCTCGGCCTGATCGAGCGCAACTTCAACGACAAGGACGTGGATACCCTCATCGAGCACTTCCGCGACCCGGAGCGACGCAAGGAATTATTCAAGGAGTACAAGGAGATCGAGATGCTCTACGAGATCATCTCGCCCGATGCTTTCCTGCGCCCGTTCATTGCCGACTATGGAACGCTATCGGCGATCTATCAGGTCGTCCGGAAGGCCTACACCAGGACCGTGATGGTCGACCGTGAGTTTCAGGCCAAGACCAACCATCTGGTACAGCAGCAGGTCGGCAGTTATGGCGTGGGCGGTCTGGGCGAGATTCTCGCGATCGATGGCAATACCATCGAGCTGATCAAGAACAAGAGCGGCGGGGATGGCACCAAAGTCATCAACCTGATCAAGAGCATTGAAAAACTGGCCGAGGAAAGCAGCGATGACCCCTGCCTCATCGCCATGGCGGAACGGGCAAGGGCGGTGCAGGAAAGTTTCGAGCAGCGCCAGACCAGCACCGCTGAGGCCCTAGCCGAATTGTTGCGTGAAGTGGAAGGTAACGAAACCCGAAAGAAGGAGCAGGCCGAGAAGTCGTTCGATGGCTTGACCTACTTCGTCTACCGCAGCCTGCTCGACGCGAAGATTCAGAACGCAGAGCTTGTCAGCCGGAAGATTCGCCATGCCTTCACCGAGTTTCCGAACTGGAAGCGGAGTGAAAATGCGCTGCGCGAACTCCGGAAGAAAGTGACCTTCGCCATCTTCGCGGAAACTGACAATCTGGATCAGGTGACGGCCATGGTGGATGCGTTGTTCACCCTGCTGGAGAAGGCGAATCGGATCTAGCGTGATGAAGGTAATCGATCGCAAAGCCGGGTTCAAACAGCGCGTCCGACTATGGGCCGACAAGCTGGACGTAAAGATCGTCTGGCTGGGCGTCCGTCCAATGCGCAGCAAATGGGCATCGTGTTCCACCGCAGGCCATTTGAATTTCAGCGACGAGCTGCCCGGCCTGAAACCGGAGCTATGGGACTACGTTATCGTCCACGAACTGCTCCACTTCTTTGTTCCGAATCATGGAAAACTTTGGAAAAGCCTGATGCGCTGCCATCTGGGTGAATATGAGGCACATGAAGAAGAGCTAAGGCGAATAGTGAGTACCAGGGCGCCGCAGCGTACGCGCTGACGCACGCGGCTGAGCTTCCGGTTGAATGACCGGTTCGGAACAAACCCAAGGATGTTTATGGGGCCGGAGCTGACGGAATCACGCTGAGGTTTCATAGGCTGGTCAGGTCAGTATCTCCGGTTCAGGCATCAGGCGCGGGCCTGTCCGGTTCGTCCCGCATCAGCACCCACATCAGGCCCAGGCCGATCAGCGCATTTCCCACCGCAAAGCCGGCCACGACCAGCGCCGCCGTCGGCGTCAGCGAGTAATTGCGGGCAACCCAGGCCAGCAGCGTCGACAGCAGGTTGAGCACGATCATCAGCCAGAAGGCCGGGTTGCGCGGCTGCCAGAGGCGGGCCAGCTTCATGCGCCGCCACCGGCATAGCGCAGTTGCGGGCGCGCCTTCGCCGGCTGGGTCAGGTGGTCGAGCGGCAGTACGTGCGACTGCTTGACCTTCTGCAACGCGATGTGGGTCTTGACCTGGGCGACGCCGGGCAGGCGCAGCACGCGCTTCATCATCAGCTCGGAGAACGCCGGCAGGTCGGGTGCGACTATGCGCAACAGGTAATCGGCGTCGCCGCTGACGGCGTAGCAGTCGAGAACTTCGGGCAGAGCGGCGGCGGCGCTTTCGAAGGCGTCGGACTGGGTCTTGCCGTGGCGCTCCAGCGTGACATGGGCGAAGGCGGTGACGCCCAGGCCGATCGCCGCAGGATCGAGCAGCGCGGCATGGCCGGCAATGATGCCGATCTCGGTAAGGCGTTGCAGGCGGCGGCTGATCTGCGAGGCCGAGAGATGCACCATCTCGCCGAGCGCGGCATGGGTGGCGAGCCCGTCGCGCTGGACCGCATCAAGCAGCGTCAGATCGTAGCGATCTATGGTGATGGCTGGCATGAAACATCCTTATAGCGCACAAAGCATGCATGGTAATCCCAAAACAAGGTGACAAACGAATGCATCTTGCGCGAGATGCGCGTGAGAATGTCGCCATTGCCAAGTCGACGGAATCCAAGCATGAACCTTGTCGAATCCCTGCTCCACGCACTGAAGGACCACGGCGCCCGCCAGATCTTTGGCATCCCCGGCGATTTCGCCCTGCCGTACTTCCGCATCATCGAACAGTCGCAGATCCTGCCGCTCTACACCCTGTCGCATGAGCCGGGCGTTGGCTTCGCCGCCGATGCCTCCGCGCGCGCCCACCTCGGACTCGGCGTCGCCGCCGTGACCTATGGCGCCGGTGCGTTGAACATGGTCAATGCGGTGGCCGCCGCTTATGCCGAAAAGTCTCCGCTGGTGGTGCTCTCCGGCGGGCCGGGCAAGGGCGAGGCGCGCTCCGGCCTGTTGCTGCACCATCAGGCCAAGACGCTGGATTCGCAATTCCAGATGTTTCGCGAGATCACCTGCGATCAGGTCAAGCTGGACGACGCGGCGCGCGCGCCGGCCGACATCGCGCGGGTGCTAGCGAAGTGTTTGCGCAATTCGGAGCCGGTGTACATCGAGATTCCGCGCGACATGGTGAACCTGCCCTGCGCGCCGGTGTTGCGCGAAGCACCACGGGCGGCGGACCAGGATGCGCTCGAGGCCTGCGTCGATGAAATCCTGGCGCGCCTGGCACAGGCGCAGTCGCCGGTGCTGATGGCCGGGGTCGAGGTGCGGCGCTACGACCTCGAGGAAAAGGTCGCGTTGCTGGCGCGCCGGCTCGGCTTGCCGGTGGTTACCAGTTTCATGGGCCGCGGCCTGCTCGCCGAGCACGATGCGCCGCTGTTCGGCACCTACATGGGCGTCGCCGGCCTGCCGGAGGTGACGCAACTGGTGGAAGGCTCCGACGGTCTGTTCCTGCTCGGCGAGATCGTCTGCGACACCAATTTCGCGGTGTCCGAAACCAAGATCGACCTGCGCAAGACCATACAGGCACTGGATGGTCGCGTCACCCTCGGCTACCACGTCTATCCCGACCTGCCGCTGGCGGACCTGGTCGACGGCCTACTGCGGCGCGTGCCGGGGCCCGACAAGCCGCTCGCGGTGCGCCGTCCGGTTTATCCGCGGGGCATGACGGCGGATGCGGCCGGCATCACGCCGACCGACATTGCGACTGCGGTGAACGACCTGATGGCAACCCATGGAAAGATGCCGATCGCTTCAGACATGGGGGATTGCCTGTTCACCGCGATGGAGATCGAGCATACCGCGCTGGTGGCGCCGGGCTACTACGCGACCATGGGTTACGGCGTTCCGGCCGGGCTGGGACTGCAGGCGGCGACCGGGCAGCGGCCGTTGATCCTGGTCGGCGACGGCGCCTTCCAGATGACCGGCTGGGAACTCGGTAATTGCCGGCGCTATGGCTGGGATCCTATCGTGCTGCTGTTCAACAACGCCAGTTGGGAAATGCTGCGCACTTTCCAGCCCGAATCCAGCTTCAACGACCTCGGCCACTGGGGCTTTGCAGAAATGGCGGCCGGCATGGGCGGCGACGGCGTGCGTGTCGGCACCCGTGCCGAGCTGAAGGCGGCGCTGGACCGCGCCATGGCGACGCGCGGCCGCTTCCAGTTGATCGAAGTGACGATCCCGCGCGGCGTGCTGTCCGACACCCTGCAGCGCTTCGTAGCCGGGGTGAAGCGCCTGAGCGCCGTGAAGTAGGTCGCGAAGTACGTTAACCTTGGCGGGTGAGACCTGCGGCCCGCCAAATTTGCTTTCTGCTGTTCGCCTGCCTCCTTGGCCTGGCCGGTGTCGCGGCGCGTGCCCAGACACCGGAACTCGAAGCGCCGCGCGCCTTAGCGGCGCTGGAGCAGGGCCTGGCCGCCGAATTGGGGGTCGGCATCCGGCGCAATGCGCCGCTGGCGATCCGCCTGTACTGCGATGCCGCGCTCACCGGCAGTGCCGAAGGCTTCTTTCGCATCGGGCGCATCCTGGCCCGCGGTCCGGTGCATTTGCGCAATCCGGCATTGGCCAATGCCTACCTCGCCCAGGCCGTGCAGTTGGGCCACCATGGCGCAATCGATTACTTCGACGAAGCCGTCCCTTTTGCGCCCCTCGACGGCGATTGCAGCAAGCTGGAAGTCGCCCCTATCACCGAGCCCTTCGACCTCGACGGCTATCTGGCCGGACTTTCCCCGATGCGGCGCCGGGTCGCCGACCTGATTCGCCGCCATGCCACGCGCAGCGGCGTCGATGTGCGAATCGCGCTGGCGGTGGCGATGGCGGAATCGAACCTGGATGCGCTGGCGGTTTCGCCGAAGAATGCCCAGGGCGTCATGCAACTCATTCCCGGAACGCAGGAGCGCTTCGGCGTGGCCGATGCCTTTGATCCCGAGTCGAACATCCGCGGCGGGCTGGCCTATTTGCGTTGGCTGAAGGCGCGTTTCGACGGCGACTGGTCGCTGGTGGTGGCCGCCTACAACGCCGGTGAAGGGGCCGTCGATCGCTATCAGGGCATCCCGCCATTCCGAGAAACGCAGGCCTACGTGCGGCGCGTGCTGTTCTTTGCCGGGCACGCTTCGCGGCCGGGCATCTGACGCCGGCAGCTCCCGTCTTTGCGGCGCCGGATGGCGACCTCGGTTCGCGCGTTCGCAGAACCGGTCAATGAATCTCGCGGGTTTCGAGGAACTTCACTTCCGGGTGCCGTTCCTGGGTCATCGAGAGATTGACCCGGTTCGGTGCCAGGTAAACATAGTCTCCGGCGCCATCCTTGGCGACGTTGACACCCGACTTGTCGGCGAGCGCCCGGATCGCCGCATCTTCGCCGCGCAGCCAGCGTGCGGTGGCCACCGGGTAGGGCTCGAACATGACGTCGACGCCGTATTCGAATTCGAGGCGGTGGGCGACCACGTCGAACTGCAATGTGCCCACCGCGCCGAGGATCAGGTCGTTGCTGTGGATCGGCTTGAACAACTGCGTCGCGCCTTCTTCGGCGAGCTGCTGCAGGCCCTTCTGCAGCTGCTTCATCTTCAGCGGATTGCGGATCTGGGCGCGGCGGAAGTGTTCCGGGGCGAAGCAGGGGATGCCGGTGAACTTGAGGTCCTCGCCTTCGCTGAAGGCGTCACCGAGCAGCACCGTGCCATGGTTGGGGATGCCGAGGATGTCGCCGGGCCAGGCTTCGTCGGTGGTATTGCGGTCCTGGGCCATGAAGGTGATGGCATTGTTCACCGCCAGCGTCTTGCCGGTCGAACGCTGGCGCAACTTGATGCCGCGTTCGAACTTGCCGGAGCAGACGCGGACGAAGGCGATGCGGTCGCGGTGCTTTGGGTCCATGTTGGCCTGGATCTTGAACACGAAGCCGGTGAACTTCGGCTCGCCGGGTTGCACGCTGCGGGTTTCCGTGGCGCGCGGCTGCGGCGGCGGCGACAGGTCGACCACCGCGTCTAGCAGCGACTGCACGCCGAAGTTGTTGATCGCCGAGCCGAAGAAAACCGGCGTCTGCTTGCCGGCCAGATACGCCGCGCGGTCGAAGGTATGCGAGGCACCGCGCACCAGTTCGACTTCCATGCGCAGTTCCTCCGCCTGGTCGGGAATCAGTTCGTCGAGGCGCGGGTTGTGCAGGCCCTTGATCACCTCGGCCGTGCCCTTCTCGGCTTGCGGGTCGAAGAAGCTAATGCTGTCGTCGTAGAGGTGGTACACGCCGCGAAAGCGCTTGCCCATGCTGATTGGCCAGGTCATCGGTGCGCACTGGATTTCCAGCACGGACTCGATTTCGTCGAGCAGTTCGATCGGCGGCCGGCCCTCGCGGTCGAGCTTGTTGATGAAGGTCAGGATTGGCGTGTCGCGCAGGCGGCAGACGTTGAGCAGCTTGATGGTTTGCGCCTCGACGCCGTTGACCGAGTCGATCACCATCACGGCGGAGTCGACGGCGGTCAGAGTGCGGTAGGTGTCCTCCGAGAAGTCCTCGTGGCCCGGCGTGTCGAGCAGGTTAACCATGCACTCGCGGTAGGGGAACTGCATCACCGAGCTGGTGACGGAGATGCCGCGCTGCTTTTCGAGTTCCATCCAGTCCGAGGTGGCGTGGCGGCTGGCCTTCCTCGCTCGAACCTCGCCGGCGACCTGGATGGCGCCACCGAACCACAGCAGTTTTTCGGTCAGCGTGGTCTTGCCGGCATCCGGGTGGGAAATGATGGCGAAGGTGCGGCGGCGGGCGGTTTCGAGGTCGAGCTGGGACACGGCGGCGGGTCTGTCGATGCGGTGGGGCCGCGATTATACGGTGCCGCGCGCGATGCGTCGCCGTGGCGGACGAATGGCGCGGTGGCGTCCTGCGTTTGCCGCCGCAAGGTCCATGTCATTGGCGTGGGCGTGTAAAATCGGCGCCACGCATTCCAGCGCATTACGCCAATGACCACGAGAGCCTTCTCCTCCCCAGACACCGCCGGATCGATGCGATCCGGCGCCGGGCTCTGGCCGGCATGGATGGCTCTGGTTTGCGCCCTGGCCTTGACGCTGCTGGCGTGGAGCCATGCCCGGGAGGACACCGAGCGCCAGCAGCGGCGCGAATTCGAAGCCGAGGTCGGGCGGGTCAGGGCCGAATTCGAGGATCATGTGCTCGGTCACGCGCGAACCCTGCAGGCCGCGGCTGCACTGTTTGCGTCCGGGCGCAATGTCACGCGCGATGAATGGCGCAGCTTCGTCGCCGGGCTCGGCCTGGAGCGTAACTATCCTGCAATCCGGGGCCTGGGTTTTGCACGCGTGGTCGGTGGCCGCGAGGCGCTGCACCGCGGCGAAGAAAAAGTGCTGTATGTCCTGGCAGAACCCGATGGCGGTTTCAATCGCGAAATGCTCGGTCGCGACCTGTGGCGGGACGTTCGGTGGCGCGATTCCCTGCAACGCGCGCGTGAAACCGGCGGTCCAGCGATCTCCGGCAGGATAGCGCTGGCGGCCGACGCCGGTGTTGTTGCGGACGCGGCCTTTGCCATGATGTTGCCAGTGGTGCCCACCTCCGGCGCCGCGCTGCAGGGTTATGTGCTGGGTACGCTGCACATGCCGACGCTGATGGCCGACTTTCTCAAGCGCGGTCCGCGCGCGGTTGCACTCACCATCCGCGACGGCGGCAATTCCGGCCCGCAGGACGTCCTTTATGCGGGCGCCGCGACGATACGGCCAGCGGCGAAATTCGTGCACGACGAAACCATGCTGATCGGTGGCCGCCAGTGGGCGCTGAGCTATGCCAGCGAACCTGAGCCGACGGGTTTCCTGACACGTTCGACGCAGGTGCTGGCAGGGGGCCTGCTGACCAGCATGCTGCTATTCACCATTGGCTGGTCGTTCGCCACCAATCGCGACCGCGCCCGGCGGCTGGCGGGTGAAATGACGCAGTCCCTGCGAGAAAGCGAAGCCCGCTTCCGTGTTCTGGTCGAGCAGGCGCCGGACGCCATCGTGGTTTATGACGTCGATCTCGACCGCTTGGTGGACGCCAACGCCCAGGCGGAGAGACTCTTCGGCTGCGAACGGGAGGAGCTTCTGCGCGGGCCGATGGAGCGCTTCTATCCTCCCGGCCTATTCGACGGAAAGACGGCCGTGGAACTGGTCGGCGAGATGGTCCAGCGCGCTCTCGGGGGTGGCCAGATCGTCTTCGACCGGACCATCCGTACCATGCAGGGCGACCTGGTCCGCTGTGAAATGCGCGTGGTGCGGCTGCCCGCCGTGGAACGGAAGCTGATTCGCGCCAGTTTCATCGACATCTCCGAGCGCAAGCGCGTCGAGGCGGACCTGCGCGTTGCGGCGATCACCTTCGAATCCCAGGACGGCGTGATGATTGCCGACGCCGACCTGAACATCCTGCGCGTCAATCGCGCTTTTTGCGAGATAACCGGCTATGACGCCGAGGAAGTGATCGGCAAGACGCCGCGGATACTCAAGTCGCGCCACCACGATCGCAGTTTCTATGAGGCGATGTGGAGCAGCATTCGCGATGACGGGACATGGTGCGGCGAGATCTGGAACCGGCGCAAGAACGGCGAGATATATCCGGGCTGGCTCGGCGTCACCGCGGTGAAAGGCAGTCGCGGTGCCGTCACCCACTATGTCGGCACTTTTTCCGACATCACCCAGCGCAAGGCGGCGGAAGAAGAGATCCGGCACCTGGCCTTTTACGACGCGCTGACCGGTTTGCCCAATCGCCGCCTGATGCTCGAACGCCTGCGCCAGGCACTGGCGACCAGCGCGCGCCATGGCCGCCACGGCGCCCTCATGTTGTTCGACCTGGACGATTTCAAGACACTGAACGACAGCCTGGGCCACGATGTCGGCGACCAGTTCCTGGTCGAGGTCGCCTCGCGGCTGGCCTCCAGCATTCGCGAGGTGGATACCGTCGCGCGCCTGGGCGGCGACGAGTTCGTGATCATCCTCGAGGACCTCGATGCCGAGGCGCTCGCGGCAATGCAGGCGGAAAGCGTGGCGGTCAAGATCCAGGCGGCGCTCAACGAACCCTACCTGCTCGACCTCAGCCTTGCCGGGGGCGAACTCGACAGCCGCAGCTACCAATGCACGTCCAGCATCGGCATCACCTTGTTTCGCGACCAGTCCCATTCCGTGGATGAACTGATGAAGCGGGCCGATACGGCGATGTACCAGGCCAAGGCAGCCGGGCGCAACGCGCTGCGCTTCTTCGATCCCGAGATGCAGGCAGCGGTGTCGGCTCGCGCCGCGCTGGACGCCGACCTGCGGCGGGCCGTGGCCGAAGGCCAGTTCGTGCTGCATTACCAGCGCCAGGTCGATGCAGCGGGGCGCGTGACCGGCGCCGAAGCGCTGCTGCGCTGGATGCATCCCGTACGCGGCATGGTGCTTCCCGCGGAGTTCATGGACCAGGCCGAGGAAACTCGGCTGATCGTGCCGCTGGGCCATTGGGTGCTGGAAGCCGCTTGTCGCCAGTTGGCGGCATGGGCTCGGCGCAAGGATTGCGCCCATCTCACCCTCGCCGTCAATGTCAGTGGCCGGCAGTTCCATCAGCCGGATTTCGTCGAGCAGGTTCTGGATGCGCTGCGCGAAACCGGCGCCAATCCGCGGCGGCTCGGCCTGGAAGTGACGGAGAGCGTGCTGCTGCAGGACATCGAAGAGGTGGTGGCGAAGATGACGGTGCTGAAGGCCGAGGGTGTGAGCTTTTCCCTCGACGACTTCGGTACCGGCTATTCCTCGCTGCTCTACCTGAAGCGGCTGCCGCTGGACCAGTTGAAGATCGACCGCTCCTTCGTTCGCGATGTGCTCCGCGATACCAATGATGCGGTGATAGCCAGCACCATCATCGGCCTGGGTCAGAGCCTGGGCCTGGAGGTAATTGCCGAGGGCGTGGAAACCGAGGCGCAACGCCAGTTCCTGGCCAGGAAGGGTTGCCACGCCTACCAGGGCAACCTGTTCGGCGAGCCCGGAGTCGTCGACGCACTCTTGCCGGAGCCGATGGCGACGGAGTAACGGCGACCGGGCGGAAGCGCGCGAAAGGCGTCAGCCCGGTTCGAAGTGCTCCAGCAGCAGTTGCACGGTCTGGTTGCCGTTCCATTCGTTGATATCGACGCGGAATGCGGCATGGATGCGATCCGGGGCGGCAGCGGTGGCGGCCTCGGCGAAATTGAACTGGATCGCATCGAAGCTCTGCTTGCCCTTGCGCAGCTTCAGCTTGAGGTGCTTGTCCTTGAGGATGCGCTGGCTCAGCACCTCGAAGCGGTCGGCAAACATCGGTGGCGGAAACGCCTGGCCCCAGACCTCCTGCTGCATCATGCGCACGGCATCGAGCGAGTAGTAGCCGGATTCGAGCGGGCCGTCTGTCTCCAGGGTGCGCGTCAGCTGTGCCGGGGAGATGAGTTCTCTGCAGACCTGCTCGAAGGAGGCCTCGAATTCGGCGAGGCGCTCTTCGCGCAGCGTCAGTCCCGCGGCGGCAGCGTGGCCGCCGAAGCGCAGCAGCAGGTCGGGGTGGCGCTTTGCGACCAGATCGAGGGCGTCGCGCAGGTGCAGGCCGGGGATCGAGCGGCCGGAGGCCTTCAGTTCGCCCGGATTGCCGCGGGCGAAGGCGAAGGTGGGGCGGTGCAGCTTTTCCTTGATGCGTCCGGCCAGAATGCCGATCACTCCCTGGTGCCAGCCCGGATCGAACAGCGTGAGGCTGGCCCGGTTGCCGGCGTCGAGCGTTTCCAGCAACAGCTCGGCGTCCTCGCGCATGTCGGCTTCGATCGCGCGCCGCTCGCGGTTGATGGCGTCGAGCTGCTGCGCGATGTTCATCGCACGCGCGGGATCGTCGGTGGCCAGGCACTCGATACCGAGCGACATGTCGGCCAGGCGGCCGGCGGCGTTGAGGCGCGGGCCGATGGCGAAGCCGAGGTCGAAGGTGGCCGCGCGCGCAGGTTCGCGGCCGGCGATGGCCAGCAGCGCGGCGATGCCGGCCTGCATGCGGCCGCCGCGGATGCGCGCCAGGCCCTGGGTGACCAGGATGCGGTTGTTGCGGTCGAGCGGCACGACGTCGGCGACGGTGCCTAGCGCCACCAGGTCGAGCAGTCCTGCCAGGTTGGGTTCGTCCTGCGTGGCATAGGCGCCGCGCCGGCGCAACTCGGCGCGCAAGGCCAGCATGACGTAGAACATCACGCCGACGCCGGCCAGCGCCTTGCTCGGGAAATCGCAGCCCGGCTGGTTGGGATTGACGATGACATCGGCGGCGGGCAGGTCGCCGGCGGCCGGCAGGTGATGGTCCGTGATGAGCGTGGCGATGCCGTGGCGGCGCAGTTCCGCCACGCCTTCGACGCTGGCAATGCCGTTGTCGACCGTGATGACCAGGTCCGGCTTGCGTTCGGCGGCGAGCCGGGCGACTTCGGGCGAGAGCCCGTAGCCGAGCGTGAAGCGGTCGGGGACCAGGTAGTCGACTGTGGCGCCCATCATGCGCAGCGCGCGCAGGCCGACCGCGCAGCCGGTGGCGCCGTCGCAATCGTAGTCGGCGACGATGAGCATCTTGCGGCCGGCGGCGATGGCATCGGCGAGCAGCACCGCGGCCTCGTGCGTTCCCTTGAGCCGGTCAGGGGCGAGCAGGGCGCTGCTGCGGGCGTCGAGTTCCTCCGCGGCGCGGATTCCGCGCGCGGCATAGAGGCGCGCCAGCAAAGGGTGGATGCCGCCCTGCTCGAGCGCCCATGTGGCGCGTGGCGGTACGTCGCGGATCGCGATCCGGGTCATGCCGCAGTCAGTTCCGTTAGCGGGCGCGGCTTGCGCCAGAAACGCCACAGGTCGCGGCGCCGCAGGTTCAGTTCCGAGCTGCCGAGGTCGCCGGGCGCGAGCAGGCGCAGGGCGTCGAGGCGGCCCGAACGCAGCGCCGCGTGGGCGGGTGCCAGCCAGTTCGCTTCGAAGTCGGCCAGGGCGTCGCGCCAGGCGATCGCATTGCCGGTGCGCGCTGGTTGCTCCAGCGCATCGACCAGCGCCAGGGCGTTGCGCGGCAAGCTGGCGGGGAAACCTTCGGGCAGCGCGCCGCTGACGGCACCGAACAGTTGCGCGATGCCGCGCAACACCGGGTCGTCGCCCCACACGATGCCGTACGCGCCATCCCGCGCTGGTGGCAATTGTCCGGCGCCCCAGGGCCAGAGCGAATTCACCAGAGGCCGGCCGGCACTTTCGCGCGCCAGGTTCACCGGATGGGTGTGGAGGATCATCTGCGCCTCGTTGATCGCGCGTCGCCAGGGCGCATGGGCAGGTCCGGAGGGCAGCGGCGCGGCCGAGCGTCCCGCGGCGTCGGGCAGGGCGATGAATTCCGGGGCACGATCCGTGAGGCGCAGGTTCCAGCTGTCCGGCGCGAGCACCTCGATCTGGCCCAGTTCCGCAAAAGTCGGCGCCAGCGACACGGCGAGCGCGGCGGCCTCGGCGGCGTCGAGCTGCAGGTGGCGCGGGTGGTCGACGATCAGGCTGCGATCGTGGAACTGCAGGCGCACCGGGTCGAGGCACAGCCATTCCTCGTCTGCGGTATCGCCTCGCAGCGCGAGGTGGCGCAGGGCGGCCGCCGGCAGCGGCTCGGGCAGCTCGAAGAGTTCCGCGAGCACCGCGGAACTGGCCTGCGACGCGCGCCGGATCAGCGCACCGCGGCCGAGCAGCGCCGTGAATGCGGGTAGCGGCAGGTCGTGGGTCAGGTCGGCGAGCGCCTGCCGGGTCCAGATCAGGCCGGGCACGATGAGGGTGAGCATTGCGGGGGTAGGTGAAAGGAAATCGGGAACCGGACTATACCGGCGCATTGCGCAGCACTCTATACTGATCCCTGGTTTACGACCTCCATCCCACGCATGTACGAACTCCTCATCGGTCTGCGCTACACCCGCGCCCAGCCGCGCGAAGGCGCTGCCAACCGCTTCATTTCCTTCATTTCGCTGATCTCCATGCTGGGACTGGCGCTGGGCGTGGCGGCGCTGATCGTGGTGCTGTCGGTGATGAATGGCTTCCAGAAGGAACTGCGCGAACGCATCCTGGGCGTGGTTTCCCATGTCCAGATCAGCAGCGAAAGCGGCGAACTGGCCGACTGGAGCAAGGTGGTGCAGGGCGCGGCGCGCCATCCGCGGGTCACGGCGGCGGCGCCCTATGTGCAGGCGCAGGGCATGCTTAGCTACGATGGCCAGGTGCGCGGCTTGATGGTGCGCGGCATCCTGCCCGAGGCCGAGGACAAGGTGGCCGATTTCGCCCGCCACATGAAGTCCGGCAAGCTGGACCAGTTGCTGCCGGGGGAGTTCGGCATCGTGCTCGGCAGCGAACTGGCGCGCGCGCTGCGCGCTGCCACCGGCGACAAGGTCACGCTGCTGGCGCCGCAGGGGCTGGTGACGCCGGCGGCGATCCTGCCGCGGGTCAAGCAGTTCCGCGTGGTGGGGATCTTCGAGGCGGGCATGTTCGAATTCGATTCCGGCCTGGCGCTGGTGCACATGTCCGACGCGCAGAAGTTGTATCGCATGGACGACCGCGTCACCGGCGTGCGGCTCAAGGTCGACGACCTGTTCGCCGCGCCGCGCATCGGTCGCGAACTGCTGCGCTTCCTCGACACCGACGCCTGGGTCAGCGACTGGACGCGCAGCCATGCCAACTTCTTTCGCGCCGTGGAGATCGAAAAGCGCATGATGTTCCTGATCCTGCTGCTGATCGTCGCGGTGGCCGCCTTCAACATCGTGTCCACCCTGGTCATGGCCGTCACCGACAAGCGTGCCGACATCGCCATCCTGCGTACGCTGGGCGCCAGCCCGAAAAGCATCATGGCGATCTTCATGGTGCAGGGCACGCTGATCGGCAGCGTCGGCCTGGCCGCCGGGATCGCCGGCGGCGTCTCGCTGGCGCTGAACATCGACGTCGTGGTACCGGCCCTGGAGAACGTCCTCGGGCTGAAGTTCCTGTCGCGCGACGTGTATTACATCAGCGACCTGCCGTCCGACCTGCACTGGTCGGACGTCGGCACCATCGGCGTGGTGTCCTTCGTCCTCACGCTGCTGGCGACGCTGTATCCGAGTTGGCGCGCCTCGCGCACGCAACCGGCGGAGGCGTTGCGCTATGAGTGATCCGGGTCCCATCCTCCATTGCGCCGGCCTGACCAAGGTGTTTCGCCAGGGCGCGGCTCAGGTGGCCGTGCTCGGCGGCGTCGACCTGGAAGTCGGCGCTGGCGACACGGTGGCCATCGTCGGCGCCAGCGGTTCGGGCAAGAGCACGCTGTTGCACCTGCTCGGCGGACTCGATACGCCGACCGCGGGACGGGTGCTGCTGCACGGCAGCGACCTGGCGCGGGTGGACGAGGTCGAGCGCGGCCGCTTGCGCAACCATGCGCTGGGCTTCGTGTACCAGTTTCACCACCTGCTGATGGAATTCACCGCCGTGGAGAACGTCGCCATGCCGCTGCTGATCCGGCGCATGGATCGTGCCGAGGCGGCACGCCAGGCCGGCGCCGTGCTGGAACGCGTCGGCCTCGGTCATCGCCTGACGCACCGCCCCGGCGAACTGTCGGGCGGCGAGCGTCAGCGCGTGGCGGTGGCGCGCGCGATGGTTACCCAGCCGACCTGCCTGCTGGCCGACGAACCGACCGGCAACCTCGATCGTGCCTCGGCGCACGCCGTGTTCGGCCTGCTGCTGGAATTGTGCAGGGAGCGCGGCGCGGCGATGGTGCTGGTCACGCACGACACCGAACTCGCGGCGCGGGCGCATCGCCTGCTGCATCTGGAGGATGGCGTCCTGCGCGGCTGACTCAGTGTTTTTGCGCGGCGCGCGCGCGACTGCGCCGGCGCCAGGCGCGGATCAGGTAGACGCGCCACGCAATTTGCATGAGCAGGTAGCCGGTCAGGGCCAGTCCCGACGCCAGCAGCAACAGCCCCAGCGCCAGCGGCGCGCCCAGTCCCGCCATCCAGTCGACCAGCGCGTGCAGCCAGGCCGTGATTCCGGCGTCACCCAGTTCGGGTGGCTCGACGAACTTGTGTCCCGGTCCGGGCAGGACCCACTGGCCGATGGTGAAGGCGGCGATGTAGAGCGGCACGATGGTGAATGGGTTGGTGTAGATGGTGGTCAGCATCGCCAGCGGCAGGTTGACGCGAAACACCACCGCGCAGATGGCCGCGCCGAGCATCTGCAGCGGGCCGGGGATCAGGCCGCAGAACAGGCCGGCGGCCACGGCGCCTGCCGCCGAGTGGCGATTGAGGTCCCACAGGCGGGGGTGCAGCAGGGTGTTCTCGAACGGCGCCAGCCAGCGGTTGCCGCGAATCGCCTCGTGGTCGGGGAGGTACTTTCGGATTTGGCGACGCATGGGCAGGCAGGATGTCGCCGTTCTCCGTCAGACGATGCGGATCGTGAGTTCGCCGATGCCGGCCACCGCGCCGACCACCCTGTCGCCGCGAACCACCGGGCCGACGCCTTCCGGCGTGCCGGTGAAAATCAGGTCGCCGGGATGCAGTTCGAAGTATTTCGACAGGTGGGCGATGGTCTCGGGGACCGACCAGATCAGGTCGGCGAGGTCGCCTTCCTGTTTCAGCGTGCCGTTCACCGTGAGCCAGATGCGTCCGGCCGCCGGATGGCCGATGCGGGCAGCCGGCACGATGGGCGAAATCGGCGCCGACTGGTCGAACGCCTTGCCCAGTTCCCAGGGCCGGCCCTTGTCGCGCAAGGCGAACTGCAGGTCGCGACGCGTCATGTCGAAGCCGACGGCATAGCCATAGACGTGGTCGTTGGCCGACTCGATGCCGATGTCGCGGCCACCCTTGCCGATCGCCACCACCAGTTCCACTTCGTGGTGGTAGTTCGCCGTCTGGCTCGGATAGGCGATGTCGGCGGTGCTGCCCGGCGTCACGGCCACCACAGCATCCGCCGGCTTGCAGAAGAAGAAGGGCGGCTCGCGATCCGGATCCGATCCCATCTCGCGCGCATGCGCGGCGTAATTGCGACCGACGCAATAGATGCGGCGCACAGGAAAGCTGCCTGCATCGCCGGCGACGGGAACGGCGGGAATGGGTGCGGCTGGAATGACGTAGTTCATTGCGACTCCTGAGCGTAGGTCGCGATTATCGCTCACGGATGGCGCGCAGCATTTTTTGCTGCGGGAGGTTTCCGGCTGCCGCGGACGGACCATTGGCACGACTGCCTTGCGGCCCGGTCATGGGCGCCACGAAAACGTGCTGCATTGCGGTAATTCGAATTGAATAGATGACCATATCAAAAAAATGGTTTGGACGGCGGGCACGTTTGAGGCGAAAAATGGTCACAACCCGTACGCAGAGACGGATCCCACACAAGACACAGGAGGAAACACCATGCGCCAGTATTCAGTACTGCCTCGCCGGCCTTTGCAGTCCCAGACCAGCTTCCACGTGCCCAGCCAGGACCTGCCGCCACGGATCACGCTCGACGACGAAGCGGTGGCGGTGATGACCGATTTCCGGAAGGTAACCGCTTTCACGATCGATCCCGATGTCAGTGTCGATACCGCGGCACGCGTGATGCGCCGGCGCAAGGTGCATTTGCTGCTGGTGGTCGATATCGACAACAGGGTGATCGGCATCATCACCTCGAACGACCTGATCGGCGAAAAGACCTTGCAGTGCATCACGGCCCGTGGCATTGCCCGCGCCGACGCACTGGTGCGCGACATCATGACGCCGGCCAGCCGACTTGAAGTGATCAGCATGGACGATGTGCTGCATGCCCACGTCGGCCACGTCGTGGCGACGCTCAAGGCCACCGGGCGGCGACATGCGGCGGTGGTGGATGAGGACGACAACGGCCATCAGGTACTGCGCGGCCTGCTGTCCTGTTCGCAGATCGCCCTGCAACTCGGAGAGCCCGTGGAAACCGTCGAGATCGCGCAGAACTTCGCCGAGATCAGCGCCGCACTGCACGAATGAAGCTGCCGCCGTCTTCCGGCTGACGCCGGGGACATATCACGGGGATACCGTCCCCGGCTGGCGTCGGGGACATATCACGGGGATACCGTCCCCGGCTGGCGCCGGGGACATAATGCCGGATGCGCATTTTTGTCCTGGCATTTGCCGCCGGTATCTGGCTGCTGCAACAGCAACCCGTCTTGCCGGACATTGGCCGGCTTGCAGGTCTGGTCGCCGGTGCGCTGCTTCTCCTGTTTCCTGTTCGCTACTTCGAAAAGTCGGCGCTGGCGCTACGGCGTTCGGCCGGCACGGCGCTGCTTGCAGGCGCGGCTGCCTGCCTCGGTTTTGCCTGGGCGGGCGGATTCGCCCACCTGCGCCTGGCGAACGAACTTGCGCCGGACCTGGAAGGGCGCGACATCGAGCTGGTCGGTGTGGTCGCCGGATTGCCGCAGGAACTGGAGCGCGGCGTACGCTACGAATTCGATGTCGAACAGGCGCCGCCCGGTGTGCCGCCGCATGTGTCGCTGGCCTGGTATCGCGGGCGCGACGATGCCGGCGACGAAGCATCGCCGCTGGTGCCGGTCAGGGCGGGAGAGCGTTGGCGCTTCACCGTGCGCCTGAAGCGGCCGCACGGCAACCTCAACCCGCAGGGCTTCGACTACGAGGCCTGGCTGTTCGAACGTGACATCCGCGCCACGGGCTACGTCCGGCCGCGCAGCGCGGAACGCCTGCAGGCGGGGGTATGGCGGCCCGACTATGCGGTGGAAATGCTGCGCGAGGCAATACGCGACCGATACCGCGCGGTGCTGCCCGAGGCGCCCTATGCCGGCATCCTGATCGCGCTTGCCATCGGCGACCAACACTCGATCGACGCCGGGCTGTGGCAGACCTTCGCCCGCACCGGGATCACCCACCTGATGAGCATCTCCGGCCTGCATGTGACCATGCTCGCCGCGTTGGCCTATGCCTTGACCAACTGGCTGTGGCGACGCTCGGCGCGCCTGCCCTTGCGCTTGCCGGCGCAGCATGCGGCGGCGCTGGGCGGGTTGCTGGCAGCTTTCCTGTACTGCCTACTGGCGGGTTTCGCGGTGCCGGCGCAGCGCACGCTGTATATGCTGGGGGTGGTGGCACTGGCCCACCTCGCCGCGCGCGAAGTGGCCGCATCCCGCGTACTGGCGCTGGCCTTGCTGCTGGTGCTGCTGCTCGATCCGCTGGCGGTGCTGGCGGCAGGCTTCTGGCTATCCTTCGGCGCGGTGGCGCTGCTGTTCCACATCGGCGGCGGGCGCCTGGGGCCTGCACACTGGCTGGTCGAGTGGGCGCGCGCGCAATGGGCGGTGACGCTCGGCATGCTGCCGGCGCTGCTGGCCCTGTTCCAGCAGTTCTCGCTGGTCTCGCCGCTGGCGAACGCGCTGGCAATCCCGCTGGTGAGCCTGGTCATCACGCCGCTGGCGCTGCTGGGCAGCCTGCCACTGCTCGATCCGCTGTTGTCGCTGGCGCACCTGCTCACCGCCTGGCTGATGCTGTTCATCGACTGGCTGGCCGCCATGCCGCTGGCGGTCTGGCAGCAGGCGGCGCCGCCGCCGTGGTCGGTGCTGCTGGCATTGGCCGGTGGCCTCTGGTTGCTGCTGCCGCGCGGTGTCGCGGCGCGCTGGCTCGGTCTGCTGGCCTTTTTGCCGCTGCTGACCATGCAGCCGCCGCGCCCCGTGCCTGGTAGCGTTGCGATGACCGTGCTCGACGTCGGACAGGGCCTCGCGATCCATGTCCAGACCGCCACGCACGACCTGTTGTTCGACGCCGGACCGGCCTATTCGGCGGATGCCGACAGCGGCACCCGCATCATCGCGCCCTATCTGCGCGCGCAGGGCGTAAGACGGCTCGACGCGATGGTCATCAGCCACGGCGACAAGGACCACGAGGGTGGCGCGGCATCGGTCATCGCCGCGCTGCCGGTAGCGGTCCTGAAAAGCTCTTTGCCCTTCGAGCATGCGCTGTCGGCGCTGCCGGTAGCCCACGAGCCCTGTCGCGACGGCGACGCCTGGGAGTGGGACGGGGTGCGCTTTGAGATGCTGCATCCCGGCGAGCAGCCGCTGTCACGCAAAAGCAACGACCTCAGCTGCGTCCTGCGGGTGACAGCGGGAGGCCGATCGATGCTGCTCACTTCGGACATCGAGATGGTTTCCGAACAGGCGCTGCTCGCCACGCACCGCACCGAACTGGCCGCCGCGGTAATGACGGCGCCGCATCACGGCAGCCGGACTTCATCGACGCCCGACTTCATCGCCGCCGTTGGCGCGCACGACGTGGTCTTTCCGGTCGGCTATCGCAACCGCTTCGGCCATCCGAAGGAGGAGGTGGTCGAACGCTATCGGCAAAGCGGTGCCCGACTGCATCGCACCGATGTCGATGGCGCGGTCAGCGTTACGCTTGGCGGCGCCGGTGTCGCCTTCCGCCACGAGCGCGAACAGCGGCGCCGCTACTGGCATTCGCGGCCGACCCTATAATCCATCCCCGAACTTTCCCGGCCACGGCCATGAGCGCGAACGACACGATTCCCTTTGCCGGCCTTGCGCCGGAGCGCATCCTCGATGCGATCGAGAGCGTGGGCTACCGTTGCGATGGTGCGCTGATGGCGCTCAACAGCTACGAGAATCGCGTCTGGCAGGTCGGCATCGAGGACGAGCGTCCCTTGATCGCCAAGTTCTATCGCCCTGGGCGCTGGAGCGATGGTCAGATCGAAGAGGAACACGCGTTCTGCGCCGCGATGTTGGCCGACGAACTGCCGGTGGTGGCTCCCCTCGTGATCGATGGCAGGACGCTGTTCCGCCATGGCGGCTTCCGCTTCGCGCTGTTTCCGAAGCAAGGTGGGCGTGCGCCGGAATTCGCCGAACCGGCCATCCTGGAGTGGATGGGACGGCTCATGGCGCGCATCCATCAGGTCGGCGCGCGTGAGGATTTCGCCTTGCGCGAGACGCTGGACATGCGCAGTTTCGGTACCGATTCGCTGGATTGGCTGATTGCCAATCAGGTGTTGCCGCCCGACCTGGAATCGGTCTGGCGGGGCGTCGCCGAGCAGGCGCTGGAAGGCGTGGCCCAGTGCTATGCGCGCGCGGGGAAGGTGCAGGTGCTGCGGCTGCACGGCGACTGCCATGCCGGCAACGTGCTGTGGACGCCGGACGGTCCGCATTTCGTGGATTTCGACGATGCCCGCACGGGGCCGGCGATCCAGGACTTGTGGATGCTGCTCTCCGGCGATACCGAGGAGATGGGCATCCAGTTCGGCCACGTGCTGTCCGGCTACGAAACCTTCCGCGAATTCGACGACCGCGAACTGCACCTCATCGAGGCCTTGCGCACCTTGCGCCTGATGCATCATTCGGCCTGGCTGGCGCGACGCTGGAACGATCCTGCGTTTCCCGCCGCTTTCCCCTGGTTCGCGACGAACCGGTATTGGGAGGAACGCATACTCGAACTGCGCGAGCAGATTGCAATAATGCAGGAACCCCCGCTGGTACCCCGGTAAGGAGTGAGGGCGTAGATCGCCGCCACTCCTTACCGGGGTTCGGTTGAGGGCCATCCCCCCGTCCCCCTTCCCGGGGAAGGAGGCGACAACGTTAGGCGGGCTTTGCCCACGAAATTGGAGAAGCGAACGTGGAAATGCGTGAAGGAAAAGTGAAGTGCTTGAGTGCCGCCGGCTTCCACCACATGGCTTATGTGGAGTGGGGCGATGCGGCCAATCCGAAGGTGCTGGTCTGCGTCCATGGCCTGTCGCGCTGCTCGCGCGATTTCGATTTCCTGGCGCAGGCGATGGCCGCGGACTACCGCGTGGTGTGCCCGGACGTGGTGGGTCGCGGGCGCAGCGACTGGCTGCGCAACAAGTCGCTCTATGCGGTGCCCCAGTATTGCTCCGACATGACGACGCTGCTGGCCAAGCTCGGCGCCGAGACCGTCGATTGGGTCGGCACCTCGATGGGCGGGTTGATCGGCATGGCGCTCGCTTCCCAGCCGGAAACTCCGATTCGGCGCCTGGTGCTCAACGATGTCGGCCCGGTGATCACCGGCGCGTCGCTGGAACGCATCGGCACCTACCTTGGCGCCGCGCCGCGTTTCGAGGGCATCGAACAGGCCGAGGCCTTCGTGCGCTTCGTTTCCGCCAGTTTCGGCAACTTCGACGACGCCCAGTGGCGCCACCTCACGGTGCACGTGACCCGCGTCGCGGCCGATGGCAAGGTGGAATTCGCCTACGATCCGGGCATTGCCCAGGCGTTTCGGGAAATGCAGGCCGCCACCGGCGGCAAGGATGTCGAACTGTGGCCGCTCTACGACGGCATCGCCTGCCCGACCCTGTTGCTGCGGGGAGCCACCTCGGACCTCCTGACGCATGAGGCGGCGCTCGAAATGGGGCGCCGTGGACCGCGGGCGCGCCTGGTCGAAGTGCCGGGGGTCGGCCATGCGCCGATGCTGATGGATGCCGGACAAGTGGCTCCGGTGCGGGAGTTTCTCCTGACCTGAACCATCTTGCATGTCGATGCTGCCGTGCAGCATCGAAAGTTTGCATAGCAAGTTTTTTAGCGGCCTAGAATAAGCAGCCGTTCGCATATAGGGCGCGTTACTGGACGAGTCCGATGCGAGCCGAAAAGCGCTTGCGCCGCAACCAATTACCGGAGGCATCATGCAAAAATCGTTGCACATTGATCCCAACAAATGCACGGGCTGTCTGCAATGCGAGATGGCGTGTTCGTACGAGAACCATGGGGTATTCAACATATCGAAATCGCGGATCAAGGTCTTCAACTTTGAGCAC
>JACRIY010000063.1 GCA_016235805.1 Rhodocyclales bacterium
GGTCACGCTCATCAGCGGCGTGTGCAGGGCCGGGGTCACGTTCCACACCACCATGTAGCCGACGAAGCAGGCCAGCACGAAGACCGTGAAGTGGGCGAGAAAGGCCTGCGGGGCATTGGCGCCAACGAACCAGAACAGCACGGCGGCGATGGCGAACATGACGGCCAGCTTGCCGCCCGCCATGGGTTCGCTGGCGGCGCCGTGGCCGTGGCCGCCTTTCTTGGCGGCTGGTGCTGCCGCCGCGGCCGCAGGCTTGGCTGGCGGCGCGGCGGACGGCTTGGGCGGCGGGGGCGGCCAGGTGATGTTGCCTTCCTTGATCACGGTCAGCCCGCGAATCGCCTCGTCCTCCATGTTGACGTCGATGATGCCGTCCTTGGTCTTGCACAGTTCCTCGGTGAGGCGGAACAGGTTGGTGGCGTAGAGCGTCGACGACTGCTTGGCCAGGCGTGACGCCAGGTCGGTGTAGCCGACGATGGTCACGCCGTGCTTGACGACGGTTTTCCCGGCCTCGGTCAGTTCGCAGTTGCCGCCGCGCTCGGCCGCCATGTCGACGATGACGCTGCCGGGCTTCATGCTCTGCACCATCTCGGCGGTGATCAGCCGCGGCGCGGGCTTGCCGGGAATCAGCGCGGTGGTGATGATGATGTCCACCTCGCGCGCCTGCTTGGCATACATCTCGCGCTGGGCCTGCTGGAAGCCCTCGCTCATGACCTTGGCGTAACCACCGCCGCCGGAGCCCTCCTCCTCGTAATCGACCTTGACGAATTCGCCGCCGAGCGACACGACCTGGTCGGCCACTTCGGCGCGGGTGTCGTTGGCGCGCACGATGGCACCCAGGCTGGCGGCGGTACCGATCGCCGCGAGGCCGGCGACGCCGGCGCCGGCGATGAAGACCTTGGCCGGCGGCACCTTGCCCGCGGCAGTGATCTGGCCGTTGAAGAAGCGGCCGAAAGCGTTGGCGGCCTCGATCACGGCGCGGTAGCCGGCGACGCCGGCCTGGGAGGTGAGCGCATCCATCTTCTGGGCGCGGGAGAGCGTGCGCGGCAAGGAGTCGATGGCCAGCACGGTGGCCTTCTTGGCGGCAAGTTGCTGCATCAGCTCCGGGTTCTGCGCGGGCCAGATGAAGCCGATCAGGGTGCCGCCTTCACGCAGGTGCCCCACGTCTTCCGTGGTCGGCACGCCGACCTTGAACACGATGTCGGACGCCGCAAACAGCGCGGATGCGCCGGCGATCACTTCGGCGCCCGCGGCGCGGTAGCTGTCGTCGCTGCAATTCGCCGCGTCCCCGGCGCCGGATTCGACGGCGACCTTGAAACCCAGCTTGACGAGTTTTTCAACGACTTCGGGTACGGTGGCCACACGCTTTTCGCCCGCCAGCGTTTCCCGGGGAATTCCAATTGTCAGCGCCATGATTCTCCCATTCTGTTTTTCATCGATGCTCGCCAAATACGAACGCGCATTCTTGTCATTGATTGCGGCCGCTACGCTCCGCGTCGATGCAAGCTGGATAGGCCCGCACCTTGACTTCGCATTTCATTCGCAACCGACGTACGCCTTGTCCACGCAATTGTTGCGCCGCCGTATGATACGCCTTTCGTCCCAGTATGAGCCGCCTGCCATGACGAGTTCAAAGCCGAATCGAAGCCGCAATCGCGCCACGAAACGCCTTTCGCAGGCTGCCAAGGTAGGCCTCGCACCCGGCGCACTGATCCACCTCGGCGAGCGCAAAACCGAGCAGGCAGCGATCTCCCTGATCGAATACGGCGAAGCGGAACTGGTCGAGCACCAGTTCACGTCGCTGGAAGCATCGCGTACCTACCAACCGCGCCTGCCGGTGCTCTGGCTCAACGTGCATGGCCTGCACGAGCCCGATGTCATGGCGGAGATCGGCCGCCGCTTCAACCTGCACCCGCTGGTGCTGGAAGACATCCTCAATACCAACCAGCGGCCCAAGATCGACGACTACGGCGACTACCTGTTCATCGTCGCGCGCTTCTTCGAGATCGACGGGGAAGACCGGCAGATCGGCTCGGACCAGGTCAGCCTGGTTCTCGGCCCGAATTTCGTCCTGAGCTTCCAGGAAAGGCCCAGCGGCCGCTTCGACCCGATACGCGAACGCCTGCGGCAGAATCGCGGCCAGATCCGCAAGCTGGGCGCCGATTACCTCGCCTATTCGCTGCTGGACGCCATCGTCGACCGCTATTTCACGATCCTCGAGGACATCGGCGAACGCACCGAGGAACTTGAAGACATCATGCTGGAGCGGCCCAAGCCGGGCTCGCTGCAGACCGTGCACCGTCTCAAGCGCGAGACGCTGAACCTGCGCCGCTCGATCTGGCCGCTGCGCGAGGTCATCAACAGCCTGACGCGCGCAGACGACCGCTTCTTCCACGCCGACACCCGACCCTACCTGCGTGACATCTACGACCACACGGTGCACGCCATCGAATCGCTGGAAGCCAACCGCGACGTGATCGCCGGCATGCTCGACATCTACCTGTCCGCGGTCAGCAACCGGGTCAACCAGGAAGTGCGGGCCTTGACCGTGGTCGCCATCATCTTCATGCCGGCAACACTGATCTCGGGTATTTTCGGCATGAACTTCAGGGTCATGCCGCCACTCGACTGGCCCAATGGATTCCTGATCGCCCTCGGCATGATGGCGACGGTGGCAACCACGTTATCGGTCATCTTCTGGCGCAGGCGCTGGCTGGAATGATGCAACCCCCGCCTTGCCGATTCGGCATCCGTCCATAGACTCCGGAGGAATCATGCGCAAACTCGCCGTACTCCTGACCACCATCTTCGCCATCGGCAGCGCGGGTGCCCAGACCATCGTGCCGCGCCTCGACGAACCGGGCACCAAGGGCGACATTGCAAGGAAGATGAAGGAGAAATCCGCAGCCCAGTTCGACACGGCGGACACGAACAAGGATGCCCGGCTAAGCAAGGAAGAGGTCTCGAAAATCTCCGACTTCTACGCCAACAACTTCGAGAAGCACGACAAGGACAAGGACGGCTTTCTCAACTGGGAGGAATTCGTCGGCCACAATCGCTGGCCGAAATAAGCGGCGACGATTCTCGCCGCCGCCTCAACCGGCCCGCCCGCGCAACAGCCGGCGTTGAACCTTGCCGGTGGTGGTCATCGGCAGGGCATCGATGAACTCGATGATCTTGGGATATTCGTAAGGCGCGAGATACTTGCGCACATGCTGCTGCAACGAGGCTTCGAGCTCTGCCGAGGGCGTTTCGCCGGCGGTGAGCACGATGAAGGCCTTGACCACCGTGCCGCGCGTTTCGTCCGGCACGCCGATCACCGCGGCGTTGGCCACCGCCGCATGCTTGACCAGGCAGTTCTCGATCTCGCCCGGCCCGATGCGGTAGCCGGCGCTCTTGAACATGTCGTCGCTGCGGCCCTGGTACCAGAGCACGCCGTCCTCGTCCAGCTTCGCAAGGTCGCCGGTGCGGCCCCAGGCCTGCGGATCGTCGATGCCGCCGCCGAGGAACTTTTCCGCCGTGGCTTCCGGATTCTTCCAGTAGCCGAGCATGAACACCGGGTCCATCTCGCCGTTGCAACTGCGCTGGACGCAGACTTCGCCCATCTCGCCGGGGGCCACCGGATTGCCATCGTCATCGAGCACACCGAGCCGGTGACCCGGATAGCCGCGACCCATGGCGCCCGGCCTGGGCGCGGTCACCGCGGCGCAGTTGCCGACGATGTAGTTGATCTCGGTCTGGCCGTACATTTCGTTCACCGTCACCCCGAGAGCTTCCCTGGCCCAGCCGCACACGGCTTCGCCGACCGTTTCGCCGGCGCTCATGATCGAACGCAGGACCAGGTCGTATTTTTCCCGGGGCTGCGGCACCGCCTTCATCATCATTTTCAGCGCCGTTGGAAACAGGAAGCTGTTCCGCACGCCGTACTTCTCCATCAGCCAGAAGGCCTTCTCGGGATCGAAGCGGCCGCGATAGCCGAGAATGGGCTGGCCGAAATTCCAGCTCGGCAGCAGCGCATCGAACAGCCCCCCGGTCCACGCCCAGTCGGCCGGCGACCAGAACATGTCGCCGCGCTTTGGATAGAAATCGTGCGAGCAGACGAAGCCCGACAGGTTGCCGATCAGGCTGCGCTGGGCGATCAGCGCACCCTTCGGGTTGCCGGTGGTGCCACTGGTGTAGATGATCATGGCCGGATCGTCGGCCGCGGTGTCGCGCGGCGCGTAGCGCGGCGACGCCAGCGGCAGCAGGGTCGCCCACTCGCGCACCCAGGATTCGCGCGCGCCGCCGACGCCGATCACGTGCTTCAGCAGCGGCAGCTTGTCGCGCACCGCACCGAGCTTTTCCAGGCCGCCTTCGTCGATGATGGCGACGCGCACTTCGGCATGCGACAGGCGGAACTCAAGGGCATCGGCGCCGAACAAATGCGAGATCGGCACGGCGATGGCGCCCATCTGGTAGCAGGCCATGTGCGCGATGCCGGTTTCCGGGCGTTGCGGCAGGATGATGGCGACGCGGTCGCCGGCCATGACGCCCATCGCCCCCAGCACATTCGAAAGGCGGTTGGCCTCCTGCTGGATATCCCAGAAACTCCAGGCTTCGGTGTGGCCGGCCTCGTCCTCGTAATACAACGCAAACCGCGTGCGATCTTCTGCCCAGCGGCCGCAGCAGGCCTGGGCGATGTTGTAGCGCGGCGGGACGTTCCAGCGGAAGCTCGAATGCAAACTGTCCCAATCGCGCGCCGTGGCGTCGAGAACGATCTCGGTCATCTCAGGCGGCGAGCCTTGCGTCGATCAGCTCGATCCAGTGCCGCACGGGTATCTCGGCAACGCTGCCGAGATGGCCGATGCAGCCGACATTGGCACTGGCGATCGCCGCCGGGCGCCCCGCTGTTAGTGCATGCAGCTTGTTGGCCTGCAGGCGTTGCGAGATTTCCGGCTGCAGCACCGAGTAGGTGCCGGCCGAGCCACAGCAGAGGTGAGAATCGGCCACCAGTGTCAGGCTGTAGCCGGCTGCGACCAGCAGGGCTTCCACGGTGCCGCGAATCTTGAGTCCGTGCTGCAGGCTGCAGGGACTGTGGAAGGCCAGCGGGCGTTCGCTTTCCGGCAGCGGCGGACACGCCGCCAGCAGGGCTTTCAGGGCCTCGGCCTCGGCCAGGATGACTTCGCTGACATCCCGCGTCGCCAGCACCACGCGCGCGGACTTGGTCGCGTAGTCCGGGTCTTCCTGCAGCAGGTGGGCATAGTCGACCACCTGGGTGCCGCAACCCGAGGCCGTTATCACCACGTGCTCGGCGCCGGCTTCCAGCAGGGGCCACCAGGCATCGATGTTGCGCCGCGCGTCGTCGCGTGCGCCTTCGGCCTCGTTGAGGTGCATACGCACGGCACCGCAGCAGCCGGCGCCACGGGCCTCGATCATCTCGATGCCCAGCTTGTCGAGCACGCGCCGCGTCGCGCCGTTGATGTTGGGATACATCGAGGGCTGCACGCAGCCGGCCAGCGCGATCACTTTCCGCGCGTGCGTGCGGCCCGGCTCCGGCCCGGCCGAGGAGAGTGGCGGCACCTTGGCGCGCAGTGCGCCCGGCAGCATCAGGCGCACCGACTGACCCAGCTTCATTGCCGCACCGAACAGGTTGGGACGTGGCAGCAGGGTCTTCAACGCGCCCCGCATCATGGCGTCGCTGCCGCTACGCGGCACCTTGTGTTCGACGATCTCGCGACCGATGTCGAGCAGGCGCGAGTAGTGCACGCCCGAGGGGCAGGTGCTCTCGCAGGAACGACAGGTCAGGCAGCGATCGAGGTGCAGCCGGGTCTTTTCCGTCGGCTCGGCGCCTTCCAGCACCTGCTTGATCAGGTAGATGCGGCCGCGCGGTCCGTCGAGCTCGTCGCCCAGCAACTGGTAGGTCGGACAGGTCGCGGTGCAAAAGCCGCAATGCACGCAGCGGCGCAGGATTTCCTCGGCTTCGCGGCCGGCGGTGGTGTGTCGGATGAAATCGGCGAGGTGGGTTTCCATGCTCAGAGTTCCGGATACATGCGGCCGGGATTGAACACCCCGTAGGGGTCGAAGCTCTGCTTGAGCCGACGGTGCACTTCCATCAGCGCGGGCTGGAGCGGCGTGAATACTCCGCCCACCTTGTCGCCACCACGGAACAGCGTGGCATGACCACCCACTCGTGTCGCAAGCTCGCGGATGCGGACCGGATCGAGATCGCCACGCAGCCAGCGTTGCGCCCCGCCCCATTCGATCAGCGTCGCGCCCGGCAGGTCGAGCAGCGACGCCACCGACGGAACCGAAAGCCGCCACAACGCGGCATCGCCAGCGAAGAACTCCGCGCCCTGCTCGCGCAGCGCGTGCCAGAAAGCTAGTGCTTCGACATCGCCTATGGCTTCGCCACCCAGTTTCGCGCACGCTGCCGACACCGCCGCCTGCGCCCCGCAGAGCCGCAGCGTCAACACGCCGTCCTGCCAGCAACTGGCCACCAGCGGCAAGGGCTGCCCGGACCAGCGGTTGAGCGCGTCCAGTGCCTTGTCCTGCGGCATCTCGAAGCGCAGGCTGGCGTCACCCGGCGGCACCGGCAGCACCTTGAGCGAAACCTCCAGGATCAGGCCCAGGGTACCCAGGCTGCCGGCGATCAGGCGCGAGACATCGAAGCCGGCCACATTCTTCATCACTTCGCCGCCAAAGCGATGCACCCGGCCTTCGCCGTCCATCAGCTTCACGCCGAGGACGAAGTCGCGCATGCCGCCGACCGCGGCCCGGCGCGGCCCGGCCAATCCGGCGGCCACCGCGCCGCCTACCGTCGCGGCGCCGAAGTGCGGCGGCTCGCAGGCGAGGCATTGGCGCCGTGTCGCCAGCGCCGACTCCAGTTCCGCCAGCGGCGTACCGCAACGCGCGGTGATCACCAGTTCAGTCGACTCGTAGCTGACGATGCCGGCATGGGTGCGCGTATCGAGGATGTCCCCGACCAGCGGCCCGCCGTAAAAATCCTTGCTGCCGCCGCCATGGAGGCGTAGCGGCTTGCGCTCGAGGATGCGCGAACGAAACTGGTCGAGCAAGTCCACATCCATTACAAGCGCTCCAGTTCCGGAAACTTAAGGTTGCCGCCATGCACGTGCATGCGGCCGAACTCGGCGCATCGGTGCAGCGTGGGAATGCCCTTTTCCGGGTTCAACAGGCCTTCCGGATCGAAGGCGCGCTTGATCGCATGGAACATGCGCAGCTCGTCGGAGCCGAACTGGTCGCACATCGAGTTGATTTTTTCGTAGCCGACGCCGTGCTCGCCGGTGATGGTGCCGCCGAGATCGACCGAGAGCTTGAGGATTTCCGCGCCGAAGGCTTCCGTGCGTTCCAGTTCGCCGGGCACGTTGGCGTCGTACAGGATAAGCGGATGCAGGTTGCCGTCGCCGGCGTGGAAGACGTTGATGCAGCGCAGGCGATATTTTTTCTCCATGGCATGGATCGCCGTCAGCATCTCGCCCAGGCGCTTGCGCGGAATGGTGCCGTCCATGCAGTAGTAGTCCGGCGAAATGCGCCCGGCGGCGGGAAATGCCGCCTTGCGTCCGGCCCAGAAGCGCAGGCGCTCGGCTTCCGACTGGGATACGCGAAGATCGGTCGCGCCGCTGGTTTCCAGCACGGCTTTCATGCGGCCGATTTCCTCCGCCACTTCCTCCGCGGTGCCATCGGATTCGCACAGCAGGATGGCCTCGGCGTTGAGGTCGTAACCGGCCTTGACATAGGGTTCGACGGCGGCGGTCGCCGGCTTGTCCATCATTTCCAGGCCGGCCGGGATGATGCCGGCGGCGATCACCGCGGCGACCGCCTCGCCGGCCTTCATGATGTCGTCGAAACTGGCCATGATGACCTGGGCGAGCTCCGGCTTGGGCACCAGCTTGACGGTGACTTCGGTCACCACGGCGAGCATGCCTTCGGACCCGATGGCCAGCGCCAGCAAGTCGTAACCGGGAGCATCGAGCGCGTGGTTGCCGAACTCTACGATGTCGCCGGCGACCGTCACCGCGCGCACGCGCAGCACGTTGTGCACGGTCAGGCCGTACTTGAGGCAATGCACGCCGCCGGAATTCTCGGCCACGTTGCCGCCGATGGAGCAGGCGATCTGGGAGCTCGGATCGGGCGCGTAGTAAAGACCGAGCGGCGCAGCGGCCTCCGAGATGGCCAGGTTGCGCACGCCGGGTTGCACCACGGCGACGCGGGCGACCGGATCCACGTGGAGGATCTTCCGCATCTTGGCCAGCGACAGCACGACGCCCTGCGGATGCGGCAAGGCGCCTGCCGACAGGCCGGTGCCGGCGCCGCGCGCGACGATGGGGGCGCCGGCGGCGCGGCAGGCCTTGATCGCCGCGACCACCTGCTCCTCGGTTTCGGGCAGGGCGACGGCGATGGGCACTTGTCGATAGGCCGAGAGGCCATCGCATTCATAGGGCTTCAGGTCTTCCTCGGCGGACAGCAGCCCGCTTGCCGGCAGGCAGCGCGCGAGTTCCGCAATCAGCGCCGCGCGATCGATGCCGGCGAAATCCTGGGCGGCATCGGCAGAATGTTCTCGCTGGGTCATGGCTGGCCTTGTGCAGGTTGGATCAGGATCGCCCTGAAGTCATTCACGTTGGTGCGCGTCGGTCCGGTGACGACCAGGTCGCCAAGCGCGGCGAATGCACCGAACGCGTCATTGTCGACCAGGCGCGCGCGCAAATCAATTCCCGCCGCGGCGGCGCGCGCCGGCGTATCGGGCAACAGCAGCGCGCCGGCATTTTCCTCGGAACCGTCGATACCGTCGGTGTCGCCGGCGATGGCGTGGATGCCGGGGTGGCCATTGAGCGTCAGCGCCAGCCCGAGCAGGAATTCCGCATTGCGCCCGCCGCGCCCCGTGCCGCGCAGGGTGACGGTGGTCTCGCCGCCGGACAGCAGCACGCAGGGACCTTGCAGCGGCTGTCCATGCTCCGCGCAGGAGAGCGCGATGCCACCCAGCACGCGCGCCACTTCGCGCGCCTCCCCTTCGATCGCATCGCCCAGCACCAGCGGCGTGATGCCCTGGCGTCGCGCCAGTTCGGCCGCCGCGGCGAGCGAACCCTGCGCCGTGGCGATGATGTGGGCATCGACGCGGGCAAAGCCCGCATCACCCGGCTTGGGTGTCTCGGCGCGTCCGGCGGTGAGCGCCGCTCGCGCGACGGCGGGCAGTTCGATACGGTAGCGATCGACGATTTCGAGCGCATCGGCGCAGGTGGTCGGATCGGGCACCGTCGGCCCCGATGCGATGGTGGAAAAATCGTCGCCGGGCACGTCCGAGATCGCCAGGGTCAACACCCGCGCCGGCGCGGCGGCGAGCGCCAGGCGACCGCCCTTGAGCGCCGAGAGATGCTTGCGCACGCAGTTGATCTCGGCAATGTTGGCGCCGCAGGCGAGCAGCGCTTTCGTCACGGCGCGCTTCTGGTCGAGCGTGATGCCGTCCATCGGCGCCGCCAGCAGGGCCGAGCCGCCGCCGGACAGCAGTACCAGCACCAGGTCGTCCGCGGTGAGGCCTTGCACCGCGCGCAGCAGGCGCTGCGCCGCCTGCTGCCCGGCCGCGTCGGGCGTCGGATGCGCGGCCTCGACCACCTCGATGCGCTGCGTCGGCATGCCGTGTCCGTAACGCGTGACGACGATGCCGGAAAGGCGTTCGACATCGCCGCGCCAATGGGTCTCGACGGCGCGCGCCATGGCTGCGGCCGCCTTGCCGGCGCCGACCACCACGGTACGCCCGCGCGGCGGTTCCGGCAGCCAGCCCGACAAACAGTGCGCAGGGTCGGCCGCGGCGACCGCGACGTCGAACAGGTCGCGCAGCAGCGCGCGCTGGTGCAGGTAGGTCATTGGGCGGCCCTGCCGATGGCGCTCATCGCCGCGCTTTCATCCAGCCGAAGCTGTCTTCGGTCGCGGCGCTCGGCCTGTATTCGCAGCCGACCCATCCGGCATAGCCGATGCGATCGAGATGGTCGAGCAGGAAGGGAAAATTGATTTCGCCGGTGCCCGGCTGGTGGCGGCCGGGATTGTCGGCCAGCTGCACGTGGCCGATGCGCGGCAAATGCTCCTGAATCCGCCGCGCGAGGTCGCCTTCCATGACCTGGGCATGGTAGATGTCGTACTGGAGGCGCAGGTTTTCGTGGCCGACGTCATCGATCAGGGCCAGGCCCGCGTCGGTGGTGCTGATCAGGAAACCCGGGGTATCGCGCGTATTGAGAGGTTCCAGCAGCAGTTCGATCCCGGCGCGGCGAGTCACCGCCGCAGCAAAGCGCAGGTTCTCGACCAGGGTCTCGCGGGCTCTGTCCGGGGCTACCTCTGGCGGAGGAATTCCGGCCAGGCAGTTCAGTCGCGAGCAACCCAGCAGGCGCGCGTAGTCGATGGCCAAGCCGACACCGTCCTGGAACTCGGCGATGCGTCGCGGATGGCAGGCGATGCCTCGGTCGCCGCCGGCCCAGTCGCCGGCCGGCAGATTGAACAGCACCACCTCGACGCCGGAGGTCAGCACCACCTCGGCCAGCGCGGCGCGGTCGAACTCGTAGGGGAAATGAAACTCGACGGCGCTGAAGCCCGCCGCCCGTGCCGCCGCAAAACGCTCGAAGAACGGGCGTTCCGTGAACAGGAAGGATAGGTTCGCTGCAAAACGGGGCATCTGGCGATTATATGTCCCCGATGCCTATCATCGGGGACGGTATCCCCTTGTGGGATATGTCCCGGATGCGGTCGCATCGGGGACGGTATCCCCGCCCGTCGTCACCGAGTCGAAGTGCCCCTGATCATCTCATGGCTATGAAAGTTCCCAGCCAAACCTGGAACATTGTTGCCAATCCGGCAGCAATCAATTGAAGCTTCGCCTATTTTCAGGTCATCCCCGGCCGAGTAAAGTGCGGACCTCTCACTTGCCATTGTCCTCGTCGGCACCCATGAATTCTGCAATCCACCATCCGCAAACCGGCTACACGCATACCGCCATCGGCCTGCACTGGCTGATCGCCATCGCGATCATCGGCACCTTCTCGCTCGGCCTCTACATGCACGAACTGCCCCTGTCGCCGCAGAAGCTCAAGCTCTATTCCTGGCACAAGTGGGCCGGCGTTACGATCTTCCTGTTCGTATTTGTGCGTCTGGCCTGGCGCCTTGCGCACCAGCCCCCCGCGTTGCCCGCCGCGATGCCGGGCTGGCAACGCAGCGTCGCCGAAGCTACCCACGTCCTGCTCTATCTGCTGATGTTCGCCGTGCCGCTCTCGGGTTGGCTGATGAGTTCGGCCAAGGGGTTCCAGACCGTCTGGTTCGGCGTGCTGCCGCTGCCCGACCTGCTGCAGAAGGACACCGACCTCGGCGACCTGCTGCAACAGATGCACATGCTGCTCAACTTCACCATGGCGGCGTTGGTCGGCGCCCATGCCGGCGCGGCGCTCAAGCATCATTTCCTCGACCGCGACGAGATCCTCGCGCGCATGCTGCCTTTCCTCGGCAAATCCAAGAACGGAGAACCCAAATGAAGTTCCGCCTGCCCGGCCTCGCCCTCGCCGCCATCCTGCTTTCCGCCCCGGTGGCTCAGGCGGTCGAGTTCACCCAGTACCAGCATGGCAGGAGTTCGCTCTCCTTCGTGTACAAGCAGATGAACGTGCCGGTCGATGGCCAGTTCAAGAGCTTCCGCGCCAAGATTGCCTTCGATCCGGCCAAGCCGGCCGCCGCCAAGGCCGAATTCGAAATCGACCTGGCGAGCGTCGACGCCGGTTCGAAGGATGCCAACGACGAAGTGGCCGCCAAGGCATGGTTCGACACCAAGACCCATCCCGTGGCCAGGTTCGTCGCGACCTCGGTCAAGCCGCTGGGCAACAATCGCTTCGAGGTCGCCGGCAAGATGAGCATCAAGGGCAAGACCCAGGACCTCAGCACGCCGGTCACCGTAACGCAACAGGGCAGCAACGCGACCTTCGACGGCAGCCTGGTCCTCAAGCGCGCCGACTACGGGATCGGCGACGGCGTCTGGGCCGACTTCGGCACCGTCGCCAACGAAATCCAGATCAAGTTCCGACTGGTGGCCAGCGCAGCGGCCGCCACCAAATAAGCAACCCCACCCTCAGGAGAAGACCCATGAACAAACTTGCCATCGTCGCCGCAGTTTCCGCTTTCTCGGCCGCCGCCTTCGCCGCACCCGAGACTTTCAACGTCGAACCGACGCATACCTATCCGCGCTTCGAGTACAGCCACTTCGGCTACTCGAACCAGCAACAGCGCTTCGACAAGACCAGCGGCAAGATCGTGCTCGACCGTGCCGCCCAGACCGGCTCGGTCGATGTGACGATCGACGCCACCTCGGTCAATACGGGCTACGCCCTGTTCAACCAGCACATCCAGGCCGAAGACTATTTCGACACGGCCAAGTTTCCGACCATCACCTTCAAGTCCACCAAGGTGAAGTTCGACGGCGGCAAGCCGGTCGCCGTCGATGGCAACCTGACCATCAAGGGTGTCACCAAGCCGGTGACGCTGACCGTGACCTCGTTCCATTCCATGCCGCACCCGATGCTGAAGAAGGATGCCATCGGCGCCAACGCGACCACCAAGGTCAAGCGCTCGGAATTCAACATGGGCAAGAACGTGCCCTACGTCAGCGACGAAGTCAGCCTGACCATCGCGGTCGAAGCCATCAAGGAATAAGCCGTGCCGAACGGCACGCGCGGCTAAAGCGCGATCGTGCCGGGCTCGTGGGAGAGCGCCTCGATGGCGCTCTCGTCCATTGTCAGCAGGCGTCGGCAGAGCGCGGCGAAATGCGCCTGCCCTGCCGTGACGGCCGTGCGCAACGACGCCGTGTCACCAGCGCCGACTTTTACGCCATAGGCCGCGACCAGCCGCGGGAACATGTCGCGGCGCAATCCGTCGAAGGTCGAGAACCAGAAGTGCAGCGAATCGGCCGAGTCGCGCTCAAGCAGTGCCGGCAGGGTGACGAGGCAGTCGGCCAGATTGTCCTTCACGGCGCGGGCGAAGATTTCGGCGCGCTTGCCGCGCAGCCCCGCCAGCTTTTCCGACCATGACTTGCCCAGCAAGCGCCCGGCGTCAAGCTCGCCCTCCTCGTGGAGCACCAGGGTCTCGATCTCGCCCTCGGTCATGCGCTCGATCGCGGCCAGCGGGTCGGCATCGAAACCATAAGCCAGCAGCGCCGACCTCAGCGCTCCGTCCTGCTGCTTGACGTTCCAGCCCTCGGCCTTTTCCCACAGCCACTGGCGCAGCGCCTCGCGCCTGACGATCAGCGTTTCGCCCTGCGAGGCGGCGGGGATCGCCGCCACGTCGCGCGCATATTCGCATCCGCAGACCAGCAGGCGCGCCGCGCCACGCTGCTCGTCGCGATCGAGGCGACCGAGGAAGAAGTGCGGTTTATGGAAACGGCCGATGCCGGCGCCATAGACCAGCCCGCTGCCCGCCAGCGCCGCATTGACCCGCGGCGCATCGAAGGGATCATAGTCGCGTCCGCCCAGCGGCAAGCGGACGAAGTCGTCGTCGGCAAGCCTTTCCCAGCGCGCCTCGCGTTCCGAAATCCAGCGCCCGACCTCGTCGCGCGGCGGCGCGACGCCATGGG
The DNA here is from genome assembly GCA_016235805.1 of Rhodocyclales bacterium. GTDB lineage: Bacteria > Pseudomonadota > Gammaproteobacteria > Burkholderiales > Rhodocyclaceae > Sulfuritalea. Next base: position 13,583 of record JACRIY010000063.1, read on the forward strand.
GCAGGTCATGCTCCCAGCGATAGAACTCGCGCATGCCAAGCAGGTAGGTGCACAAGCTGACGTCGCGCGCGTGGCGCGCGTCGGCGATGTCGCAATTGGTCTGCACCGCGCTGACGAGTTCTGCCATTCCGGCGATCATGGCGCATCCCCCGGGCGGCGCCGGCGCGGCTTCCAGGCGGCGATGCCCTTGACCACCTCGGAGAACGGCAGCTCGTCAAGGTCGTCGTACTGCTCGCGCGCCAGGCGGACCAGGCGCCGCACGTTCGGCGCTATGGCGTTCGCATCGAGCAGCGCCTTGAGGCCGTCGAGGCCGCCACACTGGATCTTCATCACCATCGCGTGCGGAAGGATGCGCTGGGTGGCGGTAAGGCCGAGCGCAAACGTCGATTTCTCGCGCAGCAGTTCCGAGATCCGACCGCAGGCCAGGTGCGCCGCGGGCTGGGTGCAGGCCACGCTCTCGCGCTCGGCGATCTGCAGGCTGATCGCCAGTTCGCACACCGCATGCCGCGCCAGCAGGACACGCTCGAACACGCAAGGCAGGCGATTGATGTCGCCTTTCAGGTGGCGAAAGGCGATCTCGTCCATGATGCGGGGCTGTTCATCGAGCAAAGCGAGTCAGACAGTAAGCCCCCCCGCGAGGGGCGAGGCGGGAATTCGCGACGCATGCGTCGCGCCGCCGCAGCCGGCTGGCTGTGCAAAGCCAGCCGTGGGCCGCGCAGCGGATGGGGGGGCGGGCAAAAAAATTTACCTGCCCATCGAGCAACGACGGCCATGTGATTCATAGAGCGCGAAGCCTCAATCGAAGCCATGGGCTCTAGTATTCCTCTCCGGTCATCGGATCCTCGCCGCGCGGCTCATTGAGGAGTTCTTCGGCCCGCAGCTCGTTCTCGGCAAAGATGGTCTTGATCAGCTCGCCGGGAGCAAGCTCGGTCTCGCGGCGCAGGCGCTTGGCCTCGTTCGAGGCTTCCTTGAAAACCTCGAACTGGCTGATCTTCGCCAGCTGGCGAACCGGACCGAGTGGGGTGATGCGATAGATGTAATAGGGCATGTAACGAAGCTTTCATTCAACGTAGCGTTTGCTGGCCCGGCGGCTGCCGGGCTTCGATTTCTGGATGATGACGCCTTTGACCGCGCCAAGGTCCGGAATATCCGCCGCCGGATAGGCCGGATTCAGGGCCTGCAGGCGCCAGCCGGTACCCTGCCGTGCCAACTGGCGGAAGATCCATTCGCCGTTCAGTTGCGCGAGGACGAAGGAACCGTCGGTGGCCAGGCCTTCCGGTTCGATCAGGATCACTTCGCCTTCGAGGAACTCGGGCGCCATGCTGTCACCCAGCACCATCAGCGCGAAAGGTTCGGCCGACGAGCAGGCGTCGAGTTCGGCGTCGGTTTCCTGCGACAGGATCGGTATCGTGCGGCGCGGCGTCTGGGTCATGTCCGTTCGCTCATGGCATCAAAGCGGCTCGACGTGCAAATGCGCGGGCGGCACGCCGGCGGCCAGCAGCGCCTCGGCAATAGGCGCGAGGCTTTGCGCGGCGCCGGCCAGGTAGACGTCGCTGCCGGCCAAGGCCGGGTTCGCGCCCACGACCGCGGGCAATTCATCGACACCCAGCGCACGGTAACTGAACTCGTCCAATGCTTCGGCCCAGGCGCGGCACTGGTTGGGCAGGTACTGGCCGCCAGCCTGTGCGCTGGCCCAGTAGAGCGTGATCGACTCGGCGGCATCCACCGCAATGGCATGCTCGATCAGGCTGTTGATCGGCGCGAAGCCTTCCTCGAGGGCGATGAATACCAGCGGCCGCGGCGAACTGTTTTCCAGCACGAACGTGCCCCACGGTCCCCACACCGAAACGTCGTCGGCGAGCCGGATTCGGCCGTCGAACAGGCAGGCTGAAAAGTCGGCGCTGGCGGCACGGCGGTCATGGCGGGAAAGATGAAAAATCAGGTTGCGGTCGTCGCAGGGGCAGCTCGCCACGGAGAATTCGCCATGCACGTCGCTGCCGTCGCGGATGCCGGCGCGAATACCGAGGGTCACCCGCTGCCCAGCGAGGAAGCGCAGGCGGTTGCTGCGCGGGGTCTGCAGGTGCAGCCGCATCACGTCGGCGTTAAGCGCATCGATGCGGCGCACCTTGGCGACCACGCGTTGTTCGGGGATGTCTTCCGGCGCACCGGCTTCCAGCACTTCCAGCGTCAGGTCGGAGCTCAGTGCCGTGCAGCTGCACATCAGGACGTGGTTCTGCGCTTTCTCGGCTTCGGAAAACCGGTAGTCGGAGGGCGAGATCGCACGCGTCTCGCCGGCCACCACGCGCGCCTTGCACAGCCCGCAATTGCCGTTGCCGCAGCCGTAGTTGGGGGCGAGGCCGGCGCGCAGCGCCGCCTTGAGGAGCGTTTCCGATCCCTCGACGAAGAATTCGCGACCCGATGGCTTGACCGTGACGTGCGCCGACATGACGCGCAGCATAGCATCGAGCGCACCGACGTCCTGCGGCGGCGGCGGCGCCGACAGAGCCCGCGCCAGGCCGTCATCGAGCAGTGCCGCCAGTTCCGCCGGCGTCGGCGCCTGCGGCTGGTCGAGGCGCGCGCGAAGTGTTTCGAACAGCGCGTGGTAGCGCGTCAGGGTGCGCTGCAATTCCGCCAGTTCCTGGCCCTGGGCGAAGATGCGTTGCGCCAGCGTTTCCTGGGTCGGCAGCACGCGCTCGCGCAAACGGCGGGCAAAGGCATCCTCGCGGATCGCGCGGGTCTTTTCGAAACTTCCCGAGTCGTCAAGGTCGAGCTGCGGCCAGGCGCGCTGCAGGTCTCCGGCGTCGACCATGCCGTCGAAGGACGCCAGTTCGCCGTCACGGATCCGTTTTTGCAGCGCGATGCGGGAAATGCCAAGCAGATGCGCGGCGCGGGACAGGGTAAGCCATTGGGACATGTCCGCAAGCATAGCCAAAGCCGCAGCCGTCGCGATTTGAATATTTTTATGTCCGCACCAATAGGGCGGACGGTATCCCCTTGTGGGATATGTCCGCACCAATAGGGCGGACGGTATCCCCTCGTGGGATATGTCCGCACCAATAGGGCAGACGGTATCCCCTTGCGGGACTCACCCAGACCGACGGCGCGGAGATCCTCCCCTCGCCGGCCCTGCCCGCGCTTCGCCCAATGCGACTACTGCGGCGGTGCGTCCAGCAGCAAGCCGGTACGCGGCGCCTTGCCCGGCTCGAACACGACCTCGACCAGCAACTGGCTCTTGACGGGAAAGCCGGAAATCAAGCCCGGCGCGTAACGTTCATTGACAAAGGACTTCAACACTTCCTCGTCGAATATGCCGCGCGGCGTCGACTCCAGCAGCCGGTGCGAATCGACGCCGCCCTGCTGGTTGATGAACATCAGGAGCACAACGCGTCCGGATAGCGAGTTGGTAAGGGGCGGATAGTCCGGACGAATCGCCTTCAGCGGCGTTGGCCGGCGATGCAGGTAACGCGCCGCGTAATACCAGGAACCGGTGACGATGCCGGCCCGGCCCGGACGCAGCCGCTCGGGCGCCGGGGCACCCGGCAGCTTGACGCCGGTAGCGGCCGGATCCGCCTCAAGCTCGAGCTTCGCACCCTTTTTTGGCACGGCGGCAGTTGTCGGGGCCGGCGCGGGTTCGGGCAAGGGCTTGGCGGTCGGACGCTGCACGACTGGCTCTGCCTGTGGTTCCGGCAAGGCAGTCAGAACCGCGGCCACGCTTTGGCTGGATTCGGCGACAAGCTCGGGCGCCAGGGGCTGCGCCTGACGGATGCTGACCGCCAGTGCCGCCGGCCGCGTCCCGCCGCCACCACCTCGGGCGCCGATCCCGGTGCCGCCGAACGACGTCAGCAGCAGCGCGTGGATCGCCAGCGAAAAACCCAGGCACGCCGCAAAACGGCGCTCAGCGCCCGTGGGCAATCGGCGCGCCAGCAACTCCCGCCAATTACCCAGCACCAGAACTCACTGCACTATTTCACGCCAGCTCACCCGCTTGCCGGTGGGCGGAGCCACATCGAACGGCGCCTCGACGGTCAATTGCTGGGCTGCCGATGTCGTCGCGATGACCACCGTCTTGCCGCTCGGCAGGCGCACGATGTTGAGACCCACCGCCAGCGATTCCGAACCTCCGGCACCGACCAGGCGGCGTCCGACCGCCCGGTCCGCGCTGTTGGCGATGGCCTCGCCGGTACCGTTGTTGAAGTAGTTCAGCCAGGCGTAGCCGCCGATGTTGCAGGCGTTGGTTTCCGGCACGTTGGAGGCGACGACCAGAGTGCCCAACTGCAGCTTCATGTCGATGTTGATGCGCTCGCCCGTATCGGGCAGATCGACAAACCAGCCGTCGGCCGAACTGCAGTTGGCCGTGCAACCATTGGTGCGGAACGCGGCGGTACCGGACCCGTGGGTGGTAATCACCATCTTGCGCAGGTTGGTGCGCAGGTCGGTAAGTGCCGTGGTGCCGAGCGTATCGCGCAGGGCCCAGACCGAATTGGTCTGGGTAGTGCCCAGGTCGGTCGGGCCGAGATAACGCCCGGTACCGACGTAGACATAGGCCTCGCCGCCGACTTCGGCCAGTTCGGGCCGGGTCGTTATCGGCTGCCCCACGCCACTGGGATCCACCACCTGCCCGATCAGCGTCGCCTCCCGCCCGGCCGCATTCAGCGAATCATTGATATCGAAACGCCAGATGTTGCCCAACAGGTCACCGCCGTAGATCCGCTCCGCGGTGTTGTTGCGCAACGGGTTCGCCGACCAGGCACTGATGTGGTTGAGCCCGCTGGGATCCGCCGCGCTTCCTTCGCCGGTGCTGATCTTGAAGAGGATCTTGCCGGTCATCGCTTCGAGAACATAGAGATAGCCGATACCGTCGCCAGGCGCCGCTGGCGAATTGACGTTGTTGTAACCCGAGGTGACGATCACCACCCAACGGCCGTCGGGCGCGCGCAGCTTGGTGATGATCGGGTTATTGAAGGAATAGCCGATGTGGCAATCCGAAAACTCGTCGGTGGCCGGCGCCTTGCTTGTCGCATCCACCGTGACGCAGTTGCCGGCATCGTGCTTGAACTCCCACAGCGCGACCGGCGCCGCCGGATCAGTTACGTCAAGGGCGAAATAGCCCCTGCCGCCCTTGTTCATGCCGCTGACCAGTACGGTTCGCCAAGTTGACGTGACCGGATTGTACACATCGCCGACCACCGGCGTTCCATCCACCGAATACACGTGTTCGGCGGCATAGCCCTCGCTGGCCAGGCGGTACAGGTTGGGCAGCACCATGCTCGGCATGAAGGCCCAGGCCTCCTTGCCACCATCGGGATCGACGATCGAGTCGCCCGCCTTGATGGCGTGCAGCATGCCGTCGTTGGCAGAGGCATAGACGATCGGCGCGCGTGTGAGGTTGACGCTCTTGAATAGGGCGTAGCCGGTATCGTCGTACTCGGCAAACGGTCCCTTGACGAACACCGGTTGCGCATTGACGATGTCACCCAGCACATGCTCCCGCGTCCGGTAAAGCTTGTTCACGTCGGTATTGGTCACCGGTGGCGCGGAACTGAAGCCTTCCTTGCCGCGCTGACCTCGCAGGTAATTGACCAGGTTGGCGCCGGCCGCCGGCGTGCGCTGGTCGACAGTGATTCCAATTCCCGTGCCGTAGTTCGGATACTGGCTGAGGAGGGCGACGTTGGCTGCTCCGAAATGCGCCTGCTCGGAGACGTCCAGGGTCGTAACCGGTGCTCCCGTGGGTGCTCCCGCAGCATCGCAGGCCTGGGTATTCCACTTGAAATCGACCATATTGTTGGCAGCGCCGGCACGGTAAAGCTTGATCGTGCGATTGTCGCAGGCGGTCTTGGTCATGTCGTCCAGCTTGGTCTGCGCCGACCAGATCACGGTTCCGCTCACCGCGCCTGTATCGAGATTGATTTCGCGCGCTTCGAGGTCGCCGGTCCAGGCCTGGGTCTTGTACTTCGCCGTGTAGGCGAAGTTGTCGCCGGCCACTGGTTCCAGGTTGGACGTGGCCGCCGCCGCCGCCGCCGCGACCCGGGCGTTAATCCCGGCCAGAGCTTCGGCAAGGCTGCTGACCACGGTATCCGGGTTGCTGGCGCTGAAATACTGGCCGCGACCATTGACCGCCGCATGCCACAAGTCGTCGAGGGCGGTGGCGCTGTCGGCCACGGGAACCGGCCAGTTGATGGTGCCGTCACGCAGGCGGACGAAGTCGGGACAGAGTGTCGCCGTCCCGGCACCGAACACGGCGACGCCCGGATTGGTCGTCAGTGCAAAAGTGAAGGTCGTGGTGCTGGGGACCGACGCAATGCGGAACTGACCGCGGTAGGCGGCGACGGCGCCACCCGATAGCGTGACGGTCTGGTTGACCAGGAAACCGTGGGCCGCCGACGTCGTAACGGTAACCACATTTGCCGCCCAGGTGGCGCCGGTGACTGCCTTGGCCACGCACTGGTCGGTGCGGTAAGTCGGCGAGGAAATCAGCGATCCATCCAGCCCGAGACCCATGGTGAAGGTGGTCATGTGCTGCCAGTTGGCCCGATCGTCCTCGTTGCCCGTCCCGGTGGACGGAACGTTGTCCGCGCAGACATCGGTACCCAACACACCGGTGCAGTTCGCCAGCGAAGCATTGCGCAGGTCGGTCTTGTAGTAGTACTGGGCAACGTCGGCCAGGGAATTGGCGCTGCCGGAGAACAGTGCTGCCGTGCCGCCGGTATGGGCAGTGGCGCCCGGGTTGTCGGCCATCAGGACCTTGAAGTGCGTGGCATCCGGCACTTCGACGACCTGAAAATTGCCGCGGAAGAAGGAATTGGTGCCGCCCGCAATGGTAACGGAATGCCCCGTCAGGAAGGGATGGACGGCAGTCGTGGTGAACGTGGCGAACGACGGTTCGGCCTCAGGATCCTCACCGGGTGGCGTCCAGGTCGCCGAGGTGACGTTGGCGCTGAGGCCTCCGAGACCGGAACTATAGGTTTCGCAAGGCCAGACCTGGGAACCGCTGAGGCAACCCTCGGGCGGCGTCGGCGGGCCTTCCCCGGTCACCGCGGCAGTTGCGGGCACAGCAGGCGCAGTGGCGAAGCAGGTACCAGGAACGGCATCGGACCAGCTCGCCTCAAGGTTGACCGTTGCGCTGCCCAGGGCGGTACCGCCCTGGTTTGGCCCGGAATAGGCCTGCGAGGTGACTTCGCCCTTGCGTTCGAGCTTGAAGCCGGTCGCGCCGGTGGCCCGGCAGTCTACGGTCTGCCCGGTGTCATCCGGAGTCGCAACAACCACGCAATTGTCGGCAGCGACCCAACCGGTGGTATCGATACGCCGGCAATCGGTCGTGGCGTTCATGACGCAACTCGGGGTGTCGGTCCAGGCCATCGGATTGCGGAACTGGCACTCGGTGGTGAAGCCATTGACGTCATGGATCGGGTCAGGGGTACAGGCGTAGGCCACGTCGACATACGGCGCAGTGGCGACCGTCTCGCAGTAGTTGGCGGCGGCGTTGCCGGTGTAGGTGTACGAACCGGGGCTGCCGGTCCGGGTCTGGGCGTTGCAGGGCGCCGAGTTCACATCCAGCGGCACCGTTGGCTGAACGCCGACGGTGGGACCATTGACGCGGCACTGGAGGTTGGTGCTTTCGGTGCAGGTCGCGGTGTTAACCCAAGCGCTGAAGCCGCCCGCGGTGCTGCAATCGGTGGCGATACCGCCGCTGCTGGTCCAGGTCGGTCCTGACACCGTGCTGGTGCAGGTGGGCGAACCCTGGGGCACGTCCACGAAACTTCCATTCACGCGGCAGAACACGTCCGAACTCGGCGTGCAGGACGCAATTGGCGTAAATGCGCCGTCAAGCACGCCGGTGTTGTTGCATTCCACCGCGCTGGCGTCGCCGCTCCAGTTGGTGCCGCTCAGCGTCGTGGTGCAGGAGTGCGCCTTGGTAAAGGCTGCGTTGACACGGCACTGGACATTCGATGTTGCCGTGTCGCAGGTCGCGCGATTGGTCCAGCCGGCCGGATTGAAGGCGATCGCCCTGCATTCCGTGGCATTGCCGCCGCTGCTGGTCCACGTGGGCCCGGATACCGTGCTGGTACAGGTCGGCGCGTAGGCCGTGACATAGGTCCAGGCAGGCGCCGGATTGATGCGGCAGAACACGTCCGAACTCGGCGTGCAGGACGCGATCGGATCCCAACTGCCGTCGAGTACGCCGGTATTGTTGCATTCGACCGCGGCGGCACCGCCGCTCCAGTTGGTGCCACTCAAGGTCGTGGTGCAGGAATGCGCCTTGACGAAACTAGCGTTGACCCGGCACTGCACATTGGAAGTCGCCGTATCGCAGGTCGCCCGCGGGGTCCACCCGGCCGGATTGAAGGCGACTGTCCGGCATTCGGTGGCATTGCCGCCGCTGCTGGTCCAGGTCGGTCCCGATACCGTGCTGGTACAGGTTGGCGCGTAAGCCGTGACGTAAGCCCAGGCCGGAACAGGATCGACGCGGCAAGATATGTTTCCACTCGGGGTGCAGGTCGCTATCGGATCCCAACTGCCGTCGAGCACGCCGGTGTTGTTGCATTCGACCGCGCTGGCGTCACCACTCCAATTGGTCCCGCTCAGCGTCGTAGTGCAGGAATGCGCCTTCACGAAGCTTGCATTGATGCGGCACTGGGCGTTGGGTGTCGTGGTATCGCAAGTGGCTCGATTGGTCCAGATCGGGTTGAAGGCAATGGTCCGGCAATCCGTCGCCAGGCTGTCACCGGTCCAGGTCGCTCCCGATACCGTGCTGGTGCAGGTGCCTCCGTAGGTACGATAGAGCCAGGCCGCATTGATCTGGCACGAGACGTCCGAACTTGGCGTGCAAGTGGCTATATTGGTCCATACGCCATCGAGCACGCCGGTATTGTTGCATTCGACCGCAGTGGCGTCGCCACTCCAGACCGAACCGCTGAGCGTCGTGGTGCAGGAGTGGGCTTTGACGAAACTGGCATTGACCCGACACTGAACATTGGCCAAACCTGCATCGCAGGTCGCCGTATTGGTCCATGTCGGATTGTAGGCAGCGTCGACTCGGCACTCGGTTGCATTGGCGCCGCCGGTCCAGGTCGGGCCCGCGACCGTGCTGGTGCAACTTGGCGCGTAGCTGGTGACATAGTTGAAGCTGGCATTGATCCGGCAGGACACATTCGCGCTCGGCGTGCAGCTTGCGATGTCGGTCCAGGTGCCGTCCAGAACGCCTGTGTTGGCGCATTCGACCGCGGCGGCGCCACCGCTCCAGCTTACTCCGTCGAAGGTGTCGGTGCAGGAATGGGCCTTGACGAAACTGCCGCTGACGCGGCATTCAGTCAGCGCGTTCGGAGTGCAAGACGCAACCGGCGACCAAGCCGACCAGATGCCAAAGAACAGATTGAAGCTCCGCTGTTCCAGTTGTCCTTGCTTGCGTTCGATCATGCTCTGGTACTGCAACTGACCGACCTTGCTCTGCAGCCGGGTCGTGAATTGCAGTTGCCCGGTCTTGCTCTGAACCTTGCTCTGGTACTGCAACTGGCCACGCTTGCGTTCGAGGTTCGTCGTGTATTGCAGTTGCCCCGTCTTGCTCTGGATCATGCTCTGGTACTGCAAGGCGCCAATACGACTCTGAAGATTCGTGGTGTATTCCAGTTGTCCGGTCTTGCTCTGGATCATGCTTTGATATTCGAGCGCCCCGGTCCGGCTTTCCAGGTTGGTGGTGTACTGCAACTGCCCGGTCTTGCTCTGTATCTTGCTTTGATACTCGAGCGGACCGGTCTTGATCTGCAGGTCGGTGCGGTACTGGACTTGGCCCGTGGTCTTCTGTAACTGACTGGTCTGCTGCTGCCACTGCCCGAGCCGGCCCTGTTCCTGGGCGAGCTTCTTTTCCTGCATCGGGCAGGAGTTGTTGAGCTGGTAAAAGAGCCGCGCCGTGTTCCACATGAAGGTGGTGCTGGCGCCGTCGTAGATGGGCCGCGGCGACATCTGGAATTTCGATCCGGCGGAACGATAGGCATCGAGTTCCTCAAGCAGTCCGTCCTGGTTGTCCATCGCCGTCGAGCCATTGAGCTTTAGGCCACCATTGCCGTTCCAGTAGCCGTCCGTGGTCAGGATGTTGAAGTTCTGCTGGCAGGAATACTGCACCGGATCGCCGCTCATGCCGCTGTTGATGCCGTCCGTCTTGGCCGCGAAATAGCGCCCGCCGCGCGACAGGGCTTCCCGCAACGGAGTCGAGCCGTTGGTGGTTTGCGAATAGAGCATGTTGAACCAGGTGGCTTTTTGCGTGGTATCGAAATCCTGGATGGCCTGAAATTTCGTGCTGCTTACCGGATTGTTCGGATTGATGGTGAGGAAGCCGATCCGCTTGGAGTCCGTCATGCCGAGGAATGCGCGGCCGGCCGCAGACTTCATCATGTTCATGCGGTTCTTGTAGTAGCTGTACCATTTGGCAAAGTTGACGCGCTCGTCGGCATCGGACGCATCGATGACATTGTCACCGTTGATGTCGGCGGTCGCCGGCCCGGAGGTGGCCGTAACCGGAACCTTGCGCCACAGCGCTATGGTGCCGGCCGGACAGGTAGTGGTGGTCCTCGTGTCGGCTACGACACCGGCGACAGCCGGATCGTCCACGCAGTATTCTTTGATGTTGGCCCAGTCGGTCGCGCTCCACGCCGCCAGTGTTCCCGACGTGATGCGGCAATCCACCGCGCTGCCGTTGCCGGTCCAGGCATAAGATCCCGGCGTGCCGGTAAACGTCGGCGTACACGAAGCCACGTTGGTGGTGTTGGTCCCCTCGACCTGGCACTCGGTCAGATTGACCCCGGTCGAAACTTCGTTGCAAGTCGCTACATTGGCCCAGGCGGTCCAGGTGTTGCCGGAGTTGGCCGATGTCCTTCGCTGCAATTGGCCGATGCGCCGGTAGTTGCCCGGATTGGTCGCCAGTGCGACGCGGAACGATTTGGAACTGGGCAGCGCGGTCACGGTGAAATAGGTACCCGCCGGAGTCCGATAGCCCGAAGGGTTCATAAGCGCGACGCCGACCAGATCCCCAACCTTTAGCGGAGGACGGTTGGGATCGGTTTGATGGTCGAGTTGCGTCTCGAAGGTGGCCACACCAGCGGAATAAGTGGCCCGCGTGATGGTGAAGGTGCGGGAGAGGATTTTCTCGCAATCGCCGGTGGTCGGTTTCAGGTCCTGGGTTCCCAGATACTTCCAGTAATAGGCCGGCTGCAGTGTGTCGTAGCGGTTGGTTGCGGAGTTGTTTACTAGCCCGTCGGAGGTAAAAGCGCGAAAACTGGTGCTCAGGTCGACCGTCGCGCCGGCACTGGCAACTTCGGCGACGCGACACTGGCGCCGCGACGTGCCGCTGGTGTCCTCGGTACAACTCGCCGCCGCTGTCCATGCAGTCCAGGTCACGCCGGAATCCGTCGAGGTCCGGGTTTCGCGGCCGAAGTACTTGCCGAAGCCGTCTTCATAGGCCGCCGTGAAGGTTGTAGGGCTTAAGGCATTCACATCCAGGCCGGTGCTGGTCTTGGGAATGACGTAGGCGGTCGCCGGGTTGTAATACACCGTGTTGCAGGCGCTGTTGCGAAAACCGACTCGTTCCTCCCTGCTCGACATGGCGTCGGGCATGAAACGCCAGTTCATCGAGCCCGAATCGTCGAGCGTGAACAGGATGTTGGGCTTGACTTCCGCGGTGGACAAACTGGAGAGCGGGCTGTTGCTGATGTCGGTCTCGGCGGCCTGCAATGGAATGCCCCCCAGCAGGGAGAGAGTGAACAGCAGCGTCAATGACCGCAATGGGTAGGTTTTCGACTGGAACATGGCGATTCTCCTGGTCAGTACAGGACTACCTGGGTGTACACCACCGTATTGGTGGGCCCCAGGACGCGCGAAGTCACGCGGAAGTAAGGCTGGGAGGTGTTCGAAAGCGGTTGGGTGCCGTAGCTGACGGCGCTCTTGGAGCCGCCGGAACTGGCGGAACCGATCGTCACGCATTGCTGGTTGGCGGCGTTGATCCCGCCCGGCGTTTCACAGAGGCGATGGATGACATAGCGGATTTCATTGCCACCGCCGTCGTTGGCGCTTGCCACCGCCGCGTTGGCCCAGTTGTAGGTGAGCGGATCGAACTCGGAGGGCGCCGGGGTGGTGCCGCAGTCGTCGGGGGTGCCGTCGTTGTTGGCGTCAGGCACGCCGAGGCCGTTGAGGCTGGTGTTGCACCATCCGGGGAAGTAACCGTTGGCCGCGCTGCCCTGTTCCAGGTTGCCCGCCGTCTGCACTACCAGCCAGCTTCGTGCGGTTTCGATGCCGCGGTCGGCGGCCACCGCAGCGGTGCGCTTGAAGCTCAGGTTGCGGGCGACGATCAGGCCGCTGCCGATCTGGCGGTAGAGCGCTATCCCGGCCAGGGTCATGGCGATCAGCATGATCAGGGCCAGCAGCAGCACCACGCCGCGCTGGTTGCGGGATATTCCTCGCCGTTGGACGATGTGGGCGTTCAATTGGCGATCCCCCAAACCACGTTGCGCAGCGGAATCACCGTTTCGTAGACACGATAGCGATAGCGTCGCCAGTCGTTCGCATTGCCGGGAGTGCTGTCGGCCGTTCCGTCAACATTGGTCATTGCAAACGCGCCCCCCGCCCAGGAAGGAGCGACGGCCGTCACGTTGATTTGCTCGAACTGCTGGCTGCGAGCCAGCAAGCCGATGCGGATCGCGCGCAACTGGCCCCATGCCGCCGTCGTCGCCGGCGTGGTCGAGGTCCACTCGGCGGCGGCGAGGGCGCCGTCGTTGTTGGCGTCGATGCCATATTCCGCCTGCAGGTCGATTACGCCTTCGGCAACCTCGGTCGCGGTGGTTTGATTGATAAGGGTGTTGGTAAAGGTCAGGAAGCGGCGGTTGCCGTTGATGATGCTGCCATTGCTGTCGGTGATCCGGTAAACATTGAGCTGGGGCGAGGTTCCCAAGTTGAAAACCGACCCCGTCAGGCCGACGCCCTGGATCGTGCCGTTGTTGAAACGCGCAGTGCCGGAATTGTTGTGGAACTTTGCCTGCAACGCGGCCAGTTGCGCCGGCGTCAGCGCGGCGGCGGCGACCGAAGCCGCGACGTTGGCGTTGTTGGTGTAGTTGGTATACGCGGTCCCATTGGCGAAATCGATGCTCAGGCCATCGGCATTGGCGTTGCCGGTAGCCTCGAACAGACCGCATACCGCATTACCGGCATCGGCCGCGATAAGCAGGTCGCCGCTGCGCAAGCCGGTACGGGTGTTCATCCGGATCGCCGCACCAGTGATGCTGTTGTAAGTCTGGCTGGAGGACATGGTGGGTGCGCTGCCGTAGAGCACGGCAATCGTGTCGGGGAGGGTACTGCCCACCGTGCCGTCACCGTTGGTGATCAGCACCGGCGCCAACTGGAAGGAAAACAAACCGGGGGCCGACCGCGTGCTGTCATAGGCCGAGACCGTGCAGCCCAGGGCCGCCGCGTTGCCGAAACCGTAACCGGCGACCTTCAGGTCGCGCTCCAGGGTAAACATGCCGATGCTGCCCGTCACTTGCGTATCGCTGCCGGAGGCCGTGGTGCGCTTACGCGCTTCCCATACGCTCATGGCCTGGAACATCATCACCATGCCGATCATGGCGATCGCCATGCCGACCAGGATTTCGACCAAGGTGAATCCGGCACCGCGCGAGGGAGAGGTCTGGTTTGCCATGGTCAATTCACGTAGCCGATGACGCGGTGAAAGCGCGGGCGGGCATCCTTCGGCCCCTGCCAGCACACGGTGACGATGACCTGGTTGGACGCGCCTGCATTGACCACGATCTGCTGCCGTGTGGCATCTGACGAGGGGAGCCGCGTCGCCGGATCGGTGGACACCGCGGCAACCCAGTTCGTGACCAACGGGTTGAGGGATGTCACTCCGCCGCCGAAGTTGCAGCAATCGGTATTGGCATTTGCATCCGTCGCCAACAAGCGGCAGGTCGTGGTGCCGCCCGTCGGATTGTGGGCGAAGCCTGCAAGCGTACCTGCAACCACTGCACCGTTCGGGTCGCGCGCGCCGAGGTTGATCTCGCCCAGGATCTGGTCCACCAGGTTGCTGGCCTCGTTGCGGTACTGCGCATCGGCCTGAATCGCGATGGAACTGGCCTGCAGGGCAATCATGGCGAGAACGCCCATGAGAAAAATCACGATTCCGATCAGGGCTTCGATCATGAAGGAGCCGTGTTGGCGACGTCTGGACATCAGCATCCCCTCGAATCACCGGCCGCGACGGCCGCTGCACCTACCGCCGGATCGCACAGCCGTGCGATGCCGCCCACCGAGACCACGACACGCAGGCAGCGCACAGTGCCGCCGGCGGTGACGCAGCGCCCGCCGCCATCCGGATCGTTGAACTTGAAAATGGCCGGTGCGGCAAGGGTGGTTCTGCCCAGGCCGTTGAAGACGATGTTCGCCACCGGTGCCACAGGAGGCGGATCGGGGTCCGTATCGGCCGGCGGAGCGGTATCGTTGATGCGCACCGAGATGTCGGCAGTGGTGGCACGGCCCGAACCTTCGAGCCCGAACTTGCCGTCAAGGAAGGTGGCGAGGTCGGCGGTCCGCACCATCCAGTTCCTGCCGGCAGTGGATGCAACGGCGGTGCCGACGTTGGCCGCGAGCGGATCGGCGGTGGTCATCAGGAACTCGACAGTGGTGTTCATGCGCAAGGCTTCGGAGCGGGCCAGATGGATGCCGGTGAGGAAATTTTCTGCGGCGGCGCGCAGCTTCACATTGCGCAGATAGCCGGTAAAACTCGGAAGGGCGAGGGACAGCAGTATCCCCATAATCGCCACCGCGATTATCAGTTCGACCAGCGAGAAGCCGCGCCCCGCTGCCTTCATGATCTCAGCACCCTCCGCTCTTGTTGGTGACCCAGCAGTTCGCGTTCACCGCCGGCCAGGCCGCGCCCGCCGCAATGACGGTGGTCCGCGCGTTGGTCTGGTTGATCGTGTAGGTGAAACCGTTCATGTTGCTGGCTCCGGTGGCCGTCCAGATGTAGGTTTGGCCATTATTGGCCGCAGCGCAAGTAAAGGTGAAGTTGGTGGTGTTTGCCAGCGTGACGGTGGGAGCGCAAGCGACCGCCGCCGTGCCGTCGGTGTTGTAGAAACGGTTGTCCTGGAAGTACTGTTCCATGCGCACCCGCGCATCGGACAGGCTGGCGACCGCCTCGGTGATCCTGCCGCGCGTGATGTAGTCGTTGTAATTGGGTATGGCGACCGCCGCCAGAATGCCGATGATCGCCAGTACGATCATCAGTTCGATCAGGGAAAAGCCGCTGTTGTCGCGTGTTTGCATGGGGCACCGCCTATGGGCTGTTGAGTGGGGCAATCGATGGCAACTGGCCCTGACGAACACATCCGGACCCGTAGTTTCGTCTTGATTCTAGGCAGGCCCTGCCGGCCTGACCATAGGGGTAGCCTGATTTTGCGCGCGGTTACCCCGATGCGCCCCGGGATTCGATCGGCGTTCCCACAGCCGTTGTATCATCGCGCAGGCTGCATTTCCGGATGCAAAGGGGGCCAGCAAGGATCTGGCGGGGTTGGGTCGAAGAACGGGAGGTAGGCAGCAATGTTTGGTTTTCTAAAATCGGCGTTTCAAAAGGAAAAAAGTCCCGACGACATGTCCGTGGCCGAACTGGAACAGCACATCGCGGCCCACGCGCCGCGCCAGAAGGAATTGCATGACCTGTTGGCGCGCGCGGGCGCCGACGAGGCGGCGCGCAACAAGTCAGTGCTCTGGCACCAGCAGATGGCCAAGCGGTTGGAGGAGGCGAATGGGAAGCAGGATTACCCGCTCGCCACCAAGCTGGAAGCGGAAATCGCCGAGGCACGCAAGCGGGCAAAGAAGATCCAGGATGGCGCGCAGGTGATGATCGACGAACTCAATTCGATCGAGGACGACATCGAACTGATGACGCGCGCCATCGACAAGAAAAAGCGCTGAAATCCCGCAAGTCGGCCGCCAACGGGACGCGGCGGCGCCGGTCTTGCCGTGTCGCTGGCGCCGACTTTCATGGCCGGCCGGGCAGCCCCCTGTCCATCCCGCGGAATACCATCTCCGGTGCTGACGCACGGAGACATATAATCGCCGCTGGTTCCGCTGACGGAGGTTCCCTGAGTGTCGCTCGCCCATGCCGCCGAGGATGTCGCCGTCGCTTCCACGCGACAGCTGACCCTCTCGGCCATGGTCCTGATCGCCATCACGCTGGCGGCGACCATGGCCTTCGCGCTCTGGTCGTGGCAGCGCCGCCAGGGTCTGGCGGCACGGCGGCGCCAGGCCGAATTGGCGCTGCGCGCATCGGAAGGCCGCCTGCGGCAGATATCCAGCCAGTTGCCGGTGGCATTGTTCGAGTACGTCGCCGCCCCTGCACCGGCGTTCCGCTCGATGAGCGACGGCGTGGCGCGCCTGCTGCCCGGCACGGCGGCGGCTATGCTGGCCGATTCGGAGGCTTTTTTTGCCGGCATCCACCCCGACGACCGGGCCGGACTGGTGTGGCGCAATCCCACGACGGCGGCAGCGCGCGAGTTCGAGTGGGTGGGCCGCAGCCTGCCCGCGGTTGACACCCCACGCTGGCTGCAGATCCGCGCCACGACGGAAATCACGCCCGAAGGCGAACGCGCGGTTCATGGCGTGATACTCGACGTCACCGCGCTAAAAGAGGCGCAGCAGGACCTGGAGCGATCGCGCGCGGAACTGCGCCGGCTGGCCAGCCATCGCGAAGCAAGGGTGGAGCAGGAGCGTGCGCGTCTGGCGCGCGAATTCCACGATGAACTGGGACAGGTGCTGACCTCCGCGCGCATGCAACTGCAACTGCTGGAGCGCGCCCTGCCCGCCGAAGCTGCCACCGCGCGCGAGGCCGCGCACAACATCGGCAGCATGATCGGCGAAGCCCACCTGAGCGTCAAGACGATCGCCTCCGACCTGCGCCCGGCGGCGCTCAACCTGGGCCTTACCGCCGCCGTGGAATGGGTCGCGGCGCGGGTGCTGGGCCCGGCCGGCATCCGCTACCACATATCCTTCACCCAGGCCGCCGACAGGCTGGACGGCGACTATCCGATCGCCCTGTTTCGCATCGTTCAGGAATCGCTGTCCAACATCGTGCGCCACGCCGCGGCCCATGACGTGCACATCACCCTGAGCCAGGACGGCGAGGGCATGTACCTGCTGGTGGAGGACGACGGTCGGGGTTTCGACGCCGCCGCCGTGGACCATGCGACGCACTTCGGCCTGCTGGGAATGTCCGAGCGCGTCACCTCGCTCGGCGGCACCTTGGAAATCGACAGCCGGCCCGGCGACGGCACGCGGCTCACCGTCACCCTGCCGCTGGCCCCGCCCGACGCCCCGCCGTCGAAAGAAGCGGTGGCGTCGCCATGATCCGCATCATCATCGCCGACGACCATACGCTGTTCCGGGTCGGGCTGCGCCAGATGCTGCATTCCTTCGCCGGCATGGAGGTGGTGAAGGAAGTGACCAATGCGGCCGAGGCACTGGCGGCAGCCAAGGCCGGCGGCGCCGAACTGATCATCCTCGACCTGTCGATGCCCGGCGCCACCGGCACCAGCCTGATCGAGCAGACTCGCAAGGCCCGGCCCGACCTGCCCATCCTGGTGCTGAGCATGCACGACGAACCGGGCACGGTACGCCGCGCGTTGCAGGCCGGCGCTTCCGGCTACATCACCAAGGGTTCGAGCCCCGACACGCTATTCACTGCGGTCAGTCGCGTCGGCGCCGGCGAGCGCTTCATCGACCCCGCCATTGCCGAATCGCTGGCCTTCGATGCCGCCGGCAGCGGCAACGGCGATCCCCACCGAGGCCTCAGCCCGCGCGAATGGGAAGTGCTGCGCCTGATCGCCCAGGGCGTGATGCTGAACCAGATCGCCGACCAGTTGCACCTCAGCCCGAAGACGGTCACCACCCACAAGGCGCACCTGATGGAAAAGCTCGGCATCGCCAACAACGCCGACCTGATTCGCTACTCGATCGAGAACAAGCTGTTCGATTGAGAGAACGTGGAAAGGATCCCATGAACACTGACACACGAGGCCTCGACCTCGCCCCGGCCACCGCCGGCGACTACCGGGAACTGGCGCGCCGCAAGCTGCCGCGCCCGCTGTTCGACTACCTCGACGGCGCGGCCTACGACGAAGTGACGGCGGACCAGAACCGCCAGGCGCTGCTGCGCCTGCAACTCCGCCAGCGCGTGATGCGCGACGTCTCGCAGCTGACGTTTTCCACCCGCGTGCTGGGACAGGAAATGGCGCTGCCGCTGGTATTGGCGCCGCTCGGACTGGCCGGCGTCATGGCGCGCCGCGCCGAGGTGCAGGCGGCGCGCGCGGCCGAAGCGGCCGGCGTGCCCTTTTGCGAATCGACGGTGTCGATCTGCTCGATCGAGGAAGTCCGCGCCGCCACCCGGGCACCTTTCTGGTACCAGCTCTACGTCATGCGCGACCGCGGCTATGCGCAGGACCTGATGGCGCGGGCGCAGGTCGCCGGCTGCCCGGTCCTGGTGCTGACTGTCGACCTGCCGGTGATGGGTGCGCGCTACCGCGACGTGCGCAACGGCATGGCCGGCGCGGCGACCCTGGGCGGCAAGCTGACCAAGGCCTGGGACCTGCTGACGCATGCCGGCTGGCTGCTCGACGTCGGCATCCGCGGCAAGCCGCTGATGTTCGGCAACCTGACCATGGCGGTGCCCGACGCGCACAGCCTGCCCGCTTTCAAGGCCTGGGTGGACAGCCAGTTCGATCCGCGCGTGACCTGGGCCGACCTGACCTGGGTGCGCCAGCACTGGCCGGGCAAGATCCTGGTCAAGGGCATCCTCGACGTCGAGGACGCTCGGCTGGCCGCCGCCGCCGGCGCCGACGGCATCGTGGTATCCAATCATGGCGGACGCCAGCTCGACGGCGTCGCCGCGAGCGCCGATGCGCTGCCGCGCATCGTCGATGCGGTTGGCGACCGCCTCGAAGTCCTGATGGACGGCGGCGTCAGGAGCGGCCTCGACGTGGTCAAGGCGCTCGCGCTGGGCGCCAAAGCCTGCATGCTCGGCCGTGCCTGGGGCTATGCCGTCGCCGCACGCGGCGAGACCGGCGTGGCGCACATGCTGTCGGTGATGAAGAGCGAAATGGCCGTGGCGCTGGCGCTGACCGGCGTCACCGACGTGGCGAAACTGGATCGCACCGCCCTGCTCGACTCGGGCGCCGTGCGACCAGCGCCGACTTCCGGATGAAATCGCCGCCCACTCGCCGCATGGACAGCCAGCGTTCAGATCGCCACGAGGCCGATGCCGCCTTTCAATCCATTCGGAAGTGCCGCAGCACCTCACTCAGCGTATGCGCTTCCGGAGCGTAGGCCTGTAGGGCATAGCCGATAATTGCCAGCCCGATCGCGGTCACGGCGAAGGGCCCGGCGGTGCGATGCAGTGCGCTTGCCAGCCAGTGGCGCGTCTGCAGGCCGCGCATGCGGCGGTAGAGGCTGGCGGAAAGCGCGCCGTCGACCAGCAACTCCGCGAACAGCGCGGGAGCGAGATAGATGATGTAAAAGGTGGCGAACAGCAGCACCGCCACCAGTGCCGCGATGAGCAGCGCAACGGCCAGCGGAATCGCTCCTTCGTCGGCACTGCCGACCACCTCGCCGACGGCTTCCCCCAGTGAACTCCCGCCACTACCGTCGCCGATCGACAGCGAGGGCGCCGGCAGGGAATCATCGATCACGAAGTTGCCCGACGCTCCGCCGCCACCGAATTCGCCGCCGGCACCACCAAAATCCGGCAGGGCATCGACCTCCGGCGAACCCACTGCGGACAGGTCGGGAATGTCTATCGATCCGTCGAGGTAATCATCGGCCTTGCTGCGTAACCACAGCCAGAGCAGGAGGAGAAACACCAGGTAGGCGCAGCCGACCGCGAGGGGATATCGGAAATGCATGGCCTCGACGCCGGCCGAGTGCAGCAGCAGGAAGGAAGCCAGCAGGCCGGCGCCGCCGGTAAGCGCCACCAGCAGCGACATCTGGATGCGCGGATAGCCGTCCTTGTTCAGCGTGCCCATGAGCCGGGCGATCTCGCCAGAGCGGGTGAACCGGCCTGGACGCCTGTCGGATGGTTTTTTTATAGCGGGCTTGGCAGGCATTGGAATTGCGTGGCGGCAAGGCAATGAAGTACGCCGCCTTGCCCGATTCGGACGCCGTAGCGCCAGCGCCGACTCTTGCGGGCAACCAGGAAAGAACTACTTCTGGCGCGCCACGGCGGTGAGGATGCCGCGCAGCAGGTCGAGCGGGGTCGGCGGACAGCCGGGCACGACGACATCGACCGGGATCACGTTCGACACCCTGCCGCAACTCGCATAGCTTTCGCCGAAGACGCCGCCGGTGCAGCCGCAGTCGCCGATCGCGACCACCAGCTTGGGATCGGGCGTGCACTCGTAAGCACGCAGCAAAGCGTTCTCCATGTTCTTCGTCACCGGGCCCGACACCAGCAGCATGTCGGCGTGGCGCGGGCTGGCGACGAACTTGATGCCGCGGCCTTCCAGGTTGTAGTAGGGGTTGTTCAGCGCATGCACTTCGAGTTCGCAGCCGTTGCAGGAGCCGGCATCCACTTCGCGGATGGTCAGCGCGCGGCCGAGGACATGCAGGATCTCGCCTTGCAGCCGGTCCAATTCGCGTTCCGCACCGGCCTCGACGTCCTGGGTTGGCTCGGTCAGGATTCCGGTGCGGAAGATGTGCCTGAGCAGGGGAATCACACTGCCTCCGCCGGGCCGCCCGCGCTAACGCGGGAAACGAAACCGCACCCCCTCCCATCCTCCCCCGCCGAGCGGGGGAGGTGACTAGTCACCCCCGCCCGCTGGGCGGGGGAAGGGGGGTGGGCCGTCAATCCTCCCTTCGGGGAGCGCATGCGCTCCCCCTTCCGTTGGAAGAGGGATGGGGGGAAGGCGTTCATAAGTCAACTCCGCTGTAGGAAAGGTTGAAGGACTTGTTGATCAGCGGAAAGTCGGGAACGATGTCGCGCAACACGGCGTGCTCCAGCGCCAGCCAAGCCTGCCACGAGGGATCGTGCGGATGGACCCGCGCCAGCCTGCCCTCGCCATCGAACTCGACGCCGACCACCACTTCGCCGCGCCAGCCTTCGACTACGCCCAGGCCGCTACCGCCGGGAACCGGCGCCAGTTCGACGCGGATCGCTCCGGCCGGCAGGCTCACCGCGATCTGGCGCAGCAGGCGCAGCGATTCGTTGATCTCGTCGAAGCGCACCGCGACCCGCGCCGCGACGTCGCCGCGCTCGTCCGTTGCGGGGCGCACGCCCAGCGCCGCATAAGGTGGCGGGGGCGTGTAGCCCTGCCGGTGCGCGCGGCCGTCGAGCAGCATGCCGGTGGCGCGCGCGGCCATGCCGGACAGCGAGAGCTCGCGCGCCAACTCGCTGTCGATGATGCCGGTGGTGGCAAAACGATCCTGCAGGCCGGAGTGTTCGTCGTAGAGGTTGCGCAACTTCGCCAGTTCGACGCCGATCGTCGCGCATTGCTCGACGATGGCCGCCAGTCCGTCCGCGTCGATATCGCTGGCGACGCCGCCGGGAACGATGCGGTCCATCAGAAAGCGATGGCCGAACAAGGCCTGGTTCACGCGCACCCACTTTTCCTTGAGCGCAAAAAACTGGGTCAGGCCGAAGGCAAAGGCGGCGTCGTTACCCAGCGCGCCAAGGTCACCAAGGTGGTTGGCAACGCGTTCGCGCTCCAGCATCAGCGCGCGCAAGGCCAGGGCACGCGGCGGCGGTTCGACGCCGCAGGCGGACTCGACGGCATCGGCATAGGCCCAGGCATAGGCGCAGGTGGAATCACCAGAGATGCGGCCGACCAGCGTCGCCCCACGCGCGACGTCGGCACCGATGAACAACTTCTCGACGCCCTTGTGCTGATAACCGAGTCGCTGTTCGAGCCGCAGCACGCGCTCGCCCACCACCGAGAAGCGGAAATGTCCCGGCTCGATGATGCCGGCGTGGATCGGGCCGACGGGGATCTCGTGGGCACCTTCGCCGCCGACTTTGACGAACTCGTAGTCGGTCGGCTGGTTGGGACTCTCGGGTGGCGCCCCGGCGTCGTGGCGCAGCGGGTACCAGTCGGCCGGCCAGCCGCCGTGGCGCAACCAGGGCCGCTGGTCGCCGCCCTCGATCGCGATGCCGACCATGTCGCGCATGGCGCGCTGCATGCGGTTCGCTGCGGTGAATATGTCTGCCAGGTCGGGAAAGCTCGGTGCATCGGCGGGCAGGTCGAGGCTCAGCCAAAGGTGCCCGGCTTCGACGCCGAACACGCAGTGCAGGCGGAATCCTTCACCCTGCTGACGCCGGTCCGCACCCCAGATCGCGGCGATGCGGGCGCCGCTGCGCCGGGCCGAATCGGCAAAGCTGCGCAGCTGCGCGCCGCTGCCGGCACGGCCGCGCCAGACCGGGGCGCCAAGGCCGGGCTGGCGGGTGAATTCGATGGAAATGTCGTCGCAGAAGTACATGGTCAGGCCTTCGCCGGGCCGCCCCAAGAAGGGCTGCAATCAATGGTCCGGATGCCGCGTAGCGGCTGAACCAATGTCACCCCTTTCCTTGGGAAAGGGGAGGGGGAAAAGGTCGTCATAATTTACCCCAGCATGCGCGCCGCTTCATGGAACCAGCGCGTCAGGTAAGGCGGAATGTAGAGGCCCAGCATCAGCACGATGGCCAGATGCAGGAATACCGGCGTGATGGCCGGTGCGTGCGGCAGGCGTTTGGCGGTGGTCTCGCCGAACACCATGGGCTGCACCTTGCCGAAGATCGACGCGAAGGCAACGCCCAGGGCCAGCAGCAGGATCGGCGTGGCCCACGGGAAATGCTTCATGGCGTGGGTCAGGATCATGAACTCGCTGGCGAAGACGCCGAAGGGCGGCATGCCGAGGATGGCCAGGGTGCCCAGCATCAGGCCCCAGCCGATCAGCGGGTTGATGCGGATCAGGCCGCGGATGTTTTCCATGAGCTGGGTGCCGGTCTTCTGCGTGGCATGGCCGACGGCGAAGAAGATCGCCGACTTGGTCAGCGAATGCATGGTCATGTGCAGCAGGCCGGCAAAGTTGGCGACCGGGCCGCCCATGCCGAAGGCGAAGGTGATGAGGCCCATGTGCTCGATCGACGAGTAGGCAAACATGCGCTTGACGTCCTTCTGCCGCGACAGAAAGAAAGCCGCCACCAGCAGCGTGAACAAACCGAAGCCGATCATCAGGTTGCCGGCGAAGCCTGCGGGCAGCGCGCCGTCGGCCAGCACCTTGCAGCGCAGGATGGCGTAGAGCGCGACGTTCAGCAGCAGGCCGGAGAGCACCGCGGACACCGGCGTCGGGCCTTCGGCGTGCGCATCCGGCAACCAGTTGTGCAGGGGCGCCAGGCCCACCTTGGTGCCGTACCCGACCAGCAGGAAGATGAAGGACAGCGCCATGATGGTCGGTTCGAGCTGGCTCTTGACGTCGACCAGGTGGGTCCACAACAGGGCGTTGCCCGTCGCGCCAAGCACTCGCTCCGCAGCGAAGTAAAGCAGGATGGTGCCGAACAGCGCCTGTGCGATGCCGACACCGCAGAGGATGAAGTACTTCCAGGCGGCTTCCAGGCTGGCCGGCGTGCGGTAGAGCGAGACCAGCAGCACGGTGGTCAGCGTCGCCGCCTCCATCGCCACCCAGAGGATGCCGAGGTTGTTGGTGGTCAGCGCCGCCAGCATGGTGAACATGAAGAGTTGATACATGCTCTTGTAGAGCCGCAGGCGTGGCTTGGTCAGGCGACCGTGCTCCTGCTCGTTCCGCATGTAGGGCCCGGAGAAGATGCTCGTGGTGAGGCCGACGAAAGCGGTCAGCGCGACGAAAAAGACGTTCAGCGAATCGATGAAGAACTGTTCGCCGAACGCGAAGCGCGGGCCGCTGGCGACGATCTCGGCGGTCAGGCCGGCGGCGGCGAGGAAGGTGCCGAGGCTGGCGACGATGTTGAGGTTGGGCGCCCAGTCGCGCTCCCCGACCACGGTCAACAAGGCACCGCTGACGAGGGGGATGGCAAGCATCAGGACAAAGAAATCCATGTTCAATTGTCTTTCAGCTTTTCCATGTGGCGGATGTCCAGGCTGTCGAACTGGTCGCGGATCTGGAAGAAGAACACGCCGAGGATGATGACCCCGACCAGCACGTCGAGCGCGATGCCGAGTTCGACCACCATGGGCATGCCGTAGGTGGCGCTGGTCGCGGCGAGGAAGAGCCCGTTCTCCATCGAGAGGAAGCCGACCACCTGGCTGATGGCCTTCTGCCGGGTGATCATCATCAGGAACGCCAGCATCACCACCGCCAGCGCGATGCCGAGGGTGCCGCGGGTGATGGTCTGCGACAACTCGGAAATCGGCAGCGCGACATTGAAGGCGATCATTACCAGCACGATGCCTACCAGCATGGTCGTCGGAATCTTGATCAGCGCCTCGACCTCGCCCCTGACGTTGAGCTTGCGCACCAGGCGGTGCAGGATCCACGGCAGCAGAAGGACCTTCAGCGCCAGCGTGAGTCCGGCCGAGTAATACAGGTGCACCTGGCCGGTGGTGACCGCAGCCACCAGCGTCGCCAGGAAGAGGCAGAAGCCCTGCAGCGCGAACAGGTTGATCAAGGACAGCATGCGGCGCTGCGCCAGCATGGCGAAGGCCAGCAGCAGGATTACCGCGGCGAACAGGTTGATCAGTTGTGCGGAAAACGGGATCGCGGTGGTCATATCCGGGTCTCCAGCAGCAGCCGAACCAGCAAGCCCAGCACCGCCAGCATGAAGGCGATGCCGAGGAACTCCGGCGCACGGAAAATGCGCATCTTGGCGTTCACCGTCTCGATGCCGGCGAGGATGGCGCCGCCGATGGCGAGCTTCAGCAGCAGCAGCGGAATCGCTGCGAGCAGCGCCAGGAAGCTGTCGCCGCCGGCGATGCCCCAGGGGAAGAACAGGGCAAGGCCAAGGCAGGAATAGGCGTAGAGCTTGAGGCTCGCCGCCCATTCGATCAGCGCCAGGTGGCGCCCGGAATACTCGAGGATCATCGCCTCGTGGATCATGGTCAGTTCGAGGTGTGTCGCCGGATTGTCGACAGGCACGCGGGCATTCTCGGCCAGGGAGACAATGGTGAAGGCCACGCCGGCGAAGGCCAGGCTGGGATAGATCACCAGGTCGCGGTGCGCCAGCGTCTCGACGATGGTCGCCAGCGAGGTCGACTGCGCGATCATGGCCAGCGTGAAGATCACCATCAGCAACGCCGGCTCGGCGAGGAAGCCGACCAGCATTTCGCGACGGCCGCCGAGCGTGCCGAAGGAGGTGCCGATGTCCATGCCCGCGAGCGAGATGAACACCCGCGCCAGGCCGAACACGCCGACCAGGGCCAGCGCATCGGCCGCCGGGGCGAAGGGAAGGTCGGTCGACAGCGTCGGCACGATGGCGCAGGCCAGCACCATGCAGCCGAAGATGACGAAGGGCGCCGCGCGGAACAGCGACGAGGCATTGTGCGCCAGTACCACGTCCTTCTTGAAAAGCTTCTGCAACATGTAATACGGCAGCAGCAGCGGCGGCGCAGTACGACTCTGGAACCAGGCGCGGCACTGCCCCACCCAGCCCGACAGCAGCGGCGCCAGCACCAGTGCCAGCAGGATGGCAAAGGTCTGGCCGAGGAGCCCGGCGATGCTTATCATGGCCGCGCCACCAGAAGCAGGACGATGAGCGTGATAAAGCTGTACATCAGGTAAACGGCGATACGGCCACCTTGCAAAGTGACGATGAGGGTCGAGATCCAGTTGGCCAGCCGTGCGATGGGCAGGTAGCACCAGTACCAGAAATGATCCTCGACCTTGACGCTGTAAAAGGGCTTCGTATCGCGTGCCGCCGGAAAATGGCGCTCCATGCGGAACATCGGCTCGAAGATGCGGCGGATCGGCTGGCTGAAGCCTTCGGCGGTGTCCTGCGCGCGTGGCCCTTCGAAATGGTAACCGCAGTCCCAGGCCGAGCTGCGGCGCACGCGGCCATGGTAGAGGTGGCGTACCAGCCAGCGCCCCATCAGCAGCGCGGCGGCGATGGTCACCAGTACCAGCAGCGGCTCGTAGCTGGCGCGCTCGGGCGAGATCGGCGCCAACATCCACCAGCCGTTTTCATTCAGCTTGTCGGCCAGCCCGCTGCCGAGCAACTGCCGCGTGGCGGCATCGATGCGCAGGATCACGGTCGACGGCATGACGCCGAGGAACAGCGTGATCAGCGCCAGCCAGACCAGTCCGAGCTTTTCCCAGGCACCGGCATCGTGCGCGTCCTTCAGCGCCGGCTCGCGCATCTGTCCAAGAAAAATGATGCCGTAGAACTTGACCATGGCGAAGCCGGCCAGCGCCGCCACCAGCACCACCAGCGCCGCCGCCACCGGCACCACCATGTTGAGCCAGGGGTGCGGCAGGCCGGGCGAGAAGAGGAAGCTTTGCAGCAGCAGCCACTCGGAGACAAATCCCGAGAGCGGCGGCAGGCCGGTGCTGGCGATCACCCCGGCCAGCGCCAGCCAGGCCACCCAGGGCATGTGATGGATCAGGCCGCCGAGCTTGCCCAGGCTGCGCTCCCTGGTCGCATGCAGCACCGATCCGGTGCACAGGAAGAGCAGGCTCTTGAAGCCGGCATGCGCCAGGCAGTGGTACAGCACCGCGGTCATCGCCAGCGCCGCCAGTCCTTCCATGCGATAGGCATGAAAAATCAGGGTCAGGCCGATGCCGACCGCGATCAGGCCGATGTTTTCGATCGACGAATAGGCCAGCAGCCGCTTCATGTCGTTTTGCACCGTGGCGTAGAGCACGCCGAACAGCGCGGTGATCAGGCCCACCACCAGCGCCACCACGCCCCACCACCAGATCGTCGTGTGCAGCAGATCGAAGCTCACCCGCAGCAGGCCGTAGATGGCCGTCTTCAACATAACGCCGCTCATCATCGCCGACACGGGCGAAGGCGCTGCCGGATGGGCCTCGGGCAGCCAGACATGGAGCGGCACCAGGCCGGCCTTGGCACCGAATCCGGCCAGCGCCAGGAGGAAGGCGGCCGAACTCCAGAACGGCGCCAGTTCCTGGGTACGCATCGCGGCAAAGCTGTAGTCGCCGGCACCGCCGGTCATGACGCCAAAGGAGAGCAGGATGCCGATGGCGCCGATGTGCGCGATCAGCAGGTAGAGGAAACCGGCACGGCGGATTTCCTCGTGCTTGTGGTCGGTGGTGACCAGGAAAAAGGACGACAGGGCCATGGTTTCCCAGGCCACCATGAAGGCATACGCGTCGTCGGCCAGCAGCACCATCAGCATGCTGGCGAGGAAGAGGTGGTATTCGAGGCAGAGCACCCCGGGTGCGGCGCCCTCCCCCTTGCGGAAATATCCGGCGGCATAAATGGATATGCCGGCCGAAGCGAAGCCCAGCAGCAAGGCGAACACCGCCGACAGGTTGTCCAGCCGCAAGTGGAATGGCAGGTCGGGCAGGCCGATCACCAGCACCGCCGTCTGCGCGTCGCCGCCCAGCGCGTTCAACGCCGCGACGCCCATGCCGATGCCGACCACGGCGCCGAGCGGAAACAGCAGCCTGCTGATGAAGGCCGTGTTGCGCGGCGCGAGGAGCCCGCACAGGCCGATCGCCAGCCAGGCAGCGGCGGCGATCAGCAGGACATCGATGGACAACAGACTACCTGGCACTCAGCGGGCTCCACGACGGGCGTGCGGAGACGGCCGGGAAGGAAAGGAATTGGGGAAGACACTGCATTTCGTAGGGATTTTACTTTGCATTGGTTCTGGAGAGGCGCCGGCATCGCATTCGAAATCAACCAAAGCGCCGTGCGGCGACAGGACGCAACGGGCTCGCCACGTCATCCTGTCCGCGTGCCGCCGCTTCGGCATGGATGGCCGCCAGCGCTTCGTCGGCGGTGGCGAACAGCCTTTGCTCGCCGATGAAATCAAGCAGTCCGGTGGCGCGCATGACATCCACCACCTGCTTCTTCAGGCCGGAAAACGAAACCTCGATGCCGGCGTCGCGCAGGTGCTGGACCACGTGGTGCATGACTTCCTCGCCCGAAGCATCGAGCTCGTTGATGCCGTTGCCGACCACCAGCAGCGCGCGCGCCTGTGGATTGGCGGCAACCGCGTCAAGGATCGCATCCTCGAAGTAGGACACGTTGGCGAAGTAAAGGCGGCCGTCGAAGCGCACCGCGGTGACGACTTTCGACGGCGGCAACTGGTGCACCGCTGCGTCGCGCAGCGAACCGTCCGGATGGCGGCCGAGAATCGCCACGCGCGGCGTCATCGTGCGATAGAGATAAAGTCCGATCGCCAGGCCGGCGCCGATCATGATGCCTGAATCGAGGTGCGGCGCGAAGGCGAGCGTGGCGACGAAAGTGACGATCGAGGCGATGCCGTCGTGGCGGTTGGCCTGCCAGGCATGCTTGATCGCATCGAAATTGATCAGGCCGATCACCGCCATGATGATGACGGCGGCCAGCACCGCCTGCGGCAGGTGGTAGAGCAGCGGCGTCAGGAACAGCAGCGTCAGCAGCACGAAAACGGCCGTGATGACCGAGGACATGCCGGTCTTCGCCCCGGCGTTGATGTTAACCGCGGAGCGGGAGAAGGAACCCGACACCGGAAACGACTGCGTCATCGCCCCGACCAGGTTGGCCAGGCCCTGCCCGATCAGCTCCTGGTTGGGATCGATCTTCTGCTTGGTCTTGGCGGCGATGGCCTTGGCGATCGAGATCGCCTCCATGAAGCCGACCAGCGAGATGACGATGGCGGCGGTGAGCAGGCTACCGATCATCTCCCAGGAAAACTTCGGCAGGCCGACCGAGGGCAGGCCCTCGGGCACCTTGCCGACCACGTCGCCGCCCCCCGACAGCTTGAGGCTGCCGCTCGTGGCACGGGCGATGCGCCAGTGCGTGCCGTCGGACCGGGCGCCCGCCGGCAGCTTGCCCAGCGCATGGAACCTGGCCGGCTCGCCCGCCGCGCCTGGAACCTGTTCGAAGACGAAGCTGCGCACGGCGCGATTGCGCTTGCGATTTTCGTCCTCGCGGTCCTTCAGTTGCAGCTTCGCCAGTTCGATTTCGTAGTGGAGGGTGGCCACCGCGTGTGCCTGGTCGCCACCCGCCTTCTGCAACGTCTTGATGTCCCCGTTCTTGGCCACGAGTTGCTCGTTGATCTCGCGAATGCGCGCCTCGGTGCGGACGAACTCGGTCAGCAGCGCGTTCGCCTCGGTGTCGGCGATCTGCTCCAGCGTCGCGGTCGCGTTGCGCTCGAAGCCGATCTGCCAGGAGACGACGGTGGTCAGCGCCACGGCGATCAGCACCCCCGGCAGTTTGGGCGCCTTCTTGCGGATCACCCACATGATCGCGATGGCTGTCGCCCCCATCGCCAGGGTCGGCAGGTGGGTGTCGCCGACCAGTCCGGCCACGCCCCAGATGTCCCGCATGAAGGACTCCGAGCGTCCCATCGGCACGCCGATCAGCTTGTTCACCTGCGACAGCGCGATGATGATCGCGGCCGCATTGGTAAAGCCGACGATGACCGGATGCGAAAGGAAGTTCACCACCACGCCGAGCTTGAAGGCGCCCAGGGTGAGCTGTATCACGCCGACCAGCAGCGCCAGCATGATCGCCAGCGCAATGAAGGTTTCCGAACCGGGCGCCGCAAGCGGCGTCAGGGACGAGGCGGTCAGCAGCGAGGCGACGGCGACCGGCCCGGTACCGAGTTGCCGGGAGGACCCCCACAGCGCCGCCACCGCCACCGGCAGGAAGGCGGCATACAGGCCGTAATAGGCCGGCATTCCGGCCAGCTGCGCATAGGCCATCGACTGTGGCACCAGCACCAGTGCCACCGTGAGTCCGGCGATGAAGTCGGCACGCAGCGAGGCACCCGAGTAGGGAAACCAGCGCAGGAACGGCAGGGCGCGTTGCAGAAGGTGCGGGAAACTCATGTCCGGTATCTGTAGGGCCGGAAACGGCCAGATCTTTTCTTGACGTTCTCTTGACGGAACGCGGGATACTAACAGCGCCGAATTCAGCGAGGGTAACAAGGTTTTTATTCCGCAATCAGGCGAGCGTATTCCGCCGTTCCGCCAGCGCCGACTTTTTGCGACTGCAGGATAATCACCGGATGCACGCATCGCCTCGCCGCATCCAGCCGCCACGAAAAAGCTCACCCTTGAAAATCCTCGTGGTCGGGGACAATCCGGACCTCGCTGCCAATCTGATCGATTACCTGGCAGCGCACGGCCACATCGTGGACGCCGCCGGCGACGGTTTGACCGGCCTGCATCTGGCCAGCACGCTGAACTTCGACGTCGTCCTGCTCGACCTGATCCTGCCCGGACTGGACGGCATTGCGCTCTGCCGCCGCCTGCGCGAGAACGTCGGCAAGGCGACGCCCATCCTGATGCTGACCGCACGCGATACCCTCGACGACAAGGTGATCGGCCTCGAAGCCGGTGCCGACGACTACCTGGTCAAGCCATTTGCCCTGCGAGAAGTCGCCGCCCGCATACTGGCCCTGGCGCGGCGCGCCCAGGCCAGCGTGGCGCCAGGCGAATTGCACGTGGCCGACCTTTGCTTCGACACCGCCACCCTGCGCGTTACCCGTGCCGGCCGCGACATCGCTCTGCCACCGATCCCGCTGCGCATGCTGGAAGCCCTGATGCGTGCCGCACCCCGCGTACTGAGCCGCAAGGAAATGGAGCGCACGATCTGGGGCGATACCCCGCCCGATTCCGACGCGCTGCGCAGCCACCTGCACCTGCTGCGCGCGGGGATCGACAAGCCCTTCGACCGGCCCCTCCTGCGCACCCTGCGCGGACTGGGCTGGCAGATGGTCGCGAGCGATCCGGCCGACGATGGCGCGCCGTCGTAGCCTGCGCCTTCGGGTCGCAATGGCCTGCGGGGGACTCGGTGCCGCCTTGAGCCTCCTGCTGTGTGTCGGGATCTGGTTCGCCGCCCATGACGTATCGCAGCGACTGATGGACCAGACCCTGAAGGCCGAACTCGAGGACTACATGGCGCGCCGGGCGCGCAACCCTGCGTCGCTGCCACCTGCTGCCGCCAGCCTGCGCGGTTACTCGATGCCGTCGGGAGCAACGGCCGACGATGTACCGCCCCAGTTGCGCACGCTTGCCGTGGGCCAGCACGAAATCGAGATGGACGGCACTCCCTGGCGCGCAGCCGTGGCGGAACGCGGCGACATACGCTACGTGATCCTGTTCGATGAACTGCGGCAAAAGCGTCGCGAGCAGCGCTTCCTGGGCTACCTGGTCGGCGCCGCGATTCTCGTTACCTTGCTTGCAACGCTGGGCGGAATGTGGCTGGCCGGACGCGTGATCGCCCCCGTCACCGAACTGGCGCGGGCGGTAGCCGATGCCGAGCCGGACAGCCCGCCACACCTGCCGTCCATTGCGATGGCGTCTTCGCCGGGCGACGAGATCGACGAACTGGCACGCGCCTTCGACCGCTACCTGACGCGACTGGCCGCGTTCATCGAACGCGAACGCAGTTTTGCCGCGAACGCCAGCCATGAGTTGCGCACCCCGCTGGCGGTGATACGCGGCGCCGCCGAGGTCCTCGCAGAGGATTCGACCCTGAGCCAGGCGCAGCGCGAGCGGGTGGCCCGCATCGAACGCGCGGGAGAAGAAATGGCGGAATTGATCGCCGCATTATTGTTGCTGGCTCGGGAGGAAAGCGCGGTGGCCGAAGAGAGTTGCAGTGCCACGCGCATCGCAGCCGACTGCGTCGAACGCTATCGATCGCTGGCCAGCTCGCGCGGGACGCAGCTACAGCTCGATGCGCCGACGGGCATCGAACTCAAGGCACCGCAAGCCTTGTTCGCCATTGTCATCGCCAACCTGGTACACAACGCCGTGGCGCATACCCGAAACGGCCGGATTTCAGTTTCGCTCGACGCGCAAACACTGACGGTGCAGGACAGCGGCAGCGGAATCGGCTCCGAAGCACTGGCCCGCGTCTTCGAGCGCCACTATCGCGGCCCGGACAGTGACGGCGCAGGAATCGGCCTGTTCCTCGTCAAGCACATCTGCGACCGGCTCGGCTGGCAGATCACGCTTCACAGCGATCCCGTCACGGGAACCACCGTGACACTGCGATTCAAGGCGTCTTGACGCAGCCTTCACGCAGCACCCGCTAGCATTCCGACCTGCCTCTGGACAAGGGATGTTCCCTGTCGGGGACGAACATTACGATCTGCTAATATTCATGACTTCGACCCTGCCTCGGTCCGTCAACGACGTTCGCACGCATCCACCGATGAGACTGCCACCCGGCCCGCTGGGCAAGCTGTTCCCGTTTCTCCTTTGGTGGCACCTGGTCACCCGCCGCAGCCTGCGCGACGACCTGCTGGCCGGACTGACCGGGGCCCTGATCGTGCTGCCGCAGGGCGTCGCCTTCGCCACCATCGCCGGCCTGCCGCCGCAATACGGGCTGTACGCGGCGATGGTGCCGGCGGTGGTCGGCGCCCTGTTCGGCTCGAGCTGGCACCTGGTGTCGGGCCCGACCACCGCCATCTCGATCGCCGTCTTCGCCGCCCTGTCGCACCAGGCCGAGCCCGGATCGGCGCAATACATCAACCTGGTGCTGACCCTGACCTTTCTCGTCGGCGTGTTCCAGCTGGTACTGGGGCTGGCGCGCATGGGCGCGCTGGTGAATTTCATCTCGCACACGGTGGTGATCGGCTTCACCGCCGGCGCGGCGATCCTGATCGCGGCGAGCCAGGTGCGCAACTTCTTCGGCATCGACATTCCGCGCGGCACGCCCTTCTACGAAATCATCCGCCAGCTTGTCCTCCAGGCCGGGCAGATCAACCCCTGGGTCGCCGGGGTCGGCGCCGCCACGCTGGCGACCGGCATCCTCGCCCGCCGCTACCTGAAAAAGATTCCCTACATGATCGCGGCGATGGTGGTCGGCAGCGTGGTCGCGGAAATCTTCATCCTGTGGCGCGGCCAGGATGCCACTGGCATCATCACCGTCGGCGCCCTGCCGGCGACGTTGCCGCCCCTGTCGCTGCCGGATTTTTCGCTCGACACGCTGCGCCATACCCTCGGCCCGGCGCTGGTCATCACCATGCTGGCACTGACCGAAGCGGTGTCGATTTCGCGCGCCATCGCAGTGCGCTCGGAGCAGCGCATCGACGCCAACCAGGAGTTCATCGGCCAGGGTTTGTCCAACATCGTCGGCGCCTTCTTCTCGGCCTATGCCTCTTCGGGCTCCTTCAACCGCAGCGGAGTGAATTACGAAGCCGGTGCGCGCACGCCGCTGGCCTCGGTATTCGCCACGGTATTCCTGATCCTCGTGCTTCTGCTGGTGGCGCCGCTCGCGGCCTACCTGCCCAACGCGGCGATGGGCGGCATCCTTTTCCTTGTGGCGTGGGGCCTGATCGACTTCCACCACATCGGCCACATCTGGCACACCAGCAAGGCGGAGTCGGCAATCCTCGCCGCGACCCTGGTCGGCACCCTGTTCAACCTCGAAGCCGGCATCTTCATCGGCGTCTTCCTCTCGCTGGTGATGTACCTCTACCGCTCGTCCAAGCCGGAGATCGTGCCCCTGGTGCCGGCCGCCAAGGAAGGCGCCTATCACTTCGAACGCGCCCGGGGCCGGCCGGAATGCCCGCAATTGCGCATCGTGCGCATCAACGGCTCGGTGTATTTCGGCGCTTCCAGCTTCGTGCAGCAGGCGCTGCAACAGATCGACGAGGACAATCCGCTGCAGAAGTCGGTGCTGATCGCCGCCAACAGCCTCAATACCATTGACATCGCCGGTGCCGAGGTTCTGGCGCAGGAGGCGCGGCGGCGGCGGCGCATGGGTGGCGGGCTCTACTTCTACCGGCTCAACCAGCCGAATTACGACTTCCTGCGCCAGGGCGGCTACACCCACGAAATCGGCGAGGGCGCCTTCTTCCCGGTGATGACCGACGTCACCGCCGCGCTCTACTGGACGCTCGATCCCGACGTCTGCCGTACCTGCAAGACGCGCATCTTCAAGCCCTGCACCGGCAAACTGCTGCCCGACGGCTTCCGCCGCCAGCGCCTGATGCTCGCGACGGACGGCAGCGAGTTCAGCCAGGCACCGCAGGAAATCGCCATCGCCCTGGCCAGGAGTTTCGGCGTCACGCTGGACATCATGACTTCGATACCAGCCGCGGACGAGGATGAAACGGCGCGCGCGCGACTCGCACTCACCGCGCGCGCAGCACTGGTGGTGGGCGTCGATACCGAACAGGTCATCCGCGTCGGCAGGCAGCCGGTGCTGGAAGTGGTCGCGGCGGCGCAGGAAGCGGACTGCAACATCCTGATCGTCGGCCGCCGTCCGCCGCGCGGCGACCTCAAGGAGCGCCTGCTGGGCGATGTCGCGACGCAGATCATCGCCCGTGCGCCCTGCCATGTCCTGATCGCCGGGTGGAAGGCGACCATGTGGCAACGGCGCATCCTGGTCGCCTGCGACGGCTCGCCCGAAAGCGACCATGTCGCCGGCGTCGCTGGACAACTGGCGAGGATTACCGGCACGCCGGTCACCCTGGTCACCGCGATTGCCGGCCCGGGCAAACGCGACGCGGTCAGCGCGGAGCTGGCACTGATCGCCGGCCGCTTGCGCGTCGATGGCATCGAGTGCGCGATCCATGTCGCGGAAGGCGTGCCTGAGAAGGTGATCGCCGCCGCCGCAAACGAGCTTGGCGCCGACCTGGTGGTGGTCGGCCATCACCAGGGTATCGGCGGCGGCGTGCCGGAGCAGATCGTCGGCGGTCTTGGCTGCGCCGTGCTGGTGGTGCAGTCGGGTGCCGAGGCCGCCAGCATCGACAGGGCTGTCGCCAACCAGGCCTAGCAGCACGGCGGCGGGAGTCTGCAATAATCGGCGTCCGATCCCAACCACCCGGACCTTGCCATGGGCAACAGACTCTCGAAAATCTACACCCGCACCGGCGACGCTGGAACCACCGGCCTCGGCGACGGCTCGCGCACGTCGAAGGACTCGGCCCGGGTCGCGGCCATGGGCGACGTCGACGAACTCAACTCGCTGCTCGGCGTGGTCCTCTGCGAGCCATTGCCCGACGATGTGCGCGACTTGCTCGTCGGAATCCAGCACGACCTGTTCGACCTCGGCGGCGAAATGTCCATCCCCGGCGCCACGCTGCTCAAGACCACGCAACCGGCGCGCCTGGAAGCGGCGATCGACCGCTACAACGCCGAACTGGGCCCGCTGAAGGAATTCATCCTGCCCGGCGGCACCCGGGCCGCCGCCTTGACCCACCTGGCCCGCACCGTATGCCGCCGCGCCGAGCGCATGGCGGTGGCGCTGGCAGCCGAGGAAGCCGTGTCCGACGCCGGGCGCCAGTACCTCAACCGCCTCTCCGACCTGCTGTTCGTCCTCGGTCGCTGGCTGAACAAGTCCGCCGGCGCTGGCGACGTGCTCTGGCAAAAGGGCAAGAACGCCTGAGACGCCCGAATGGCATGCCTTGCCGCGAGGGCCGGCGCGGCACTCAGGCGCGCGCGACGAGGACCGCGCTGAGCACTTTGAACCGCGCCAGGCACAGTTCGAGAAACTCGGCGACGGCCTCGTCGTCCGCGAGCCCGAAGCCGGCAGCAAGCCCGGGCAGCACCGGGCGCGGCGCATCGAGCGCGATGTTGAAACCCATGCGCGTCGCTAGGTTGTCCGCCAGGGCCACCGCAGCGACATAGAAATCCTGCTCGGCAACGATCTCGCTGTCGTGGTGCTTTTCGACGACATGCAGCAGGTAGGGCGGGAGTTCCCACGACGCCATGAGCGCAGAGCCGAGGACACGATGATCGAAGCCGAGGACCTGCGCTTCCCTTTCATGCAGTGACACGCCGTCGCGTCGCGCCGGCTCGACGATCGCGGCCTGGTACTCC
Source organism: Rhodocyclales bacterium (assembly GCA_016235805.1). Taxonomy (GTDB): domain Bacteria; phylum Pseudomonadota; class Gammaproteobacteria; order Burkholderiales; family Rhodocyclaceae; genus Sulfuritalea. The sequence continues at coordinate 49,499 of JACRIY010000063.1, forward strand.
CTGCCCATCTGCGCGACCAGTGCGACGCGGCCGATGTCGTGCAGCAGACCGGCCATGAACGAATCCTCACCCCGGCCGGGGGCGACCCGATCGGCCAGCATCCGCGCGGCGACCGCGGCTGCGAGGCCGTGGGCCAGCAGTGGCGCCAGCAGCCGCAATTCGTCGGCATTCCTGGCCTGCGTCTGCAGGGTGTGTGTCCATACGGCAAGGGCGAAGCTGCGTATGGTTTTCGACCCGAGAACCGTGACCGCATCGCGGATGTGCGATATCCGGCCGCGCTGGCCGTAAAAGGAGGAATTGGCGAGCTTGAGCAGTCGCGCGGTCAAGGTCGGCTCCGCCTCGACGATTTCGGCGATCTCCTTCGCGGAAACGTCAGGCGAATCCAGGGTATTCAGCAGCCGTATGGTGACCTTCGGCAACACCGGTAACCGGGATGCGCCGCGGATGAACTCCTTTAGGCGTGCCGCCTCGCGCATGCTAATGCTCATATCAGCGAGAGACACTCGCCAGCGATGAAACACGCGAAACGCAAAATGAAGGCCCACCCCTCCCATCCCCCCCTCACGGGGAGGCTTCTGGTCAGCTCGCGTCGCTCGACTATCACCCGCCGCTCCGAACCAGCTTTTTCAAGTTAAAGGCCGACGGCGAGTCGGTCGGCGAGCTTCCCCGGCAGGGCGAGGGATCGAATCTTCCCGGCGGTCGTCGCATGGGGATAGGAAACCCGGTGGAATGCCACATGCGAACCGTCGAAGGTGACAAAACATGCGCGGGGATCGCCATCCCGCGGCTGGCCTACCGAGCCGACACTGACATAAAGCCGTTCCTCCTCGGCCACATGGAACTCGTGCATTCCCGGATGCGGATGGAGGAATCCTTCTGCGGTCGCCAGGAAGGGTTTGTGGTTGTGGCCGACGAAGCAGATGCGGAAGTCGATGAAGTCGTTCTCCAGCGACTCGACAAGATCGTCGAAGGTCGAATGTCCGCTGCGGTCGGATTCCCTCAGATACTCATTGAGCGTGTTGCGGACCGCACCGTGGGCGAAAAGGATGTCGCGGTTCTGATGGCATGGCTCCAGTTCGCCCAGCCGGTCGAGGAGGCCGGCCTTCGAAATCCGTTGCCGGGTCCAGTCGAGGGCTTCCCTGGCGGTGACATTGAAAGTCATCCCTTCATCGGGATGGAGCAGGGCATGCTCGTGGTTGCCCATCAGGCGCAGGCAGCAGCGGCTCTCGGTAAGCAGCACGCAGGCTTCCGGATCGGGACCGTAACCGACGACATCGCCCAGCGAATAAATCGCCCCGATGTCCAGTTCGTCGATCCTGGCGAGAACGGCCCGCAAAGCCTCGAGGTTCCCATGCACATCGGATATGACAGCAAACTTGCCCATGAATTCCATCAACCCCGCAGCGGTATGCGGTCATGAAGTTGTGTCGGAAGTGATCGTGAATGACCACCGGAACGCGACGCGCAGCCCAAAAACCTGCCAATCCCGACCTTCCATTCTACCCAGCCAAAATCAGGAACATGACAATCGTTGCAAGCATGGCACATTCGGAACGCACCTTCGTCACGATGCCTGAGAATGGTAAAGCCTACTATTCTGGTATGGTTTTAACTTTATGATTCATAAATGATTTGCGTCAATTTTCAAACGGAGCAAAGGCGGCATAGTGGCAACACCCTCAACAACCGGTAGCCTGCCATGCACATTCACACTTCCCCTGATTCGATCTATCCCTTCGATGCCCGCGGCGTTGCCAAGCGCTTTCGCCATGCGGCGATCTTCGGCGCGCTGGATGCCCTGCGCGCCGGCGAGACCATGCGTTTCGTCAATGACCACGATCCGCTGCCGCTGCTCGAACAACTGGCCCAACGCTACGGCGCGGCCGTCGAGATCGGTTACCGGCAGCGCGAACCGGGCAACATCGTGATCGACTTCGTCAAGAAGCAATGACCGGACGCGATGTCCATTTCCTTCTACGAACAGGTAGGCAGCCTCACGGTTCATGACCCGCTGGCCGAATTCCTCGGCGCCGCCGAAGGCGGCCGCATCGAGTACCGCTATGCCGATGCGGTAAGGCTGGCGGGGCACTCCTGCCCGACTGTGGCATCCGCCTACTGGATGACGCTGAAGGCGCTGGAATACCTGTATCCGGAGCGCCTGCCCGAGCGCGGCGGGATACGCGTCGACTTTCGCGCCGACAGGTTGTCGGGCGTAACCGGCGTCATCGCCAGCGTCGTCACCTTGCTTACCGGGGCCACGCTGGACGCGGGATTCAAGGGCATCGCCGGTCGCTTCGGGCGGCGCAATCTGATGTCATTCGAGGCCGACATCGACGGCGAGATGCGCTTCACGCGACTGGATACGGGCACGGCGGTCGATGTTCGCACAGACGTGCACCGGGTGCCTTTCGCGCCGGCGACATCGGCGCTGATGCAGAAATGCCTGGACGGCAGCGCCAGCGCGATCGAAGCCGAAGAGTTCCGCGCCTGCTGGCAGGCACGCGTACGCGCGCTGCTGATCGAGCACGGCGACGATCCGGAGGTATTCGTGTTGCGCGCGGTGACGATGCAGCACGACGAAGCCCGGTCGGGCTCCGTCGCGGAACCGCGCCTAAGCGTGTCCTGACCTGCGCCGCCGAATCATTCCGAGCAGGCCCAGTCCGGCGAGCAACATCGCGTAGGTCTCGGGCTCAGGCACCGGAGCAGCCGCCTGGAGGTCCAGCGAGGTCGAAATGGTCAGGTTGGATCCGACCGTATGGCGTTCGGCGAAGAAGAAATCGAAGGAATAGTTGCCAGCGGACTTGCCGGGGCCAAACAGGGTGTCGAGATTCACGGTCTGCGACGCGTAGCCGTGAATGCCGCCGAGGTCGATGCCGAGCTTCTTGTCGAAATAGACCCAGACGTCATCGTCGCCGCCGAAAGTGAATGTCTGCCCTGTTCCAGGGTTGTAACCGAAGGTAGCGGCTATCTGGTAGGTGAAATGGTAGTTGTGACCGCAGCAGTAGTCGCCCAGCAGTTGTCCGTCGATCGGGAAAAAGCTGAAGTTCGAATAGGTGTAGGTACCCGACCCGGCAAAAGTCTCGGTTAGGGTGATCGAATGGGAAACACTGGGCGCAGCGGCACCGAACCATTCGTTGAACGAGGCCGTGGAATTTACCGAACCATAGCCGCCCGTGCCGATATAGGTCGGCGCCGTTCCCGCCAGCGTCGAACTGACCATCCCCGGATTCACGCCACCGACGCCAGCCTCGAAATCCGGGTTGCTGTATCCCGGCGCCAAAGTCCCGGGAACGAAGTCCCTCACGGTGCCCGTCAACGTGGTGGTGGCCTGCGCAAGCGCGGAACCCGAAAAGCCCGCGGTCAAACCGGCGGCAACAATTGCGGCAATGGCTATTGTCCTCATTTCCATCCTCCTCGCACCTTGAATTATTCGACCACACCGAAGTCGCTGCATGCTGCGATCCGCGACGCCTTGGGCAAAGCATGCGCCTGCCGACCGCCGGGAACAATAGTCCATTCGGGCCAATCGCCTGGTTCGGAGCGGTCAAGCGATCCCGGCCGGAGCCTAGCGAATCCGCGAACGCCGCGCTTCCATGCAGGACATCAGTTGCGCACTGACGTTGCGCAAACGCTGGTTGAGCAGCATCAGCAGCTCCATCATCAGCTTGACGCCGATGCGCGGCACCTCGGTCAGTATCCGCGACAGGCTTTCACGGTCGAGCACGGCGATTTCCACCGTCTCAAGGGCGACGCAACTCGCGAAGCGCGGTTCGCCGTCAATCAGAGACATTTCGCCCAGCGTCTTGCCGGGGCCCGCAGTACCCATGATCTGCGGCAAGCCACGCATGTCTTTTTTGACGATCTCGACGCTGCCCTGAAGCAGCAGCAACATGAAGTCGCCATTGTCGCCTTCGTGGATGATCTCGGCGCCGAGCGGCGCGCGGTAACAGCGCATGTAGCGCGCCAGACCTTCCAGCTCTTCCGGATCGAAATCCTCGAACAACTGGATCGCTTCGATGATTTCCCGGATGCGGCCGACGAAGGGCACGGCATCACCGAGGAATTCAACATTGGGAATCCGGTCGATCAGGGTCATGGTCAGGGGATTGTAACTCCGCCCAGCAGGAACAGCACGAGCAGCAACCAACCCGCGGTTGCCGCCAGCAAATGGGGGTCGGTCAGCAGTTCCTGCGCCGGATCGCCGCCGCCGCCGCGCGCATGCAGGCGCCACAGGTAGCGCAGCATCCCGTAGAGCACGAAGGGCACCGTTGCGATCAGGCCGCGCGTCCCGTGCAGGGCGACGGTTTCGGTACTGACGGTATAGAGCGCATAGGAAATCACCGTACCGGTCGCAGCGATGGCTATGAACTGGTCGAGCATCGGGGCCGTGTAATGCTCCAGCACGCGGCGATGCCCGGCGCTGTCTTCCGGCAGGGCCAGCAGTTCGGCGCTGCGCTTGGCGAAGCCGAGGAACAGCGTCAGCATCAGGCCGCACAGCAGCAGCCATTGCGACGGGGCGATGTCCAGGCCCAGCGTGCCGGCCAGGATGCGCAACATGAAGCCGGCGGCGATGATGAACACGTCTAGGATCACCACATGCTTGAGACCGAAACTGTAGCCGACGTTGAGCACGACATAGGCGACGAAGACCCAGGGCGCCGAGCCGGCCCAGCGCCAGGCGATGACGCCGCCGGCAACGAGGCAGGCCGCCGCCAGCACGCCGGCGGCGCCGACGCCCACCGCCCCCGTGACCAGTGGCCGCCGCTTCTTTTTCGGATGCAGCCGATCCTGCTCGCGGTCGATAAGATCGTTCATGACATATACCGCCGAAGCGAGCAGGCAAAAGGCGGCAAAGGCAGCCAGTGCCTGGCCCAGCTTGACCGGATCGTTCCAGGCGTGACCGAACAGCAGGCCGAGGAAGACGAAGCCGTTCTTGACCCACTGGTGTGGGCGCAAGAGACGCAGCAAGGGCGGCATCATCGCCGGCACGCCTCCCCCGGGAAATATCGATCGCACATATAGCAGGCAGTTTGCGGCAACCAGGCCGGAATCGCATAGTACTTCTGCCGCACGCCGGCCAGCACGCCGCCGCGATAGGCCGCGTAGTCGAAGCCCTCGCCCCTGACGCGCCAGAAGCGTGCACCACGAACCTCGAAGCTGTCCACGCCGACGCTCCGGAAGTACTTGCGGTAGTCGTCGGGACCGGGTTCGGACTTCCTCAGGATGAGGAAGTTGCGGCCGTCCAGCGCACGGAAGTCGGTCACCAGGTCATCGTGGCGCGCATGGCTGGATGCCTCGCCGAAAACGACGACATACTGGCGCAGGTTGTAGCCCAGCGTGACGGCGTTCGAATAGCCATCCATGGCCAGCACCCAATCCTTCCGATAGGTTTCGAGCTCGCGTCCGATCGCCTGATGCTCGAAGCTCAGCACGATGCCGTCATAGAGGCGGGTCTTCTGCCAGGCCTCCAGCGGCACGCGCGAAACCACCAGGATGGCGGCAATGTGCAGCGTGGCGAAGCCGGCGAAAAACAGGCCGAGCCGCTGCAACGTGGAGGGCTTGAGGCGCAGCGTCAGCCAGATCAGGGTGAAGGGCACGAAGGACAGCAGCCAGTGCAGGCCGATCTGCTTCACCGCCGCGAGCAGGGCGAACAGCAGGAAGGGCAGCCAGGCGAGGGTGCCCAGCGCGGCCGGCAAGGCGCTTGCGTGCAAAGAGTCGGCGCTGGCGGGACGGCGATTTTTCCACGCCAGCCACAGCACCGGCGGCCCCAGCACGTAGACCAGCGTCACGACGTAGAGCAGCGGCGTCTTCAGCGACCAGCCGGCATCGCCGTGGCGATTGACGAAGTTGAACATGAAGTTCGGCCAGCAATTGGCGCTGTTCCACCAGGCCATCAGCGCCAGCGCCGGCAAGGTGCAGGCATAGGCGATGGCGACGCCCGCCAGCGCGCCGGGCTTGCGCCGGCGCAGCGCGTCGACCAGGTAGGCAAAACCGAGAATGGCGGCGAAATACTTGGAAAGCACCGCGCCTGCCAGCAGCAGGCCTGCAACGAGGTACCAGCGCGGGCTGTCGTCCTTCGCGGCGCGGATCCAGGCCAGGCCGGAAAGCACGCTGAAATAGATCAACGGCGTGTCGGTGGTGATGAAGACATTCCAGACATTGACCGGCGCCAGCAATATCAGGGTCGCCGCCCACAGGCGGCGCTGTTCGCCGACGCCATCCACCAGTTTTGGCAGCGCCCAGTAAACCGCCAACGCCAGCAACGCCGGCTGCAGGATCACCGGCAGGCGCAACCACCATTCCGCCTTGCTGACGCCCGAGAGGGCCGCCAGCCACCAGCCGATCATCGGCGGGTGGTCGTAGAAGCCCCAGTCGGGCAGCCAGCCCCACCAGATGAAATAGGCTTCGTCGCCGGTGATGGGGAAGGCCGCCGCCAACCAGAAGCGGAAGGCCAGCGTGAGGACCAGCAGCGCGGCGAACAGGCGGCTGGTCATGACGCGATGTTACTTTTCCGCAAGCGCAACCCGACGGGCCTTGACCGCGTCGGCAAGTATGTCCAGTGTCGCCAGCGTGTCCTCCCAACCGATGCAGGCATCCGTGACCGAAACGCCGTAGTCGAGCGGCTTGCCCGGTTTGAGGTCCTGGCGGCCCTCATTGAGGTGCGACTCGATCATGACGCCGAAAATGCGGTCTTCGCCCGCCGCGAGTTGCGCGCCGACATCGCGCGCGACGTCGACCTGGCGTTTGAACTGCTTGCTGCTGTTGGCGTGCGAGAAGTCGATCATGACGCGCGCGGCCAGCCCGGCCTTGCCCAGTTCGGTGCAGGCCGCATCGACCGCCGCCGCTTCGTAGTTGGGCCCCTTGCCGCCGCGCAGGATGACGTGGCAGTCCTCGTTGCCGTTGGTGGACACGATGGCCGAGTGGCCGGCCTTGGTCACCGACAGGAAATGGTGCGGGCTGGCGGCGGCCTTGATCGCATCGACGGCGATCCGGATGTTGCCGTCGGTGCCGTTCTTGAATCCGACCGGGCAGGACAGGCCCGAGGCCAGTTCGCGATGAACCTGCGATTCCGTGGTGCGCGCGCCGATGGCTCCCCAGCTGATCAGGTCGGCCGTGTATTGCGGCGTGATGGTGTCGAGGAACTCGGTGCCGCAAGGCAGGCCCAGTTCGTTGATCTCCCAAAGCAACTTCCTGGCCAGGCGCAGCCCTTCGTTGATGCGGAAGCTGCCATCCATGCGCGGGTCGTTGATCAGGCCCTTCCAGCCCACGGTGGTTCGCGGTTTCTCGAAGTACACCCGCATCACGATGAGCAGGTCTTCCGCCCGGCGATCCTTCTCCTGCTTGAGCCGCCGCGCATACTCCATCGCCGCGTCGTAATCGTGGATCGAGCAGGGCCCGACCACGACGACCAGCCGCCCATCGGCGCCATGCAGCACGCGATGCAAAGCCTGGCGCGCCTCGTAGGTGGTCTCCGCCGCGGCATCCGTGGTGGGAAACTCGCGCAGGATGTGGCCGGGGGGTGAGAGTTCCTTGATTTCGCGGATGCGGACGTCGTCGGTAATGTGTTTCATGCTTCGATCCAGTGGCGGGCAAAAACGTGATTCTACCGGGGCGACGGCGCCCGCAGGCCGGACGAAACCGCGCTTTGCGGTTTCCCGCAGTTCCCATCCCGGCGGTCAAGGCGTAAAGTCACCCCGCAATCCAAAAACCAAGGGGGAATCATGTTCCAGGTTCGAATTCACGGCCGGGGCGGTCAGGGCGTCGTCACGGCGGCCGAGATGCTGTCCATCGCGGCCTTCGAGGAGGGCCGCCACGCGCAGGCCTTCCCCAGTTTCGGTTCGGAGCGCACCGGCGCGCCGGTGGTGGCCTTCTGCCGCATCGCCGACAAGGAGATACGCCTGCGCGAGCCGATCATGGAGCCCGACGCGATCATCATTCAGGACCCGACCCTGCTGCACCAGGTCGATGTCTTCGCCGGCCTGAAGAAGGACGGCTACATCCTGATCAACACCACCAAGACCTTCGAGCAACTTGGCCTCGGCGACTTCGTCCGCGACTGGCACCCGGAGCGCCTGTGCACGGTGTCGGCCACGGAACTCAGCATCAAGCACGTCGGCCGCCCGGTGCCCAACGTGCCGCTGCTGGGAGGCTGTGCCGCGGTGTCCAGCATCATCAAGCTCGAATCGGTGGCCACGGCGATCCGCGACAAGTTTTCCGGCAAGGTGGCCGACGGGAACATCGCCGCCGCCACCGAGGCCTACAACATTGTGCGCGCGGAGATGGAGGAGGCACTGCACCATGCTTAAGCAATGCGAAGGTTCCCATGCGGTGGCCGAGGCCGTCGCCCTGTGCCGGCCGGAAGTGATCTGCGCCTACCCGATTTCGCCGCAAACACACATCGTCGAAGGCATCTGCGAAATGGTGAAGGGCGGCGAACTCAAGGA
>JACRIY010000065.1 GCA_016235805.1 Rhodocyclales bacterium
CCGGCGAGGAAATCACCGAGGGCGTCGACCTCGTCATCGCCGCCGTCGGCCAGCACACGCAACGCTTTGCCGGCTTCGGCGTGCAGACCGACGCCAAGGGTCGCATCGTCGTGCGCGAAGACACGCTCCTGACCAGCCGCCGCGGCGTCCATGCCGGCGGCGATTGCGTGCTCGGACCCTCGACGCTGATCGAATCGGTGGCCCATGGCCGCCTGGCCGCCGCCGCCATCGACCGGCAACTGGGCGGCGACGGCGACATCGAGGAGAAGCTGTTGCCCGACGACTGGCAGACCTCGCCGCACCTGGGCAGCGACCCGGCCTTCAACCGCCGGCGCAAGGTGCATCCGATCATGCTGGCGCCGGCCACGCGCGGCGGCTGGGACGAAATCGAACGCGGCTACAGCGACGACGACGCCCGCGCCGAGGCGGCGCGCTGCTTCAAGTGCAACCTGACGCCGACGATGTCCGCAGCAGTGCTGCCGCCCAAACCGTGATCCGATGTCGCCGCAGCCGCCCGGAAAGCACGTCAAATCGACTTGCCCCTAATTTCCGGGTGGCCGCGCAGATCCCCTGACGTTGGCGCGCCTATAACTTTCGGAGGGTATATACTCGCCGCGTCCAGTGTGGCGTCGGACCGATTTGTCCAAGCGCACCAAGCCTGCGGTTCCTTAGACCCGAACAACCCTGCCCCGTGCAGCAGAAAACATGAACCCGCAACAAAGGTTCCGCCAGGTGTGGCTCCGCTACGTCATTGCCGTCGTGGTGGTGGCCATCGCCGCCCTCCTGCGGGTATGGCCGCTGCAGGCGCTTGGGGCGAGTCTGGTGTGGCTGACGTTCTACCCGGCAGTCATGATCGTTGCGATCTACGGCGGCCTCTCCGCCGGCTTGCTGGCAACCGCGCTCGCCTGCCTCATCGCCTATTTCCTGGGGCCGTGGCTGGTCGGGCAAGCCTTCATAAAGAATTCCGCCGACGGGATCGGCATGGGGGTCTTCGTCGCCACCGGGGCGATGATTTCCGGCCTGGCCGAGGCCATGCGCCGCGCCAATAAGCGCGCCAGGAAAGCCCAGCAACAGGCCGAAGCCGCCAACCGGGCCAAGAGCGTGTTCCTCGCCACCATGAGTCACGAGCTGCGCACGCCGTTAAACGCAATTCTCGGTTTCTCCGACCTGATGCGCGGGGATCCGGCCGCCACCGCCGAACAGCGTGAGAATCTCGACATCATCAATCGCAGCGGCGAACACCTGCTCAAGCTCATCGACGACGTGCTCGACATGGCGAAGATCGAGGCCGGCCAGGTCGTCCTGAACGTCAAGCCCTTCGACATCGAAGTCCTGGTGCGCGACGTCGTCGACATGCTGCGCGTGCGGGCCGAAGAGAAAGGCCTGCAATTGCGGCTCGAACAGTCGGCCGCCTTCCCGAACTTCATCAAGGGCGACGAGGAAAAACTGCGGCAGGTCATCGTCAATCTGGTCAGCAACGCCATCAAGTTCACGCGGCAAGGCGAGGTGATTTTGCGCCTCGACTTCCTGCGCAGCGACGGCACGTCGCGACTGATCTTCGCGGTGGCGGACAGCGGGGTCGGCATCAGCGCGGCCGACAGGGCACGCATCTTCGAACCTTTCGTTCAGGTCGGCAAACCCGCTACCCAGAAAGGCACCGGCCTGGGCTTGGCCATCGTCCGCGAGTTCGTGGAACTGATGGGCGGCAGCCTCAGCGTCGAAAGCGAACCGGAAAGAGGTTCCCTGTTCCGTGTCGAGTTGCCGGTGGAACCGGCCACGCAAGCGGAAGTCATGCCGCCCGCGGCGGCCAAGGGGCGCATCGTCGGCCTGGCGCCAGGGCAGCCCGAGTACCGCGTGCTGATCGTCGAAGACCAGTTGGAGAATCAAATCCTGCTGCGGCGTCTGCTGGAAGATGCCGGATTTACGGTGCAGCTCGCAGAAAACGGTGCGACGGGGGTCGAGGTTTTCCGGAGCTTCCGCCCGCACTTCATCTGGATGGACCGGCGCATGCCCGTCATGGACGGCCTGGAGGCGACGCGACGCATACGCGCGCTCGACGGCGGCACGGAAGTCAAGATCGTCGCCGTGTCGGCCTCGGTGTTCGGCGAACAACGCGCGGAGACGCTGGCGCAAGGCATGGACGACTTCGTGCGCAAGCCCTACCTGCCGGCCGAGATATTCGAATGCATGGAGCGACATCTGGGCGTGCGCTACACCTACGACGCGCCCGAATCCGCGGCGGAAAATACGCCGCTTTCCAGCGCCGCCCTCGCGCGCTTGTCCAAGGCGCAGCGCAAGGAACTGGCGGACGCCCTGGTGAATGGCGACACCGCGCACATCGACGACGTCGTGCAGCGCGTGGCGCAGCAGGATGCCGCGCTGGCCAAGGAACTGACCAAACATCTGGACCATTTCGATTACGCGCCGGTTCTGCGCGCGCTGGAAGCGACGCAACCGCAAGACTAAGGAACCACCACCATGGCCGGCAACGTACTCATCGTCGACGACACCCCTCCGGTACTCAAGCTGCTGAAGGACATCCTGAGTGCCGAGGGCTACAAGGCCCGCCCCTTCAATAACGGGGAACTGGCGCTGCGCTCCATTGCCGCCGAGCC
>JACRIY010000069.1 GCA_016235805.1 Rhodocyclales bacterium
GGTGGCCATGTTGTCGGTGACCTTGGCGTTCTCGGTGTTCTGGGTGATGCTGGCGGTCATCTGCTCGATGCTGGCGGTGGTCTCTTCGACCGAGGCGGCCTGCTCGCTGGAGGACTGCGACAGCGATTGCGCCGTGGCCGAGACCTGGCCGGCAGCGTTGGAGAGGTTGTCGGCGGCGCCCTTCACTTCGCCGATGATCTGATTGAGCTTGGCGATCAGGTTCTGCTGGGCCGAGAGCATCTGGCCGATTTCGTCCTTGCTGACGTCGTCGATGCGCACCGTCAGGTCGCCGTCCGACAGGCGCTGGGTGACGGTCAGGGCTTCACCCACCGGCTTGGTGATGCTGCGGGTGATGAACCAGCCGAACAGCACGCTGACGATCGCCGCGATCACGGCGAGGATTTCCAGGACCATTTGGGCGCTGTCCGCCATGGCGTCGGCTTCCTTGCCGGTCTTGTTCACCAGCTCGGTCTGAAAGTCGATCAGGGCGACAATGGCGCCCATGTAATCCTGTTGCGCCTTGCGCAAGTCACCCGACAGCAGGGCGGAGGCTTCGTCCTTCTTGCCCGCCTTGAGTGCTTCGATGTACTTGTCCTGCTGCGCGACATACACGGGACGGGCCGTGGTCACACGCTTGAGGGCTTCCTTGCCTTTCTCGCTGGTGACCACTTTTTCCAGCTTCTCGATGCGGTCCGAGATGATCTTGCGCTGTTCGGGGATTGCATCGAGTTCCTTCTGTGCTTCGGCATCCTTGAATATCCAGGCGTTGCGCAAGCGCCGGGCGATCGTGTTGACGGCATCGATCATGTCGTTGGCGAGCACGGTTTTGGGAAACTGGTCGTTGACCAGGCTTTCGATTTCCCCATTAAGTGAAGAGATGCGGGTGACGCCAACGACGGCGACGGTAATGAGCAGCGCGAGCGTGATCGCAAAGCCGATGCCGAGGCGGACGCCGATTTTCAGATTGTTCAACATGTTATTGACTCCCTTCTTTGATGCTGCAATTCATGGTCAGGAATGCGGGTGCTGCCTGAAGCTGCCGTTCGTGTATCGGCAATGCCGGCATGACGTGTCGATGGATCATGATCAGAACCGCCCATCGCCGTAGGCCGAAGCGCTGGGGGTCTTTTGATGCGTCCCTCGAGGTCGGTCTTGGAGCGGATGAACCGACCGTCCGCCGAATGAACCTCGACGCGGGGGATCGGCTGATTGTTGCGCATCGGAATCTCGCGGGGTTTCAGTCGCGGCGCATGGCGACGCAGGGATCCGCGTCGCGTGGCGCCATGCAGGAGCGGGTGGGAACGGGCGTCACGCTGCCGCCCCGTGGGATTCGAGGCGGCGCACGCCGTGGGTGGCATGCGCCAGCTGTTCCTCTGCGGCAGCGCACTGGCTGACCAGCGCCTGCACGTCCAGGATCAGCGCGACTTCGCCGGTGCCGAGGATGGTCGAGCCGCCGATGCCGCGCATGTTGCGGAACAGGGTGCCCAGCGGCTTGATCACGGTCTGGAATTCGCCGAGCAACTGGTCGACCACGATGCCGGCCTTCTGCCCGCCGTACTGCACCACCACGATGTTCTCGCGCGCCGGTTGCTTGCCCGACACTTCGAAAAGTTCGCGCAGGCGCACGAAGGGGAGCACCTCGCCGCGCAGGTTGATGTAGTCGCGTTCGACGCTGGTATCGGCCAGTTCGATGCATTCCACGACCATGTCGAGCGGGATGACGTAGGACGCCTTGCCGACACCGGTGAGGAAGCCGTCGATGATGGCCAGGGTCAGCGGCAGGCGGATGGTGAAGCGCGAACCGGCACCCATTTCGGTCTTGACGTCGACGCTGCCGCGCAGGGCGGCGATGTTCTTGCGCACCACGTCCATGCCGACGCCACGCCCCGACAGGTTGGTGACCTTCTCCACGGTGGAGAAGCCGGCTTCGAAGATGAGGTTGACGACTTCCTGGTCGGAGAGCGTTTCGCCTTCCTGGATGATGCCCTTTTCGATGGCCTTGGCCTGGATCCGGTCCTTGTTGAGGCCGCCGCCGTCGTCCACCACTTCGATCACGATGCTGCCCGAGTCATGGAAGGCATTGAGTTCGACGCGGCCGGCGGTCGGCTTGCCGGCCGCGGCGCGCGCGGCGGGCGATTCGATGCCATGGTCCATGGCATTCCGGACCAGGTGCATCAGCGGGTCGCCGATCTTTTCGACCACGGACTTGTCGAGTTCGGTTTCGGCGCCGTTGATGACGAGTTCGATTTCCTTGCCCAGTTCCCGCGACACGTCGCGGGCGACACGATGGAAGCGGTTGAAGGTCTCGCCGATCTGCACCATGCGCAGTTGCAGCGCGGAATCGCGAATGCTCTCTACCAGACGCGAGAGCACCGAGGTAGCCTCGGCCAGGCTGGCTTCGCCGCTCTTCTTCGCCAGCAGGTTGGCGGAGGCACCGGCAATCACCAGTTCGCCGACGAGGTCGATGAGCTGGTCGAGCTTGTCGGCATGGACGCGAATCAGGCTCGATTCGGCCGCCTTTTTCTCCGAGACGGCCTTCTGTTTGGTGGCCGCCGCCTCGACCAGTTCCGGCTGCACGCTTTGCTGCTGGATCAGGATGTTGCCCAGTTGCGGGGCGGCTGCCGTGTCGCCGGCGCCGACTCCTTCACCCGACTGGCGGCGCAGGCCGGCTTCGAGTTCTTCGCGGGTCAGCGCGCCGCTCTTGACCAGGATCTCGCCCAGGCGCATGGTTTCTTCGGGCAGGGCGTCGATCAGCAGCAGGTACTCTTCAAGCTTGCTGTCCGGCGGCAGGATGTGCAGATCGCAATCGTCGCGGCAGAACTCGAACACGTGCTCGATGGCTTCCTTGCTGGCATGGCTGCGGAAGGCGATCTCGAAGCCCAGGTAGCACAGCTCGGGGTCCATCGCGTCGGCCTCCGGCATGGCATCGGTCAGCGTAGTGAGGTGGGCGATTTCGCCGAGGTTCAGCAGGTAGCGGAGGAAGGCCAGCGGGTCCATGCCGTTCTTCAGGACATTGCGGCCGAAACGGATGGAGATGTGCCAGCAGTCGTTCATGCGGCCTTCGCGGTCGCTGCGCTGCACATCGGCGTCCGACACGGTGACCTTGTTCGCCTTCTCCGCCGCCTTGGCGCCGAGGAAGGGCCGCAATTGCTCGGCGATATCCTCGCCGGCGCGACGCACCTCGTCGTCCGGCTCGGTTTCCCCGCTCGCGACCATGTCGAGCAGGGTGCCGATGTGGTCGCAGCCGAGCAGCAGCGCGGAAATCATGTCGCCGTTGACTTCGATTTCGCCGTTGCGCAGGCGATCCAGGACGTTTTCCAGGACGTGGGTGAATTTTTCGACGGAGTGGATCTCGACCACGCCGGCGCCGCCTTTGATGGTGTGTGCCGCGCGGAACACGCCATTGATGGTTTCCGGATCGCGGTCGCCTTCTTCGAGTTGCAGCAGGCCGGCTTCCATCGCCTCAAGCTGCTCGCGAGCCTCGACGGAGAATACGTTCAGAATTTCGTCCATTGTCGTCTCCGCCTCAGGCGTGTTCGCCGGCGGGGATCACCAGCGGGTCGCCGAAAAAGGCCACCATATTGAAAAACTCGATGATTTCGCGCACCGCCGGGCTGTGCCCGACAATGCGCAGGGTGTGGTCGATCTGCCGGCTCTCGTGCTTGGCCAGGGCCAGCAACTGGAAGCCTGCGCTGTCCATTTCGCCCACGCGCGAGAGATCCAGTTCGAACACCTCGTTGCCCCGTATGCCGTCGATCAGGCGACGCTTGATTTCGTCCGCGTGGTAGATGATCAGGTCGCCGTCGATGGCCATGCGCGTGGCGCCATCCGCGGCGGTTTGGGTGGTGAATTCCATTCTTGGTCTCCCCGGCTAGAACAATTCGATCTTCGGCCCGGCCTTGATGGCCGCCGCGCCGCTGTTGGTGGCGTTGTGGTGGGTGTCGCGCTGCGAATCCATCACGTAGTTGCTGTAGATCTGGTCGAGGTGCACCGACAGCGGCTGCATGCTGAAGTCGGGGTTCTCGAACTGGTTGAGGCGGTCGGCCAGCAGCGTGGAATGCTTGTCGAGCCGGTTGAGGGCGTCTATCACCTGCTCGATCTGCTGCCGGGTTACGTCCTGGAACTGCACGCTGGCCAGCGCCGACATGAACATGCTGGCCAGTTGCTGGCTACTGTCGGTGATGGTCGCCATCACCGAAGCTTCGTGTTCGGTCACCTCGTGATAGCTCTTGCCGAGTTCGTCGAGTTGCACGGCGAAGCTTTCCAGCGCCTCCCGCTCGGAAGCCGCATTGTCCTGGGCCAGTTTGTCCTCGAACTGGGACTCGATCGAGTTGGCGACGGTCTGGATGCCGCTGCTGATCTTGCCGACGGCCTTGTCCGTTTCGCCCGAGAGCTTGCGCACTTCGTCCGCAACCACGGCGAAGCCGCGGCCGGCTTCGCCTGCGCGCGCGGCCTCGATCGCGGCATTCAGCGCCAGCAGGTTGGTCTGCCCGGAGATGTGCTTGATCAGGTCCACCAGGGTGCCCAGGGAGCGGGCTTCGCGGACTACCTGCATGATGCGCTCGCGGTCTTCCGCTGCGACCGCCGCGCGCTGCTGGATGTAGTTTTCCAGGGTGCCGATCAACTGCCGGTTGCGGCTGATGCGCTCTTCCGAGGTGGTCAGCAGGCGGTTCGATTCGGTGGTGGTGGATTCGACGTAGGCAGCCAGACGGGTGATGATTTCATCGATGTTCTGCAAGCGGCTAGCGATGTCGAAGGCGGCTTTCTCGGTTTCGGAAACCACGCCGTGCAACTGGCCGCGCACCACGTTGTTGAAGCCCTCCACGCCGCGCAGCTCGCTGGCGACCTGCTCGGCGGCGCCGGCCAGGGTCGAGCTGCGGTCTACGGCCTGGGTTTGCATCTTCTCCATGCCGAACAGCCAGTCGCCATAGAAGGCGGTCGCCGTCTGGCGCAAAGCGAAGAATGCGGCAAGGATGATGAACAGGGTGCCGAGGCTGTCGCCAAACCCGGGCGAGATTCCCAGCGCCGGCAGCACTGTCGCGTGATACCAGTCGTGGGCGAGGAACACCAGGAGTGCGGCGGCGACGGCGACCGCGGCAATCGTCGCCATGGCGCGGCGCATGATCAGTTGGGAGTCCATCAGCGGATCACCAGTTTGATGGTGCCGAGCAGTTCGTCGGCGGTGGCGGGTTTGACCAGCCAGCCGGAGGCGCCGGCGGCCTTGGCTTCGAGCCGCTTGGATTGCTGCGATTCGGTGGTGAGGAAGAGGATGGGCATGAACTTGTAGTTGGGCAAC
>JACRIY010000066.1 GCA_016235805.1 Rhodocyclales bacterium
ACAACGACAAGTACATGCACCCGATGCTGCTGAAGAACCGCGGCAACTGGAAGTATCACGATCGTCCCCGTCCCGGCGTGCTGCACCATGTCGCCCACTCCGGCGACCAGGTCTGGTCGGTGCGTGCCGGCACCCAGCGCCAGATGGACACCCACACCATCCGCAAACTGTGCGACATCGCCGAGCAGTTCGGCGAAGGCCACGTGCGCTTCACCATTCGCTCCAACATCGAATACATCGTCGCCGACCAGAAGAAGGTCGATCCGCTGATCGCCAAACTGGAAGGCGAAGGCTTCCCCGTCGGCGGCACCGGCAACTCGGTGTCGATGGTCGCCCACACCCAGGGCTGGCTGCACTGCGACATCCCCGGCACCGACGCTTCCGGCGTGGTCAAGTCGATGATGGACGCGCTCTACGACGAGTTCAAGAACGAGCAGATGCCCAACCGCGTGCATCTGTCCACCTCCTGCTGCGAAATCAACTGCGGCGGCCAGGCCGACCTCGCCGTGATCGTGCAGCACACCAAGCCGCCCACCATCAACCACGACCTCGTCGCCAACGTCTGCGAGCGCCCCACCGTGGTCGCCCGCTGCCCGGTCGCCGCGATCCGTCCGGCCCTGGTCAATGGCAAGCCTTCGCTGGAAGTCGACGAGAAGAAGTGCATCTGCTGCGGCGCCTGCTATCCCCCCTGCCCGCCCATGCAGATCAACGACCCCGAGCATTCCAAGCTGGCGATCTGGGTCGGCGGCAAGAACTCCAACGCGCGCGGCAAGCCCACCTTCATGAAGCTGGTCGTTTCCGGCCTGCCCAACAATGCGCCGCGCTGGCCAGAAGTCAACGCCGCGGTCGGCAACATCCTGCGCACCTACAAGAACGACGCCCGCCCCTGGGAGCGCATGGCCGACTGGATCGACCGCATCGGTTGGCCGCGCTTCTTCGAAAAGACCGGGCTGCCCTTCACCAAGTACCTGATCGACGACTGGCGCGGTTCGCGGGCCACCCTCAATTCGTCGAACCACGTTCGTTTCTGACGCCTTTACGGAAAGTACGCCGATGAAATTCGCAGTTTCAATCAATGAAGGGCCCTACCAGCACCAGGCCAGCGATTCCGCCTACCTGTTCTGCAAGGCCGCCCTGGAGAAGGGCCACGAGATCCGCCGCGTGTTCTTCTACAACGACGGGGTGAACAACGCCTCGTCGCTGACCGAGCCGCCGCAGGACGACCGCAACATCGTCGCCCGCTGGTCCAAGCTCGCCGAAGAACACAAGCTCGACCTCGTGGTCTGTGTCGCCGCCGCCCTGCGCCGCGGCATCCGCGACGAAAACCTGGCCGCCGGCTTCCGCATCTCGGGCCTCGGCCAACTGGTCGAAGCCGGCATCGAGGCGGACCGCCTCGTGACCTTTGGAGATTGACATGAGCGAAGGAGCCATCAAGAAGTTCATGTTCGTCAATCGCAAGGCCCCCTACGGCACCATCTACGCGCTCGAATCGCTGGAAGTGGTGCTGATCACGGCGGCCTTCGACCAGGACGTCAGCCTCGTCTTCATGGACGACGGCGTGTTCCAGCTGAAGAAGGGCCAGCAGACCAAGGGCATCGAGAACAAGAACTTCTCGCCGACCTACCGCGCCCTCGACGGCTACGACATCGAAAAGCTCTACGTCGAAGCCGAAGCCCTGGCCGCCCGCGGCCTTACCGAAGACGACCTGCTGGTCGACGTCACCGTCATGTCGCGCGCCGAACTGGGCAAGCTGATGGACGAGATGGACGTCGTCCTCAGCTTCTAAGGGAGACAAAACAAATGCTGCACATCGTCAATAAATCGTCCCTCGAACGCAACACGCTGGATTCCTGCCTGCGCGTGGCAAATGGCGGCGCCATCCTGCTGATCGAGGATGCCGTGTATGCCGCCACCAAGGGCAACGAAGCCGAAGCCAAGCTGCGCGACGCCCTGGCTCGCTTCAAGATCTATGTCCTGGGGCCGGACCTCGACGCCCGCGGCATGGGCGACCGCATCATGGAAGGCGTATCCACCGTGGATTACGGCGGCTTCGTCGACCTCGTCGCGGAACACAAGAACTGCCAGTCCTGGCTGTAATCGCAAGCATCCCACACCCCGTACCTCACCAAGGAGAAACACATGGCTACCATCGAAGTCAGCGGCAAAACCTACGAAACCGACGAAGAAGGCTATCTGGTCAACCTCGCCGAATGGAACGAGGAAGTCGGCAGCTACCTCGCCACTACCGAAAGCGTCGAGATGACCGACCAGCACTGGGAAGTCATCAACTTCCTGCGCGACTACTACAACGAATTCCAGATCGCCCCCGCCGTGCGCGTGCTGACCAAGGCCATCGGCAAGAAGCTCGGCCCGGAAAAGGGCACCAGCCAGTACCTGTACGACCTGTTCCCCTACGGCCCCGCCAAGCAGGCTTGCAAGATCGCCGGCCTGCCGAAGCCCACCGGCTGCGTCTAAGGAAACCGCGAACGCATCACGATCGATTGGGGTAGGCGCCGGATGCGAGTCCTCCTTGTGACTCCGGCGCCGATTTTTCCCGGCCGGCGTCCTGTCCGCAAACTTTTGCACATCCACTGACCGATGAATCTTCTCTTCGCAATCCTGTTCTACGCCGCCACCGTGATCCTGGTGGGCGGCATCGCGTACAGGATTTACGAGTACCTGGGCACGCCGGCGCCGCTGAAGATCCCCACCACGCCGGCACCGACCACGAACGGCGGCGTAGCCTTCCGCATGTTCCGCGAAGTGGTGTTCTTCGAGAGCCTGTTCAAGTCCAACCTGTGGATCTGGGCACTGGGCTGGCTGTTCCATGTCGGCCTCGCGCTCGTGCTGCTGCGCCACCTGCGCTACTTCACCGAGCCGGTGAATTTCATCATCGCCTTCATCCAGCCCTTCGGCATGTATGCTGGATTCGCCATGGCCGCCGGCCTCGCGGGTCTCTGGGCGCGGCGCTTCCTGGTCGAGCGCATCCGCTACATCTCGACACCCTCCGATCACCTGATGCTGGCCCTGCTGCTCGGCATCGCCGTCACCGGCCTGCTGATGAAATTCGTCATGCACACCGACATCGTCGCCGTGAAGACCTTCTTCCTCGGGCTGATGGTGTTCGAGATCAATCCGCTGCCGGCGCACCCCGGCCTCTACCTGCACCTTGGCATGGTCGTGCTGCTGATGATCGTGTTCCCGGTCAGCAAGCTGCTGCATGCCCCCGGCGTGTTCTTCTCGCCGACCCGCAACCAGGTCGACAACCCGCGTGAATCGCGCCACCTGGCGCCCTGGGCCGCCAAATTCGAGGCGAAGAACTGATCATGGCCGACGAGACCACCCCCGTCGCCGTAGCGCCAGCGCCGGCACCTGCTGCGAAGGCTCCGCCGGCCAAGGCCCCCGAAAAGGCCAAGGTGGTCGCCCCGGCCTACCGCGACTACCCGACCATCCCGGCGCTGAAGATCGACTCGATGATCGAGTCGAATCCCTACGTTTCCGCCGCCACGCACAACGAAGCCCTGGGTTTCCCCGGTACGCTGGTCGATGGCTGGGAACAGAAGGCCGTCGCCAAGATGGGCGAACTGCTGGGCAAGTACCGCTCGCTGCGGGTGTACATGGACGCCTGCGTGCATTGCGGCGCCTGTACCGACAAGTGCCACTACTTCATCGGCACCGGCGATCCGAAGAACATGCCGGTGGCGAGGCAAGACCTGATGCGCTCGGTGTATCGCCGCTATTACACCCTGCCCGGCAAGCTGTTCCCCAAGCTGGTCGGCGCCCGCGACATGACCAAGGACGTGCTCGACGACTGGTTCCGCTACTACAACCAGTGTTCCGAGTGCCGCCGCTGCTCGGTGTTCTGCCCCTACGGCATCGACACCGCCGAAGTCACCATGGCGGCCAAGGAAATCATGGACAGCGTGGGTCACGGTCACAAGTATGTGAACGAGATCATGGGCAAGGTGCACAAGATCGGCAACAACCTCGGCCTGCCCGGCCCGGCGCTGGAAAACACCCTGGAAGGCCTGGAGGAGGACGTGCTGGAGGACACCGGCGCGGCGGTCAAGTACCCGCTCGACGTGCACGGTGCCGAAGTGCTGCTGGTAACGCCTTCCGCCGACTTCTTCGCCGAGCCGCATGTCGACAGCCTGATCGGCTACGGCAAGGTGTTCCACGCCGCCGGCATTTCCTGGACGCTGTCGTCGAAGGC
>JACRIY010000008.1 GCA_016235805.1 Rhodocyclales bacterium
CCGTGATCGAGATCGACCTGGCCGACGTCAAGGAACCGATCCTGGCCTGCCCCAACGATCCGGACGACGTGAAGGTGCTCTCCGAAGTCGCCGGCGAGAAAATCGACGAAGTCTTCATCGGCAGTTGCATGACCAACATCGGCCACTTCCGCGCCGCCGGCAAGATTCTCGATGGCCGCAGCGATCTCCCCACCCGCTTGTGGGTCGCCCCGCCGACCAAGATGGACGCCATGATCCTCAACGAGGAAGGCTACTACGCCATCCTCGGCAAGTCCGGCGCGCGCATGGAAATGCCGGGCTGCAGCCTGTGCATGGGCAACCAGGCGCAGATCAAGAAGGGCAGCACGGCGGTATCGACCTCGACGCGCAACTTCCCCAACCGGTTGGGCATCGACACCCGCGTCTATCTCTCGTCCGCGGAACTGGCGGCGGTGACGGCGCTGATGGGCAAGATCCCGACCGTGGCGGAGTACATGGAGCAGGTGAAGTCGCTGGAAGCCAAGTCGGCCGACGTCTATCGCTACATGAACTTCGACCAGATCGCCGAGTTCAAGGACCTGGCGGATACGGTAACGGTGTAAGGATCGTTTCGGCGCCGTATCACCAGCGCCGACTTTCAAAACAAAACGCCCTCGTGGAGGAATCCACGGGGGCGTTTTTATTGGCAAGGCTTCGCTGCGAGCGTTGATCGAGTTTCAGGGCTGGATCAGGCCGTTGCGGATCGCGTAACGGGTCAGTTCAACCACGTTGTGCAGGTCGAGCTTGCGCATCAGGTTGCGCCGATGCACATCGACCGTGCTCGCCGCGATGTGCAGTTCGGCGGCGATGTCGGGGGCGCTCTTGCCTTCGGCGAGCAGTGTCGCCACCTGGATCTCGCGCCGCGACAGGGCCTCGGGCGAGGTCGCCGCTCCGCGATCGCGCAGGCCGTCGGCCACCAGTGCGGCGACCTCCGAACAAAGGTAGCTGCGACCGTTGACCACGTTGCGGATGCCCTGCTTCAGTTCGGCACCGGCGGCCGACTTGGCGATGTAGCCGCTGGCGCCGGCATCGAGCATCTGCTGGATGATGCGGCGGTCGAGGTAAGTGGACAAGGCCAGCACCCGGATCGCGGGATGCCGCGTCAGCAGGCGGCGTGTGGTTTCGATGCCGGAAAGCCCGGGCAGGGCAACGTCCATGACCACCACGTCCGGAGCCAGTTCCGCGGCGGCGCCCAGGGCCGTGTCGCCATCGCCGACTTCCGCCACGACTTGCATCCCGGAATCCTGGTCGAGCACGGTGCGCAAGGCTTCGCGCACCAGGGTGTGGTCATCGACAAGCATTATCCGGATCATCGCCCATCTCCTCCTGCGAAACATCGCATGGCATGACAACGGCAATTGTCGCACCATTTCCGGGACTGCTGTCGACTTCCATGCTGCCGCCGATGTTGGCAATTCGCTCGCGCACCGAACGCAGCCCGAAATGGTGCGGATCGGCCAGTTCTCCCAGGTGCTTGGTCGGGTCGAAACCGCATCCGGCATCGCTTACCACCAGCGTCAGGCACTTGCGGTCGCAGAGGCAGGTCAGGCTCGCTTCGCCGATGCCGGCATGCTTGGCGACGTTGATCAGCAACTCGCGCGCCGACCGGTACAGCACCGCCTGCACCTCGTCGGACAACTGCCGGTCGCAACCGACGGGATCAACATGCACGGCCAGTCCGTAGACACGTCCGATCTCGTCGGCCAGCCACTCAAGCGCGGGCATCAGGCCCATGGTTTGCAGGAACGGCGGGCTCAGTTGCTGCGAGATGTTGCGCGCCGCCTGGTCGGCCTGGTCCAGCAGCGCAACGATACGGCCGATCTCGCCCGCCTGCGATCCCGCATCGATCGATGCCAGCTTGATCTTGATGACGGCCAGCAACTGCGATAGATCGTCATGCAGATCCTGCGCCAGTTTTCGCCGCTCCCGCTCCTCGGTCATCGTCAGCTCGGCCGACAGGCGACGCAGTTGCACCGTGCGCTCCGCAACCTTGGCTTCGAGGCTTTGCGCCATTTCGCGCAACTGATCCTCGGCCTGGCGGCGACTGGTGACATCGACCATGATGCCGCGCAGCCATCGTGGAGCGCCGTTTTCCTCGACCACCGTGACCAGGTCGTGCAACCAGACGGTGCGGCCATCGCGGGCGATGAAGCGGTACTCGAAGTCGTGTGGCGCCAGGCGGCGGGTGCAGGACATGCAGTAATCAGGCGCCCAGTCGCGGTCGTCGGGATGCAAATGGGCCAGCCAGAAGCCAGGCTGCAACCAGTCGGCCACCGGAAAGCCGAGCAGCCGCTCGGCCTGCTGGCTGATGAAGGTGAAGTCGAAGGTCCTGGCGTCCGCTTCCCAGACGATGCCGTTGGTCGTATCGACCATGTCCCTGAAGCGCCGCTGGGAAGCCGCCAGTGCCTGTTCGGTGCGCTTACGCTCGGTGATGTCGCGATCGACCCCGCGGTAGCCGGCCACCTTGCCGGCCGCATCGCGGATCGGCATGCCGTTGGTCAGGGTATCGTGCCAGCCGCCATGGATGTCGACAACGATGTTCTCCAGTTCGCGGAAGGCTTCGCCACGAGCGGCGATGGCGGCGAAGGCCTCCCCCACGCGCGCGGCCTCTTCCGCCGGCATCAGGTCGAAAGCCGTCTTGCCGACGATCTCTTCCGGCGCGTAGCCCAGCAGGTTTCGCACACTCTCCGATGCGAAGGTATAGCGGCCGTCGGTATCCACCTCCCAGATCCAGTCAGCGGAAACATCGGCCACGTCGCGGAACCGTCGCTCCGACTCGAGCAGCGCCCGCTCCACCTGCTTCTGGCTGGTGATGTCGATGGCCACCGCCAGGCATTCCTGTCCATCCGGTGAAAGCGCGGCCTTGATCAGGACACTTCGCGGCGCCTGACCCGCTATCGACAGATCGAGTTCGCAACTCTTCCGAGTGGCGCCCGAAAACACGTCTTGCAGGAATTTCTCGAATTGAACGGCGTCGCGGGTTGCGATGAAACCGGTGAAGGCGCAACCAACAAGCATGGGATGCTCGCTCGCCAGCAGGTCCGCTCCTGCCAGATTGCAGCGGCGAATGCCGCTGTCACGTCCGAGGCTGAAATATCCGACCGGAGCAAAAACGAACAGGTCGTCGCTGTCCGGCGGCGCGGCGCCGGTCGCGTCGCGCGCTTGCTCATGCGAAGGCGAGTGTGTCGAATCGATGGCCGTCATCCCTGATCCCGGCGGCGAACGGTTTGTTCCGTTCAGCAACACCGTCGGCACTGAACACCGCAAATATTACATTCCGCCCATCCGGTCAGGCAATCGATGGACTGGCGCGACACGATGCGCTCGCCGGCGATGCGACGCGGAAGCCGTCGCCAGCAGCTGACTTAGTTCAATGCAACTTGCCCAGGGATCGCTCGACGTCGGCCTCCGCCAGCAGCCAGTCGGACATTTCGCAACCTGGAGCGAAGCCACGCTGCTCGGCTCGGTAATAGGCGGCCTCGGCGATCATCTGCTCGCGGGAACACGCCTGGATCGAATCCTCCGCAACGGCCGCACCGCAGACGCGGGATGACTTCGCGGATCCGTTGATTCGCGGCTTTTTCACTGATTCGGTTCTGGGTTTCATTGTCTTATCCTCCTTTTGGCCTTGCTTGAACTGGCTGCTGCGAAACGCCGCCATGTCTCAAGACATCCTCGCTGGAACCACATGACGGACATCCAGCAGATACATGTCGCGTACGGTGTTGATCGACGCCATCCGCGCGAGGTTGATTTCGACAGGAAACTCCTGCCCGCTGGCGTCGCGCGCCTCGAATCGGCGCCAATCGCCACCGGAACAAAGATGTACCAGGTAGCGCGCGCTGTAACTGGGGGAACTTCCGGCAAGGAAGAGTCCCTTCACGAACTCCGAAACCTGGCGTCCGAGCATGGCAACCTGGCTGGCCCCGAAAATCCGCTCCGCCGAAGGGCTGCAACTCAGAATCCGCCCGTACTGGTCGAGCACCAGCGTGCTCGAATCCTTGCGACTGCGGAAGCTCGGGGCGACTCCGGAAGCCCATTGCTCGAGGGCAACCCGCTGAAATTCCGTGTAACTCGATCCATCCATGCGCTCCCCCCTGCATAACCCTATTGTCATTGTGGGAGCGTCGCAAAAATATCCATCCTTGGTAATCCGTGAATTCCGCGACAATTTGCGGAAACTACGTAGTTGGCATTGCGCAGTCGGGAAGCGAAGCCCTTTGGTGGGCGGAATTGAAGGGTAAAGCGCATCCGACGGCGACGACCAGATCATCCCGAATCGCTCACTCGACACGGCGCAGGTTGAGCAGGAAAACCTCGCACGCGGAACGGTTTGACGCCATCGGTGCCAGGCTTATCTCGACCAGCAATTCTTCACCCCGGCCATCCACCGCGTGAAACCGGCGCCATCCGCCGTCGGCGCAAAGGTGGACCAGGTAGCGCGCACTGTAACTGGGCGAACTGCCGGCGCGAAACAGGCCCGAAATGAACTCGGATATCCAGTTGCCCATCAGCCTGGCCGGACGCGTACCAAGCAGGCGAGCCGCCGGTTCGCCGCAGCTCAGGATGCGGCCAAGGCGGTCCAGTATCAGAGTGGCATGTCCGCGGGAGACATCCGCGTCGTCGGCGACGGCGTCCAATTCCATTGGCGTGCTAGTCGGCAATGCCATGCCTGATGCTCCAGTGTGATTTGGCGTCCCTCACTGAAAGCCGGCGGACGAACGCATATGCGACGATAGTGGGCCGGCGGAAAAGCTGGAATACCGCGGCAGCGGTATTTTTTCTACCGTGAAGCCGGTATGCGGCTCGTCCCAGCCCAGGCTGGCGCGTGGTTTGCAACTCCGGAGGATTCGTTTGCCGTGGTACCAGCGCCGACTTTTGTCGCGCGAACGGCATCGACGCACACCGGACACAAAAACGCCCCGGCATTGCTGCCGGGGCGTTTCAGGTGTCGAGCCCGGGCCACCGATCCGCTATTGGCCGCGCCCCTCGCCGCGCCGCATGGCTCGCATGCGCTCCGGATAGATATCACGTCCGGCCTGGTGCACATCGCGGCGCAACTGTCGCCGTTCCTCAGGCGAAAGCCGATTTCCGCGGCGGTCGCCGGCGTCCGCCGAATCCGCAGACGAGGATTCCGAACGTTGCTCGCTCTGGATCATGCGCCGCGGGCCGTCGCCGTCGGCATGGCGCCCCGGACCCATGCGCTGTGGCCCCTGGGCCGCCGCAGCGGCAACGGTCAACCACAGGACACCGGCCACCGCCGTCCAGCCCAACCCACGTTTTGCGCTCACGTCCGCCCCTCTCGATTCTTCAACGGAAGATATTGTAGACCTGCTCGCCGGCGACGCGGCTTGCCGCCATCAAGTGATCGACACCGGCCTGCGGTTCCGAGCCCCACAACACCAGGCCCGCCGCAAGCGCCATGCTGAAGATCAATGCTTTCATGCCTGCCTCCGTATCCCGTACCACACAGCCGCTCTTCCGGCACGCTTGCATTCTCGGCAGCCGCTGTAAGGCAATTGTTGCCGCAGCCCCGGCTTTGTAATCGTTTGTAAAGCCGGCTGGCAGGATCACGGCGATCCGGCTAGGATTCGCAGCCAATTCCCCCTGGAATAGACTGCATGCCATGACCGAAGCCAAAGCCAAGATTCTGGTCGTCGACGACGACCTGCGATTGCGCCAGTTGCTGGAGCGCTACCTTTCCGAGCAGGGCTTCGCGGTCAAGGCGGTGCCCGATGCGCAAGGCATGGACCGCGCCCTGGAACGCGAGCTGTACGACCTGATCGTGCTCGACCTCATGCTGCCCGGCGAGGACGGCCTTGCCATCTGCCGCCGCCTGCGCGGCCATGCCAACCCGGTGAGCATCATCATGCTGACGGCGAAGGGTGACGAAGTGGACCGCATCGTCGGCCTTGAAGTCGGCGCCGACGACTACCTGCCCAAGCCCTTCAGCCCGCGCGAACTGGTGGCGCGCATCCATGCCGTGCTGCGCCGGCGCACGGCCCCGCCGCCTCCCGGCGCGCCGGCCATCGTCGAGGAAAGCGTGACCTTCGGCAAGGTGACGATCAACCTGGCGACGCGCGAACTGGAGCGCGACTCCGTGGCCACGCTGCTGACCTCTGGCGAGTTCGGCCTGCTGCGCGTACTGCTGGAGCACCCACGCCAGCCGATGAGCCGCGACAAGCTGATGGAACTGGCGCGCGGCCGCGAATACGAAGTCTTCGACCGCGCCATCGACGTCCAGATCTCGCGCCTGCGCAAGCTGGTCGAGGAAGATCCCGGCAAGCCGCGCTACATCCAGACCGTCTGGGGTTTCGGTTACGTTTTCGTGCCGGATGGCAAGAAGCACGAATGAAATTGCTGCCGCGCTCGCTGCTGTGGCGCACCTTCCTCCTGGTCGCGCTGCTGATGCTGCTGTCGGTCGCGGCCTGGTTCGCGATCTTTAACGCCTATGAGCGTGAGCCCCGTGCGCGGCAACTGGCGCAGACGCTGGTCAGCGTCGCCAACCTGACTCGCGCGGCGCTGATCTCGGCGCGGCCCGAGGCGCGTCGCGAACTGCTGCGCGACCTGTCCGACCGCGAGGGAATCCACATCTATCCGGCCGACGCGACGGACCGCGTCGAGCCGTTGCCGGACCGGCCCTTCCTGCAACGGGTCGAGGAACTGGCGCGCGAACAGCTCGGGCCACATACCCGTTTGAGCCTGGAGCGCGAGGGCGAACGCGCGCTGTTCGTCAATTTCCGCATCGACGACGGCGACGAAGGCGACTACTGGCTGGCACTGCCGCGCGAGCGCATCGACCGCGTATTCCCGCTGAGCTGGCTGGGTTGGGGCGTCGCGGCGCTGCTGATTTCGCTGTTCGGCGCCTGGCTCATCGTGTTCCGCATCACGCGCCCGCTCAAGGCACTGCAGCAGGCCGCGCGAAAAGTCGGCGCCGGCGAGACGGCGGCGCGGCTCGACGAATCCGGCCCGACGGAACTGGCGACCGTGGCCCACGCCTTCAACCAGATGAGCGCCGACCTGGCGCAGATCGACCAGGACCGCGCCCTGATCCTGGCCGGCATTTCGCACGACCTGCGCACCCCGCTGACGCGCCTGCGCATGGGCATCGAAATGTCGGCCGACGAGGAACTGCGCGAAGGCATGACCGCCGACGTGGAGGAAATGGACAAGACCATCGGCCAGTTCCTCGACTTCGCCCGTTCGGAAGGCGGCGAGGCGCCGCTGGAGGTCGATGTCGCCGCGCTGCTGGCGGAGATCGCCACGCAGTACCGGCGTCGCGGCTTCAAGGTCGAGCTGGCCGACGCCGACGCGGGTGCCGCGACATCCGCGACCATCCTGCGCGCCAGGCCGCAGGCCCTGCGCCGCGCGGTGAACAACTTGGTCGACAACGCACTGCGCTATGCCGGCAGCGATAAGCCGGTGGACATGGCGCTGTCTGCTGCCGGCGACGAACTGCTGATCGAGGTCGGCGACCGTGGCCCAGGCATTCCGCCACAGGACGTCGAACGCATCAAGCGCCCCTTCGCCCGCCTCGACGCCGCGCGCAGCAATGCCGTCGGCGCCGGCCTCGGGCTGGCCATCGTCGAACGCATCGCGCGCTCCCACAACGGACGCCTGGAACTGCTGGCGCGCCCCGGCGGCGGCCTGTGTGCCCGGCTGGCCGTGCGTCCCCTTGATCCGCAACCCGCACCCACGCCATGAACGAGATCGATCCCGACACACCATTTGCCCGCATCGGCGGCGAAGCCGGCCTGCGCCGTCTGGTCAAGCGCTTCTACGAGCTGATGGATACCTTGCCCGAAGCCTACGGCATCCGCAAACTGCACCAGCCCGATCTCTCCAGCGCCGAGGAAAAGCTCTTCATGTACCTCTGCGGCTGGCTCGGCGGGCCGCAGCTCTATGTCGAGAAATACGGCCACCCGCGACTGCGGGCGCGCCACCTGCCCTTCGCCATCGCCAGCGACGAGGCCGCGCAGTGGATGCTGTGCATGCGCCAGGCCATGGCCGAAACCATCGGCGACGAGGCGCTTAGAAAGGGCCTGGACAAGGCCCTGGCCGACCTGGCGCTGCATATGCGCAACCGCAATGACCCGCCGGAAAACCCTGGAACCTAAAGGTCGCTGCTGACCTGCTCCCGCCGCAGCTTGCGCGCATGCCGATGGCGCGCGATCAGGCGCGGATCGGTGACGATCATGCCGATGGTCTCGCCGACCACCATCACCACGCCCAGCACCGGCAGTACCAGCATCAGGCCGGACACTCCCGCCACCGCGCCGCCGACGAAGATCATCAGCACGGTCACCAGCGGATGCAGTTCCAGGCTCTTGCCGATGGTCATCGGCATGTAGAGGAAATCGTCGAGCAGGCGCACCAGGCCGAAGAGGCCGATCGCCCAGTAAGCCATCGACGGGTCGCCGGGAAAATCGGTGGCGGCCACCAGCACCACCAGCAGGCCACCGAGGATGGAGCCGACGTAGGGCACCCAGGCCAGCACCGCACAGATCACGCCCAGCGTCAGCGGCCCGGGTATTCCCAGCAGCCACAGGCCCGCCGCCAGCGTCAGAGTATCGAGGATCGTGAGGTTGATCAGGCCCTGGAAATAGGCGCGCGCGGTACGGTCGATCTCGTGGAGCAGGTAGAGCGTGCGCTCGAAGAAGGCATTGGGCACGGCAGCGCTGAGGAAGCGCTTGAAGCGCCGCCCGTCGCGCAGGAAGAAGAAGGCCAGGAAGGGAGCCAGCAGCAGCGATGGTGTCCAGGCCATGATGCCCAGCGCCACCGGTTCGATGTGGTCGCTGATGTTGCCCGCTCCCTGGGTCAGCCTCGCCGCGACGGTATCGGCCAGCTTCGCCCGTTCCAGCGTCGGCCAGTGGCGTTCAAGCGAACGCAGCGAACCGTCGAGCAACTGTGTACCGCCCTGCACGTAGCGGTCGACGGTGTCCTGCCAATGCCTTACCTGGCTGGTCAGGCGCGGCATCAGCGAAACGACGGCCAGCGAGAGCAGGACCAGGAAGGCCAGCGTCACCACGCTGGCCGCGGCATCGCGGCTCATGCCGCGGTAGATCAGGACGCGCACCGGCGGATACAGGAAATAGTAGAGGATCAACGCCAGCAGGAAGGGCACCACCAACCACAGGACCTTCTGGAACACC
This sequence comes from Rhodocyclales bacterium, assembly GCA_016235805.1. Classification (GTDB taxonomy): domain Bacteria; phylum Pseudomonadota; class Gammaproteobacteria; order Burkholderiales; family Rhodocyclaceae; genus Sulfuritalea. The sequence goes on from JACRIY010000008.1 coordinate 9,171, forward strand.
AGCAGCAGCAGGCAGGTGACGCCGATGATCGCCACCCAGACCACCGGTCCGGAGGCGTGGTGGGCGTGCGCGGGCGGATGCGAGCCGTTCACCAGTCAAACAACATCTTGGCTGGTGCCCATCGCCTGCGCCATGGTGCGCATGCGGGCGCCGAGGTGCCGCGCTAGTTCGCGCGAAATTTTCGACGCAATGCGGGCATGGGTGTCGAGCAGGCTGACGAAATCGTCGCGGAAGAACACGATCAGCTTGCAGGGTTTCGCCGCCCTCGCCTGCGCCGAACGCGGCGAATTGTCGAGCAGGGCCAGTTCGCCGAAAAAGGTGCCAGGCCCGAGCTGGGCGACGCGCCCGCTGTCGCCCTGGCGTCGCCGCGGATGGAGCGGCGACGGCGTAGCCGATGTTGAATTCGTTGCCTCCGCATGCTCCTGGCGGCAGATCAGGACTTCTCCGGAAGCGACGATGTAAATCGCCTGGCCCTCCTCGCCTTCGTCGAAGATAACCTCGCCTTGCAGGTAATCGCGCTCATGCAGCAGGCCATCGACGATGCGCAACTCGGCCGGCGTCAGGTTCACGAACAGGCTGAGCGTATGCAGGCGCTCCAGGCGCGGCGTCGTTTTCTTCAGATGAAACAGATTCACCACGTCAACGGCTCCAGGATCGACTCGGCGGGACTTGCACCCGCCGCGTGCAATGGCCGGCCTGGCGCAAAAACAATGACGCGATTCTAATTCAATCGGTGTCTGCTTCGGCGAGGGAAAAGCGCGCCAGGGTACGGTAGCTGGCGGCGGACGGGTGCAGATGGCTTTCCACCAGCGCAAACTCGCTTACCCGCCAGCCAATCGGCGTTTCCAGTGGCGGCAGCGACGGGGATTGCACGCGGCGTGCGAGGGTGACATGCGGCACCTGCCCGGCGCGCGGATCGATGACGAAGCCGGCACCACGCAAGGCATCGTGAAGTTGTTCCGAAAGTCGGCGCTGGCGAGACGGCGTCTGCCGGCAACCCGCCCATACGATGCCGCCGCGCGCAAAGAAGCCGAGGTGGTCGAGGTTCAGGTCGAAGGCCTCGCCACGCACCGAGGCCGCCAGTTCCTCGAGTGCCTCCACTTGCCCGGTCGTGACGGCACCGATGAAGGCCAGCGTCAGGTGCAGCGTCGCCGGTTGCATGGCACGCCCGCCATCGCGCGCCATTTCCTGCGCCAGCGCCGACAGACGGGACACCGCTGCCGCGTCCGGCCAAAGCGCGAAAAAAACCCGATGCGGGCGCGGCTCGCCCAACTGCGGTTATTCCCGGCGCAGCAACAAGGCCACCGCCTCGGCCGCGATGCCCTCGCCGCGGCCGGTGAAGCCGAGACGTTCGGTGGTCTTGCCCTTGATGTTGACGGCATCGACGGCAACGCCGAGGTCGGCGGCGATGTTGGCGCACATCGCGGCGACATGCGGCGCGACGCGCGGCGCCTGGGCGATGATGGTGGCGTCGATGTTGCCTACCTGCCAGCCGGCGGCGTTCACGGCCGCGACGGCGCCGCGCAGCAGGCGCCGGCTGTCGGCGCCTTCCCATTGCGCGTCGCTGTCGGGAAACATGCGCCCGATGTCGCCCATGCCCGCCGCGCCGAGGACGGCGTCGGTGATCGCGTGCAGCAGCACGTCGGCATCGGAATGCCCCAACAGGCCCTGCGGATGCGGAATGTGCACGCCGCCCAGGATCAGCTTGCGGCCGGGCGTCAGGGCATGGACGTCGTAGCCCTGGCCGACGCGAAACGCGGTATTCATGACAATGGATCCGTTGCTTTTGGATGAATCAGCTTAGCCGATTTTCACCGGCGAATCATCCACGACGACGTCCGTTGCCATGACCAGGCGTGGCGGCGTGCCAGCCGTTCGCTAGCGCCCGTCCTGCAATCCCTGAATGTGCGTCAGGATGTCGACGATCGTCCCCCGGTCGATCTCGCGCAGCGCCGGCATGGTGTCGTCGGGGTGCCCGTTGAGCATGTTGTGCAGGCTGTGCCACGGGTCGTCCCGCGAAACGCGGCCGACGTGGCGCTTCGCCGTGAAGCGGCCTTCGAGGCCGTGGCACCCGGCGCACATGCTGCGATAGTGCAGCGCGCCGCGCGTGGCGTCACCGCGCGCCATGCGGGTGCGCGTATCGATCATGACATCCATGTCGACCTGGCCCTGGCTGACGAAATTCGCCAGGTCCTGCAGGTCGCGGTGCTTGAGCACCGCACCATAGCGATGGGTGCCGTCGCGCAGGATCGCCATGATCCGCTCCGGGTCCGCGCCGATCATGGCGCGGATGCCCTTGATGCCTGTCGCGTGATTCCCGTTGGCATACTGCCCGTCCTTGCCCTTGTAGTCCCAGCCATGGCATTCCTTGCACCGCCAGGTCACTGCGGCGGCGTCGGCGTAGTAGGCCTTCGGCGGATAGGCCGGATGCGGCAGGGCCTGATTCTGACCGCGCGAGTGTACCTGCCAGTCGTCGTAGAGGCGGCCGCCGTTGGCGATCGATGCCGACAGATTGACGCCGGGCAAGCCCTGCAAGTAAGCCAGCATCTTCGCTACGGCATCCTCGCCCAGGGTGCGCAATGCCGGCATGTTGCCGCCGGGATGGCCGTTCAGCACCACATGCAGGACTTCGTGGGGGCGTTGCCGCGCCGAATCGCCGAGCGGCGGCACCGCGCGCACGCTGCCGCCTTCGAGTCCGTGACAGGCGGCACAGACCGTGGCAAAGATCTTTTCGGACGTTCCTGCCGCCGATTTGGCGCGGCGCGCGTTCTCCACCAATTTCTGCATGTCCACCTGGCCACGGGTGATGAAATTGGCCAGGTCGATCCGGTCGCTCTCGTGCAGCAGATCGTCGTAACCGTGGTTGGCGTCCTTCAGCAGCGCGACGATGGCTGCGGGATCGCGGTTCTGCCGGGCACGGATGCCGGCGACGCCGTGCTTGCCCTTGTAGTCCCAGCCATGGCATTCCACGCAGCGCCAGGTATCGGCTGGCGCGACGCGAACCTGGCGGGTCCTGAATGCCGGGTTGGCCTGGGGCGGGGTGCGCTCCTTCGACTCATGGCTCCAGTTGTCATAGAGCCGCCCGCCACGCACGATGGAAGCCGTGTCGGTCGCAACGGCCGGCGCCGCGATGAACCCCGCAATGAATGCCGCCAGAGCGGCCAACGCTGTCCGTTTCATTTTCATGAGCCCCGTGTCGCCACCGCCGACTTTTGCATTCGCGGCGGGGCTATCGGGATCCGCTCCCGCTCGCCCCGCGTGACGATGCTCAAAAGCCGAAGCCGACACCCATCATCAGCGTGTGGTAGCCCCCGGTCAAAGCCGAGTACGAATCATCCTTGTTGTAGTCATAGACATAGGATGCCTTGAGCTTGACGTTCTTCTTCAGGATGTAATCGACGCCCAGCGCCAGGCTGTGCACGGCGCTGCTGATGGTGCCGTCGATCGAGTTGCCCGCCGCCAGCTGGCCGAGCACATAGCCGCTGGCCGTGTTGCCCTTCGACTTGGACCACGTGTAGTTGCCGTTCCAGCGCAGTTCGTCATTCACCTGCCAGTCGCCGCCCAGGGTGAGTACGTAGGTATCGACGTTGTAGTTCGGCCGATCGATCGACACGAAATTGATGGCCGCCGTCGGAGCATCGTAGCGACGCGCATCGTTGCGCAGGAAGTAAGTCGTGAAGTCATCCTGCATCCAGGACAGGCTGGCGTGGGTGTTGATCCATTCACTGACCGGAACATTGACCGAAACGCCGGCCGCCTGCTGCGTCTTGTCGACATCCTGTGCGACGGAAGCGCCAAGAACGCCACCGGCTGCGCTGTTGGTGAAGCTGTTGTTGGCGTTCTTGTTGTTCTTGTAGTTGTAGTAGCCGCTCGCCAGCACGCCATCCTTGGCCGCGTAGCTCAGCTTCGTCTTGAGGCTGAAGGCGCGTTCCGGTTCGGTGACGAGGCCCGTATCGCCCGCCCAGACGTAGGCCGGCGTCACGCGCAGGATCATGCCCGGCATCGGCCGCGCGACCCAGTTGAGGTACAACTCGTCCGATTGCGTCTGCTCGCGCAGCAGCGTCTGCAGCGGATGGATCGACACCACGCCACCGCCCCACTGGCTCCAGGTCAGGTCGCGGTCCTTGTCCTGGTGCTTCCAGCCGGCGACCAGCGTCGACTGCAGCACGCCGGGGCGGAAAGTGCCCGAGACGCCGTAATCGACGGTCTTGATGCGCCTGATATGCACGTCGAGGCCTTCGGTCGCCAGCGGGTTGATCAGGCCCACAACCGGGAACTGGGAATCGTTGTCGCGGTTGTTGTACTTGATGAAACCTTCCAGGCCGACGCCGCTCACCGCTGCCGAGGTCACGGTCAGATAGGCGCTGTTGGTGGTGATCTTGCCCGAGGAATAGCCGCGCAGGTCCTGCTCCGCCGAGAACGAATCCTGGCTCAGGACCGACAGGCCATAGCCGGCCGCCACCGCGGTGCTGCCGTAGTTCTTGGCAAAACGGAGATTGTTGGTCACCAGGGTGCTGTCGGGCACGAATTGAATCGGCCGCGTCGGCGCAGTGATGGAAACCGTCACCGCCTGGGCGTTGATCGCGCCATTGAAGTCGCCGGTCCGCGGATTCAACGCCTGGTTGTCGAACTTCTCGATCGAGCCTTCGTAGGCCAGATTGAAGCCGCCGGGGGCGCCGTTCAGGCTCAGCGTGTAGCGATTCATCTTCTCGCTGACCTGGCTGTCGAAGCCGCGCCAGCGCAGCGGACGCTTGACCGCGTTGGCGCCGGTGAGGTCGCCGTTGCCCAGCACGTAGGTGGCAAAGCGGTTGCCGTCGCGCTTGTAGCCGTCGTAGTTCAGCATGGCCGCCGCGCTATTGCCGAAGAATGTCGGCTTCAGCGCCACTCCAAGACCGTAGGTGGTGCGATCGATCTTGAACTGGGTCTGGCCCGCAGAATCCGAGTTGAACTGCCGGACGAAACCGGTCTGGTCGCCGGCGGCATAGAGCAGGTCGACGCCGCCGCTGGGGATCTGCCCCGGGCTGTAAAGGAAGCTCAGTCCGCCGGTCGCCGAGCGGAAATTGCTGTAATAGCCGACCAAGCCCAGCGTGTCGGTGTTGGCCTTGAGGCTGCCGCGATGGTTGTGGGCACCGAAGCCTTCGCGTTCCAGCTCGAATACATTGCGCTGGCCGTTCTTGCCGACGATGGAGAGGTCGGCGTCGAGGTAGCCGCCGCCACGCTGGTCGCCGCCCATGCCTTCCTGGTAGTTGTAGCGCTCAAGAAACTGGGTCGAATTGGTGCCGGCTCCCTTGAAGTAGTCGAAGCTGTACAGCTTTGCCGTCACTTCGCCGGAAAAGACCGTCGCGCCGGGCGTCGCATCCGCGGCCTGCAAGGGCGCGCCGAACGCACTGGCCACGGCCAGGACCATGACTTTGATCTGTGTTTTCGCATTCATGATGTCGTTCCTTATCCTCAGAATCTCAGATGCTGGTCGGTCGAACTGCCATGTACCGCGGAGTGACAACTGACGCAGTCACGCAGCACGGACCCCGATATCCTCGCCACGTTGCTCGCGGCACCGCCCTGTCCGTGCCGGTTGCCGGCAATCGAGTGACACTGCAGGCACTGCATCGGTTGCGCGACCGACAGCAGGCGCTTGTTGGGCGCGCCGTGCGGGTCGTGGCAGTTGGTGCAACCCTCGACCACCGGTGCATGCTCGAATACGTGAGGGCCGCGCACCGCCTGGTGGCAGGAGGTGCATTGCGCCGTCGTCGCGCCCAGCGTGGCCTGCTTCGAGGCGTGCGGGTCGTGGCAGCCGGTGCAGGTGGCGCCGCCTTCCTTGACCGGATGGTGCGAGGCCATGCTGAACTTGGCCAGCACGTCCTGGTGGCAGGTGGCGCACAGCGCCGTGTTCTTGCCGCCTTTCTCCATGCCGGCATTGAGCGTCTTGACCTTCGGCGTGTGGTTGCCGTGGCAGTCGCGGCACTGCACGCCGGCCTTGTTGTGCTCGGCGATGGCGAAGTGCATGCGGCGCTTGTCGGCTTCGTGGCAGCTCAGGCATTCCTTGGAATCGGGCTTGGTCGCAACCACCGCCGGCGGCTTGGTGCCCTTGGCCTTTTCACGCGCCTCGTGGGCTTTGGCGTGCTCGCCCGCATTGGTGTGGCAACTGCTGCACTCGCCGTGGAAGGCATGCGACTTGGTCGCTTCGCCCTTGTGGCATTCCACGCACTGGTCACCCTTGATGACAGCGCCCTTGGCCGCCGCGGGCGCCGCCCACGCGCCTGCATTCAGCGCACCTCCCAGAATGACCGCCAGCAACACGGCAAGACGTCTCATGACTTACTCCCTTTATTGAATTTCGAATCAATCAAAACAGCGAAGCCCGGTGTCGCGCGCTGGCGACTGTCCGGGCCATCAATGACATGCGACGCCGCATTCACTTCGCGGCGCCCAGTTTTGCCTTCAGTTCCGCGGGGCCGTCCGGGCCGACCGGTTCCTTGTGCGCGATGCCGTAATGGCATTCGATGCAGGTCTGTCCGTCGGTTTTCGCCTTGGCATGGCGACGCTGCGCCTTTTCGGTCTGCAGGGTCAGCGACATGGCATCCATGTGGTGGCAGTTGCGGCACTCGAGCGAGTCGGTGGCGAGCATGCGCGTCCAGGTGCGCTTGCCCAGTTCGTAGCGCAGGGCTTCGAACTTCTCGGGAGTGTCGATGACGCCGGTGATCTTGCCCCAGACCTCGCCGGAGGCCTTGATCTTGCGGATCATCTTGTGTGTCCAGTCCTTCGGCACGTGGCAGTCGGAACAGATCGCGCGCACCCCGGTGCGATTCGAGTAGTGGATGGTCTTCTTGTACTCCTGGTACACCGTGTCGCGCATTTCGTGGCAACCGGTGCAGAACTCAAGCGTATTGGTGGCTTCCATGGCGGTGTTGAAGCCGCCCCAGAAAATGATCCCCGCGACGAAGATGGCGAACATCACGAGCAGCGAGATGCCTGCACGCGGCTGCTTCAGCAGAGCCCACACCCGCGTGGTCAATGCCGGCTTCGAACTGTCGGACATCGCAGGAACCTCCGCCGATCAGCGCGACAGGATCCATTCCACGAGGTTCTTGATCTTCGCCGCGTCACGCGTGGCGACGCTGCCATGCTTTTCCTCGACGCCGTCGATCTTGACCTTGCTCGGTTCGGAAACGTGCTTGCTCAGTTTGGCCATCGCCTCCGGCTTGCCTTTGTACTTGGCGGCGGTTTCCTTGAACGAGGGGCCGTCCTTCTTCTTGTCGACGCTATGGCACTTGATGCACTTGCTGTCTTCCAGAAGCTGCAACGCGGCGGCTTCGTCGGCGGCGGACGCCGGAGCGGCCAGGGCGAGGAATGCGAATGGAACAGCGATGGCGAGGCTGAAGTTGCGGAGCATTTTGAGGTCCTGTCTGAACATGGAAACCGGAAATTTCATGAGAGGCATTTAGCCACGCAGACACGACTATCGCCATGGTCGTAGGATGGGAATGACCGAGCCCTTCGACCCGGCTTGCATCAGACTTTGGTCTTAGTTCCTTGTTTGGGTCGAATGTTAAGATTCCATTTCAATGATCCATTCCCCAGTCCAGGTCGCGCCGGAAGCGTCCTCCGCGTCAAAGCCCTTCGACCGTGTCAGCTTCTCGCGCCAGTTCCACCTCGGCGCACTGGTCTGGCTGATCGTGGCAATGGTGGTGTCCGGGCTCTGGCTCAGCCGCCAGATCGAACAAAGTTCGCTCAACCGCGCCGCGGCGATCGCCGCGGTGTATGTGGAAAGCATCCTGGTGGCGCAGTTGCACAGCCGGACCCATCTGGCCCAGTTCGATGCCCAGACCCACGCCGAACTGGACCGCGTGTTCCTGCGCGGACCGTTGCAGCGCAAGGTGGTCCGCTTCAAGTTGTGGAATACCGAAGGCATGATCGTCTACAGCAGTGACCATGCCCAGGTCGGACGCAGCTTTCCGGTTGACGACATGTTGGCCGCGGCGCTCACGGGAAGCCTGCAGTCGCGGGTCTCCGACCTGACCGACGACGACAACCAGCCGGAACGAGAACACTGGTCGCGGCTGCTCGAAGTCTATGTCCCGCTGCGAGCCCCCTCTTCTGGCGCAGTCATCGGCGTCGCCGAGTTCTACCACTCGATGGAAAACCTCGGCAAGGATATCCATCAGGCCCAGCGCCGGAGCTGGATGCTGGTCAGCGTCACCACGATCGCGCTCTATCTGGCGCTGCTCGGACTGGTGCGCCGTGCCAGCAATACCATCGTCGACCAGCGCCAGGACCTGCGCGAACAATTGCAGCAACTGCGCTCCTCGCTGGCCGAGAATCGCAGCATGCGCCTCCAGTTGCGGGAAGCCGGCGAACAGACGACCACCCTCAACGAGAAGGCCCTGCACCGGCTCGCCGCCGACCTGCACGATGGTCCGGCGCAGGACCTGTCGTTCGCGCTGCTGCGCTTCGACGACCTGGTCGCAGCCTGCGGTTGCGGCCCGTCGGGCGATCTCGACTCGATGCGCGAGGCGCTACGCCGGGCGCTCGAGGAGTTGCGCGGCATCGCCAGCGGCATCGGCATTCCCGGCATCGCCGACCTTTCGCTGGCGGCGACCCTGCGCCGCGCCGTGCTCGACTTCGAGCACCGCACGGCGACCGCGGTCGAGGCGGAAATCGACAACACGCTCGACGGGGCGTCGATCGCAACAAAGATCACCGCCTATCGGGTGCTTCAGGAATCGCTCAACAACGCCTGGCAGCACTCGCCCGGCAATCCACCGCAGGTGCGGGTCCGCGCCGCCGGCAGCGAGGTGAGCATCGAGGTGTTCAACGCCGGTCCCGGCTTCGATCCCGCCCAAGTCGACGCCGGCGGCCGCCTCGGCATCGCCTTCATGCGCGAACGGGTGCGCCTGCTCGGCGGCAGTTTCGAGCTCGAATCCGCCCCGGGCCAGGGCACACGCGTCCTGGTCCGCCTTCCCCTGTCGCCGGAAATGCCCGCCAATGACTGATCCGATCCGCATCCTGATCGTCGACGACCATCCGCTGTTTCGCGCTGGCGTCGCCCATTCGCTGGGCGTCGAGCCGGATTTCACGGTCATCGGCCAGGCCGAAAACGGCGAGGATGGCATCGATCTTGCGAAAACCTTGCGTCCCGACGTGGTGATGCTGGATGTGTCGATGCCGGGAATCGACGGCATCGCGACGGCCTCGCGCATCGCGGCGGCGCTGCCCGAAGCCCGCATCATCATGCTCACCGTGTCGGAGAACGAGGACAGCCTCATGGCCGCGCTGAAGGCCGGTGCGCACGGCTATGTGCTCAAGGGCGTGTCATCGATCGAACTACGCGCGATCATCCGCCGAGTGGCCGGCGGCGAGGCCTATGTCACGCCGCTGCTGGCCGGCAAGATGCTGACCGAACTCTCGCGCCCCAGCGGCCCGGCCTATCTCGAAGAACTGACCAAGCGCGAAGTCGAAGTGCTCGAACTGCTGAGCCATGGCCTCGCGAACCGGGAAATCGGCGAGCGCCTGCACCTCGCGGAAAAGACCATCAAGCACCACATCAGCGGCATCCTGCAGAAACTTCAGGTTCGTTCGCGAACCGAAGCGGCGATCATCGCCCTCAAGCACGCGGCGCCGCAGCGCTGAGGAAAGTCGGCGCTGGCGGGACGGTGTACGATCTCAGTCCGTCGCGTCGATCCGCGCCACTGCGTTCTCAATCTCCGCAGTGTCGGCCGGACGCACCAGGCGCGCCACTTCGACGCCCTGGCGCAGGAACACCAGGGTCGGCCACAGCTTGACGCGGAAGCTGCGCCCCAGGCGACGGCCCGGTCCATCCTCGACCTTCACATGGCGCAATCCGGGATGCGCCGCCAGTGCGGCCGCAATCAGGGGCTGGGCGCGGGCGCAATGGCCGCACCACGAGGTGCCGAATTCGACGACCAGGGGCTCCGCAATCGCGTCGATTTCCTCCCGGCTCGGTTCCACCGCGTCGTTCATTGCGGCCCCCGGCTTTGCAGGATCCATTCCGCCAGTTGCAGGTCGCGCGGCCAGGTGACCTTGAGATTGCTGGCGTCGGCCGCCACCAGGCGCGGCGACAGTCCCAGCGTTTCGATGGCGCTGGCCTCGTCGGTGACGCTGGGCACGAAATCGAGGGCGTCGAGCAGCAGGCGGTGGCGGAACATCTGCGGCGTCTGGGCCTGCCACAATCCATCGCGCGGCACCGTCTGCAGCACGTGGCCGCGTTCGTCGCCGCGCTTCAGGGTATCGGCGACCGGCACCGCGAGCAGGCCGCCGGCATCGTCGATTCCGACTTCGGCGATCAGCTTCTCGACCAGGGCGACGGTCAGGCAGGGCCGTGCCGCGTCGTGCACCAGCACCCAGTCGTCGCCGCTGGCGCCGGGTTCGGCAGCCATCGCGCGCAAGCCGCCGGTGACGCTGGCGGCACGGGTTTCGCCGCCGCAGCGCAGGACGCGCAGCTTCGGCCCCAGCGACTCCATCATCGGTCCCGGCCAGTGGCTGTCGTCCGGCGCCAGAACGACGAATACGCTCGAAATCGCCGGCGTCGCGCAAAGGGTCGCCAGCGCATGCCAGATCATCGGCCGCCCGGCCAGCGGCAGGTATTGCTTGGGCAGCGCGACGCCGCCCTGCCCGCCCATGCGTGAGCCGGAACCGGCAGCGGGAACCAGTGCGTGATATGCCATACCGCGATTCTATAATCAGGCTATAGGACATTGCGCGGGAAATCCCATGTTCGCATCCGGCACCGAGTACGAAAGCCTGCAGGCCTTCGCCACCAGCATCGGCATTGGCTTGCTGATCGGGCTGGAGCGCGAGCGCCAGTCCGACCTCAAGGCCGGCTTGCGCACCTTCGCCCTGGTCGGACTGCTCGGCTGCATCAGCGCCCTGCTGGCGCAACTCACGGACAGCGGCTGGATCATCGCCGCCGGCCTGTTGGCGGTGGCCGCCATGATGATCGCTGCCCATGTGTCCGACCCGCTCGACACCGGTGATCCCGGCACCACCTCGGTGGTCGCCCTGATGGTCTGCTACGCCCTGGGCGCCATGGTCTGGTACGGCCATGCCTCCGTCGCGGTGACGCTGGCGATCGCAACGACCGTGCTGCTCTACTTCAAGGCGCAGTTGCATGGCATCTCAAAAAACATGTCGCATGTCGACCTCTTGTCGATCCTGCAGTTCGGCGTGCTGGCACTGGTGATCCTGCCGATGCTGCCCGACCGCAATTTCGGCCCCTACGACGCCCTGAACCCGCGCAACATCTGGTGGATGGTGGTGCTGATCTCCGGCGTTTCGCTGGCCGGCTACGCCGCCCTACGCATCGTTGGCGGCCGCCACGGCGCGGCGCTGATCGGAATTTTCGGCGGCATGGTCTCGTCCACCGCAACGACCATGATCTTCGCCCGCCACGCGCGAACCCATTTGGAGCTGGCACGCACCGCGATGGTGGTCATCCTGCTGGCGAACATCGTGGTGCTGGTACGCCTGTCGGTGGTTTCCTTCGCCGTCGCGCCCGAGATCGTGCCGCCGCTGGTCGCCGTGCTCGGCGGGGGCCTGGCACTGGGCCTCGGCGCCACCTTGTGGGGCTGGCGCCAGTTGCAGGGCGGCGACGCGCTGCCCTTGCCGCAGGTCGCCAACCCAACCGAAATAAAAACCGCGGTGACTTTCGGCGCCCTCTACGCCCTTGTGCTGGTGCTCTCGGCCTGGCTGCAGGACATCGCCGGCAGCCGCGGCCTCTACCTGCTGGCGCTCGCTTCGGGCCTGACCGACGTCGATGCGATTACGCTGTCCTCGCTGCGCATGTTCGGCATGGGAAAGCTGAGCGAAGCCCAGACCATTACCGCCATCACCCTGGCAACGCTTTCCAACCTCGCCTTCAAGACCGGGCTGGTGGTGGTCATCGGCGGAACGGCGCTGGCGCGCTTCACGCTGCCCGGCTTTGCCGCCATTGCCGCCGGCCTGGTCGGCGGCCTCCTGTTGATGGAGTGACCATGACTACCACTACCACACTGCGCCCGGCGGCCGTCGCCGGCATGTTCTACCCTGGCGACCCGGATACCCTGCGCGACGAACTCGCGAGTTGCCTTGCCGGCGCCGTACCGTCGGCGCCGACTCTTGGCGCGGGGCTGCTCAAGGCCCTCATCGTCCCGCACGCGGGCTACGTCTATTCCGGCGGCACCGCCGGCCAGGCCTACGCCCTGCTCGCCCCGCTGGCCGGGCGCATCCGCCGCGTGGTGTTGCTCGGCCCCTGCCACCGCGTTTCTGTCGCCGGCCTGGCGGCGCCGACGGTGCAAGCCTTCGCCACGCCACTGGGCAGCATCGTCATCGACCGCGCAGCGATCGACGGCCTGGCCGACCTGCCGCAGGTCGTGGCCAGCGACGCCGCCCACGCCCAGGAACATTCGCTGGAAGTGCAACTGCCCTTCCTGCAGACCGTGCTCGGCTCCTTCCAGCTGGTCCCGCTGGCCGTGGGCCAGACAGGGGCTGCCGAAGTCGCCCAGGTCATCGACCGGCTCTGGGGCGGGCCGGAAACCCTGCTCGTGATCAGCTCCGACCTGTCGCATTTCCACGCCTATGCCGAGGCGCGCAAGATCGACCACGCCACGGCGGAGCGCATCCTCGCGCTGGAACAACTGACCAGCTTCGAGCAGGCCTGCGGCGCGTTGCCGATCAACGGTCTGCTGGCCGTGGCCCGCCGGCGCGGCCTGCGCATCGAACGCATCGCCCAGTGCAACTCCGGCGACACGGCCGGCGACAAGGGCCGCGTGGTCGGCTACGCCTCCTTCGCCCTCTACGAAGCGCCGCCGGCCGCGGTAGACGATCCCGGCCCGGCGCTGCTGGCGCGCGCGCGCAACGCCATCGCCGCGCAACTCGGACAGCCGACGCGGGCGGAACCGGCGCATCCTGGACTGGACCAGCCCGGCGCCACCTTCATCACGCTGACCCAGGGCGGGGCTTTGCGCGGCTGCATCGGCTCGCTCGAAGCGCATCGTCCGCTGGAGCAAGACGTGCGGGCCAATGCCGTCGCCGCGGCCTTCCGCGACCCGCGCTTCCCGCCGCTCAAAGCCGAGGAACTGACGCGCACCCGCGTCGAAGTCTCCCTGCTTACCGCGCCGCAACCCATGAGCTTCAGCGACGAAGCCGACGCCCTGCGCCAGTTGCGGCCGAACGTCGATGGCGTGATCTTCAGCGCCGGTCAAAAGAGGAGCACCTTCCTGCCCCAGGTCTGGGAGCAACTGCCCGACCCGCGCCAGTTCATGGCCCACCTGAAACAGAAAGCCGGCCTGCCGGCCGACTACTGGTCGCCCGAGGTCCGCCTGCAACGCTACGAGGTACGAAAATGGAAAGAAGCGCCGATCCCATAAGCGGAGTGCGCGGCCGCTGGTGGCACGCCTTGGACGACCGCCGCATCCAGTGCGACCTCTGCCCGCGCGATTGCAAACTGCACGAAGGCCAGCGCGGCGCCTGCTTCGTTCGTGCCATGCAGGGCGGCGAAATGCTGCTGACGACCTATGGCCGCAGTTCGGGCTTCTGCATCGATCCGATCGAGAAAAAGCCGCTCAACAATTTCTATCCCGGATCGAGCATCCTTTCCTTCGGCACCGCCGGCTGCAACCTGGCTTGCAAGTTCTGCCAGAACTGGGACATCTCCAAGTCGCGCGACATGGACCGCCTGATGGACGACGCCACGCCGGAGATGATCGCCCGCGCCGCGCAGGCGCATGGCTCGCACAGCGTCGCCTTCACCTACAACGATCCGGTGATCTTTGCCGAGTATGCGATGGACACGGCGGACGCCTGCCACGCGCTCGGCGTCAAGACCGTCGCCGTCACCGCCGGCTACATGCACCCCGAACCCGCGCGGGAGTTCTACTCGAAGATGGACGCCGCGAATGTCGACCTCAAGGCCTTCACCGACGACTTCTACGTCAAGCTCTGCGGCGCGAAGCTGCAGCCGGTGCTCGACATCCTGGCCATGATCCACCACGAGACCGATTGCTGGCTGGAAATCACCACCCTGCTGATCCCGGGCAAGAACGACGGCGATGCCGAACTCAAGGCGCTGGCGGCCTGGGTGGCCAAGGAACTCGGACCGGACGTGCCGGTGCATTTCAGCGCCTTCCATCCCGACTGGAAAATGAACGACATCCCCGCCACGCCGCCGGCGACCCTGGCCCGCGCGCGCAACATCGCCATGGACGCCGGACTGCGCTACGTCTACACCGGTAACGTGCATGACAAGGCCGGCGACGCCACGCTCTGCCCCGGCTGTGGCAAGACGGTGATCCAGCGCGACTGGTACCGCATCCTCAATTACGCGCTGGACGACACGGGACATTGCCGCCATTGCGGCAGCACCGTCGCCGGCCGCTTCGGCGCCTTCGGCCAGCCTTTCGGGTCGCGGCGCATCCCGGTGCGATTGCATGCGGGCGCCTGAATCGGCCTGTGCCGCGCGATGAACGACCGTTTCCTGCGCTACGTTCCGGCGTTTCGCATCGCCTTCGCGCTGACACTGGTCGTCGTCAGCTATCTCGCCGTCACGCCCGTGCAGCACAAGGTGTCGCACATGTTCAGCGACAAGCTCAACCACATGGCGGCCTTCCTGGCGCTGGCCGCCCTGCTCGACTTTTCCTTCCCGCGCGAGGAATTCACCGCGACCAAGGTCGGCGGGCTGCTCGGCTACGGACTGCTGATCGAGATCGTGCAGTACTTCCTGCCCTTTCGTGAATTCTCGCTGCTGGACCTACTCGTGGATGGCCTCGGCCTGGGCGCCTATGCGCTGCTGCGTCCCCTGTGCCGCCATGTTCCCGTCCTGCGCGAACGCTGGCAAGCCGGAACCTAGCGCTACGCTGTCGCCGGCGCAGGCAGGTGGCCTCCTGGCGTCATGAGCAAACTTTTCCAACAACCCGTCAGGACGACTTGCCGCACATGACATCGATCAGAAAACTGCTGGCGCCGGACCTGGATGCGGCGCTGTCGATCATCAACGACGCCGCCCAGGCCTATCGTGGCGTGATCCCGGCCGACAGGTGGCACGAGCCCTACATGCCACGCGATGAGCTGGAAGCCGAAATCGCGAACGGCGTCGTGTTCTGGGTCGCGGAAGACGACGGCCTGCTGTCGGGGGTGATGGGCATTCAGGACAAGGGGGCCGTCGACCTGGTACGCCATGCCTACGTCGCGCCGACCGCGCAAAGAAAGGGCGTGGGGACGAGGCTCCTGCGTCACGTGACCAGCCTGACCAAGAAGCCC
Organism: Rhodocyclales bacterium; assembly: GCA_016235805.1. Lineage (GTDB taxonomy): Bacteria > Pseudomonadota > Gammaproteobacteria > Burkholderiales > Rhodocyclaceae > Sulfuritalea. The sequence continues at coordinate 24,423 of JACRIY010000008.1, forward strand.
CTGTTGATCGGCACTTGGGCGGATGCGTCCTGGGCCATCGATTTCTATCTCCGCAATGGCTTTTCGCTGGTCCCGCATACGGACAAGGATGGCCTGCTCAGAAAATACTGGTCGATACCCGAACGGCAGGTAGCAAGTTCGGTCGTGCTGGCCGATGCGCGCTGGATGGACGCCCTGTAGCCAGCCGCAGCGCAGATCGGAGCGAATCGCCAGGGGTTGGGCCGATCACTCGATCGACTGCCCGGGGTCGGCCATTCCCCATATATGGTCATTCGATTTGAATAGACGGGGAGCCGACCGCTTTGCCTGGACCTCCGGCTCCCGGCAGGCAGATCCTTGCACTCGATTGGCGCACCGGCACTCCAGATTGGGGCGCGGAACGCGACTTTCCGCGCGTGGAAATTCTTCAATATCCTGATTTCACATGAAATGAATCTGCGGCATATAACGTGCTTCGGCTCCGTGTGCCGATGGGCTCATGCGGATCCCCGACATCGCGTCCTCGGCTACCTGTTCCGCGCAGCGGTCAGGGAAGCCCGCCACCTCATAACCCATCGGAGCAAAGCCATGACTGTGAAAATCATGTACTCGACCAGCGAAGCGAACGAGATGCTGGGCAAGGGTACCGCCCTGGCGGTTGATGTGCGAGACGCCAAGGACTATGCGCAAGGCCACATTCCCGGCGCCGTGAGCCTGCCGGAAATGTTTACCACCCTGTCGATGACCAGTGCCGAAGGCTTGACGGAACTGCAGGAAATCTTCGTCCCGCTGTTCAGGAAGGCCGGCATCCGCAAGGATCAGATGGTGCTGGTCTATGAAGACAGCCTCGCCAGCCGCTACGGGGGCTCGTGCCGGGGTTACTTCCAGCTTGCCATGCTGGGTCACAAGAATGTCGGCGTAATCGCCGGAGGCCTCGCCCAATGGAAGAAGGATGGCCTGCCGGTGACGACCGAGATACCGACGGTAAGCCCTTCGGATTTCGAGGCCGACATCCAGATGCACATGCTGGCGACCAAGGATGACGTGCTCGCCTCGCTCGAGAACCCCGCCATCAAGCTGATGGACAACCGCGACGAGGATGAGTGGCTGGGTCACAGTTCCTCTCCTTACGGCCGTGATTTCGCGCCGCGCAAGGGACGCATTCCGGGGGCATGCTGGATAGAGTGGTACAAATTCATGAAACCCAGCGAGGACATACAGCACCTGAAGTCTCCCGCCCAGGTGCGGGCAATCTGCGCCCAGGCCGGCTTGTACCCGCAGGATGAGATCATCATCTACTGCTTCAAGGGATCACGGGCATCCAATACCTACATCGCGCTCAAGGAAGCCGGATTCGAGGATGTCCGCAACTATTACGGATCTTGGAACGAGTGGTCGCGGGATCCCGGGTTGCCGATCCATGAGGGCGTACTCGCCGAGTGAGCCGCCCTGCAAACCGGTACTCCGGCCAACCCCGCCCATGTGCGGGGTTTTTTGTGCCTTGGGTTGTTCGATCAGTCCCTCAATGCACCGCTTGCCGTGAAGCGGATGGAATGCTCCCGGATACACCCGCCCCAAAAGTCGGCGCTGGCGACACGGCGGCGCACAAAACGAAACGGGAGCCGAAGCTCCCGTTTTTCGACGCCGGTCCGGAATCAGCTTCGCGCCTGCGTCCGGCGCCGCGCCAGCGCCAGCAGGCCGAGGCCGGCCAGCATCATGGCGTAGGTTTCCGGCTCCGGCACCGGAGCGGCGAACGAAATCAGCCGGTTGGCCATCTCGAAATCGGCGGCGGTCGCGCCATTCTTGGTCAGCAGGGTCGAGAACAGCAATCCCGTCTGGCTCAGATCGACCGCCGCCGTGCCCGACCAGGTCAGGAAACTGCCCACACTGCCCGGCGTCCAGTACTCGACGCCGGAACTCCCGAACAAGAAGGTAGGACCGTTGTGGCCGCCACTGCTGTAGTTGTAGCTCGTCCAGGGACCGACCGGCAGGGACGACGGGTCGCCGACGAAACTCGAAAGTGGCGATGCGGCGCTGTATATGTCGCCGAATGTCAGCCAGGACCAACCCTGTCCCGCAGCCCAGGAGTTGTCATGGTTGTCGAGCGTGAGCTTGAAGTCGTAATCGAACTGTCCACCGCCAATGTTGGTGACCACATAGTCGAGCCGCAACGGAGTGGCCTGGACGGCGCCCGACAGCAGGGCGCAACAGGCAAGGCCGACAGCGAAGATTTGTTTCGGGCTCATGGCGTATTTTCTGGTCGAAGGCGGAGTGAAAAACCGGGCGGCAATCGCTGTTGCGGAATCATCGCCTTTCCTTCCCAATCTATGGCTTAAGTATAGGTGGCCGAACGCGCGGCGCAATAGCCCCTTCGGGCTAAGGGACAGCGCATCCGGGGGGCTGTGCTGCGCGCGCCCGCATTCACTGGGCTGTCCCCGCCGCTGCGTATAATTCGCGGCCTCGCGCTCCCCCTGCGGCCCCCTGCATTCGATGAAGTCCCTGCTGTCGCTCCCTGCTTCCCCCAAGCCCGGCCAACGCCTCGACCTGCCGTCCCTCGCGGCTTCCGCCGATGCGCTGGCGCTGGCGCAACTCGCGCGGCCGGGTCGATTGCTGGCGGTGGTCGCCGCCAGCCCGCTCGAAGCGCAGCGCCTGGCCGAGGAAATCGCCTGGTTCGATCCCGCGTTGCGCGTGCATCTGCTGCCCGACTGGGAAACCCTGCCCTACGACAGCTTCTCGCCGCACCAGGACCTGATCTCGGAACGGCTGGCCACGCTGCACGCCGTGTCGAACAACGAATGCGAGGTGCTGATCGCCGCGGCCTCGACCGCCGTCACGCGCCTCGCGCCGGCGGCCTTCCTCGCCGGCCACACCTTCTTCATGAAGAAGGGCGAGAAACTGAACCTCGACAAACTGCGCACGCAACTGACGCTGGGCGGCTACCAGCACGTGACGCAGGTGGTCGCCGCCGGCGAATACAGCGTGCGTGGCGGCCTGGTCGACCTGTTTCCGATGGGCACGCAATTGCCCTACCGCATCGAGTTGTTCGACGACGAGGTGGAAACCATCCGCAGCTTCGACGTCGATTCGCAACGCACCCTGTACCCGGTGCCCGAGATCCGCCTGCTGCCGGCGCGCGAGTTCCCCGCCGGCGAGGCAGGGCGCAACATGTTCCGCCAGCGCTTCCGCGACGCCTTCGAGGGCGACGCTTCGCGCGTCGGGCTCTACAAGGATGTCTCCAACGGCATCCTGCCGGCCGGGATCGAGTACTACCTGCCGCTGTTCTTCGAGACCACGGCGACCCTGTTCGACTACCTGCCTGCGGACACCACGCTGCTGCTGCACGGCGACGTCGCCGGGGCCATCGCCGAGTTCTGGACCGACCTGCAAGGCCGCTACAAGATGCTCGGCGGCGACCGCTCGCGTCCGGTGCTGCCACCCGGCGACCTGTTCCTTCGCGACGAGGAATTCTTTGTCGCGGCGAAGGCGTTGCCGCAACTGATTGCAAGAGTCGGCGCTGGCGCTACGGCAACGCTGCCCACCCTGGCGGTCAACCGCAAGGCCGACGACCCGCTCGCCGCCCTGCGCGCCTTCCTCGCCCGGCATGGCGGTCGCGTGCTGCTGCTGGCCGAATCGGCGGGACGGCGCCAGACGCTGGCCGACTATCTTGCCGAATACGGGCTGGCGCCGGAGCCCTGCGTCAATTACGCCGGCTTCCTCGCCGGCGAAGCGCGCTTCATGCTCGGCGTCGGTCCGCTGTCCGGCGGCTTCGTGGTGGATGACTTCGCGGTCGTTACCGAGAACGAACTCTATGCCGCCACCGCCCGCCCGCGCGGACGGCGCACCGACGCGCGCCGCGCCAACCTCGAAGGCTGGCTGCGCGACCTGTCCGAACTCAAGGTCGGCGATCCGGTGGTGCACGAAGCCCACGGCATCGGCCGCTACCTGGGCCTGGTGCACATGGATTTCGGCGAGGGCGACACCGAGTTCCTCCACCTCGAATACGCCAACGGCGCCAAGCTCTACGTGCCGGTATCGCAGCTACAGGTCATTTCGCGCTACAGCGGCGCCGACCCGGAATCCATCCAGTTGCACACGCTGGGCTCGGGCCAGTGGGAAAAGGCGCGCAAGAAGGCCGCGCTGCAAGTGCATGACACCGCCGCCGAGCTCCTGCACCTGTATACCCAGCGCGCCGCGCGCGAGGGCCACAAGTTCAGCTTTAAGCAGCACGACCTGGAGGCCTTCGCCGATGGCTTCGGTTTCGAGGAAACGCCCGACCAGCAGACGGCCATCAATGCCGTGATCGAGGACATGAAATCCGGCAAGCCGATGGACCGGCTGGTCTGCGGCGACGTCGGCTTCGGCAAGACCGAAGTCGCCATGCGCGCCGCCTTCGTCGCCGTGGCCGACGGCAAGCAGGTCGCCATCCTCTGTCCGACCACGCTGCTGGCGGAACAGCATTACCAGAACTTCAGCGACCGCTTTGCCAATTGGCCGATCAAGATTGCGGAAATTTCGCGCTTCAAATCGGCCAGGGAACAGGATGAGGCGGTCGAACTGCTGGCGCAAGGCAAGATCGACATCCTGATCGGCACCCACCGCCTGCTGCAGAAGGACGTCAAGTTCGAGCGCCTCGGCCTCATCATCATCGACGAGGAACACCGTTTCGGCGTGCGCCAGAAGGAAGCGCTGAAAGCCTTGCGCGCCTCGGTCGACGTGCTGACCCTGACCGCCACCCCGATCCCGCGCACGCTGGGCCTCTCGCTCGAAGGCCTGCGCGATTTTTCGGTGATCGCCACGCCGCCGCGGAAGCGCCTGGCGATCAAGACCTTCGTCACCAAATGGTCCAACGGCCAGGTGCGCGAGGCCTGCCTGCGCGAGTTCAAGCGCGGCGGCCAGGTGTACTTCCTGCACAACGAAGTCGACACCATCGAGAACATGAAGGAGCGCCTCGAAGCCCTGCTGCCCGAAGCGCGCATCGTGGTCGGCCACGGTCAGCTCCCGGAACGCGAGCTGGAGCGCGTGATGCGCGAATTCACCCAGCAGAAGCACAACCTGCTGCTGTGCTCGACCATCATCGAGACCGGCATCGACAATCCGCACGCCAACACCATCGTCATCAACCGCGCCGACAAGTTCGGCCTGGCGCAACTGCACCAGTTGCGCGGCCGCGTCGGGCGTTCGCACCACCAGGCCTACGCCTACCTGCTGACCCACGAGGACGCCAAGCCGACCGTGCAGGCCAAGCGTCGGCTGGAGGCGATCCAGGCCATGGAAGAACTCGGCTCCGGCTTCTTCCTCGCCATGCACGACCTCGAAATCCGCGGCGCCGGCGAAGTGCTCGGCGAATCGCAAAGCGGCGACATCCACGAGATCGGCTTCGCCATGTACACCAACATGCTCAACGCCGCGGTGCGCGCGCTGAAAGCCGGCGAGAAGGTGCCCGACCTGACGCAACCGCTGTCGATCACCTCGGAAATCAACTTGCGCGTGCCGGCGCTATTGACCAACGACTACTGCCCCGACGTGCACGAGCGCCTGACGCTTTACAAGCGCCTTGCCAACTGCGACAGCGAGGACGATCTGCGCGAAATGCAGGAGGAACTGATCGACCGCTACGGCGAAATGCCGGCGCAGACGCTGGCGCTGATCGAGACCCATCGCCTGCGCCTGGCCGGCCGCGCGCTGGGCCTGGCCAAGCTGGATGCCGGCCCGGCCGCGATCAGCCTGCAATTCGTGCCCAACCCGCCGATAGACCCGGCGAATATCATCCGCCTGCTGCAAAGCGACCGCAGCTTCAAGCTGGCGGGCCAGGACCGGCTGCTCTGGCAGAAGCCCAGCGCGGATTTGAAACAGAGGGTCGCCGCGGTGCGCGACATGTTTCGCAAACTGAAACCTTGACCCGTTCCTGTTGGTCATCTAGAATGACCAACATACAAGGAGCCCTTCATGCAGCAGTTCAACATCGCCGAAGCCAAGGCCCATCTCTCGGAGCTGGTGCAGAAAGCCATGATGGGCGAGGAAATCGTCATCGCCCGCGACAACAAGCCGCTGGCGATGCTGGTGCCGATCAAGCGCGCGCGGCAAAAACGCAAGCCCGGTTCTGGCAAGGGGCAGATCCTGTTCATGGCCGAGAATTTCGACGCGATCCCGGAGGGCTTCGAGGATTACACCGGGTGATTGCGCTGCTTGACACAAACGCCTTCCTGCGTTGGGTGGAAGGCGACGACAAGCTGTCGGTCAAGGCGAAATCCTGTATTGCCAATCCGGACAATGAGATTTTGGTCAGCGTCGTCGTCGCCTGGGAACTCGCGATCAAGTCCGGCCAGGGTGGCATCCGGCTGGCACAACCGGTCGGGCGCTACGTGGCGAGCCACATCGAGGCCAACGGTTTCCGCCTGCTCGGCATCGAACTCGACGATGTGGCCGCCATCGAAGCCCTGCCCCTGCATCACCGCGACCCTTTCGACCGCCTGCTGATCGCACAGGCAAAGAACCGCAAGCTGCCCGTGGTCAGTTCCGACCGGGCGTTTTCCGATTACGGCATCAAACGCATCTGGTAACCGACATGCAACAAACTGAAAACCTGAATATCGAAGCCTTCGAGCCGATGCCCACGCCCGAAGAGGTCCACGCCCGCGTGCCGCTCTCGGAAGCCGCCGCGGAGTCGGTGCTGGCGGGACGGCGCACGCTGGAACGCATCCTCGACGGCAGCGACCCGCGCATCTTCGTCGTGGTCGGCCCCTGTTCCATCCACGATCCGGTGGCCGGCATCGACTACGCACGGCGCCTGAAGAAGCTCGCCGACGAAGTCGCCGGCACCATGGTCCTGGTGATGCGGGTGTATTTCGAAAAACCGCGCACGGCGACCGGCTGGAAGGGCTACATCAACGATCCGCGCATGGACGATTCCTTCCACATCGAGGAAGGCCTGCAGAAGGGCCGTGAATTCCTGCTCGCCGTGAACGAACTCGGCCTGCCGGCCGGCACCGAGGCACTCGACCCGATCGCGCCGCAGTATCTTGGCGACCTGATCGCCTGGACCGCAATCGGCGCGCGTACCTCCGAATCGCAGACGCACCGCGAAATGTCGTCGGGATTGTCGACGCCGGTCGGCTTCAAGAACGGCACCGACGGCTCGCTCGACGCGGCCGTGAATGCCATTATTTCGGCCGGCAGCCCGCACAGCTTCCTCGGCATCAACATGCAGGGCCGCTCCTGCGTGGTGCGCACCGCCGGCAACCGCTACGGCCACCTGGTGCTGCGCGGCGGCGGCGGCCGGCCCAACTACGACACGGTCAGCGTCGCCCTGGCCGAGGCCGCACTGGCCAAGGCGAAGCTGCCGCACAACATCGTGGTCGACTGTTCGCACGCCAACAGCTACAAGAAGCCGGAACTGCAGCCGCTGGTGATGCACGACTGCATCAACCAGATCCGCGACCAGCGCAGGACCGGCCACCGCTCCATCGTCGGCCTGATGATCGAAAGCTTCATCGAAGCCGGCAACCAGCCGATTCCCGACAATCCCGCGTTGCATGGGCAACTGAAGTACGGCTGTTCGGTGACCGACGCCTGCGTCGACTGGACAACCACCGAAACCATGATTCGCGAAGCCGACGCGGCCCTGCGCAGCGTCATTCCCCAACCCGCCAATTCCTGAGCCGCCATCATGAGCCTGATTCAACCCTTCCGCGGACTGCGCCCGGCTGCCGGCCAGGCTGCCGCCATCGCCGCCCCTCCCTACGACGTGCTCTCCAGCGACGAGGCGCGCGCCCGCGCCGCCGGCAAGCCCTGGTCGTTCCTGCATATCTCCAAGCCGGAAATCGACCTGCCGCGCGAGACCGACCCCTATGCGCCGGAGGTCTATGCCAAAGCCGCCGAGAACCTGCAGAAAATGCTCGATGCCGGCATCCTGGTGCGCGACGCGGCGCCCTGCTACTACGCCTACCGCCTCACCATGCCCGGGCCCGCCGGCGACCACGTGCAGACCGGCCTGGTGGCTGCCGCGAATGTCGCCGACTACGACAGCAATCGCATCCGCAAACACGAGTTCACGCGGCCCGACAAGGAAGACGACCGTGTGCGGCAGATCGAGGCGCTCAACGCCCAGACCGGTCCGGTGCTGCTGGCCTATCCGGCATCGGCCACCGCCGACGCCCTGATCGACGCCGTCGCCCGCGGCACGCCCGATTCCGATGTCACCGCCGACGACGGCATCCGCCATCAGATCTGGGTGCTGGCCGATCCGGCGGCGATTGCCGCCATCACCGAAGCCTTTACGGCAATGAAGGCGCTCTACATCGCCGACGGCCACCACCGATCCGCCGCCGCCTCTCGCGTCGCGGCGGCGCGGCGCCAGCAGGGTCGCACGAACTCCGCCGATTCCTTCCTGGCGGTGATCTTCCCCCATCACCAGATGAAGATCCTCGACTACAACCGGGTAGTCAAGGATTTGCGCGGGCTCGACGAATCGTCGCTGCTGCAGAAGCTGGGCGGCGCATTCAGCGTGGAAGCCAGCGCGCAGCGGGTGCACCCTTCACGCCCCGGCGAGTTCGGCATGTACCTCGCCGGAAAATGGCACAAGCTGACGATCAAGCCCTCGCTGGTGCCGCAGGATCCGGTGGCCAGCCTGGATGTGTCGCTGCTGTCCGATCACGTCCTGGGCCCGTTGCTGGGCATCGCCGACCTGCGCCGCGACAAGCGCATCGATTTCGTCGGCGGCATTCGCGGCCTCGCCGAACTGGAGAAGCGGGTCGATTCGGGCGAGATGGCGGTGGCATTCGCCCTGCATCCCACGCGCATGGACCAGCTGATGGCCGTGGCCGACAGCAACGAGGTGATGCCGCCGAAATCGACCTGGTTCGAGCCGAAACTGGCCGACGGCCTGGTCTCGCACGTGCTCGACTGACGCACACGTCATTGCACCGGACGAGGTCCGCGCTTCGGTGCGGACATTCCCTCTGGATACCGTCGGCACTACCGCGCGCAGATAAAAAAAGGCAACCCGGAGGTTGCCTTTTTCATTGCGCCGAAAAAATTACTTCTTCTTGGCGGCGGGCTTCTTGGCGGCGGCGGGCTTGGCGGCGGCTTTCTTGGCCGGAGCGGCAGCCTTCTTGGCGGCGGGTTTCTTGCCTGCCACAGCGGCCTTGAGGCCGGCGCCGGCGGAGAATTTCGGTACAGCCTTGGCGGCGATCTTCAGCGGCGCGCCGGTCTTCGGGTTCTTGCCGGTGCGCGCGGAACGCATCACGGACTTGAAGGTGCCGAAACCGATCAGGGCAACCGGGTTGCCTTTGGCGATTACGGAGGTGATCACTTCGGTCATCGCGTCGATTGCCTTGTTGACGGCAGCCTTCGACAGTTCGGCACGCTCGGCTACGGCTTCGATCAGTTCGCTCTTGTTCATCGAGTACCCCTTTGGTTTGGAAAGCCGCATTGTTCCACTAATTCCGCGCAACTTGCAAGCCCTGCGCGGCTTCCCGCGAAAAAACTGTTGCGCTGATGCAAGCACCGGTGGCGAACGCCACCATCGCGTCGCGGCGACCTGCGGCTACAGGCCCTTCACCGCATACACGGCGGGCAGGTTGCGCCAGGCGCCCTTGACGTCCATGCCGTAGCCGAAGACATAGCGATTGGGCAGGCGAACGCCGACGAAGTCGGCGACCACCGGCTTGGCGCGGCCAAGATCCTTGTCCGCGAATACGGCGCACAGCACTTCGCTGGCGCCCTGGGCACGCAGGTGGGCAACGATTTCCGCCATCGTGACGCCCTCGTCGAGGATGTCGTCGACCACCAGCACGACGCGCCCGGCGACCGCCGAACGCGGCTTGACGATCCATTCCAGTTCGCCGCCGGTGGTGACGTTGCCGTAGCGCGTGACATGCAGGTAATCGAAGTCGAGCGGGAAATCCAGTTGCGGCAGGAGCTGGCCGGTGAACACCACGGCCCCGCCCATCACCGACAGCACCAGCGGGTTCGCGCCGCCCAGCCGCGCGCCGATCTCGGCCGCCACGCGCCGTACCGCCAGCGCCGACTCTTCGGCCGAACAGATCAGGTCGGCGTCGTCGAGGACCCTGCGCGCTTCCTGCGGGCTCATTTAAGGTTCTTCAGCATCTCGGCAAACTGCACACCGACTTCGGGATGGCGCAGGCCGAAGGCCACCGTTGCCTCCAGGTAACCCAACTTGGAGCCGCAGTCGTAGCGCGTGCCCTTGTAGCGATAGGCCATCACCTGCTCCTCCGTGAGCAAGGCGGCGATGCCGTCGGTGAGCTGGATCTCGCCGCCGGAACCCTTGCCGATGCGTGCCAGGTGGTGAAAGATGCGCGGCGTCAGCACATAGCGGCCGACCACGGCCAGGGTCGACGGCGCGTCCTCGGGCTTGGGCTTCTCGACGATGCGCACGATCTGCTCCAGGGTCTCGGTCATCGGCTTCGATTCGACGATGCCGTAGCTGCGCGTGTCTTCGCGCGCGACCTGCTGCACGCCGATCACCGAGCCGCGATAGTAGTCATAGACATCGACCATCTGCTTCATCACAGGCGGCTGGCCATCGAGCAGGTCGTCGGCCAGCAGCACGGCGAAGGGCTCGTCGCCCACCGCCGGATAGGCGCAGAGCACCGCATGGCCCAGGCCCAGCGCTTCCGGCTGGCGGATGTAGATGCAGTTGATGTTCTTCGGAATCATGTTGCGCACGAACTCCAGCAGTTCGGTCTTGCCGCGCTGCTCGAGTTCGCTTTCCAGTTCATAGGCCTTGTCGAAATGGTCCTCGATCGCGCGCTTGGAACGGCCGGTGACGAAAATCATGTCGGTGATGCCGGCCGCGACGGCTTCTTCCACCGCGTACTGGATCAACGGCTTGTCGACGATCGGCATCATCTCCTTCGGGCTGGCCTTGGTCGCCGGCAAAAAGCGGGTACCCATGCCCGCGACGGGAAAAACCGCCTTGGTAACTTTCTTCATGTTTGCAACAGCTCCCTGAATTGACTTTCGTCCAGAATCACCACGCCCAGCGCCTGTGCCTTGTCGAGCTTGGAGCCCGCCTCGGCACCGGCCACCACGTAATCGGTCTTCTTCGATACCGAGCCGGCCACCTTGCCGCCCAATGCCTCGATCATGTCTTTCGCCTCGTCGCGCGTCAAGCTCGGGAGGGTCCCGGTGAGGACGAAGGTCTTGCCGGCGATGGGCGAATTGACCACCGCGGACGGCTCGCCCTCGGCCCAGGACACCCCGGCGGCCCGCAGCTGCTCGATGACTTCCACGTTATGCGGCTCGGCGAAGAAACGCGCGACCGATGCCGCCACCACCGGCCCGACATCGGGTACCTGCTGCAGCGCAGCGACGTCGGCTGCCATCAATGCGTCGAGCGTGCCGAAGTGGCGCGCGAGATCCTTCGCCGTCGCCTCGCCGACATTGCGGATGCCCAGCGCAAAGATGAAGCGCGCCAATGTCGTCCGCCTGCTTTTGTCGATCGCATCGAGGATGTTCGCTGCGGATTTCTCTGCCATGCGTTCCAGGTTCACCATCGCCAGCAGGCCCAGCTTGTAGAGGTCGGCCGGCGTCTTGACGATGGCGTTGTCCACCAGTTGCTCGACCAGCTTGTCGCCGAGGCCCTCGATGTCCATCGCGCGACGACCTGCGAAATGCAGCAGCGCCTGCTTGCGCTGTGCCGGGCAGATCAGGCCGCCGGTGCAGCGGGCGATGGCCTCGTCTTCCGGCCGCTCGATGGCCGAGCCACAGACCGGGCAGATTTTGGGAAGCTGAAAGTCTAGAGAGTCAACATTTCTCCTCTCCAAAACGATACCGACGACTTCAGGTATGACCTCCCCCGCTCTCCGAACAATGACCGTATCTCCAACTCTGAGCTTTTTGCGGCCAATTTCGGCTTCGTTATGAAGAGTTGCATTGGATACCCGTACTCCGCCAACTGAGACAGGGGCCAACCTTGCTACTGGAGTAATTGCTCCTGTTCGGCCGACCTGAAATTCAATACTTTCTACAATTGTTAGTGTCTCTTCGGGCGGATACTTGTGGGCGATTGCCCATCTAGGCTCGCGTGCAACAAACCCAAGTTGATCCTGCAATGCGAGGGAATTAACTTTATAAACTACGCCGTCGATATCAAATGGCAGATCGGCTCTGAGATGCAGTACTTTCTCATGGAATTCAATCAACTCAGTGGCGCCTCCTGCAACCCTTCGATGCTCACAAACGGGCAGTCCAAATTCTAATAGTGCGTCCAGCACACCAAAGTGTGTAGCCGGTAACTTCCACCCTTTCGACTCTCCCAATCCATAAGCATAGAAAGCCAATGGACGTTTAGCGGTCACGGACGGGTCTAATTGCCGCACAGCTCCTGCTGCCCCATTTCGCGGATTAACTAGAGTTGGCAAACCCAATATTCGCTGTCTTTCGTTGTAACGAGAAAAATCATCCCTCCGCATGAATACTTCACCCCTTACTTCGACAAGAGGCGGAGCTCCACCTCGTAGGCGCAATGGGATAGACCTAACTGTCTTGATATTGCTTGTTACATCCTCACCAGTCTCGCCATCACCACGGGTAACGGCCGATACCAGTAGCAAATTCTCATACCTGAGGCTAATCGCTAGGCCGTCAAACTTAAGCTCCACTGCGTACTGAATCGGTGGATCGTCAGTTGATAAACCCAGATCTCGCCTAATCCTCGAATCGAATGCGACGGCGCCCGTCGCGTCCGTATCCGTTTCTGTCTGAATCGACAGCATCGGTACGACGTGACGTACCAGCTTAAATTCAGATACTGGTCTTCCTCCAACTCGTTGAGTCGGAGAATCCGGAACAGAGAGCTCAGGATGCTCATTCTCCAGGGCTTTAAGCTCCTGGAAAAGATTGTCGTACTCAATATCTGAAATCAGTGGGTTATTGAACTCGTAATACGCTTGATTGTGGCGCTCAATCTCTCGCCGCAACTTTTCTGCACGAACTTCGATAGAACTCGAAAAACTAAAGAGATCGTTAGTGGATGAATCTCTAGTCACGACATTCCACACTAGTCGCAGAGTGAACATGTTCTGAACTGATGCTAAACCGCAAGACTTCACTAAAGCTTAGTGCAGCATCAATTCGCGAATACCTAGGGACATCCCCTGTCTTGAGCCACTCAGCAAGCTCATCATCAACTAGTTGATATGCAATCCTAAGACCATTCTTGTCTCGAGGAATCTGGTGCACTTCAAGAAGCTTGCGCTTCGCCACAACCTGCACAACTAGGTCATCGGAACTCTTCGGAAAGAAGAGATCGCCTTCGTGAAAATCGAACTGAGGAGGGTTACCAACTGCGTACGCCAAATACTTAGCAGGTGTTTTGTTTGCGACAACATCGTCTGTCTCTAAAAACGTTGAATCCTGATCGGACGCAGTCTTCTTTTTAACCACGTATTCGCGAAGAGTTACGCCCAAAGCTGGCCACAGTGAACGATCGATGTCATAAGCCCATTCAGAAAAATAACTAGTTGGTTCAATCTTGGTCGCACGCAATCGATCCAAACTTTCGGTCATCCACTGAGATGGATGCTCGTCGGAAACTATAGAAAGTTTCTCGAGTAGATAGCTCTTGACCAACATCGAATGCGAACTTCTCGCATACAACATGTGCTCAGCAATTCGAATGGGGAGAATTCTTCTTTTCGTGCCTGGGGCATGCCCCCCTAGATAGACAACAGTTACTACCTCTCCGTCCTCGATTGCGGCTTTTAACCGCTCAACCAAAGAGTCTTCCATTGTTCGCCGGCCGTCGTTCAGTTGCGCCTAGGAAAACAGTCGCAGCGCCCGCACGCTGCCGGGAACGATACCGCCGTCATTCATGCGCTGCTGGAGCTCCGCGGTCTTGGTGCGGATCGCGGCGATCATGGCGTCTGCCAGTGCCGCGCGCTGCGCGTCCACCAGCACACCACCCAGTGCCGCCGCCAGTTGCTGGGCAGTGCCCAGCATGCGATCGAATGCCGCCACTCCGTCGGCGACGCGCGGCACGTCCAGGCTCAGAGTGAGCCCGTTGGTCGCCAGCGATTTCAGGGTCTCGCCATCGAAGCGTTCGGCGCCGAGGTTGGCGACCGAGAACAGCTCGCCGCCGACCGCGTCGCGGGCGCGGAACACGCCGTCGCTTTCCAGCACCAGCCCTGCCGCCTCGGCCACGCCGCGCAGCTTGGTGCCGGGAAACACGCCGCCGCCGGCCTCGACCACGTGCAGCACGAACTGGATATCCACCGCCGCGCAGAATTCATCGAGGCTGGCGGCGCGCAGCACCGTTTCGCCGCGCGATGGAAGTTCCAGCCTTGCGCCGGTCTGCAGCGCGACCTGCTGCACGCCGTCGAAAAATCGCGCCAGGTCGGAATCGGACAGCGGCCCGCGACGATCGGCGAGCTGCAGGGAAACCGCCCACTGCGCGTAGCGACCGCTATCATTCGCATCGCACAGGCGCCAGGCCCTGTCGCCGTCATTGCGCATCAACCAGCGCAAGGCCTTGCCACAGTCGGCGGCCCAGACATCCTGCATGGCCCGGACAGCCGGCGCCGAAATCGGCTCGGCGGCAGTCAGGTGCAACACGCAGTCGGCCACCTCGTCCGCCCATTCCGGCGGCAGTTGCGGCGCCACGGACTCCGGCGGCACCTCGGCGACAACGGTATCGGCGGCTCCGGCCTCTTCACGCATCGATGTCATGGGTTCCGGGGCCGGCTCGGCAACGCCCGGCTCGCGCCGCTCCGATTCGGCATCCTCGCGTCCGGCGTCGCCGGCTTCGCCATCGAGCAGCGCATCGGGTTGCTTGCCGTTGAAGATGCGGTCCGCATCCCTGCGATGCCGCCGATCCTGCCAGACGTTGTAGCCCCAGACCATCGCGACGCCGGCCGCGCCGGCGCCGATCAGGGCGATTTGCAGATCGCTGATTTGCATGCTCAAGCCACTTTCTGTTCGTCGGCGAGGCGCAGCGCCTCTTCGATATCGACTTCCACCACGCGCGACACGCCCTGCTCCTGCATGGTCACGCCGATCAGTTGCTGCGCCATTTCCATGGCGATCTTGTTGTGCGAAATGAAAACGAACTGCGTATGCACCGACATGCGCTTGACCATTTCGCAGAAGCGCACGGTGTTGGAGTCGTCGAGCGGGGCGTCGACCTCGTCCAGCATGCAGAACGGCGCCGGATTCAGATTGAAGATGGCGAACACCAGGGCGATCGCGGTCAGCGCCTTTTCGCCGCCGGACAGCAGGTGGATGGTGGTGTTCTTCTTGCCCGGCGGCTGCGCCATGATCTGGATGCCGGAGTCGAGGATCTCGTCGCCGGTCAGGATCAGCCGCGCTTCGCCGCCGCCGAAGAGCTGCGGGAACAGGGTGCCGAAATGCATGTTGACCGTGTTGTAGGTCTCCTGCAGCTGTTCGCGGGTTTCGCGGTCGATGCGGCGGATGGCGTCTTCCAGCGTGCCGATGGCCTCGGCCAGGTCGGTGGATTGCGCGTCGAGGAAGTTCTTGCGCTCGGAGGCCGTGGCCAGTTCCTCCAGCGCGGCCAGGTTGACCGGGCCCAGCGTCTCGATTTCCGCGGTGAGCCGCGCGATGTCACCCTGCAGGACGCTGTCCTTGAGCCGGTCGGCGCCGCCCGCCGAAAGTTCGTCGAGGAAAGGGGCTTCGTCCTCTTCGCTGACGACGCGCACTTCGGCGAGCCGTTCGCGGAACTGCTCCTCGTTGAGCTGCGCCGCCTGGGCCTTGAGCCGCAAGTCGTTGATCCGGTCGCGCAGCGGTGTCAGGCCCTGTTCCAGCCGCAGGCGCTGTTCGTCGAGGTTGCGCAGTTCGCCGGCCGCTGCTTCGAGCACGTTGCGCCGTTCCGCCAGCGCCGACTCTTTGATGCCGCGCGCATCCAGCGCCGCATGAAGCTGCTCCTGCAACACGGTATCGCTGATGCCGGCGACTTCGGTGCGCGCCGCCGCGGTTTCGGCATCGATGCGCTGCAACTGGCTACTGGCCGTCGCTGCCGCACGGCCGTTGTCATCGAGCTTGGAAAGGCATTCGCGCTCGGAGAATCCGGCTTCCTGCAACTCGCGCCCGAGCTGGGTCTCGACGGCGCGCGCGTCACGCAACGCCATGTCCTTCTGCCGGTGCAGGTCGATGGCACGCTCGACGCGCTCGCGCACGGTGCCGAGGCGCTCACGTTGCAATTCACCTTCGTCGTCGGCGCGCTCGATACGCGCCTTCTCGATTTCCTCCTGGCGCTGCAACTCGGCCAGATCCCGGTCGATCTGCGCGCTGCGTTCCTCGAAGCGCGCCTGGGCCTGGGCCAGCTTCAACGCCTCGACCTGAGCCGCATGCAGGGCCTGCTGGGCTTCCTGCAAGGCTCGGCGGGCACCGGTCAGTTGGAGTTGCAGCTCGGCCAACTCCTGTTCCGCAAGCTGCTGGCGCGCGCGCGCGACATCCTCCGCCTCGGCACGCGATTCGAGTTGCGCGGCGAGTTCGTCGATCTCGCGCTGGCGTTCGATGACGCCGTGGGTCTTGGCATCGGGAACGTAAAGCGTCAGACCTGCCGGAGTCAGCAGATGGCCGGCGCGCGAAACGCGTCTGCCGGAGGCCAGCGGCAAGCCGGAAGCGAGATCCTCGCTGACCGAAACATCGGCCAGCCATTCGTCGAGCACGCCGTTCCAGCGCTCATCCTCGCAGCGCACCTTGGCGCGCAGGCTTTCCGCTGGCGCAATTGCCGCCGCCGAGGTGGAAGGCACGGCCAGGGTCAAAATTGCGGGAGGCGGCGATGCCAGCGCTGCACGCAAGGTATCGGCATCCGCGGCAAGCGCCGAGAAGCGTTCGCGCAGCACCGCCTCGACCGCGGTTTCCCAACCGGCCTCGACCTGGATCGACTGCCACAAGGGTTTGGCTTCGGCCAGGCCGCGGGCCTTGAGCCAGTCGCCGATCTCGCCGCCCTTGGCCACCTTGGCCTGCAACTGGGCAAGCGCATCGTGGCGGGCACGGGATTCGGTCAGGCTGCGATGCGCCGCCTGCAGGGCTTCGCGTGCCGCACGCAGCGCGGCTTCGGCGCCGGGCACGGCGGATTGCAGTGCGGCCAGTCGCTCCTGCGCCACGTCGAGCGCTTCGGCGCCGCGCGCCTCGGCCTCGCGTGACGCGCCCAGCTGCGCCGGGTCGGGTGCGCCGAGCGCCTGCTTGTCCTGTTCCAGCCTGCCTCGCCGCTGGGCGAGATTTTCAAGCGCGCGCTGGGCATGGCCGCGGTCGGCCTCGGCCAGACGCAAAGCCTGCTCGGCATCGCTCAGGGCGCGCCGCGACTCGGTGACTTCGCCACCGGCATTCTGTACCGCATCCTCGCATTCGGGCAGGCGCGCCGCGGCCTCCTCGTGGCGCGCGGCGGCGGCGGCGACACGGTTGCGAGAGTTTTCCAGCAGCGCGGTCCAGCGCGCCGAATCCTCCGCCAGCGTCGCCTGCTGGCCGCTCCAGTGGCTTTGTTCGGCGCCGAGCTGGGCCAGGCGCGTTTCGAGGCGGCTGCGCGAATCGCGCAGGTGGCCCAGTTCGCTTTCCAGCCGGCCGACTTCGTTGGTGGCGGCATACATTTCCGCCTGCGCGGCGTGCAGCGCATCGGACGCCGAATAGTGGCTCTCGCGCGAATGCTCGACGCGCGCCTCGATTTCGCGCAACTGCGCGGTCTCGCCCTCGACCCGGGTGACGGCTTCCTCGACCAGGCGCGTCAGGCGCTGGCCGTCGCTGCGCGCGTCATTGCGCTTCTTCAGCCAGAGCAGGGTCTGCTTGCGCGACATCTCCTCGTGCAGGCCGCGATACTGCTGTGCCACGGTGGCCTGTGCCTGCAGGTGGACCACCTGCTTCTCCAGTTCGTTGCGGATGTCATCGACGCGGGCAATGTTCTCGCGGGCGTCTTCCAGGCGATGCTCGGTTTCCCGGCGACGCTCCTTGTACTTGGTCACGCCGGCGGCTTCTTCGAGGAAGAAGCGCAGCTCTTCGGGCTTGGCCTCAACGATGCGCGAAATCATGCCCTGGCCGATGATGGCGTAGGCGCGCGGCCCCAGTCCAGTGCCGAGGAAGAGGTCGATCACGTCGCGGCGGCGGACGTGCAGGTTGTTGATGTAATAGCTGGAATTGCCCTCACGGTCGAGTACGCGCTTGACCATGATCTCGGCGTACTGGCTCCACTGGCCGGCGGCGCGGCCAGCCGCGTTGTCGAAGTGCAGTTCGACCGCGGCACGGGAGACTTCCTTGCGGTTGCCCGACCCCTTGAAGATCACGTCCTGAATCGACTCGCCACGCAGTTCGGACGCCTTGGATTCGCCCAGCACCCAGCGCACGGCGTCGATGATGTTGGATTTGCCGCATCCGTTGGGGCCGACGACCCCGGCCAACTGGCCCGGAAAAAGTACCGTGGTGGGCTCGACAAAGGACTTGAAGCCCGAGAGTTTCAGCTTGTATAGACGCACGTGGGATGAACCGGAAAGATGATCGCGAAGAAGCCGTTGATCTGACGCGCCATTATAATGCGTCCCGCCCCTCTTACCTGCGGCCCCAGAGCATGCCAAAACCCTCCGCCCGGACCCGTTCCACCTCCCTGGAAACCTTCGCCAATCCGGCGCCGCACAGGGATTACCAGATCCACATGGAGATCCCGGAATTCACCTGCCTGTGCCCCAAGACCGGGCAGCCGGATTTCGCCGTGCTGACCCTCGATTACATCGCCGACAAGCTCTGCGTGGAACTCAAGAGCCTCAAGCTCTACATCTGGGGTTTCCGCGACGAGGGCCACTTCCACGAGGACGTGACCAACCGCATACTCGACGATCTGGTGCGCGCCACCCAACCCCGCTTCATGCGCCTCACCGCCCGTTTTTACGTGCGCGGCGGAATCTTCACCAACATCGTCGCGGAACACCGCAAGAAGGGCTGGAAACCGGCGGCAAAAATAGAACTGGCGGAGTTTTCCCTGCAGTCGAACACGCGCGGCTGACGGGTCCGGCTGTTTCAGAGACTCGACGCAACCCGCTGCAACAACAAGACTGCGTCCGCGACGACGCGATCAGGTTGCGGTATCCACCGTCGCACCGGCAGGTTCGTCGGCGGTGCGGGTGAAATAGAGCCGGGCGAATTCGGCCGCCGGAACGGCACGGCCAAACAGGTAACCCTGCCCGAATCGACAACCGCGGTTGATCAGGAAGTTGCGCTGGTCCTCGGTTTCGATACCCTCGGCAATGACATCCAGGCCGAGGCCCTTGCTCATCGCGATGATGGCATCGACCAGCGCCATGTTTTCTTCGTCATCGGGAATGCCCCGTACGAATGTCTGGTCAATTTTCAAGGTATCCACCGGGAAGCGCTTCAGGTAGCTGAGCGAGGAATAGCCGGTGCCAAAATCGTCGATCGCGACCTGGCATCCCATGGCGGCCACTTCGTTCAACTGGCGGCAGGCATCGCCCTGGTCGTCGATGAACAGGCTTTCGGTGATCTCGACCACGAGCTGGCTGGCGTCGGCACCGGCATCGGCCAGCGCATTGCGCAGCAGTGCTACACAATCGCCGCGCTGGAACTGCTGCGCCGACAGGTTGACGCCGATGCGGAAATCCGGCGGCGCCTCGACCCTCCACGCTGCGGCCTGGCGCGCGGCCTCCTGCACCACCCACGCCCCGAGGGGAAGCATCAGCCCGCATTCCTCCGCCGCCGAAACGAACTGCACCGGCCCCACCAGGCCGCGCTGCGGATGCCGCCAGCGAACCAGGGCCTCGGCCTTGATCGCCAGGCCGCTGAATATCCTGACCACGGGCTGGTAGTAAAGCTCGAATTCTCCGTCGCGCAGCGCCCGGCGCAGTTCGTCTTCGAGGCGCAGGCGCGCCACGGCATGCTCGTGCATTTCGGCAGTAAAGAAGCGATAGGTGTTCTTGCCATCGGCTTTGGCGCGATACATCGCCGTATCGGCATGGGCCAGCAATATCTCCGGGGTCTCGCCATCGTCGGGAAACAGGGTCAGGCCGACGCTGCAGGAGACGAACAGATCCTTGCCTTCGATGACATAGCCTTCGCGAACGTGGTCGAGGATCTTCCCGGCCAGCGTCTGCAGGTCGTGCTGTCCCTGGATTTCGGGCAACACGACCATGAACTCGTCGCCGCCGACGCGCGCCACGGTATCCGATTCGCGAATGCAGTGCGTCAGGCGCCGCGCGGTTTCGACCAGCAACAGGTCGCCGATGCGGTGGCCGAGCGTATCGTTGATGTGCTTGAAACCATCAAGGTCGAGCATGGCCACGCCGACCCGTTGTCCGTGGCGCTGGGCGCGCATGATCGCCTGGCCGATGCGGTCACCCAGCAGGCGCCGGTTGGGCAGGCCGGTCAGTGCGTCGTGCGCGGCCTGGTGCTCGATTTTCTCGGCCTGGCGCTTCTGCGTCGTCACGTCGCTGAACATCGCCAGGTAGCGCTGGGCCCGTCCTTCGGTGTCGTGGATGGTCGACACCGTCAGGCGTTGCGCGAACGGCTCGCCTGACTTGCGCCGGTTCCAGACTTCTCCCGCCCAGAATCCATCGCGCTCCAGCGCATGCCACATGGCCTCGTAGTGATCGGCAGCCTGCAAGCCGGCATTGAGCAGTTTCGGATCCTTGCCCAGCACTTCGTCGGCGGTGTAGCCGGTGATCGTCTCGAATGCCGGATTCACGGAGATGATCCGGTTTCGCGCATCGGTGACCATTATCCCTTCGGTGGCCTTTTCGAATACCAGCCCGGCCGTCGCGAGCCGCTGCTCCAGCAACTTGCGCTCGCTGATGTCGAGCAGGATGCCGCGCTCAATCGCCTTGTCGCCGTCGTCGCCGGACGTCGCCGCGGAAAGGTGATGCACCCAGACATAGTAGCCATCGACGTGGCGCAGGCGATAGTCCAGGGAACACCCCGTGCCGGTGGCGCTTGCCCGGGACCACGCCTCACCTACCCGAATGGCATCGTCCGGATGTACCAGCAGATCGAGGAAACCGGGCTGCAGCCACTCGTCCGGGTCGCGACCGAGCAGTCCGCGCGCTTGGGGCGAAACATAGGTGAAGCGTCCGAATTGGAACGAAAACTCCCAGGCCACGAGCCGGGCACCTTCGACCATGAAGCGATAGCGCTCCTCGCTCTGGCGCAGGATTTCGGTGGCCTTTTCCTCGGCGCGACGATGTTCGGCGACACTGCCCATCAGCCCCAGCAGCGAAGCCGAGAGTTCACTGACTTCGTCACCGCGTTGGGGTTCCGCGGCATTCAGACTGGCCAGCACCACCGGCGAGGCAGTGCCCGTGACGGCAAATTCGCGCTGAGCCCTGCCCAGGGCCAGGATGCGGCGTACCAGCGTGGTGGCCCAGATGCCGAAGACGATCCAGGCCGCTACGACAAATGCCAGAGCACCCATCGCCAGGGGCTTGAAAAGTTCCCTCAACGCGAACGGTTCATCCGGATGCACTGTCAGTCTGACCTTGGGGTTGTCCGGCTGAACCGGGTTCCACGACGTTACGGTCGATTTCGTGCCGGCGCCCGGAAGGGCCTCCGCAGCTGTCATTCCAGCATCGCCTGACGAGCTTGCAATCGGGCGGCCCTGCCACAGGGCGACCAGATCCGTTTCGGGGTAGGTCAGGGTGCCCATCAAGGCATGGTCGATAGGACGAAACGTCAGCAGCACGCCGTTCTGCCCATCCCCCAGCCAGACCTGCTGCCGATACACCCGGTAGAGGCGATTGTCTCTTGCGTCGTAAGCCCAACTGCCTTCTCCCCTGTCGAAGGACACCGAGGGAATGTATTCGCCGAGATACGCGAACCAGGCGAGGCGATTGCCTTCGCTGTCGAGGACGACAACTACCGGAAACTCCGGCACACCACCCTGTGCAGTGATGAACGTGCCGAGCTTGCCCTGGCGCCCGGAGGCGTCTTCCAGCACGCGCGCGTATTCGAGGCGCGCCTTGAAGTTGTAGGCAGCGCGCTCCCATTCGGTCTCCCGCAGCGCCAGCGCCGCATTGAAATGCGTCGTCGCCTGTTGAAGGTGATGTTGGAGAGAACGCTGGTTGGCGTGCCAATGAAACCAGAAGCCCAGGGCGACCGTGGTGGCTATGGTGACCAGCAGTGCCAGCGCGAGGCGCGTGGCGATCTGCAGCCTCAGAGGATGGCGCAAGGGTTCCGGCATGAGTTCAGAAATAGTGAGGATGCTTTCGCGCAGCGAACCGTTTCGGGGCTTCTCAATCCTTGCGCCCGGCCCAACGATCCATGATCATGGATTCGACCTTGAGCGCTTGCGCGGCGCTGTTGTCGGCCTGCGATGTGCGGAAGAAAATCTCGGTCTCCTGCAATTGCCGCGTGGAAAACTTCGCGTCCCGGCTGTACTGCCGCGGATATTTGCGCAAGGTCTCCAGCATGTACTTGCGTTCCACGGGATCTTCGATGCCCGCCATGTCGACGACTTCTTCGGGCGTGTGGCTGGCGATCCATTCCAACGTGCGGCGGATGATCCTGACCATGGTCTCGGCCTTTTTCGGATCCTGCTCGATCCGATCCTGCCGCCCGAACAATGCGCCGCGCAGAAATGCACCGCCGGGAATGCCGGCGGAGGACTTCGGATCGCCCAGGTGCACCAACTGGAAGGCGACCTTGTCCGCCACCATGCGCGAGGCATGCGGTTCGTCGCCCATCACGGCATCGGCCGTACCATCGACGAGCATTGCCGCCTCGGACGCCCAGCGCTGGCCTACCGAGACGAAGCGGACCTTGTCCGGGGCCACTCCAGCATTCCTGAGCAGCAATTCCATGACGATGTGTGAATTGGTCTTGGTCGTGATCGAAAAACTGTGTACGCCGATCACGCGCCCCTTGAGGTCGGCCACCGACTTGACCTTGCCCTGCAGGGCGCGGCGCACCAGCAGCACATACAGCGGCAGATCGTTGATCGCTGCCAGGCCGACGATGCGCGGATCCTTGAGCCGCGACGTCATGGCGGCGGACAGGCCAAACACGGCGAACTCGGTATTGTTCGACAGCATTTCCTGGGCCGCCGCGCCACCGCCGGAAACGTAACGCACCTTGACTTCGGCACCTTCGGCCCGGTCAGCGCCGATTTTCGAGATCAGGGCGATCGGCAGGTAGGACGCGGCACCCGGCCCCGGTACGCTGAGCGATAGCGGCATGAGCTGCGCAAACGCAGGCAAGTTGCCTACCAGCAACAGCGCCATGACCAGCACTTGCCTCAAGGTGTTCAGCAACAGAATTCCTTTCATCGCTCAGCCCCGTGCGCTGCCTGACAAGAACCTTCAATCTTAAAGCACATACGCGCCGAACGGCGGTCGGAAACCCGTCAAACCGGAATGAAGGGAACCCCCTGGGAGTGCTCATCTCCCTCGGGACGAGATACGCGGGCATTGACCCAGGTCTTGCCGAAGTTGCTCTCGGTTACCGGCATGCCAAAGCGGAAGCCCTGCAGGATGTCGCAATCCTGCCCGACCAGGAAGGACCACTGCTCGTCGGTTTCGACCCCCTCGGCGATGATCTGCAAACCGAGCGCCTGCGCCATGCGCACTGCGGCGATGACCAGGGCGCGGTCGCTGCGATCCTCGGAAACGTCGCGGATGAAGCTGCGGTCGATCTTCACGGTATGGAAAGGAAATTCGCGCAGGTAGCTTAGCGAGGAATATCCGGTGCCGAAATCGTCCATCGAGAGCCGCACGCCGAGTGCATGCAACTCGTCGAGTATCACGCTGACCTCGTCCTGGTTGCGCAGCAGCAGGCCCTCGGTGATTTCGATTTCGAGTTGTCCTGGCGGCACGTCGAACTCGTGCAGGCACTCCTTGACCATGGCTACGAATCCGCTGGCCTTGAACTGCCGCGGGGAAACATTCACCGCCATGACGAAGCCATCCTGGCGCAGGCGCCAGCGCGCCAGCGTGGCGCATGCCTCGCGCAACACCCAGCGCCCGAGGTCGACGATCAGTCCGTTTTGCTCCGCCACCGGGATGAACAGGGCCGGCTGGACTTCGCCGAGTTCCGGGCTGTTCCAGCGCAACAGCGCCTCGGCGCCGATGATGCAGCCGCTGTCGGCACGTACCAGCGGGTGATAGACCACATGCAGTTCCTGTCGCTCCAGCGCACCGCGCAGGCAGCGCCCGATTTCAAGGCGCTGCAGAGACAGGTCATGGATCGAACGGTTGTAGAAGCGGTACATGTTGCGGCCGGAATCCTTGGCCTCGTACATCGCCAGGTCGGCATTGCGCAGCAAAACCATCGGGTCGGTGCCGTCGTCCGGATAAATCGCGATGCCGATGCTCGGCGAGGTGTTCAGCTCTCGTTCGTCCACGGTAAAGACGTCGGTGAAGGCGGAAATGATCTTCTCGGCGATGGCTGCCGCCTCGTCGCCGTGAACGAGACCACCGGCAACGATCAGGAACTCGTCGCCACCCAGGCGCGCCACGACATCGTCGCCACGCACCGCGCCCGTGAGTCGCTGCGCCACCTGACGCAGGAGGGTATCGCCCGTAGCATGGCCGAGGGTGTCGTTGACCTCCTTGAAATTGTCCAGATCGATGAACATGGCGGCTGCCCGCCCGCCGTCGCGCCGGGCTCGACTTACCGCCTGCATCAGGCGGTCATTGGCCAGCGCCCGGTTGGGCAAGCCGGTAAGCAAGTCGTAATGCGCCTGATAGGTAATCTTCTCCATCTGCACGCGCTGCTCGGTAATGTCCTCGCGCGAAAGCAGTAGGTGGGTGGCCCGGCCCCGTTCGTCGAGTACGGCCCCCAGCCGCAGGCGCTCCCAGTAGGCCTGGTCGCCGCGCCGGCTGGGCTGTTCGAGTTCCCAGATACCGCCTGCCGTGGCGACGCGCAGGGCGCTGTCGGCATCGAGCGGATCGGCGACGTGGATTACCTCGATCAGGGGCTGCTCGATAGTGTCGTCCGCGGAGCGGCCCGTGATCCGGCAGTAGGCCGGATTGACGAATTCGACCATGCCCCCGATGCGGGCCACCAGGATACCTACCGGATTCTGCTCGACCACCTGGGAAAACCTCACCAGGCGACGATTGGCGCTCTTGAGGTCGGCCGTGCGTTCCTGCACCCTGCGTTCGAGATCGGCCTGCGCGGAACGCAACGCAGCTTCCCGCGTCAGCACCTGTTGCCGCATGGCACCAAAGGCTTGCGCCAGGTCGCCGATCTCGTCGTGGGGAGAAATCGCAATGTGTCCGCTCTCGACGCCGGTCGCCAGCTTCTGTGCGTGCTCGCTCAAAATGCCTATGCGCCGCACTACGGTACGGCCGGAATAGGCCAGCCCGATGAATATCACCAGCCCGCCGATCAGCACCAGTTTGAGGAAGTCCCAGCGCTGCTCCGCCTGGTCGTCGGTGGCCTTGCGGTAGGCAAGGTCGGCGGCGGCTTCCGTCTGCTCGGCCACTTCATTGAGCAGGGCCTGGATCGACAGGTAGGGCAGGTGCGAACCGGAGGTGGTGATCGCGCGCACCGCGGCGAGGTCCATGTCGGCAGCCAGGCGTGCCTGCTGTTCGAGGCGCGAGCGATAGTCGCGCCAATGCCCGGCAAGGCGTTGCGCCTCCTTGGGCGAGTTCTGGCCGAGGGTCAGCGAGAACTTGCCGATCTCGGTGTCCAGCGTGGTCATTTCAGCGCGCAGGCGCGTGACCTGGGACTGCAGCGCAAATACGTCGTCAAGGTGCCCCAGTTCGAGCTCCAGGTTGCGCAGGCCTCCCAACCTCGACTGCAACGTGTGCAGACGTGCCAGAGGACGCACATGGCGTTCGAGGGTCGTCACCAGCCGCTCCGAGGAACGCTCCAGCATCCGGTTGCCGGTCCACAGCACCATCGCAACCAACATGCCGGCGCCGACGAAACCGAGCAGCAGTTGTGGCAGCAGGCCGAATCGGGTCGGCAGCTTCATGGGCGGGACATCTACTTGGGCGACACCGCGCCTGGTTCGCTCACCGCGAATCCGGCGTTGAAGATTTTCAGCCACGACGCCTGCTTGTCGCGACCGTGTTGCTGCGTGATCGCCTCCCAGTCGTGCGACGTCCGCCGCATCGCCTCGCTCGCCGAGACCTTCCCGCTCGCAGCAAGCCAAAGATTCTGATTGAGCGCGGCAATGTAGTCGCCGTCGCCGGGCAAGCCGGTACCTGGCGGCAGGGCCGCCGGCCATTCCTTGGCGAAAACGGCCAGTGCTTCTTGCGTGTAGAGGTCGCGGATGCGCTGGTCCGCCAGATGATTCCAGCGGAACGGATCGGTGAAGCCGCCGCGTACGCCCACGGTGCGCAGCGAGTTGTCCGGGTCGGTAAGCCACATGGTGAACAGGAAGGCCAGTTTGCGCTGAGCCCCTCGGCTGGAAACCACCAGGTTGTTGCCGTAGATCGGTACATTGCTACGCACGACTTTTCCGCCAACCCGGTTGCCGGGCAGCGGCACCGCCATGAACTTGCCGCGCACGGCGGAGCCGGATGAATTGAACAACTTGGCGCCTGCAATCGTGAAAATGACCGAGAAAGCCTTGCCCTGCATAAAGATCGGAGTCGTATAGCTGTAGTCCTTGCCGTCGCCGAGGATCTCCGGCGCCGAATGGCGCACCGTGCGCACGTAGCTTTCGGTGGCGGCCACGCCCGCCGGCGAATCGATCAGCGGTTTCAGCCGGTCATCGAAAAGCTGGCGATAGGGCGCGCCCTGACCCAGGTAGCGCGGCAACCAGAACATCCACGCCGTGTCGCGCTCGCGCTGCTCGACGGTGCCGTACAGCCCCTTCTGCGGGCGGTGGAAGAATTCCGCCAACTGATCGTATTCCTGCCAGGTTGCCGGAATCGCAAGATCGCGGCCGTAGGCCTTGCGGAAGGCGGCGCGCTCGGCCGGGCTTTCCAGCAGGTCGCGCCGCAGGTAAAGGATCAATACGTCGCCGTCGGCCGGAATGGCGACGACCTTGTCGCCAAGGTATCCCTGCAGCCGCGGCCTGATGAAGCCTTGCGGCGGAGTGCCGTCGATGCGAAAGCCGAATTCCTTGAGCATCGGCGTCAGGTCCTCGACCAGCCCCTGCTCCAGAAGATCCGGAAACTCGTGGGTACGCGCCACGGTCAGGTCGACATCCGGATTGGCCTTGAGGTTCTGCAGGGCAGGCTGTTGCGGGATCACCTTGGCCGTGATCATCACACCGCTGCGCTGTTCCCATTCCTTCTGCAGTTCCAGCTCGGGCCCGAGCAGCGCGGCGATGTTGCCGGACTTGAACGCTACCCTGATGCTCGCGTTGCGCGGCACGGCGCCCGAATCCAGCAACTGCCTGGCCGCTGCCAGGGCACGTTCGGCCTGCTCGCCGGCGCGCGCCGCACCGAATGCGAGCAGCATTGCCGCCGCCAGCAGGCAGGCGAAACCCTTGCGCCCCACGGTCCATGTCATTGTTTCGCCCCCAGTCCCCGTCAGTGCCTCAACCGCGACACGTTATGCGATTTTACGGCCCGCGCAAGGACAGTGGCAAGGAACCACTACCACCTGGACACAGGCAATGGCGAGATAGTGCGCCCTTCCCGGCCCCGGGAGTGGGAGTTCAGCGACCGGAAGTCGCCAGATGCAGGGCCAGCAGGAAGAAGATCGTGCCGGCGCAGCGATCGAGCCAGACCGCCAGTACCGGCTTCTGCTGCAGGCGCGCGCCGACGCCGCCGGCGAACCAGCCCAGGGTGCCGAAGATCGCCACCGTCTGCGCCGCAAAAAGTGCGCCCAGCAGCAGCAGTTGCGGCCACACCGCCCCGCGCAGCTGATCGGCGAACTGCGGCAGGAAGGCGATGAAGAACAGGGCAACCTTGGGATTGACCACGTTGGCGATAAATCCGCGACGCAGGTGCACCGACAATGGTTCCGCCGCCGCCGGATCGAGCTGGATCATGGCCATCTTGCCGGCATGGAGCCAAGCCTGGATGCCGATGTAAACAAGATACGCGGCACCGGCCATCTTCAGCGTGGTGAAGGTTTCTTCGGAAGCCAGCACCACGGCGCCAATGCCCAGCGTGGCCCACAGGGTATGGACAAAACACCCGAGTGCGCAGCCCAGCCCGAAACCGATCCCGGCGGCCCGTCCACGACTGACGCCCACCGAGAGCACCATCAGGTTGTCGGGACCCGGCGCAATGGTGATCAGCGCGGAGGCGGCAAGGAATGCGAGCAGGACGTCAATCGGGATCATGGTACCGGACCGGTCTGGGGGAAGGCGATGGTAGCACCCGCGACGTGACGGGATGCTTACAGCCCGGCCATTGCCAGGTACTTCATCTCGAGGTATTCCTCGATGCCATGCCGCGAACCTTCGCGACCGAGCCCGGACTGCTTGATGCCGCCAAACGGCGCGACCTCGTTGGAAATCATCCCGGAATTGACCCCGACCATGCCGTAATCGAGCGCTTCGGCCACGCGCCACGCGCGCGCGATGTCGCGGCTGTAGAAGTAGGCGGCAAGGCCGAACTCGGTGTCATTGGCCATGCGCACCGCGTCCGCTTCGTCCTTGAAGCTGAAGATGGGAGCCATCGGGCCAAAGATTTCCTCGCGCGCCAGGCGCATCGCCGGCGTCGCACCGGCGATCACCGTCGGCTCGAAAAAGGTGCCGCCGCGCGCGTGGCGCTTTCCGCCACAAACCACGCGGGCGCCCTTCGCCAGCGCATCGGCCAGCAGTTCCTCGACCTTGGCCAGCCCCGCGCCGTCGATCAGCGGCCCCTGCGTCACGCCCTCCTCCGTGCCGTCGCCCACCCTGAGTCCGGCCACGGCGGCCGCCAGCTTTTGGGCAAAGGCCTCCTGCACCCCTTCCTGCACCAGGAAGCGGTTGGTGCACACGCAGGTCTGCCCGGTATTGCGATACTTCGACAGCATCGCCCCGGCCACGGCCGCATCGAGGTCGGCATCGTCGAACACGATGAATGGCGCATTGCCGCCCAGTTCCAGCGACATTTTCTTGATCGTCGGCGCGCACTGGGCCATCAGCAGGCGTCCGACTTCGGTCGACCCGGTAAATGACAGCTTCAGCACCTTCGGATTCGAAGTCAGTTCGCCGCCGATCGCCACCGGTTCGCCCGTAACGATGTTGAGCACCCCGACCGGAATCCCGGCCTGCTGCCCGAGCCAGGCCAGCGCCAGCGCCGACAGAGGGGTCTGCTCGGCCGGCTTGACCACCATGGTGCAGCCCGCCGCCAGCGCCGGCGCCGCCTTGCGCGTGATCATCGCCGCCGGAAAATTCCACGGCGTGATCGCGGCGCAGACCCCCACCGGCTGCTTCAGGACGATCAGGCGACGGTCGGCCAATGGCGAGGGAATCACCTCGCCATACACGCGCCGCGCCTCCTCGGCGAACCACTCGATGAAGGATGCCGCGTAGGCGATCTCGCCGCGCGCCTCGGCCAGCGGCTTGCCCTGCTCCGCCGTCATCAGCCGCGCCAGGTCCTCCTGGTTCTCCATCATCAGCTCGAACCAGCGCCTGAGTATCTTCGCCCGCTCCGCCGAGGTCTTTGCCCGCCAGGGATGAAAGGCCGCCTGCGCCGCATCGATGGCGCGTCGCGTCTCGGCGGCACCGAAGCTCGGCACCGAGCCGACCAGTTCGCCGTTGGCGGGGTTGCGGACTTCGATGGTTGCACCGGTCGCGGCCAGCCATTCGCCGCCGATCAGGCAGGCGTTGCGCAGGAGTTCGTGGTTCTTCATCGCTGGCTTTCGTTTTGTCGGGAGAGGGCGGATTTTGCCGCATTGACCGCCGGCGCGGTAGTACCGCCAAGAGTCGGCGCTGGCAACACGGCGATTTCGGCGCGCCCGGCAGGCGCCAAAGATTAAGGTGGTGCCGCGCGGCGGCGCCACTTGCCGTGTCGCCAGCGCCGACTTTTGCCCGGATCAGGAACTGGCAGTAACGCCAGGCTCCCCGTCGCGAAACGCGGCAGCGAGTTTGACGGCCGCGTTGCGCAACAGCGTGGTGTCGCCACCGACGGCGATGAAACTCGCACCGCAGTCGCGGTAGTGCCGCGCCAGATCCGGGTCGGTGACGAACACGCCGGCGGCCTTTCCCGACGCGACGATTCGCCGAATTGCGTCCTCGATTGCCTCCCGCACCCGCGGATGACCGGAGTCGCCCAGGTGACCCAGCGAGGCAGCGAGGTCGGCGGGACCGATGAAGGCGGCATCGACGCCTTCCACGGCAAGGATCGCATCGAGGTTTTCCAGCCCTTGCCGGGTTTCGATCTGGACCACCAGGCAGACTTGGTCATTCGCCTGGCGGACGTAGCCTTCGACGCCGTTCCAGCAGGCCGCTCGCGCCATGGACGAGGCGACGCCGCGTATGCCCTGCGGCGGGTAGCGCAGCGCGCGAACCAGTGCCGCCGCCTGCGCAGCGTCGTCGACCATCGGTACGAGCAGGGTCTGCGCACCGATGTCGAGGTACTGCTTGATCAGCGCCGGGTCATGGTTCATCGGGCGCACCAGCAGTTGCGGCGGATACGGGGCCGCCGCCTGCAACTGCGGCAGAACGCTGGCGGGATTGTTGGGCGAATGCTCGGCATCGATCACCAGCCAGTCGAAGCCCGCGCTGGCAAGTATCTCCATGCTGTAGTGGCTGGCGAGGCCGACGAACAGCCCGACCTGCAGGCGCTTTTCGTGCAGGCGCCGCTTGAAGTGATTTCTGGGCATGTCCATGGCCGGACTATCCGAGTTCCAGCCCGAGATCCCAGTAGGGTTCGGGACCGAGGCGGGCGGCGAGAAAATCGACGAAGCTGCGCACCCTCTGCGGCACGAAGCGGTTGCCGGGAAACACCGCGAACATGTCCAGCAGGGGCAGCGGATAGCCCTTGAGGATGGGGACCAGCGTGCCCGCGCGGATCGCCTCGGCGACGATGAAGGTCGGGCCGTAAAGGATGCCCATGCCGCGCAGCGCGGCTTCCAGCAGGGCGTTTCCGTTGTTGGCCGTGATCGGCCCGCGTATCTCGACGGCATGTGGCAGGCCATCGACCAGGAAGGTCCAGCTGCTGCGCGAGGTCAGCGAGTAGGCCAGGCAGTCGTGCCGGGCCAGTTCGTCGGGATGGCGCGGTTCCCCATGCCGGCGCAGGTAGTCGGGCGCAGCGGCCACTACCGAGCGGCAGGTCGTCAGGTGCCGCGCCACGGTGGTTTCGGGCAAACGGTCGGTGATGCGCAAGCCGAGGTCCATGCCCTCCTCGATCAGGTTGACCCGCCGGTCGTTGAAGTCGAGGTCGATGCGGATGTCCGGATGCGCCTGCGAAAAATCCAGGATCAGCGAGGTCAGGTGCAACAGGCCGAAGGAAAGCGGCACGGTGGTGCGGATGGTCCCGCGCAAGGTCTGTCGCTCGCCGGCCAGGCCGCCTTCGGCCTCTGCGATGCGGTCGAGGATGGCGCGACATTCTTCGAGGTAGGTCGTTCCCGCCTCGGTCAGCGACAGGCGCCGCGTGCTGCGCGCCATCAGCTTGACGCCAAGGTGTGCTTCTAGCGCAGCGATCTGGCGCGTGACCGCGGAACGCGCGACGTTCAGCTGGTCGGCGACCGCCGTGAAACTCCCGGCTTCAGCCACCCTGACAAACGTCTGCATTGCCGCCAAACGGTCCATCGCCTCACTGCTCCTTCATTCCCGATAGGCCTGCGCCGCTGTCGCATGCGGCCGAAGCCAAAAATGTCACTCTTTTATCATTGTATGGGGAACGCTGTCTTACAATTCCGCTCCAAGCATTTTTCCACGGAGATTTTCATGAAGAAACTGGTTGCCCTGCTGTTCGCCGCCCTCATTCCCGCGCTGCTTGCGCCCAGCCTCGGCCATGCCGCGGAACCGCAGGCCGGCAAGGAATACAAGGCCATCAACCCGCCGCTCGCCAGCCCCAAGGACAAGATCGAGGTTATCGAATTCTTTTCTTACGGCTGCAATCATTGCAACGATTTCCATCCGACCATCAGCAAGTGGGCCGCCAGCCTGCCGAAGGACGTCAGCTTCCGCCGGATTCCGGTGAGCTTCGGACGTGCCGAGTGGGCGGTCCTGTCGCGCATTTACTACGCGCTGGAAGCCACCGGCGACCTCGCCAAGCTGGACGCCGCCGTATTCATCGCGATCCACGAACAGCGCATCGCCTTCAAGACCGACGACGCCGCGGTGGCATGGGCTGCCAGCAAGGGTGTCGACCGCAAGAAGTTCGCCGACGCGATGTCCGCGTTCTCGATGCAGAGCAAGGTGCAGCGCGCCGATGCCGATGCCGGCGCGGCCCGCATCGGCGGCGTGCCATCGATTGCCGTCGACGGCCGCTTCCTGGTGAACAACGAAGCCGCCACCAGCTACCAGGACCTGCTGAAAATCACCGACGCCATCGTCGACAAGGTGCGCAAGGAGCGCAAGGGAAAGTAATCGATGTCCCCGCTGACCGCCCTGCTCGCCCCTCGGCCCCTGTTCGCCATCACCGGCGGTACAGCGCTGGGGCTGGTCGCCGGAGGCATCGTGCTGGCCCAGACGCTGAACCTCGCCGCCTGCCCGCTCTGCATCCTGCAGCGCATGCTCTACCTGCTGCTGGCGCTGGAAGCCGCGGCTGCCTGGATGCTCTCCGGTTCGACGCTGCCGCGGCGCCTGATGGCGCTCGTGATGACCGCCACGGCAGCGACCGGGGTCTGGATCGCGGCCTACCAGACCTGGCTGCAGCGCTTCGCCAAGGGTGTCAGTTGCACCGCCGACCAGCCCTGGTGGGAACATTTCGTGAACTGGGCCGGCGCGCAATGGCCGCTGATGTTCGAGGCGTCCGGCATGTGCTCCGAAGCCGGCTGGAAGTTCCTCGGCCTGTCCATTGCAGAATGGTCGCTGATGGCCTTCAGCACCATGACCGTGGCAATGCTGGTGGCACTGCTGCGCAAGCCCTGAAACAGAGGCGGTGCCGTGTTGCCGGCACCGGCGCGCTGCGTCCCTCTGGGAACTTTCAGCGGCCCTTCTGACCGATCATCCGCTCGTACAAGGCCAGCGATTCGCCGACGATGCCACGGCGGAAGGCCAGCACGCAGATTACGAAGATCGCCCCCATGATCACGGTGACCAGCGAGCCGACCTTGTCGGCCAGTTCGTTCTGCAGCGCGACGATCACGGTCGCCCCCACCACGGGACCAAAGACCGTGCCCATGCCGCCGAGCAGCGTCATCAGCACCACTTCGCCCGAGGTATGCCAGTGGGCGTCGGTCAGCGTGGCGAATTTGAACACCAGGGTCTTGGTCGCACCGGCAAGTCCGGCCAGTCCCGCGGAAAGCACGAAGGCCAGCAACTTGTACTTCGCCACGTCGTAACCCAGGGATATCGCGCGCGGCTCGTTCTCGCGGATCGCTTTGAGGATCTGGCCGAAAGGCGAATTGATCGTGCGCTGGATCAGCCAGAAGGAACCGGCAAAGATCGCCACGACCAGGTAGTAGAGGTTGATGTCGTCGGCCAGGTCGAGGCCGAACAGGGTGCCGCGCGGCACGCCCTGCAAACCGTCCTCGCCACCTGTGAAGGAGGCTTGCAGGAAGAAGAAGTACACCATCTGCGCCAGCGCCAGCGTGACCATGGCGAAATAGATCCCCTGCCGCCGGATGGCCAGGCTGCCGATCACCCAGCCCAGCAGCGTCGCGGCACCGGTGCCGGCAAGCAGGCCGAGCAGCGTCGGCAATTCCCAAACTTTCAGGGCATGCCCGGTGACATAGGCGGCGCTGCCGAGGAAAACCGCATGGCCGAAGGACAAGAGGCCGGTATAGCCCAGCAGCAGGTTGAACGCGCAGGCGAACAGGGCGAAGCACAGCACCTTCATCACCAGGATCGGGTAGATGAACGTCGGCGCCAGCAGCAGCAGGCCGAGTCCGATCAGGTAGGCGATGCTCACGCGCCGGCTCATTTTTCCCTCCCGAACAAGCCGGCGGGACGGATCATGAGCACCACCGCCATGATCATGAACACCACGGTGGCGCTGGCTTCCGGCCAGAACACCTTGGTCATGCCCTCGATGATGCCCAAGCCCAGGCCTGTCACCACCGAACCGAGGATCGACCCCATGCCGCCGATCACCACCACGGCAAATACCACGATGATCAGGTTGGAGCCCATCAGCGGCCCGATCTGCGTCGCCGGCGCGGCCAGCACGCCGGCGAAACCGGCGAGGCCGACGCCGAAGCCATAGGTCAACATCACCATCAGCGGCACGTTGATGCCGAAAGCCTGGGTCAGCTTGGGATTTTCGGTGGCGGCGCGCAGGTAGGCACCGAGCCGCGTCTTTTCGATCACGAACCAGGTCGCCAGGCAAACCGCCAGCGAGGCGACCACGACCCAGGCGCGATACTTGGGCAGAAACATGAAGCCGAGGTTGAACGCACCGGCGAATTCCTCGGGTATTGAATACGGCTGTCCGGCAACGCCGTACAGGTCGCGAAACAGGCCCTCGATCATCAGTGCGAGGCCGAAGGTGAGCAGCAATCCATAGAGATGGTCGAGCTTGTACAGCCACTGCAGCATCAGGCGCTCGATGGCGATGCCGACCAGGCCGACCCCGATCGGCGCCAGCAGCAGCGACCACCAGTAGCCGATGCCGAGGTATTCGAGGCCGATCCAGGTCAGCATGGCGCCCATCATGTAGAGGGCGCCATGGGCGAAGTTGATGATGTTCAGCATGCCGAAGATCACGGCGAGACCGAGGCTGAGAACCGCGTAGAAGGACCCGTTGACCAGCCCGAGCATGAGCTGGCCAAACAGGGCCTGGATCGGTACGCCGAAAATCTCCGTCATGCGAACATCCCCTGCAACAACAGACTGATTACTTCTTGGCTACAGCGGGGCAACGCGACAGCGCCATCGGCTGGAAGGCCTGGTCGCCGGGGATCACCTGCTTGATGTGGTAGTAGTCCCACGGCTCCTTCGACTCGGCCGGCTTCTTGACCTCGACCAGGTACATGTCATGCACCATGCGGCCGTCCTCGCGAATCTTGCCGCCCTTGGCGAAGATGTCGTTGATCGGCGTGGCGCGCATCTGCTTCATGACCGTCGCCGTGTCGTCGGATCCGGTGGCCTGCACCGCCTTCAGGTAGGTGGTGACCGCGGAATAGGTGCCGGCATGCAGCATCGACGGCATCTTCTTGTGCTTGCTGAAGAACTTGCGGCTCCAGTCGCGGGTCTCGTTGTTCAGGTTCCAGTAGTAGCCCTCGGTGAACATCATGCCCTGCGTGGTCGGCAGGCCGAGCGCGTGGATGTCGATGATGGTGGTCAGCAGGCCGACGATGGTCTGGTTCTTGGTCAGGCCGAATTCGTTGGCGGCCTTGATCGAGTTGATGGTATCGCCGCCGGCATTGGCCAGGCCGACCACCTTGGCCTTGGATGCCTGGGCCTGCAGCAGGAAGGAGGAGAAGTCGGAGGCGTTCAGCGGATGCTTGACCGAGCCGAGAACCTTGCCGCCGCTGGCCTTGACCGCGTCGGTGGTGTCCTTCTCCAGCGAAGCGCCGAAGGCATAGTCGGCGGTCAGGAAGAACCAGGTGTCCTTGCCTTGCTTGGTCACGGCCTTGCCGGGGCCGTTGGCCAGGGCATAGGTGTCGTACACATAGTGCACCACGTTGTTCGGCGCGCAGTCCTCGTTGGTCAGACGCGTGGACGCCGCACCGGCATTCAGCATGATCTTGTTCTTTTCGGTGGTGACCTTGGCCACGGCCAGCGCCACGGCGGAGTTCAGCACGTCGGTGACCATGTCCACGCCCTGCGTGTCGTACCATTCGCGGACCTTGTTGGAACCCACGTCGGCCTTGTTCTGATGGTCGGCGGACACCAGTTCGATCTTGAACTTCGGCTTGGCGCTGGCCTTGAAGTCCTCGATCGCCATTTCAGCGGCGAGCACGGACCCCTTGCCGCCGAGGTCGGAATAGACACCCGACATGTCGGTCAGCACGGCGATCTTGACCACGTCGCCGGAGATCTTGCCGGCCTGCGCCAGCACGGAACCGGCCGCCGGCAACAGCAGCGCGGAAATGGACAGGGCCAAAAGTTTGCGTTTCATCATGATGTCTCCTCCTTGAAAAAAATGATCGGGGCCGGAAGTTTCAGACCCCGAGGTATTCCTGCAGCAAAGCCTGTTTCTGTTCCAACTCGCCCTGCGCGATCTCCGCCATTACCTGGCCGTGCTCGACGATGAACATGCGATCGGCCAGGGGCGCGGCAAAGCGGAAATTCTGCTCGACGAGGATGATCGTGTAGTCACGCTGCTTGAGCTGGCGGATGACCTCGGCTATTTTCTGCACGATCACCGGCGCCAGGCCTTCCGAGACCTCGTCCAGCAGCAGCAGGCGCGCGCCAGTGCGCAGGATGCGCGCCATCGCCAGCATCTGTTGTTCGCCGCCCGAAAGCCGCGTCCCCTGACTGTTGCGACGCTCCTTGAGGTTGGGGAACATGTCGTAGATTTCGTCAAGCGTCAGTCCCCCGCTGGCAACCTGCGGCGGCAGCAGCAGGTTCTCCTCGCAACTCAGGCTGGCATAGATGCCCCGCTCTTCCGGACAGTAGCCGACCCCAAGCTGGGCAATGCGATGTGAGGGCATGTTGATCACTTCGCGCCCGTTGAGCATGATCGAGCCGGTGCGGCGGCCGGTCAGGCCGAGTATCGCGCGCAAGGTAGTGGTGCGCCCGGCACCATTGCGACCGAGCAGGGAAATGCATTCGCCGCGCCGCACGGTGAAGTCCATGCCATGCAGCACATGCGATTCGCCGTAGAAGGCATGCAGGTCGGAAACGCGGAGAAATTCGGTCGCGCTCATCAGTGCCCTGCCGGCGAAGCCAGTTCCGTGACTTCGGTGCCCATGTACGCCTCGATCACCGACGGATTGGCCGCCACCTCGGAGTAAGGGCCCTCGGCCAGCACCGAGCCGCGCGCGAGCACTGTCAGCGTGTCGGAAATTCCGGCCACCACCTTCATGTTGTGTTCCACCATGAGGATGGTGCGGTTGGCCGAAACCTGCTTGATCAGATCCATGACGCGCGACACGTCCTCATGACCCATGCCCTGGGTCGGCTCGTCGAGCAGCATGAGTTCCGGATCGAGGGCCAGGGTCGTGGCGATTTCCAGCGCACGTTTGCGGCCGTAAGGCATCTCCACCGTCACCATGCCGGCATGGGATTCCAGGCCGACCGAGGTCAGCAGTTCCATGGCGCGGTCGTTGAGACGGTTCAGGCTGCGGTCGGATTTCCAGAAATGGAAGCTGGTGCCCAGATTGCGCTGCAGTGCGATGCGCACGTTTTCCAGCACGGTGAGATGCGGAAACACGGCAGAAATCTGGAAGGAGCGCACGATGCCGCGTCGCGCGATGCGCTCGGGAGCATCGCGGGTAATGTCGACGCCGTTGAAATGGATGGTGCCGCGTGTCGGTTCGAGGAACTTGGTCAGCAGGTTGAAGCAGGTGGTCTTGCCGGCGCCGTTGGGCCCGATCAGGGCGTGGATGTGTCCGCGCCTGACCTTGAGATCCACGCCATTCACCGCTACGAAGCCGCGGAACTCTTTGACGAGGCCCTTCGTCTCCAGAATGCAATCGTCTGCCATCAAGCGTTATTCGTCGGGAAGAGTGCGCCTGTCGGCAACACCTGAATTATTGTGTCCGGCGATTATGCGGTGAGCCTCCGCTTTGCGCAAGCACGCAGCCAATCGGCGGGTTCGCCCTGCCGATGCCGCAGTCTGCGTTACACTTCGCCGAGCCGTTCCGGCGCTCGCGGTGGAGGACGCCCATGAGCCTGATTCGAACATTTCTGTTACTGGGCGCCGCCATCGCGAGTGCGGCCGTTGCCCAGGCGCAGCCGGTGATTCCCGGCTCCACGGCATTCTGCCTCTACGAAGTACCGGTTGACGAAACCGGCAAGCGGCGCTGGATCAACCTCGGCATCGTCCAGTACGTCGAGGCCACCCGCAGCGAGGTAAAAATCTCTTACGGCGGCGGCGCCTTCGGCAGCGGCCATGACGCAAAGATAGCGGTCAACAGCATGGAAGAGGCGCTGACCATCCTCGAAAAGCTGCGTCGAGTCGCCGCGGCCTGCCGCTGAAACATCGCGGCGACTTGTCACGGCGGGCACTCCGCCGTCACGTCCCCTCGCCACCGAGGTCAGCTTCGCCGCAATCCTTCAGGATGGCCGCCCGCACCGCGTCGCGCAAGCGCAGCGCGGCTGCCCAGTCATTGCCTTCGACGGCAATGCCTTTGCCGATGCTCACGTGCACGCCGCCGCGCTTCGGCAGCCAGGACTCGTCCCGCAGGGCATCGCGGGTGCCGGCGAGAGCCACCGGTGTCACGCTCAGGCCATTTTGGGCGGCGATCTGGAACGCGCCAAGGCGAAACGCCCGCAGGCCGGAGCGGCGGGTGAAAGTGCCCTCGGCGAAGAAAAACAGGGGCCGGGTTGAAGCAAGCGCGGCAAGGCGACGCACGTCATCCACCCCCTGACGAACGTCGAAGCGCTCCACGAACACCACACCAAAGCGACGCAGAAGCGGTCCGGCCAGCGCGTGGCCGGCCAATTCGGCCTTGGCGACAAAGGCGACGGGAAACGGCAGGGCCGCCATCACGACCAGGCCATCGATATAGCTGGCGTGATTGGCGACGAACACCCGAGGGCCGGGCCGCAGGCGTTCCAGCCCATCCACCTGGAACGAGATGCCGCACAGTCGCAACGCGGTCCGTACCAAAGCGGCACAGCAGCGCCAGCGCAACGCAAGTCCCGGAACCGCCAGGGCGATCGCAACAAGCGGCACCGCCAGCACGCCGACAATGCCCCATGCATAGGCCCCGTACAGCATTCCACCGACACTGCCCAGTCGACGCCAGACGCCGGCTACCGCCAGGCGCAGCATCTGCCGCCAGGGGGCCCGCGCGCGGCTGCCGAATCCGTCGCGGCAGTAGGCGTCCCGCGTGGCCGCGCGCCGGATCTTGCCGCTGGACGTCTTGAGCACGGAATTCGGCGCCGCCAGCACCACGTCGTCGGGCGGTGCTCCCAGCAGTTCCACCGCCAGTGCGTCGATGCGGCGGACCAGTTCCCGACGCGCCTCGGCATCCGTCAGCCGGCTCTCGGCAACCACCACCAGTTTCTCGGTACCCAGTCCCTGCGCCGAGGCACCAAACACCGCGACGCAGCCGCGGCGCACACCGGGCAGGCCGCCGACGGCTTCTTCCAGTTCGTAGGGATAGAGGTTGCGCCCGCCCCGGATGATCATGTCCTTGAGGCGGCCGGCAATATAAATATCGCCATCGGCAAGATAGGCCAGGTCGCCAGAATCCAGCCAGCCGTCGTGCATGAGCAATGCGGTGGCCTCCGCATTGCGGTAGTAGCCGCGAGTCGCCGAGGGACCGCGAAATTCGAGACGTCCGACATGGCGCGGCGGCAGTTCCTCACCTTGCGCGTCGACGATGCGTACCTGGTGCCGCGGCAAAGGCCGGCCACAGGCCACCATCCGTAGCGCCTCGGCGTCATCGTTCGCCGCCGGGCGTGCCTCGCCCGCCGCCAATGCAACGCGCTGCACTCTGTCGATCAGCGGACCGCGCCCCGGCGGCGACACGGCAAGTCCGACCGAGCATTCGGCCAGACCGTAGACCGGCGCCAGCGCCTCGCCGCGAAAGCCGTAAGGGCGGAAGGCTGCGGCGAAGCGAGCCAGGGTCTCGGCGGCGACCGGTTCGGCGCCGTTCGCCGCGTAGCGCCAGGAAGCGAGGTCCAGGCCCTGCAGGCGCTGCGGATCGAGATGGCGCAGGCACAGTTCAAAGGCGAAGTTGGGCGCGGCGGTAACGGTGCCGCGATGCTCGTGGATCGCCCACAACCAGCGTTCGGGGCGCGCCAGGAAATCCAGCGGCGACATCAGCACCAGCGGACAGGCGTGATACAGGCTGCCCAGCCAGGCGCCGATCAGGCCCATGTCGTGGTACAGCGGAAGCCAGCTCACGACCACGTCGGCCGGAGTCAAAGCGACGGCCTCGCCCCAGGCACGAATGTTGGCCAGCAAGTTGCCATGGTCGAGCGTCACCCCCTTTGGACTTCCGGTCGAACCGGACGTGTATTGGAGGAAGGCGATTTCCCCGGGCGTCCCGGGGTGGTCACCCTGCCCCGCAATGGCGTCCGCCCGGCACAGTTCCTCCGGCGTCGTCACCGCTCGCAGGCTTGGCACCAGGCCGGAAAGGATGTGCGCCACCACGCGCGCCGCATCGAAACTCAAAAGCGCGACGGCTTCGCAGTTCTTCAGGATCCCGGCCTGGCGCCGCAGGTGGTCCTCGATCTGGCCCGGACGCGTCGGCGGATAGATCGGCACCGGCACCGCACCGGCGAGCAGGATGCCGTAGAAGGAATGGAAGAACTCCAGCCCGGTCGGCAGCATCACGGCAACAAAGTCCCCGGGCTGCACGCCGCGTCCGCGCAAGCCATCGGCGAGCCGCCGCGCCGTGGCCAGCAACTCGCCGTACGTCAGCGTGACGGTTTCCGTCGGGCTGCGCTGGAACAGCACGTGCGGCCGCTGCGGATGGCGCTGCGCATGCCACAGCAGGACCTCGACCAGGGTCGTGGCCTGGACTGGGCAGTCCGCGTCGATGGCATCGAGCGCGGTGTGGCGACGATGTGCAGAGCCATCGGTGGCGCACGCGCCGCCGATGGCGATCGCGGCCAGCAGGTCGCGCGGCGTCTCCGCGCTGCCCAGCAGGTCCTCGCCCAAGCGGACGCCGAATGCGGTTTCGATGCGCGCCAGCAACTCGACCCGAGCCAGGCTGTCCAGCCCCAAATCCTTGTCGAGCCTGCTGTCCAGCCTCGCCCGGACGCCGGATCCCGGCCGCAGTTCCGTTGCAAGGGCGTCGATCAGTTCGAGCAGGCGGGATGCCCCGCCTGCCGCAGGCGCGTCGCTCACCGCGCCGAACGCCGGGGCACCAGCGCCGACTCTTCGGCATGCGGCGACAACCATTTGAGCACTGTCCGGTAAAGCACATCCGGATTCACCGGCTTGCTGATATGGTCGTTCATTCCCGCATCGAGGCATATCTGCCGGTCATCGTCGAAGGCATTGGCCGTCATGGCAAGGATCGGCGTGCGTTCGTGGCCGGGCAAGGCGCGAATCGCGCGCGTCGCATCAACGCCATTGAGCCGCGGCATCTGCATGTCCATCAGGATCAGCGCATAACGCCTGGTACTAGCCAGTGCGACCGCTGCGGCGCCATCCTCGGCATGGTCTACCTGCAATCCCACGGCCTCCAGCAGCAGGCCAGAAACTTCGGCGTTGATCGGCTCGTCTTCCGCGAGCAGGATTCGCGCACCGAAATGCTCGGCCCTGAGGCGGCCCTCGTCGGCAGCGGCCACGGGCGTCGGTGCCGGCTGGGTGCTTCTGCTGCCCTTGCGCAACACGACGGTAAACCAGAAAGTGCTGCCCGCACCGACCGCACTGTCGACGCCAATCACCCCTCCCATCATCTCGACCAGCCGCTTGCTGATCACCAGTCCGAGCCCGGTGCCACCGTACTTGCGCGTCATCGATCCGTCGGCCTGCACGAAGGCAGAGAAAAGCCGTTGCTGGTCTTCCGGCGCGATTCCGATGCCCTGGTCTGCAACCTCGAAGCGCAGCACCTGGTCCGCGTCGCCGCCACCGCACGACCGGCAGCGTATGCGAATGGCACCGTGGTCGGCGAACTTGATGGCGTTGCCGACAATGTTCAGCAGGATCTGCCCGAGCCGCATCGGGTCCCCCCTCACGGGCATCCGATCGATTCCCGGCGCCAGATCGAGATGCAGTTGCAGTCCCTTTTCCGTGACCTTGTGCCCGATCAGGCTCAACAGGTCGTCGAACACGCCGCCGAGCCGGAAATCGATCTCCTCCAGGGCCATGTGCTCGGCTTCGATCTTGGAAATGTCGAGGATGTCGTTGATTACGCCCAGCAGCCGATCGGAAGCCTCGGCGATGGTGGCCAACTGATGCCGCAGCTTGGGCTCCGTGGCGCCGCGCAGGGCCAAGCCGGTCAT
Source organism: Rhodocyclales bacterium (assembly GCA_016235805.1). Lineage (GTDB taxonomy): Bacteria > Pseudomonadota > Gammaproteobacteria > Burkholderiales > Rhodocyclaceae > Sulfuritalea. The sequence goes on from JACRIY010000008.1 coordinate 66,331, forward strand.
GCCCATGATCGCGTTCATCGGCGTGCGCAATTCATGGCTCATGTTGGCCAGGAAGGTGCTCTTGGCGCGGTTGGCCGATTCCGCGATCTCCTTCGCATCGCGCAATTGCATCTCGGCAAGCTTGCGGCTGGTGAGGTCGACGTGCGTACCGACGGCACGAATCGGATGCCCGCCCTGGTCGCGCTGCACCGCCATGCCACGGCTCAATATCCACTTATAGCCGCCATCCTTGCAGCGCATGCGGAACTCGATCTCATAGCTGCCTGGATCTTCGAGCAATTCGCGCACCCGCGCCATGACCGCTTCCCTCTCTTCCGGGTGCAGCAGGCTTGAAAACTGGCTGTCGGCATCCTGGCCCAGGTCGCCTGCCTCGTAACCCAGCATCTTGCGATAGGCGGAATTGACATAGGTCTTTTCCGCCTTCAGGTTCCAGTCCCAGATACCGTCACTGGTCGCCTGCAACGCAAAGCCGTATCGTTCCTCGCTGATCCACAGCCGCTCACTGGCCTCGGCAAGTTCCCGGGTCCGCTCGGCGACAAGTTCTTCCAGGTGTGCGCGATAGCGGTCCAGTTCGAGTTCGGCCTTCTTGCGCTCGGTAATATCCTGGACGATGCCGAAAACGGTCCGCGACCCGGGGTCGAAGGTGGCGATCGAATGGACATCCCGGATTTCCCCGCTTTCAGGCAAGCGGATCTTGAACTCGAGGTCGTAGGGGGTGCCGTGCTGGATCAGGTTGGTCAGGGCCGTATCGAGCTCGGCGCGATACTCCGGCAGGGGAATCTCCCTGATCGAACCGTAATCGAGACGATCCGCGTTCAGCCCGTAGACCTTGGCGGCGCCGGGTGAGCCGATCACCTCGCGGGAATCCAGCCGTAATTCCCAGTTGCCGGCTTTGCTCGCCAGTTCCGCCCGGGTCAGGCGGGCTTCGCTGAGACGAACGGCCGTCTCCGACAACCGTCGTTGTTCGACATCGCTCTCCAGTTCTTCGTGCAGGCGGCGATTCACCATCAGCACCAGGCTGAAGGTCAGCGCGACGACAAGTATCTGGTACGCAAGGAACATGGGGACGTCGAAGGTGCCGGCCCGAAACGGATCATCCCCGGGCGGCGCTGCCAAACCGACGCCGATGCGCGCGATGTTCAGCAGGCAATAGCCGAGCAGTACCGCTCCCACCAACCGGGTGCCGCCGCGCCGCGCCGGCTCCACCCGGTACAGCATCAGCCACGCGCCCTGCGCGCAAATCGCCGTCAGAAACACCGAATAGTTGATATTGCGCCCCAGCAGGCTGGGTTCGACATAAGTGAAATAGGCGTGCGCCAGCGTAAAGAGGGCGAGCAGGCCGTAGTTGTATTTCCGTGGCGATGGCTTGCCGACGAAACGCTCAAGTCCGACGAAAAGCAGGATCGCGCCAAAAATCGCCAGGGCGCCGCTGGTGACAATGGAAAGAAAGTGGGGAATCGTGCCGCGCAGCAGGATCAGCAGCAGGGAAACGAACTGCAGACCCAGCGCCGCCGGCCAGAAGCGGATCGCATCGAATCGATCCCGGTTCTGGAGCCACAGTGCCGCGAGCACGATGACGCAGATCAGCATGCTGGCAACGTAGCCCGTCAGCAGCGTCCTGACGTCGAGGAAGTTCATTGGCGACATGGGGCGATTATGGCTCCATGAAAATGGACCCGATCATGATCTGGCTCAAGGAACCCCGGAGTCAGCCCCCGGGCAGGTTGTTTCCCTGCGAAAGGCGTCAGCGATGCTTCCACTCCGGCTTGCGCTTTTCCATGAATGCGTCGATGCCGGCCCCGGCGTCGTCCGACATCATGTTGCAGGCCATGGTTTCCGAGGCAAGCTGATAGGCGCCTTCGAGGCCCATTTCGAGCTGCTTGTAGAACATCTGCTTGCCCATGCCGATCGCAACGGCGGACTTGGCGCAAATCGAATCGGTGAGCTTCCTCACTTCCGCATCCAGCTGGTCGAGCGGCACGACGCGATTGACCAGACCCCGCCGCTGCGCTTCGGCGGCATCGATGAAATCTCCGGTGAGCAGCATCTCCATGGCCTGCTTGCGGCCCATGGCACGCCCCAGCGCGACCGAGGGCGTCGAACAGAACAGGCCGACGTTGATTCCCGACACGGCGAACCGGGAGCCTTCCGCCGCCACCGCCAGGTCGCACATGGCCACCAGCTGGCAACCCGCCGCGGTGGCGATGCCGTGGATGCGCGCGATCACCGGTTGCGGCATCGCGACGATGGTCGTCATCACCCGCCCGCACTGCTTGAACAGCTTCTGCATGTAGGCCTTGCTGTGGTTGGCGCGCATCTGCTTGAGGTCGTGTCCGGCGCAAAACGCCTTGCCGGCGCCGGCAAGCACCACGACACGCACCGAAGCATCGCCGGCGATCGCGTCAAGAGCGCCCTGCAGTTCGGCCAGCATCTCCTCCGACAGCGAATTGAACTGGGCCGGACGATTCAGCGTCAGGGTGGCGACGCCGTTTTCGTCCTGGCGCAGCAGGATGGGCAAGGCGGTATCGGGTGCGTTCATGGTCCTGTCTCCTTGGACGTATTCAATATGGTCATTTTGCCGCAGGGCGGCCCTGCAGCACCAGCCTGCGCTCGCCACCGGCCCAAAGCGGCAGGTCGCGTCCGGCCTGCCAGGACTCGACATAGTTGCGATAGTCGGGCGCGGCCACCAGGCCGGACTGGCCGCTGGAATGCATGACTCCGGAACGTGCCGGGTCGCCGAGGTCGTAGATCGCGCGCAGGCTGGCGGCGTGCTCATTGAGGTAGGGTTCGTCGCCCTTCAAATGGTAGCGGGCGACGTTCACGGTGTAATTGTCGCCGCCCGTGGCGGCGCGCAACTCGAACCACGGCGCCAGCGACTGCACGCGCGAGAAAGGCCGGTGCTCGGCGCGCGCCTGATGAACCGCGCCCCACTGCCAGCGGGCAAGGTCCGGCCCCATGCGTCGTTGCAGTTCTTCCAGCGCCCGGTCCAGCGAGCGGCTGACCAGCTCGGAACAGGATTCGGGCGCCAACGTGGCCTTGTCGTCGCACCACCAGGCGTCGTCGCGTTCCAGCACACCTTCGAGTCCGGCTCGAAAATCGCTGCGGCCGACCTGGCGCAAGTACATCTCCTCGCCGCCCATTTCATCGGCGAACACGGCGCGCGTCATTTCCCGTGCCCAGGCCGCGAAAATCAGCGGCGCGGCATCACCGGCGCGCATCTGCCCATCGAAGACCGCGAGCCTTTGCATGGCGGCCGCGCCCAGTGCATGGGAGGGACTGGCGCGCAGCACATGCGGCAGCAGCCGCTGCGCGGCAAGCGACAGGACGTCGTTCTGGATGGCGCCGAGGCTTTCCTTGTCGTGCTTCGGGCGTGCCGCAAGCAATGCCTCGATCCGTTGCTGCCGGTAAGGCGCGGCCCATTCGCTGCCGATGTAGTGGGGATAGTCCGCCGAGTGGATGCGCTGGTTCGCCGTCGCGATCCAGCCCCGCGGCGGATTGAGTTCGCGCGGCGTCAGGCCCGGATCGAGAAATCCGACCCAGTCGTAGCGCGCCTCCCAGCCCGGCGCCGGAACCAGGCCATGGAGGTCGTTGTCGCGGTGGCGAAGCGGTACGCGACCGGCGGCGATGAAGCCGATGTTGCCTTCCACATCGGCGACCACCATGTTCTGCATCGGCGCCTTGTACCGTTCGGCCCTCTTGATGAAGGCATTCACGGTGGTCGCGCTGCTCATTGCCAGGCCGGCTTCGATGCTGCCGGCGTCGGCATCCAGCGCCGTCCAGCGCATCGCGAGCGCAAAAGTCGGCGCCCCACTGGGACTTCCTTTGGTCGCCGGCGGCACGGCGTCGCCGGTGAGTCCTGCCACCACGGCAGTTCCGGCATCCGAGATCACCGGTCCGTGGCGCGTGGCGCGGACCTTCAGCGTGACGTCGGCGGCGCCCCTGACGCGTATGGTTTCGCTGAAACTCTCGAACTCCGCCCAGCCGTCCGGTGTGCGATAGCGCGTCGCATCGCCGGGCTTCTCCTGCTCCAGATAGACATCCTGCACGTCGGGCCCGGTATTGGTGAAGCCCCAGGCGATCCGCTCGTTCTGCCCCAGCACCACCATCGGCAGGCCGGGCATGGTGGCGCCGCCGACCTTCAGTCCTGGGGCTTCGAGACGCGCGAAGTACCACAGCGCCGGCGCCGTCAGCTTGAGGTGGGGATCGTTGGCCAGCAGTGGCTTGCCCGACACGGTGTGCGTGCCGGCCAGCACCCAGTTGTTGGAGCCGACGCCGTCGACGCCGGATTCCGGTGCATCGAGCAAGGCCCGCTGGCCGAGGTCGGGCGCCAGCCGGAGTTCGCGGTACAGGGCCGCATAATCCCGCACCGGCAGCGGCTGCTCCCCCGGGTAAGGCGGCAGCAACTGGTCGATGCGCGCCACCGGCAGGCTGCGCGCGAGGCGCATGCGCAACAATTCGTTGGTCCAGTTGCCTCCCAGGTCCCAGGCCATCATGATGCCCCAGGCCATGCTGTCTTCCGGCGTCCAGGGTTCCGCTTGCAGGCCGAGGATGAGGAATTCGGGCGGCCGCGCGCGCAGGTGGTCGGCGATGAAGGCGTTGATCCCCGCCGTGTAGGCCAGCACCGCGGCCCGCGCCTCGCCGCGGGTCTGCGCCCACTGCGCGGCGGCGGCGCGACGCACGCCAAGTGCGCGCAAGAACCTGTCGTTATCGAGCGCCGCCGGACCAAAGGCTTCGGACAGCCGGCCGGATCCGATGCGGCGATGGGTTTCGAGCTGCCACAGGCGGTCCTGTGCATGGGCGAAGCCAAGGCCGAACAACACGGCATCCAGATTCGCGCCGCGTATCGTCGGAATGCCCGCCGCATCACGCTCGATGATCACCTCGCCGGCCAGCCCGGCCACCTCCAGTCGGCCTTCGGTAGCCGGCAGCACGCGCGCCCACCAGACTGCGGCGGCGATCGCGATGGCTGCCAGCAAAGCCAGCAGGACCGCAACTGCGCGCCTCAGCAGGGTCATGGATTGCTGCCGTTCATTCGATCGCGGCGGTCGACTTGGCTTTCTCGCGCAGCACGTATTTCTGGATCTTGCCGGTCGAGGTTTTCGGCAGCGCTTCGAAGATGAATTTCTTCGGCACCTTGAAGCGCGCCATGCGCTCGCGGCAGAACTCGGTCAGTTCCTCCGCCGTGACGCTGGCGCCTTCGCGCACTTCGATGAAGGCGCAGGGCACCTCGCCCCACTTCGGGTCGGGCGTGGCGACCACTGCGGCGCCCATCACGGCCGGATGGCGGTACAGCGTGTCCTCGACCTCGATCGAGGAAATGTTCTCGCCGCCGGAAATGATCACGTCCTTGCTGCGGTCCTTGATCTTGACGTAGCCGTCGGGCTGCATCACCGCGAGGTCGCCGGTGTGGTACCAGCCGCCGCGGAAGGCTTCCTCGGTAGCCTTGGGATTCTTCAGGTAGCCCTTCATCACGATGTTGCCGCGGAACATGATCTCGCCCATGGTCTGGTCGTCCCAGGGCACCGGCTGCATGGTGTCCGGGTCCATCACCGTGACGCCCTCCTGGCAGTGGTAACGCACGCCCTGGCGACCGTTGAGGCGCACCTGCTCGTCGAGCGGCAGTTCCAGCCACGCATCGTGCTTGGCGCAGACCGACGCCGGGCCGTAGGTTTCGGTCAGGCCATAGACATGGGTGATGTTGAAGCCGATCCTGCCCATGCCCTCGATCACCGCGGCCGGCGGCGGCGCCGCAGCCACCAGCGCCGACACCTGGTGCTTGATGCCTTCG
>JACRIY010000067.1 GCA_016235805.1 Rhodocyclales bacterium
CAGAATTCCAACCAACCCTGAGGAGGATCCGAACTTAGAGAATACGCTACACTTATCCACAGCCATGCCTATGACAGGCGGCTTTAGCCCCTGGTCAAAATTCAATGCGCACAGCTGGTCAGTTTTAAACGCGCGCCGACAAGAAGCGATCTAATTCCTGCCGATCTAGCAATTTAATGTTGCGCTTGCGCATGGTGACCGTCTCTGGCTTGCGAATCTGTAGCCCCATCGCCGCGTAGTTCGCACGCGCAGTATCATCCAGGGCAACGATATGCAGTAATCGTCCCTCACGCTCGACCGCCTTCTTGGTTTCCTCGAACATGATTGAATCGTGGCGGATCGCTGAGATCTTCACTGCGCGCAACTCTCCGGTCGACCGTTGCCGGAAAACAAAAGGAGCACCGTTATTGCGGTAGCGATACAGCACCTCCTCGAAATCCTGTAGGCTGTCGGCAGCCAAGGTTGCGATCTCTGCTCCTTCGTCGACGTCGGCGCCGGTGAGCGGTGAGCGCAAGCGTTCGATGACTTTCGCACATTCCTGCGCAGTCCCAGCTTGACGGAAGGCTTCGTTCATTTCTATGAGCGTCGCAATGACGCTTTCGCGGATCCTAGCGGCGTCCTGAGTAGTCTGAATCGCTCCTGTGGTGGTGGTTGACAGCTTTAGCACACGGCTTGCAAAGGCATAGAGAAACTGGAAGTTCGGCGTCCGCAGCTTCAGGATCTCGCTAGGCTGGACTCCTGCCTTGCCCAAGGTTGCCGCAAACCCGAGCAGCACAAAATGCGCTAGCGCCTGCACATAAGCCATATAGCGGTCATGCTCCGCCGCACTTAACCAAGAAACAATCAATCCTCGCGATTCGAGCAGATCGCGCAAGGCACGATGTTTGGGGTGAAGTTCGTCAAATTCCGTCAAGGCCACCAACTGCCCGACGGGTGAGCTTACCGTCGGCCCGAATAAGGGGTGGCATCCGCAAAATGAAACATCTTCTTTCACGCTCCTGGCCAGCAAGCTGGTTGGCTCCTCCTGAATCGATGACAACGTAGCTACAAGACTGCCGGGTTTAATGAGGGGTAGCAGGTCTGCGACCGTCCCCTCAAGCGCCGGCAGGGGCACAACCAGGAGGACAATATCGCCCGGCTCGAAGTTGGCCGTGTGGTCTGCCAACCCTTGTTCATGGCTCAGCGGGCACCCTGTCACTCCGGCAGCCAAAGACTCCAGAGCCTTAACGTTGGTGTCGTAGCAATACACCTTGTCAGCGACAGCAAATACCCGATCAACTAGCCAGCGTCCAATCCCGCCGCCGCCGCCTACTACATGAATTCGTTCCGGCATGATCCGTGCCCTTCTCCCAGATAAACCACCATTATGATAGTGGTTTTAGAGCGACCACCCTCCTCAGAAATGGTTCCGCAACATGGCCAGCGCGATCCCGAGGTTACGGCGCCGCCCTGGCCTGTTTATAAATTGACCGACGACATGACTATCGTTATGGCTAGTGAGGGCATACCATCAGCCAACGAAGTTGCTATGCAAGTCAAGCCACCCTACTAGGGGTGAACTGAAAAAGGAAAGTGATTGAGTCGGCGGCCCATTTCTGCTTCAGGTGTCTGTTGGGGGGCCTTCCTTCTTAAAGTACTCGCCGCCGAATCAAAGGCATTGCGCAACGATAGGGCGTCCGGACCAGCCCAATTTTTTCCGGCCTGAATTAGCGCTTGTGTAAAATATCCGCCGGCTTTTGACTCTTGGGCGGCTTGATTGAAGGAACATCCATAGGCTCTGCAAATGCCCATCTCTGCTCGCTCCAACGCCGCGTCAAAAAGAAATCTAAACTGTACGTCGTCACCGGCGGCCTTTTTCATCACCGCCAATGCTTCAGCAAAAGCGACCTCATAAATTCCCCGGCACGAGTCCAAAATAACTGTGGCACGAGGTGAATTGGGCGTCAGTTCAATTTCCGATAGGTTTCCGCCCTGAAGACAAACCATCGTTTCTCGTGTTTGCGCGGAAACGTATCCGTGGCCAGAAAACGTGACGAAGCCATAGCCGCTAGTCATCCTCGCAATCGCTGACTTAACCTGGACTGAACTTGGATTGCGCAACATTGAAATTTCGCTCGTACGCCAGAGTCCTCCTCGATTTGAGAGCAGAAACTCATTCCAATTGTCCGCATCTCGGCGCGCGCCAGGAAGCGGCTCCTGGCCAACAATCTCGGAGCACTCAATAATCAATGCATGGCGTTCAATCATCTGAGAATCCTTTACGCTTCTTAGAGGGCGGCCCCTGCATAGCCGTCACACTACTTTCAACTTTTGCGATAAGACTTGGGACTAGGCGCTCGCTCGCACCAGCGACGATGGAAAGTGATAATAGGACCGCCAAATTACTTCCGAAGAATTTCACGCCTGCAAGCAGAATCCCTCCCTTGTAGGCGAGTGCGACGAGCAGGGCGCCAGCAATTCCAACAACTATCCGTGCAATACCCTCTGTTACGTGAATCGTCTTCCCCGCGTTTGCGTCAAGGCTCAACTTGTTACCACGCGATATCACGGAAATCATCGCTCCGACCGACCCAATCAGACCACCAAGGACGACTTCAAGACCTGTTCGCCCAAGATATGGCGTTATGAAGTCGCGGGAAAGCCAAACCACGCCCCATAATGCGAGGCAAGCCAATGTAAGCCCATATGCGGCGTCAAAATACCAACTCCAGGACGTCTTAACGTTCAACTCTCCAATTTGCGCATCAGCTAGGTCGTGAATCTGATCGGCCATCTTGACCGAAGAGTATTCGAGATATCTAGCAATACCTTCTGCGATCAAGCGCTTTATTGATTGGAGGACTTCACGTTCATTAATAAATCGTGCCTTAGCTTCCAAGTATGCTACACGATTTAGTACCAACCCGAAATCTTGATCCGTTTTAAGCTCATCAGAGTGGCTCCATTGGATATCCAAATTCGAATCAAGATAGACGATAAATTGTTCCGTCTGAAGCACTAGGAACTTGACTGTTTTTCCAAGCGATGGATCGACGTCTCCCTCACTGAGTTCCTTCATATTCGCTGACACGTTTTGCATGGGCGGTGATCCTGTCTGTGTGCGGCAAACTCGCGCTTAAGAGAGCGAATTCAACCGTTGGAGGATAAACCTTGAAACGTCATCTATGCCGAAGACTCTCGCGTCGACAAAGCCATCAATGGATAGAACACCATCTATTGGAGTATCGTCGAAGCGAACGATCATGACTCTGTCGTCCGCTTTGCTTTTAATAATGTCCCGAATTGCACGCCACTCTAAACCGCACCATTCCGCTTTGCCGTATTCGGCACAGAGGAATGCCACAATCAACTGGCTTCTATTCCGATAGATGTCTTGGAGCAGGGCATCAAGATTGGGGCGAGCCAATTGCGCCTGATAGTCATAGTCATAGAAAATCGCATCTGGGCCGAGGGCTTTCCGAAGAGCGTCAACGACTTTCGAAACGTAAGCTCTCTTCTCGCCAGGAAACGATATTGCAATCTTGAAATTGACTTCGCCGAGGCTCTGCGTGGAGCGATCAACCTTCCCAACAGCCCGATCTTCAGCAAGGCGTTCTAGAGTAAGCATGGAGAGAACGAAGGGATCCGGCTCAATCTTCTGGGCTTGTTCTCTCCCTGGATTTGTCAGAGACAAGTGATATAGCAGGAAGTTGATCCAAATCGCGAGCGGATTGCTATTCGTGACGGCAGTCGGCTTTACTGAGGGATAAGCAGCTCTCTCGTACTGAAGTATTTCGTCCACCACGCGAAGATTGATCGTTCCAACTTCATCTTGGTCGAACAAGCTTCCAGCACGTTGAGCCATCCGGACAAATAGGCCACTTTTCTCCCCTTCGATTAGAGCAAAACATGACAGCTCTGCTCCTTTGAGTCCCCACTTGAGTTCGCTTTCCTTGAGATTGTTCATCAATGTGGCTGCATCATTTTCTGGACCAATACGGCCATAGTATTGCCACAGCATGATGGTGTGGTTGGGTGAGATGAATTTCCGATCGATATTTGCCCCGTTCTGAGTCAGAAAATACGTGCTTAAGCTAATGTCGTGAAATTTAGAAGCCTCGTCTTCGAACGCATTGAGCAGGCGCTGAATTTCAACGGACTGGTTCTTCAGCGACATGCACAATTCTCGTTGGATAGGGTGTAATTGCTAAATGTTGTGGAGTAGCAGTGTTATCGAGATGATTGACGGAATGCAGTTTAGACCGCCACATGATCGATGCCGTAGCGATTAGCGATGATATCGACATGATCGCTCTCAACATGAGACATGGCAATGCAGCAATACTTGAACTTCTTCCCGCTTCCGCAATAGCATTGCTCGTTACGTCTCAACTTTCGATAATCCGGATTGGGACGAAATCTCTTTGAAAACTTCAGGTGGCCAAAATCCAAAATTCGGCATTGCCGGTTGGCAATAAGAGACGAGAGGTGGCGCACCAATTGAAACTGTTTTCCATCGTCCTCGTAGGAGACTACACATCGCTTGTCTCTCGGGTGAGCTACCATGGCTACATGGTCGAGCTGAACAAAGTTCCGGACAATAGCGTTTGCCATTGCGCCTCGATAGAGCTGCCCTTGAATATGTGGGCACTCCTGAGAGTCGATATTTTTTCCACAAAGGCTGCACTCAAAATATTCAACCGTCGCGCCGATAGAAAAGAATACGTTGTAAGGATAGGCTCTCTCCAGTTCAATGACCTGGTCTTCGAAGAAGCTGATATCTAAGCGAGAAAACCGTTTAACTAGACGCAAGAGATCAAGCGCATCTTGGAGAGAACACCATGAATCGGAAAAGTGTTGATTGACGATCGACTCCCACGTCAGCCCATATTTCGAAATGAAATCGAGGTATCGATCAACGACCCATAGATTATTGAGGTAATCGTCGCTAGCACTAGCGGATTTGTCCCTGACCAACTCAATCTGACTTTTTAGACCGCAAAGAACTTCCTGACCATCCGGAAAACATTGATCGTTGAATGCAGCGAGGGCGCAACGAATTGACGGCCTCAACTTGCCAAAGAGATCTAACGCTTCCTGCGTGCAAAGAGCATCACTCATCAAGGAACCTGTTCAGGTCGAATCGCTTGATTGCTTTCTGAAGGGCGTCAACATCGCCATCAAAGCTAAAGCGTTTGACCTTCCCGTTTGCTTTGTCTTCAAATTCAGCGCAAAGGTGAACGCGGGCTATTTCACCTCTCAGTGCCCCTTTCATTTTTTCATAGAGGTAATTTGAGACGAGGTTGAGGTAAATAGGGAGCGCAACGTCACTAGCCAGAAAGGCGAGGGGTAGCCAAATATCACTTGAACGTAGAACAAGCCTTGGCAACTTTTCATCCATCACGACATTGAGCTCGGGCTCTTGAGTTCTCAGCCATTTGGCGAAAACTCCGGCATCCGACTTCAGAACGACATTTTTGGGTTCTCCGTATTCTTCGGCGCGCATTTCGATCCCTGAGGGGCGATTCGCAGCAAAGGCGCGGAAATCACTGTCGTCTTCAACTTCGGTAAGGTGACAGGAGTCCAGTGGCTCTATGCAGGACAAGATACTCCCCTTCGGCAACCCAACTTACAAGCACAAAGCCCGTAACAGGTTCGCGAGATTCTTGCGATTAACGTATTCGCTGCGGCGTTCCAGTTTCTGATTGTCAACGGCATTGGCGAGTTACCATTATGTCCGTAGCCTACATATTGCGTCATAGTTTGCTAGAGATAGTTATTTTTTGCGGTAGCCCGCTATTTGCCGTTATTGCGTATGGCATTTTTGTGCTAAATTTTGCTCAAATAACGCAGAGAGATATCTGACGCAAGAAGAATAGAAAATGAAGCGCTGCAAATCAAATACAAAATCGGGCCGCCGCTGCCTAAATCACGCTCTGGTTGGTAGCGACTTTTGTGGTGTTCATCGATTTGATGTTTTCCCTGGTGCTGCACTGGCAATCGGTGCAGGTGCCTTGGTAGGTAATATTGTTGCTCCTGGCATAGGGGGTGTTGTTCTCGGTGGAATAGCTGGCGGAATAGCTCGAACTCTATTTGAAGGGGATGAAATGGCAAAGACGCGAGTATTTGTGAGCTTCGACTTCGACAATGATCGTGTCCTAAAGGATTTCATCCTGGGGCAGGCAAAATTGACTGACTCTCCATTCGATGTCATCGACCACTCCTTGAATGAGGCGGCACCTGAACGCGATTGGGAAAGGAAGGCTAGGGCAGCGATCAGTTATGCAGAAATAGTCCTGGTAATGGTTGGCTCGATGACACATAAGGCTCAAGGGGTACTCAAGGAAGTCGAAATGGCTCGTGAGATGGGGGTAAAAATTGTACAGATCATCGGATACAAGGATGGTGCTTACACCCCCGTTCCAAATGCCGGACGGTTGTATTCGTGGAACTGGGATAACCTCAAGAACTTGTTGAGCTAGGGAATTCTGTATAGAGAGATATCTTTGACAAAAGCTACCACCCCATTTAGTCCTGACATACGTGCGTTCATCAATTCGTTCGCTAGCGATATAGCTGATGGTACAGCTGCTATCTTTGCCGGTGCAGGTCTATCAGTCGCCAGCGGCTACGTCAATTGGGCGGAGTTATTGCGGGATATAGCAGAAGAGCTGGGACTAGATGTTGACCGTGAGACGAACTTAGTTGCTGTTGCCCAATACCACCTAAACGAGCGGCGCAACAGGACACGCATAAATCAGAAAATCATTGATGAGTTCAGTGTAGGGCACGTGCTTAACGAGAACCACAAGGTCCTTGCGCGTCTTCCCATCGCAACGTACTGGACTACTAACTATGATCTGATGATCGAGAAAGCGCTAGAAGCAGCAGGTAAAGTTGTCGATGTCAAACATACTGTCGAGCACCTGAAGAAAACCCAACGTGGTCGGCACGCGGTGGTTTACAAGATGCACGGTGACGTGAGCGATCCCGATAAGGCTGTACTCACCAAGGATGATTACGAAGGGTATTTTCGCGACCGGGAACCCTTCGTTACCGCGCTGGCTGGCGATCTTGTAGCAAAGACGTTTCTTTTCGTAGGGTTTAGCTTTACCGACCCGAACATTGACTACGTCATGAGTCGGATTCGGGTGGTTTTGCGAAGCCAGCCAAAACAGCACTATTGCATCTTGCGGCGGGAAGCGCGCAGATCAAGAGAAAAGCTTGCCAATTTTGAGTATCGCCGCCGCCAGCAAGATTATTTTGTCAAGGACCTTGCTCGAATAGGCATTCACGCGCTGATGGTCGATGATTACGCAGACGTTACTCGCGTCCTGCGAGCCGTTGAGATGCACTATCGTACCCATACAGTATTTATCTCAGGTAGTGCGCATGAGTTTGGGCCTTGGCGACCCGACGACGCAGGCCGCTTCCTGGAGTTGTTAAGTGCTGATCTGATCGCGAATGGATTCAATGTTGTTACTGGATTTGGCCTTGGAGTGGGGCCATCAGTAATTGCAGGCGCCCTACAGCGAATTTTGGCGCATCCAAAGCGCCATTCGCAGAATCAGCTCCAAGCATTTCCGTTTCCGGTTGATGATGGATCTGCGCCTACTAGGCGGGCTATGTACCGACGACATCGCGAGGCCATGATCAGTAACGCGGGTATTGCAATATTCGTGTTCGGAAACAAGCGGGATGGTCGGGGGAAAATTATTTTGGCCGACGGGATGCGGTACGAACTCGAAATTGCACGCTCCATGGGACTGCAGATCATTGCGATAGGTTCGACGGGATGGATAGCCCAAGAAATCGCAGCAGACCTTAGAAGTTCGCTTTCGGGACGGACCAAAGCATTTCTGAAAGCCTTTACGGTAGCCAATGATCCAAATGCTCCCATCGAATCAATCGTCAGGGCGACGCTGACAATGGTGTGCGAATACAGAGACGATTGAACAACAACGATCAATTGCTTGGGTTAAGTTGTAGCGTTAGGGAGGGGATATGGCGAAGCGCTGTTTTTTTAGTTTCCACTATCAGGACGTGATTGATTTTCGCGCCAATGTTGTCCGAAACCATAACGTTACGAAAAATGACAATGGTGGATTCTTCGATGCATCTATCTGGGAAAGTGCCAAGAAGAATGGTGATATCGCCCTTAAGCGATTGATAAACAGTGGGCTGGACAATACCTCAGTTACAGTGGTACTTGTCGGTTCTCAGACGTACGCACGACGTTGGGTGCAGTACGAAATCATGAAGAGCATTGAGCGCGGTCATTCAGTACTTGGCATTCACATCAACGGCATTCGCGATAAGCAAGGGATAGTCAAAGCTCAGGGGCCGAATCCGTTCGACTATTTGGGACTGCAAATTAGTGCTGATGGCTGCACTGGGACGCCAATTATCTGGAGCGGAGCCCAGTGGGTGCAATACCAAGACATCGGCAAATTTTCAATTAATGAACAATCGTACGAGAAATGTAACAAGAATTGGCAATTGAAAACTTGGCTTCCTACCTATGACTGGATTACCGATGATGGCTTCAATAATTTTGGCGATTGGGTAGCTTGAGATAGCAAACACTTCTTGTAGCGTTTTTCAAGAATGGTGTTGATATTTTCCGATCTCGGTCATTAGATTTTCAGAGTGGGCTCGTACGTCCGCAATTCGGAAATTTCGTAAAGGCGATTGGGCCATTCTGAAACGATTGCAGAAAGGCTGGCTGTGGGCAATCAGAGCGCTTCGCTATAGCAGTCGTTCACGCCTCACCATGTGAATAGGCCGTAGGTTTTACCGATGAATTTTTTGAACGACAGCAATATGCGTTGTTGCTGTCGCTCAAGCAGCAAGTGCAATGCCGGTTCAGGCCGAAGTACTGTCTCAGGGAGGCATCCTTGGACGAGGCTCCAATCTGAAACCGTGACTAAGTGTCAACGCTCTGTATGTGATACAAGGCTCCCGATACGGACAAGCTGTCAGTCGACAATCGCCCTGGGAAAAGCTTCGCGGACTCGCCTGCAACCCCCAGAAGGAGTTCATCAATGGGCGCCTCAACAACCATCCACTGACCCTTGACCTGCAGTTTCGTTCCATCTGGAGATCGACGTAGACTCGTTTGGTCCAGAGACAGTACGTGTTCTAGCGAAACTCCAAAAAGTACTGAAATTAGCTTGGCAACATAGGCGCGACGCGCACCTAATGGCTCCGCCGTTCGCGCTGCGACAGTAAGGCGCCTTACCTCGTCCACAACCGATTTAATCGATGGGGCATGTTTTTGCTTACTCGGGGGAATAGTCAATTGGCGGTCGTACTTTTCCTTGATGTAGGACACAAGTGAAAAGAGTGATGCGCGATGGCCCGGCTTCGAGCGAAGGAAGCTTCGAATATGATCGTCGGCCAAATCTCCGACTCTGCGCACTTCCGAATGGGCTAATAGCTCGACCGCCGTACGAAGATACATACGCTGGGAACGGGCACTAAGTTTTCTATTTGGGGTATTCAGATCGCTGGCATAGCTCTGGATAAAATCGCTCCACGGTCTGTTTTTCACCTCGCCAAGCACATTGCTAACTCTACGAAGTTCTGATGCCGCTGCCCGCTCGGTAGCCGACCGAACCAAAAGTTTCTTCTCCGTGAGAAACTGTGCGAACACCCCTGATCGTCGAACCTGTTCGGTAGTTAACGCACGTTCGAAAGTATCAGCCGTCAAAACGCCAGAATAGTCGTCCGTACTCTCTATTCTTCCGAGGATTTCGACAACTCTCGACAGAGTGTCAAGTGCGTTTCGAACAGATTGCCGTTCGATCACCCATTCCGTGTACTCGTCGAGTAGTTGACGAATTTCTGCGGCTTGAAGCATCCTACCCAAAGCGTCTGCTTTCCTCCGAATTGCCCGAATCATCCCGCAAGGCAGACATGGGGCATTGGTGGATCCACCGACGGTGCCTCCGCAGTCAGGACACGAGTGAGTGGCATCTGGATTTGCCGCACAACTTTTGCAGAGCGGCTTGCCGTCAGGAGTCACCGCAAAACGATTTCGATGCTTTCCACAGACACTACAAGTCGCCCCAGTCAGCGCTCTGCGGCATTTGTCGCAAACTCCTTCAACAGTCAGTCCAACAACCCTTGACAACGTTGTTGATAGTTTCCCACACCTCGGACACGGAACCGCTTCTCTAAAATACGGAGAGCAGCTCGGGCAAACTGGTTTCCCCTCGAAGATTAAGCCCGCAGTTGGTACAGGTCTTTCGCAGCGAAGGCAAACTCGCGCTTTCCGGCGGCACGACGCACAAATCGGCGAAGGATCTTGTGCCAAAGCACGAACCCGACCGCCACACTTCACACATTCACGCGACTTGAACAAGCGCTGGTAGCAGCGCTGACAGAGCGCTGTACCAGAATGAATTTTGTGGGCCTTCGCCATCTCACGACCGCATTCGTCACAGCGCCGTTCCTTGGGGGTGCAAGCTTCCTGTTCCAAGTCCATGTACGACCTATCTGGTTAAGCCCGACCGACCCAAGAGTAGTTTCGCCCTTGCCTGTCGATACGATGCGACGTTTCTGTGCGCTTTTCGAAGGCTAGCCCAAGTGATTCTTACCCTTTTGTGTTTGAAGTTCACCGGTCCCAATGAGTAGGGAATCTGCGTCATCGCCGTCGTGATCCAGTCTGGCCACGGGCCATACTCATCCGTAAGGTAGTGTTGCGACAAACCTCGATTGGTTGCCCATGAAATCCATGAGTTTGGCCATCCATCAATCCAGGACGCTACCCTGTCCAATACTATCGCGCGGTCTTTGGTTCGCAGGAATGCCCATACGACCCTGTTGTGGATGATCGGCTTTGGCAAGGCATCAGTTGCACGCGCAGCGAGTCTGCACAGACGATGGACTCCATCCAGGAAGTCCTGCGCCTCAATTTCAAGACCCGGCATCGCGCCAATTCGTGTTGGAGGAAGCTGATCGACACTCTCCTGCGCTCCGCGAATGGCACCGTCCAAGATCGCCAAAATGCGACTTTGCAAATCTTCAGTCAATTTTGACGGTCTATCTTGATCCCCGCCTCTTAGCAATGCACCACACGAATGACACTTCGCGGTAGTCAATGCGTGTTTGCGATGAGGGATAAATGGCGCATCGCATTCAGGACAAGAATCTCGCAGCAATATCCCGTGTTTTGGACATGCAACCATGAACTCCAGCCGCCATTGGACTCGGAGATAGGCAGGCTTTTCATCTAGGCACATCCAGCAGTACTGCTGCCCGAACCTACGCCGAACCCTGTGATAAATACCTACGGGCAAAATTCCTCTCTGATACCCTGGTATTCGCTCCTTGAACCCAGTCGCCCTGACCATATTCCTCAGTGTCGCTTTAACCAAGACTTCCTTAGTTAGCCCGGTGATACGTGCAATCGCTTCGAGTTGGGCGTCGGATACCGTCCTATCGATGTCGCGTGTCCAAAACTGATGCTGCGGCCAGAGCAAAGTACAAAGCTCGTGGCCAGATGCGCTGTGATTTTTTGCGAGGCGTAGCAGGAGCGATGTAAGCGACTCTCCGGGTTTGACTTTTGGAACATGCGCGATATGTTTCATTCGGACATCTCCCGCGCTCTAATTTCCTTAACTGTTTCATCCACAATGTCCTTGGTGATCTTCTCCTGCCCTGAGCGAATCGCCCTGATGGCAGAACCTTTCACAACTTTGGTGATTCCACCGATCGTGCCCTTCCCGCCACGTACGATAGGATCAAGAAGTTCTTTGCTATTCCCAAGGCCCGACGGGTTTGCCAAAGGAAGTGTTAATTCGAAGCTAGAGAGCAAACTCCTCGTCTCATCGTTCGCTCCCCACCTTGGAAGCGACATCTTCTCAAAGCGGGTAAAGAACTGCGAATCTGTCGCCAACGCACGCAGAATGTCATTTGTTCCTGCAGCAACAAATGGAACTCTTAGCGTGTTTATCAAGCTTTTAAGGGAAGCCAAGAACTGGCGCTGACCTGATGCAGAGCCGTTCAGCATATTGTGAAACTCATCTGCCAATAGCAGACGAATCCCCAATTCGGCGAACCGTTCCAATACTTTTGCTAGCAGCTTCTCGGGCGGAGCATCCTCACGATGTGTCACACACAAGGCACTCAAGATTCGGCTATATAGTCTTCGTTCATCGGGAGCGGGAGGGGTTTCAAAAACCAAGACAGCCACGTGCGATTCCTCGTCGTCGCGTTCTCGCCGTGGATGTAGCTTGATACACCGTCTTAGGATCATTGTCTTACCATTGTCGGGATCACCAACGAGGGCACGACAAGGCATTCGTAGATTGCGCGGATGGTCTATTAAGTCGTCAAATTCTCGTAGCGTATTTTTGGCAGCTGAGTAGCCTATCCACCGATCTTCTAATATGAAATCGATGCGATCTTCCTGAGTTAGCAGGACAACGTTTTTGGCAGCTCCTCGAAGATGATCAAACGTCATATATCGATATCCTCAAAGGGAGCTGCCGGTTTGTTGAAGATGTTGTCCGCATCACCACCCTGAGCATCGCCTTCGGCTTTGGGATTTTTCGAACTTGCGGCCGAGGTGGCCGCGTAGCGTTCAGCTCCCGGGGCAGTGTTCTTCGGGTCCTTGTGTGCGTCCTTTGGAGCTGATCGCTTGCCACGCCCCTTTGCTTGTTGCGTCTTTTCCACCTCAGTTTGCGTTCGAAGCTTGCTACGCTGTACATAGCCCTTAATCGCCGCCTCGTCGACATGGGAGGCGCCTTCCTGCTTCATAGTACGAACATACTCGCGGTACTCTTCCCACGAGATATCAGGCCAATTGGGGTCTCGCAGAGGGATTTCGAAGTGCCGTTTAACCTCAGGGTCCCAGAACCATATAAGCCGAATGCTTCGGGGGTCATAGTGAAAGATAAACTTGCGCTTCTTACCTGAATCATCAGGATCCGGTTCGCCGATCCAACGATTGAGCACTTCGTGGTAATAAAACCGGTCAATTTCTACGCCGTACGGGTGAACCGCCCTTTTTTCAAACGGAAGAAAATCGAGGCGGAGTTTTTCAGGATTGGCCGGTATTGGCGGCAGTCCGATACCTGCGGCTTTGGAGTCCCCCAGCAACCCGCGCTCCCATTTCTTCAAGGGGGTTGTATTGAGGGATGAATGAACGGAGACGTGATAGCGATTCACTATCCAATCGACGATTTCACATTCCAGAGTTGCGAGGGTGTATGCCGCTTCGGCGGATGAGTCGTAATCCGGGCTTACATTTGGACTACGATGGACCGTCCCGGGCTTTTTGTGAAGTTGCTTATTGACGTTGCCTACCATCGACTCAATGTAGGCACCGTACTTTGGCGTTTTGACCGGCCGCAGCTGAAGGTCGATCTGGTGTTCTTCGCAAGCCCTCTGCAGAACAGACCCCTTGAATTCCTTGGCGTTGTCCGCGAAGATTTTTCGAATCTTGCCAAACACTGGCCAGCGACCTGGCAGGCCGAGTTCCGCCAATAGATCACGCTTCGGCATCATTCCCATATAGAGGGCAACACCCGCCCCGAATGCTGAAGGATGCATTAGGCTAAGAAAGTAGCCGACGATCATTCGCGAGTAGCAATCGATAACTAAAGTTAGCCATGGCCGTTTCTCGATTGTTTGCCGTGTGTCGCTATCGACAACCTTGATATCGAGTTGAACATGATCGATTTGTACGCAATCAAGCGGGTGTTTTCCATCCGGAAACTTTCCCGGTGCAGGATCGAAACGCTGCTGTGATAGCTCTGTATTTCCTCGGCTCGATATCCTTCGCTTCAACGGGATATCCGCAATGCGATTCCGTATCGTGTTTGGGTGAGGCCGAGGAAGACCTAATTCGTCAAACCGTGTTTCCAGGTCATCGATAAGGGTTGCAGGAGTGATTGCCTGGGGATCAAGGTACTTTTCTATTTCCTCTTCAATGACCGCTTCCTGCTCTGGCGAAAGCAGTTTCGTCCCCTTCTTGCGGCCCCGCTTTGCACTTACCAAGCCTGAAACATGACCGGTACTGGAGTAGCTGCTTATCCATTTGTAGATTGTGCTTGCGTTAACGGAGTTTGCTTTGGCAACGGCTTCTACATCTGCCCTAGTTCGTTTTGGGTTTTCAAGCAGAGGCTTAATAATTTCCAAATTCGCCTTGGCTTGCTTCCAATCTGGATCAGAGATTTCATCTAGATTCGTTTGGTTTGAAGCGGACGTCGTTTTGGCAGCAGCTTTTCCTTCGTCGCTGGCTTCGGATGAACTCCCTTTATCGGTCGGAGCCTCCACAACCGGTCGTAGTTCGGTTGGATGGACACGCTCCGTTTCGTCACCGTCAACGTATTGGATAACAACGCAATCAAGTGAAATAACGCGGCGGATTTTGCACGTTCTGCCTCCATACGAAGCATATGCACCCTGGGCGAGATTAATAAACCCGCCGGGTGTCAGCGTCGATCTAACGACGCTCATGCCACATACTCCAAATCGGAGACGCCATCGTAATTGTGCGTGATAGGTCGATCTTGATTCGGCCGTCCGCCACGAGCTTCCACAAAATGCCGACTGCTTCCAGACGCCGATCGAGGCTTGAGAAGCTTGCCGCTAACAGTTCAGCTGGGGTACTGACCTTGAGCTCGTTCATAACCCGATAAAGAATCTGCCCGATGCAGTCGTGATCCTTACGATCAAGAAACCCCCTCAGGAACTGAATACGTTCGAATCGCGGGTTCCGGATAGTTCTTTCGGTCGCGATGCGGAATCGCCAGCCTCTTTCTCTACAAAGTAGCGCCGCTCGTTGAAACCCAGGCCGCAGGTCAGTCCACTGATCCCGGAGGTGCGAACGCAGCTTTACTTCATACAGCGCTGGCGATAACGCGGGCCTGGCTTCCTTTGGTTTGAACTTCAGCAGGAAATCTGGCGTATATCGACGCCTCTTGTCGTCGTTGAATACCAATCGAAGCGGCTGCGCTCCTACATAGCTCGCACTTCTGGAAAAGTCTATTTGCTCAAGGAAATCACGTTCCAACTGGCCCTCGTAAGGCACAAGCCCCACCCCTGCTATGCTGGTGTAACCAGTTATAACTAGGCGGTTGGAGATCACATTGCGTACGCCCTTACGGCTAGTCGCGTCTTTTACTGTAAAATCCATACCCAGTCTCCTATATTAATGTATGAGTCCGATAATTAATTGTAGCAATATCGAGCTAGCGTGGGCAAATTAGACCCTACAGTCGCTTTATTTGGTGGAAGTCTCAGCGGCGGCACGCCGCGGCCGGGCGAAATTTCGCTGGCCCACCATGGCACGCTGTTCCTCGACGAACTGCCCGAGTTCCAGCGCGGCGTGCTGGAGGCCCTGCGCGAACCGCTGGAAAGCGGGCAGATCCACATCGCGCGCGCCGCGCGTCGCGCCGAATTCCCGGCACGCTTCCAGTTGGTCGCGGCGATGAATCCCTGCCCTTGCGGCTGGCTCGGCCATGCCTCCGGCAAATGCCGCTGCACGCCGGACCAGGTCGCGCGCTATCGCGGCAAGCTGTCGGGACCGCTGCTCGACCGCATCGACCTGATGCTCGACGTGCCGGCAGTAGCCGAAGCCGACCTCGCCTGCCGCGGCGACGGCGAATCCTCGGCCACCGTGCGCGCTCGCGTCGGGGCCGCGCGGGAGCGCCAGCAGCGTCGCCAGGGCAAGCCCAACGCGCTGCTGGCGCCCGACGAAATCGACATGCACTGCCTGCCCGACTGCGACGGCGCCGCCCTGCTCAAGCGCGCCATGCAACAACTCGGCTTGACCGCGCGGGCTTATCATCGCATCCTCAAGGTGGCGCGCACGATTGCGGACCTGGCCGACCTCGCCGAGGGCCTGCCGCTGTCCGCCGCGCACGTCGCCGAAGCGGTGCATTACCGCCGCGGCCTGGCCAACTGAGGAACCCAGAACGATGTCCGACGCAAAGCCCACCGACGACCTCACCGCCGTCCAGTTGCAGGGACTGCTGAGCATCGCCGATGACGCGATCGTCTGCTTCGACGGCGCCATGCGCATCGTCCTCTTCAACCACGGCGCCGAGCGCATCTTCGGCTGGCTGGCGGCGGAAGCCCTCGGCCAAGGCATCGACATGCTGTTGCCGCCGCGGCATCGCGCCGGACACGGCAAGCTGGTCGAAGGCTTCCGCGCCTCCGGCGACATCGCGCGACGCATGGGCGAACGCCGCGCGATCAGTGCCGCGCGCAAGGACGGCAGCGAATTCCCCGCCGAAGCCTCGATCTCGCGCCTGGAAACCGAGGACGCCGTGATCTTTACGGTGATCCTGCGCGACATCACCGCGCGGGTTGAGCGCGAGCGCGAACTCGAAACCGCAAAGGAACACGCCGAAGCGGCAATGCAGGCCAAGAGCATGTTCCTGGCCAACATGAGCCACGAGATCAGGACGCCGCTCAACGCCGTGATCGGCATGACCAGCCTGCTGCTCAACACCCGCATCGACGACGAGCAGCGCGACTACGCCGAAACCGTGCGCGCCAGCAGCGAGGCGCTGCTGACCATCATCAACGACATCCTCGACTACTCGAAGATCGAGATCGGCAAGCTCGAGATAGAGCGCTATCCCTTCGACCTGCGCCGCTGCCTGGAAGAGGCAATGGACCTGATCAGCGCCGACGCCGGCGAAAAGAACATCAACCTCGCCTATTTCATCGACGACAGCGTACCCGCGTCGCTGGTCAGCGACGTCACGCGCTTGCGCCAGATCCTGGTGAACCTGCTGTCCAACGCGATCAAGTTCACCCATCGCGGCGAGGTCCTGATCACCGTCTCCGGCGTGCCGCAGGAAGGCCAGAACCACGAGCTCAGCTTTTCGGTGCGCGACACCGGCATCGGCATCCCCGCCGACAAGCTGGCGACCCTGTTCCAGTCCTTCACCCAGGTAGATGCCTCGACCACGCGCAAGTACGGCGGCACCGGGCTCGGCCTGGCGATCAGCCGGCGGCTGGCCGAAATGATGGGCGGCCGCATGTGGGTCGACAGCGAAGTCGGCGCCGGTTCGACCTTCCATTTCACCATCACCGCCGAAGCCGCCGGCTCGCAACTGGCCAACAGCTACCTGCAGGAATTCTCCGCCGCGCTGGCCGGCAAGCGCGTCCTGATCGTCGATGACAACAGCACCAACCGGCGCATCCTGGTCAAGCAGAGCCTGGTCTGGGGAATGCTGCCGTCGGCCGCCGCGTCCGGCATCGAGGCCCTTGATTTCGTCCGCCACGGCCACGCCTTCGACGTCGGCATCCTCGACATGAGCATGCCGGAAATGGACGGTCTCGCCCTCGCCCTGGAAATCCGCAAGCACCGCGACGCCCAGGCCCTGCCGCTGGTGATGCTGACCTCGGTGTTCAACCAGCGGACGATGGACGACAAGATGAGCCGCGCCGCCTTCGCCGCCTACCTCAACAAGCCGATCAAGCCCGCCGCGCTGCTCGACGTCCTGCTGCATGCGATGCGCGTCGCGCCGGCGCGCGTCGCGTCGCGCACGGACAACGTTCCCGAGGCGGCCCTGGCCGACACGCTGCCGCTCAAGATCCTGGTGGCCGAGGACAACACGGTCAACCAGAAAGTCGTGCAGCAACTGCTGGCCCACCTCGGCTATCGCGCGGACCTGGTCGCCAGCGGCATCGAGGTGCTCGACGCGCTGGAACGGCAGAGTTACGACGTCATCCTGATGGACGTACAGATGCCCGACATGGACGGTCTCGAAGCGACGCGCCGCTTGAAGGCGCGCTTCGGCGTCGACGGTTCCCCGCGCGTGGTCGCCATGACCGCCAGCGCGCTCGCCGGCGACCGCGAAAAATGCCTCGCTGCGGGCATGGATGCCTACATATCGAAGCCGGTGGAACTGGTGCACATCCGCGCCGTGCTGAGCCTGGTCGCGCGCAACGCGCCAGGCGCGCCGATGCGGGCATCGAGGCGCGCAGAAGACGCCGACACGCCGGTAATCGACCGGCGCCGCATCGACCAGTTGCTCGAACTGCAGGACAAGGAACAACCGACCATGGTCGCCGACCTGATCGCCCTGTTCATCGCCGACACACCGCGCCACTTCGAGCACCTGGCCCAGGCCATCCGCGACGGCGACGCCGAGCGCATGGCCAACGCCGCGCACCGTTATTTGTCCAGCATTGAAAACCTCGGCGCGCGACGCATGCGTACCTACTGCATGGAGCTGGAAAATCTAGGCCGCGCCGGCTCGACCACCGGCGCCGAGGCCGGCCTGGAACTGCTGCGGCAGGAATTCGAGCAGGCGCGCGACGAGCTGACGGCCATTGCCGCGAGGTCGGCATAGAATCCCGCGTAGCTGCCCGCAGGTCGATTCCGTCGCCGGAGCACTCCGTCCCAATCGAAAACGGGCCCTCGCGCCCAGGAGCGTCACCATGAAGTACCTGGTCATCCCCGTCACCCCCTTCGAACAGAACTGCACCCTGATCTGGTGCACGGAAACCATGCAGGGCGCCTTCGTCGATCCCGGCGGCGACCTCGAACGCCTGACCGATGCCGCGTCGCGCCAGGGCGTCGCGATCGAGAAGATCCTGCTCACCCACGGCCACATCGACCATGCCGGCGGCGCCGGCGAACTCGCTGCGCGGCTCGACGTGCCGATCGAGGGTCCGCAGCGCGAGGAGAGTTTCTGGATCGACCAGCTGGCCGCCCAAAGCCGCAGCTTCGGCTTTCCGACGGCGCGACCCTTCACGCCAGACCGCTGGCTGGAGGACGGCGACACGGTCACCGTCGGCAAGGAAACCTTGAGCGTGCTCCACACCCCGGGCCACACGCCGGGCCACGTGGTGTTCTTCCACGCCCCGTCGAAGCTCGCCCTGGTCGGCGACGTGCTGTTCGCCGGATCTATCGGGCGCACCGATTTCCCGCGCGGCAGCCACCAGGCGCTGATCGATTCGATCCGCCACAAGCTCTGGCCGCTGGGGAGCGACGTCCAGTTCATTTCCGGCCACGGGCCGATGTCCACCTTTGGCACCGAACGCCGCAGCAATCCATTCGTCGGCGACAACGCCTGATATAGATCTAACCCTCATGGCCGCGAGAGCAACCCGCTGGTGATGAAAAACGTTAAAGGCGAATTGAAGGCCCGCCCCCCTTCCCCCCTCGCGGGGGGTTACTAGTCGGCGCGCTGCGCGCGCGAGTCACGGGGGGCTCCAAACAAAATGTTATATATCGTTAAGCATTCAAACAAAGGGGAGACCACATGAGCCATCAATGGAAATTCTTCCGCGCCGGCGGGTTCGACCAGGTGCGCGTCGACACTGCCGCCGATTTGCTGAACCTCAGGGAACTCGACCAGAAGCTCTGGGTCGCCCTGTCCTGCCCAACCAAGGGCATCGAGTTCGACGCGCGTACGCTGGAATTGCTCGACAGCGACGCCGACGGCCACATCCGCGCGCCGGAACTGCTGGCCGCGATCGACTGGGCGGCGGCGCGCCTGGCCGACGCCACCGTGCTCGAACAGAAGCTGGACGGCGTGCCGCTGGCCGCGATCAAGGAAGAGACCATCCTCGCCGCCGCGAAGGGCTTGCTGCCCGACGGCGGCGCCATGATCAGCGTCGCCGCCGCGAGCACCGCCGAGGCCGAATACACGGCGCGTGCGCTAGCCGCCTGGGAAGCATCCGGCAACGCGGCGCGACCGCTGGGCGACGCCACCGAAGCGGCGTGCGCAGCGCTGGCGGCGGTCAAGGACAAGCTCGACGACTTCTTCGTGCGCTGCCGCCTCGCCGCCTTCGACGAACGTGCCGGCGACGCCATGAACGCCTCCGACGACAGCTTCAAGGCGCTCGGCGGCGTGACGCTCACCAATAGCCACTCCGACATCGCCGCGCTGCCGCTCGCAAGAGTCGGCGCTGGCTCCACGGTGCCGCTCGGCGCCGGCATCGACTCCGGCATCAACCCGGCCTGGGCCGAACGCATCGGAGCCCTGCGCGAAGCCGTGGTGGTGCCGCTGCTCGGCGCGCGCCCCGGCCTTTCCGAAAGCGACTGGCTGGCAGTGCAGGACCAGCTCGCCGTGTACAACGCCTGGCAGGCCGCCAAGCCCGCCGGCTTGCCACCCGAAGCCGAAGCGGTGCGCGACCTCGAACGCCTGGCGCGCTATGTGCGCGACCTGCTGCCGCTGGCCAATAATTTCGTCGCCTTCCGTGACTTCTATACCCGCCAGGGCAAGGCGACATTCCAGATCGGCACGCTCTACCTCGACGGCCGCTCCGCCGAGCTCTGCGTCGCGGTCGCCGATGCCGGCAAACACGCCGCGCTGGCCGGCCTGTCGCGCATCTGCCTGGTGTATTGCGACTGCGTTCGCAACGGCGAAAAAATCTCCATCGCCGCCGCCTTCACCGCCGGGGATTCCGACCAATTGATGGCGCTGCGCAACGGAGTCTTCTACGACCGCCAGGGCCGCGACTGGGACGCCACCATCACCAAGATCGTCGACCACCCCATCAGCTTGCGCCAGGCCTTCTGGTCGCCCTACAAGAAGCTGGCGCGCATGGTCGGCGAACAATTGCAGAAGCTCGCCGCCAGCAAGGCTGCCGGGGTCGAGGGCAAACTCGCCGAAGCCGCGGTCGCCACGGCGAAGAAGGCCGATGCGCCGCCCAAGCCGGCACCCGCGCAGCAGGCCTTTGATGTCGGCAAGTTCGCCGGCATCTTCGCTGCCATCGGCCTGGCGGTCGGCGCCATCGGCACCGCCGTGGCCTCCATGCTCACCGGCCTGCTCGGCCTGCACTGGTGGCAGATTCCGATCGCGCTGGCGGGCCTGATGCTGCTCATCTCCGGCCCCGCCGTGATCCTCGCCTGGTTCAAGCTCAGGAGCCGCAACCTCGGCCCGTTGCTCGACGCCAACGGCTGGGCGGTGAATGCGCGCGCGCGCATCAACATACCCTTCGGCACCTCGCTGACGCAGATGGCGCAATTGCCCGAAGGCGCGCAACGGGCGCTCACCGATCCCTACGCGGAAAAGGAGCAGCCGTGGAAAACCTACGTCGCGTTCGCGATCATCGCCTTCGTCGCACTGCTGTATTGGACGCGGTAGGAACCCGCTGACGCGGAGGCGTCATCAGCGGCAGTACCGCCGCCTGCCGCAAACCCAACAAAAAAATGACTGTCCGCAACCTGGAATTCCTCTTTCACCCGCGTTCGGTGGCGGTCGTCGCCGAGACCGCCGAACAGGGCTGCTATGCCGACGTGGTGTTGCGCAACCTGGCGGCCGGTGGATTCACGGGGCCGATCCTTGCGGCGACGGCGAAGAAGCGTTCGCTGTTCGGCATCGGCGCCCGCATGCACATCGACGAGCTCGACCCGGTGCCCGACCTCGCGATCGTCTGCGCGCCGTTGTGCGACGTGGCGCAGATCGTGGCCCAGCTCGGCGCGCGCGGCACGCGGGCGGCAATCATCGGGCCTTCATTGCACGAACGGATGACGCCAAGCCAGCTGCAGGAGGCGCACAAGGCCATCCTCGACGCGGCGCGGCCCTACCTGATGCGGGTGCTGGGGCCGGGCAGCGGCGGCATCGCGGTGCCGGCCCTGGGACTCGACGCCAGCGTGGCGCCGGTCGGTTCGACGGCGGGCAAGATCGGCCTGATCACCCAGTCGGCCGCGGTGGCGGCGGCGGTGCTCGATCGTGCGCACAGCAAGGGCATCGGCTTTTCCACGGCGCTGCATCTGGGTGCCGGCATCGACGTCGATCTGGCCGACGCGATCGACTGGCTGGCGAACGACCCGGATACGGAGGCCATCCTGGTCCAGTTCGAAACCGTCACGGCGGGGCGCAAGTTCATGTCGGCGGCACGGGCGGCGGCACGCAACCGGCCGATCGTGGTGATCCGCGGCAACCGGATCGCGACGCGCGCATCGGCGACGGCACCATTCAACACCGACGACGTGTATGCCGCCGCGCTGCGCCGTGCCGGCTGGGTTCGCATCGGCACGCTGGAAGACATGTTCGACGCCGCCGAGGCGATGGCGCGGGTGCGGCCGATGGCCGGCGCGCGCCTGTGCATCCTGGGCAACGGCCATGGCCTGTGCCGCATCGCGGCCGACGCGCTGCTGGCGGCGGGCGGGCGGCTGGCGGCCCTCGAAGCGGGCACGCTGAAGCGGCTCGGGGAATTGCTGCGGATCGACGTGACCAGCAATCCGCTGGCGCTGCCGGCCAACATTTCGCCGGCGGCCTGGGCCGACGCCTTGGCGGTGGT
This sequence comes from Rhodocyclales bacterium, assembly GCA_016235805.1. Taxonomy (GTDB): domain Bacteria; phylum Pseudomonadota; class Gammaproteobacteria; order Burkholderiales; family Rhodocyclaceae; genus Sulfuritalea. The sequence continues at coordinate 22,207 of JACRIY010000067.1, forward strand.
GCTCGCCGACAGCAACACCGACGCAGTGCTGACGGTCTGCTCGCCCTCGCCGTTCGCACCGGGCAATGCCGTGGCCGAAGCGATCTGCGAGGTTGCGCAGAAGGCCACGCGCAACGTATTTACCTGCTGGGTCGGTGGCAGCGCAATGCAGGAGGCGCAGCGGATCGCCGCGGCGCACGGCGTGCTGAGCCAGGATTCGCCGGAGAAGGCCATCGCGATTTTTGTCGGCATCGTCAATTACGAACGCAACCGGAAACTGCTGGTTGAAATGCCGCCCTCGCTGGCCGAGGATTTCAGCCCGAACCCGGAGCGCGCGCGCAATGCCGTGTCCGAGGCGCTCTCGGCCGGGGTCGAACTGCTCTCCGCGCGGCAGGCGCGCCAGTTGCTGCAGGCCTACGGCATCGATGCCGAGGAACGCCCGCTGGCGGGCAGCATCGACGAAGCGATCGGCGCGGCCGCCGAGATCGGCTATCCGGTGGACATCGGCCTGGTCCTGGCCAATGCACCGGACTACCGGACGATGGCGCGTTCGCTGCGCTCGCCGGAGGAGATTCGACTGGCGGTGCGCGGCCTGCGCAACAGCGTGCGCGACGAACGCCCGGGCAGCCGTGTCAGCGGCTACCGGCTGCGGCCCGGGGCGGCGCGCAGCGGCATCGCGGCCCTGCGCCTCGGCGTCGGCAGCGATCCGGTGTTCGGGCCGGTGATCTTCATCGCTCCGGCCGCGGGCGAGAACGGGCACGAAGGCGAGTATGCCGTTGCGCTGCCGCCGCTCAACCGCGCCCTGGCGCAGGACCTGGTCGCACGCTGCGGCTTCGCGCGGGAGGCGGCCGACACCGCAAGGGACGCGCTGGAGGCCGCGCTGGGCACGGCGCTGGTGCGCCTGTCGCAGATGCTCACCGACATCGACGAAATCGCCGGCATCGAACTCGATCCGCTGCACGTGGAAGCGACCGGGGTGGTGGCCTACGAAGCGCGCATCCGCATCGAGAAGCGCGGGCGCAAGCTGGGCTTTCGCCGCTTCGCGATTCGCCCCTACCCGCGCGAACTGGAGCAGCAGGTGGAGTGGCAGGGGCGCCGGTTGCTGATCCGGCCGATCCGGCCGGAGGACGAGGCGACCCTGGGCGACCTGATCGCCTCGCTCGACCCGGAGGATTCGCGGATGCGTTTCTTCGGCACCATGCGCCGCCTGCCGCGTTCCAAGCTGGCGCGCTTCACGCAGATCGACTACGACCGCGAAATGGCGCTGGTGGCGATCGAACGCGATGCACAGGGCATTGAACGCTCGCTGGGCGAGGTTCGCGCGATGGCCGATCCGGACAACGCCTTCGCCGAGTTCGCCATCGTCGTCAGCTCCCAAGTCAAGGGCCTGGGGCTGGGCCGCCTGCTGCTGCAACGCGTAATTGATTACTGTCGCAGCCGCGGCACCGGCGAATTGCGCGGCGAAACCCTGGCCGGCAACCTGCGCATGCAACACCTGGCACGCGACCTGGGATTCGAGTTGAAGTCCGGCGCCGACCCCGGCACCATCGACTTGCGCCTGCCGCTGCGCGCGCCCGCGGCGGGGAGTTAGGACTCCTTCGAAAAGTCGGCGCCGGCGGCACGGCGCAGGGGCGGTCCGCCGGAGAGGATTTCGAGGAACATCGGATCGGCCTCGACCCAGTCCAGGTCGCGAAACTCGCGATGGAGCGCGAGCACCGGTTCGATGATGTCCAGGCGTGGCTGGTTGCCGCTGTAGGGGCGATTGAGGACGATGGAAAAATAGCCGTCGCGCCGATAAGGGTTGCCGCAGGGTCCTGCGCTGAGGAACCAGATCGTGTAGTTGATGCCGCCGCCCTGGCAGGAAACCGGTTCGGCGGAGAAGAGCACGCGCGCCACCGCGCCCAGCGCGAGGTGGCAATGATGGTCGTCGAAGGCGCCGATCTGCCACGACACATGGCCGTGCTCGACGTAGCGGTGCAGGCCGTCGAGTTTCTCGGTCTTGAATTCGATCAGGGCGCGGTCGCGGTAAAGCACCAGCGAGGCATCGCGCAGCCGCAGGGCCTTTTGCAGGAGATCGATGCAGGGTGGATCAAGCGGAGGCACTGCAGGTGGCGTCATGCTCGGACACAGCGCGGCGGCCAGTTCGGGCCATTGCCCGGACGGCAGGCCGCTGCGCGCGCGCAGCAGTTGCAGCAATTGCATACCTTCGGAAGTCTCGCGTACGGAAGGCTCGACGTCGAATTCGACCAGGTCGGGGCGTCGCGCGGCCTGCTCGCTGGCCAGGTCGAGGAAGCGCTGCACGCGCGCGGAATCGAGCACGCCGCGATCGTAGGGACAGGACAGCATCAGCGACACCACCCAGTGGTCGCTCGGCGCGCCGCCGGGCCCGATGACCAGCAGGCGGGCTTCGAACGAGGGCTTGAAGTCGAGGCAGACGCTGGGCGCGACGACATAGCGGATGCGATGGACGCGGCCGAAATCGATGTGCAGGTGATGGGGGGAGTCTTCCAGGCGCAGTTCGCGCACGCCGGCAAAGCAGCCTTCGTAGATTCCCGGCAGCAGGTAGCCGCGCCCCTGGGGAATCAGCTCGCCGATCGCGCCGTCGGCCCAGCGCCCGCAGGCCACGGTAATGTCGGGCTCGCGCAGCCAGTCTTCCAGCGCGCCGTGAAAAAAGCGGGATTGTTCGGACAGGCTGTCCGCGTCGAATGCGGCTTCCCTGATCATCTCGCGTCCTCCTTGCAGATGGCTGCTGCCCGGCACCGCGCGTCGAGCCCGTGGTCCCCGCGTGCGGTGCCGTCTTGTCGCCGGGTTACCGGTAAATCAGAGTCCGCGCCGATGCACCTCGCGCAGGCTCTTGCTCATGCGGGCGCCGACGAAGGCCAGCAGGCGCAAGCCCTCCTGCGTGCCCGGATCGCTCATCAGCTTGATCAGGCCGCCAATGCCGCCGGTGGACGGCGGCGCAGCCGCAAGTTCGCGACTCGCCGCGGTGAAGGCATTCGACATGCAGATCAGGAAGCGCTGGTTCTCGGCGCGGTCGAGTTCGCGCAGCAGGTGGGTGAAGCCCTCGTTGCGCGTCAGGCGATCGAGCAGCGTGATGCCTTCCGACAGGGCCGACGCCAGCCGGTTGACCATGTCGTCGGACAGCGCATCCTGCGCCGAGGTGACGAGCTGGGCGAATTCGACCAGTCGCTGCAGGTCGCCCTCGTTGATCGACGGTGGGGGAGTTGTTTCGGTCTGGGTGCTCATGGTGTGATCTCTTCAGAGTAGTCCGCGAACGCTGGTCCAGTACATCTGGTTGTAGGAAAGCTTGAACCAGTGCATGGGTTTTGACGGCGGCTTCAGGTCGGGTGGGTTCTGGTAGTTGAACATGGCATAGGTCGCGCGGTCGTGCCCCGCTTCGATGAAGCAGTACACCTTGCCATCATAGTCGCGCACTGGCGCCCCGATCTTGACGATGGAGGCGATGTTCTCGGCCAGGGTCTCGGCCTGGAAATGCGCCGCCGACCCCGTCTTGCTGACCGGCAGGTTGGTGGTGTCGCCCACCACGTAGACGTTGTCGCGCCCCTTCATGGCCAGGCTGAAGCGGTCCGTCGGTATCCAGCCTCCTTCGCCGAGGTTGTCGCGTTCGAGCACCTCCATGCCGCGATGCGCGGGAATGACGATGAGCAGGTCGTAGGGAACCTCGGTGTCTTCCTCGCTTTTCAGGATCTTGTTCTTGACGTCCACTTCCTTGATGTTGAACAGGGTCTCTGTCTCGACTCCGATGCGCGCGAATTCCGGCTTGGCCCAGATGGCGACGTTCTCGATGGTGTGGATGCGACCGATCGGATAGTGGTACTTGAGCTGGACCTTGTCGCGGATGCCGCGCGCCGTGAAGTAGTCATGCAGCATGAACATGACCTCGACCGGCGCGATCGGGCACTTGTGCGGCACGCCGACGGCGACCACCACCTTGCCGCCCTGGAATTCGCGCAGGCGCTTGAACATCTTGACCGCCGAGGCCTCGGTGTAGAAGAACTCGGCGCCCTCGTTGAGGCCCGGGGTTTCCTCCGGCACCATGCGCGAACCGGTGGCGATCACCAGGATGTCATAGTCATGGGTCTTGCCGCCCGCGGTCAGCACCTGGTTCTTGTCGAGGTTGAACTTGGTGACCGGATCGACATGGAAGTCGATGTTGGGTTCGAGGAGGCTGGCCTCGTCGCGATAGAGCTGGTCCGGGGTCATGTGTCCGAAGGCGACATAGAGCAGTCCCGGCTGGTACATGTGCCTGTCCGAGGCGGACAGCAGCGTGATGCGCACCTTGCCGGCGCGGGTTTCCGCGGTAAGCCGGCGCGCGAGGTTGTTGGCCACGATGGTTCCGGCCGTGCCACCACCGACTACTAAGATTCTCATTGCATTCTCCTATCCAGAATCCCCGCGCTTCCGGGGCCTATTCCCGGCCAGCCGGAATCCGACCGGCCGGCCGACGTCCGTTTCGATTATTTGGCCTTGCGTACCTTGATGTGCCAGACCCCATCGACCTGTTCGCTACTGAGCATTTCGTGCCCGACCTTCTTGATCCATTCCGGGATGTCGTTGATCGAGCCCTTGTCGGTGGAAAGCAATTCGAACTCATCGCCGACGCTGGCGCGCTTCATGTAGCTGATCAGTTCCATCAGCGGCCCGGGGCAGAACGTGTCGCGCGCGTCTATGATCCTCATTTCACTCATTGCCTGTGTCCTCCTGTTGATTCGGGGTCCGTGCGGCGATCCGCTCAGAATGTGAAGAGTTGCGCGCCTTCGGCGTCGCTCAGAAAGCGCGTAAGTCCGGTCGGCGGGCCGAGCACCGGATCGAGGTCTTCTTCCGACGCCTTGAGCAGATCGACCGCCATCGAACAGGGCAGCAGCTTGGCATCGCCAAGATCGGCGGCGTAGGCGAAAAGCTGCTTGAACGAAGGCACGCCCTTGTCGGCGGCCATGAGCCGTCCGAACTCCCCTTCTGCCGGGGCCTCCGTGGCGCGACCCTTGACGAAATGCAGCATGGCGTTCATCGAAAAGAACACCGTGACTTCGTCACCGGACGCGGCGGCAACCGAGGCGACCATGGCAGCCATCTGCAGCTTTTCGCGTGAATCCGATACGCACAACACAAAAATTTTCCTGGACATTATTTACGCTTCTCCATCAGGGCCGCGTTTGCGACACGGCATGAAACTTCGAATCCGTCACACTCTGCGACGAATGGCCGGATTACCATTTCTTTCCCACCACGAGCTTCAAGGCCTGATTGCGCAGGGTCAGGTCCGCGACGGCCATCTTCAGTCGCCGATTCTCTTCCTCCAGCTGCTTCAGGTAGCTTTCCTCCACCGTCTTCCGCGCGCTGCGCTCCTCCCTCGGTACGGAGTTTTCGTCGGCCTCGGCCGGTGATGCGGTGAGCGGCGACTTTTTCATGGTCCGGGCGCAGGGCCCGCGTCGCGGCGACTGCCCGCAGGGAAAATTCCGGCATGCGGAAACCGAGTTGTCGCCATGGTCAGCCGCGGTGCCAGCTGAAACGCTTGATCAGCATCAGAAGCGACGCATCCAGGATGTAGCCGACGGCGCCGATGACCAGGATCATGGCCATCAGGTGGTCGTATTCCAGCGACTCGCGGGCATCCTCGATGGTGTAGCCGAAGCCCGAGGTCACGCCAAGGAACTCGGCCGGAACCAGCACCACCCAGGCGACACCGACGGCAAGCCGGATGCCGGTCAGTACGTCGAAGGTGATCGCCGGCAGGATGATCTGGGTCACTACGTGCCAAGGCTTGGCGCCGAGGTTGCGCGCCACCTTGAACCATGCCGGGTCGACCTTGGCCAATCCGGCGGCGGTGGAAAACATCACCGGCCACACGGAGGCAACCGCGATAAGGAAGATGATGGCCTGGTCCCAGCCGGCAAACACGATAACCGCGATCGGCTCCCAGGACAGCGGGCTGATCATGCGCATCAACTGGAAGGGCGAATTGCTCAGTTCGCGGAAACGCTTGCTGCGGCCGATCAGGATACCGACCGGCACACCGATCAGGATCGCAATCGCCAGTCCCGCGCCAAGCCGATAGCCGCTGGTCCACAAGGCCTTCGGGATCAGACCGCTCTGCCACATCTTGATCATGGCCTTGAATGCGGGAATCGGCCCGAACGCAGCCCAATGAGAAGCCTTGGGATCCAGCGTCGCCACGAAAATTGCCAGCCACCAGAGCGCGAACAGGATCACAAGTCCGGCGAAGAAATTGAACAGGCCGGTGCCCGATGCCTTGAGGGCGCGCGACGACCGGGTGCCGGTCGGAATGGCGGCGGCAGCGGCGGTATTGGCAGTCATTGCGGGGAAATCCTCGGGCACATGGAGTCAGGCATCTCCGCGATGCCAGCTATAGCGCTTGACGAGCAGAGCGCAGCAAGTGTCGAGCACGTAGCCGATAACCCCGATGGTGAGCACCATCGCGGTAAGGTGGTCGTATGAGAGGGTTTCGCGTGCATCCTTGATTGCGTAACCGAGACCGGAGGTCACACCGAGCAATTCGGCTGGCACGAGCACGACCCAGGCGATGCCCAGCGCCAGCCGGATGCCGGTAAAGATGTCGAAGCTGATCGCCGGCAGGATGATCTGGGTGAGCATCTGCACCGGCGTGGCGCCAAGGTTGCGTGCCACCTTGAACCAGGCCGGGTCGACCTTGGCGAGGCCGGCCGCGGTTGAAAACATTACCGGCCAGACCGAGGCGATCGCGATCAGGAAAATGATCGAGTGGTCCCAGGCAGCGAAGACGAAAACAGCGATCGGCATCCATGACAGCGGGCTGATCATGCGCAGGAACTGGAAGGAAGAATTGCTCAGTTCCCGAAAGCGCTTGCTGCGTCCCATGATGATGCCGATCGGCACGCCGATCGCAATGGCGATCAGCATGCCCGTGCCGAGCCGGTAGCCGCTGGCAGTAATGGCGTTCTGCAGCTTGCCCAGGTTCCAAAGTTCCGGAAATGACTGCAGCGTGGGGATCAGTCCGAATCCGGCAAAACTCTGTGTTTTCGGATTGATGGAAATCATGTAGCCGCCTAGCCACCAGAGTGCGGCGAGGATCAGCAGGCCAAGGGAAAAGTTGAGGACGCCCCGCGCCGTCGCCTCGGCGGCGCGGGAGGTCCTGGTGCCGGCCAGACCGGCGGCCGGGGCGGGGTTGCTCATAGACTGATGGTTTCCGTGCGGACAAAGGGATCGCCGGACTTGGGCACGCTATGGTCGTTCTTCCACTTCGGATTGGCGTCGAGCGCCTTCTTGATGAAGTTGTAATTGACCAGGTCGTTGGCAACGAACTTGGCGTCCAGTTTTTCGAGGAAGGCTGCGTCGCCGGTGATGGTGGTCTTCTTCAGGTCGTTGACCACCAGTTCCGTGGCCGAGCGGTAAGGCCAGCCCTGGAAGTTGATGCGGTCCATGCCCCAGTCCTTGTTCTTGATCGCGGCGGCGTTGCCCGGATACGGAATGTCGTAGAGCATGACGGCACGCTGTACCACTTCCTTGGGGAAGGGCAGGTAGCCCTTGCCGTCCTTGGACAGCATTTCCGCCATGGCGGCGCGATTCTCGTGGAGGTGGATCTGCGCGGAAACAATGGCGTTGTGCACGCCCTGCGCCCAGGCGGCCCGCGCCGGGTCCATGGTGTCCGCCTCGTGCATCACCACCACACAGCAGGGATGGCCCTTCCAGACGTCGCCGGTCATGCGCAGCATCTTGCCGCCGGCGCGCAGCTCGCCCAGCGCGTTGAAAGGTTCCGCGACGCAATAGCCGTCAATCGATTTCGCTGCCAGTGCAGGCGGCATGTCGGGCGGGTTGAGCACGATGAAGTTGCACTCGTTGGGAGCCAGCTTCGCGTCCTGCGGACGGATCACCGGCGTGATGCCGGCGTCGCGCATGATCTTCTGCGAAATGATGTTGTGGATCGAGTACCAGAACGGCACGGCGAACTGTTTGCCGCCGAAGTCCTTCGGCGAATTGATGCCGCTGTCCTTGTGCACGATCATCCCGGATCCGTTGGTGTGGTTCCAGGCGGTGATCTTGACCGGGAACTTGTTGTTGTAGCGCATCCAGATCGGGATCGGGATCAGCATGTGGGTGAGGTTGGTGCGGTGCGAGGAGAATGCCTCGACCAGCGGAGACCAGCCGCGGATCAGCGTCGGTGCGACGGAGTCGAGGCCCTCCTTCTTGAAGAAGCCCATTTCATGCGCCACCAGCAGTGCCGCCGCGTCGGTGATGGGGAGGTAGCCGATGCGGATCGTCGGATCCCATTTCTTTTCCTGGGCGTAGGTAGCGGCCGACGGCACCAGGCTGCTCAACGCGCCGAGGCTGCCCATCTTGAGCAGTTCGCGACGATTTACGCTGGTACCCAGCACGCTACTGAACAGCGGGTCGTACTCGATCACCAGGTTGGGATCGTCGATGCCGTCGCCATGCCGCTTGAAATCGAACTGCGGTTCACCATGCTCGTCGTGTGGTACCTGGACTTGATCATTGCAAAATCTGCACATTCTCGGTCTCCTTGGGTGATGGTTTCCTGACTTGGGGTGTGGTCAGGCGTGCCGGGTAACGCTGTTCAAGCGGGTTCGGATGCGGTCTCTGCCTCCGCGTTCTCGGCGGGCGACCCCGCCACTTGCGCCGCCGTGTGAAAGGCATCCATGAGACGGGCGCGCATGCTTTGTACCGCCGGATCCTGGCGTTGCCGGGGATCGGTCAGATTGACTTCGAATTCATGGACGATCTTGCCGGGCGCGCCGGCCATGATCAGTGCGCGATCGGCCATCAGCACGGCTTCGTCGATGTCGTGGGTGACGATGATCAGGTTGAACCCGAGCCGCTTGGCAATCGAGCGCACGTCGCGCTGCAGCGAGGCGCGCGTAAAGGCGTCGAGCGCGGAGAACGGCTCGTCGAGCAGCAGCAATTCGGGCTCCATGACCAGCGAACGGGCCAGCGCCACGCGCTGCTGCTGGCCGCCGGAGAGGTCCTGCACATTGGTGTCGGCGTAGTCGGACAACTCGACCAGCTTCAGGGCCTCGGCGACGCGTTCGGCTTTTTCCTTTTCGGGCCAGCCTGCAAAACCCAGGCCGACGCCGACGTTCTGCGAGACCTTCATCCACGGAAACAGGTGCGGCGCCTGGAACATCATGACCCAGCGCGACGATGGTCCCTCGATCTTCTTGTCGTCGAAATGCATCGTGCCCTCGGTGGGACGATTCAGCCCGGCGATGATGTGCAGGAGGGTGGACTTGCCGCAACCGGAGCGGCCGATGATGGCCAGCGCCTCGCCGCGCGGCGATTCCAGCATGAGATTGCTGAAGGTCGGGTTGCCGCGGGAACTGTAGCGGTAGCCCAGTCCCTTGATGCTGATATTCACTCCGCGTATTGACACCGATCGTCTCTCCGTTGGCTAGATTCCGCGACTCTTCCTGCCGCGTCTGCATCGCATTTCGCGAACACCCTCCCCCGCGTGCCCCTCGGACACGCATTGGTGAATGTCGTATTTCTCAGCGTGCCGATGACCGGGTCCCACTTTCGCCCCCGCCAGAAGAGCGGGGGCTCAGTCGCAAGGTCGGACGCCGGTCATGGCGACCAAATCCGCTCAGGCCGCGGTCAGCCGCTCATGCACTACTTTCATGCGAGCGGCGAGCTCGTCCGGATCGACGAGGCCACGCTTTATCAGGGAATGGGCCAGGCAGAGCAATTGCCGCTCGGGAAACGGAACGTCCTGATACAGCGTTTCCGAAAGCTCGTCCTCTTCCCAGCGCCGTTCCAGCAGGGGCAGCGGTGAATCCAGGCTGGCGCGGTCGACCTTTCCATCCAGCCAGCGCTTCTCGGCCGCAGCCACGGAAGAACAGGAGCCAGCCGCCAGTGCCTCGCAAATTCCGTCGAGGCTGGTCTTCCACGGAGGATCCGGATTCGTTACGCCGTACTGGCTGGCGAGGTCTTCCCAGACCCGGCCATGCTCCTTGATCTCTTCCAGCAAGGGAACGGGGGTCCAGCTCGCCGCCCCGTCCGCCGCACCGGCGGAGGCATTCATGTTCCCTGAGTCAGCCATGGCTTGCTCCTCAATGGTGGCCGGGCTTGGCCGGCTTGTGGACTGGCAGCGGAATGTTGGTGGTCATGCCCGGCTTGGGCAGGGCGACGCCGATCAGGCAATCGCGGGTCACGATTTCAGTCAGCTGATCTTCCGTCCAGCCCTCGGTACCGGCGGGGCGCACCGGCATCACGATGAAGCGACATTTCTGGTTGGAATCCTCGACGCGGATCTCGACGTCCGGCGGCAGTTGCAGGCCGAATTCAGCAAGCACCGGACGCGGCCAGCGGACCAGGCGGCGGCGATAGTTCGGGGTGCGATACCACTCCGGCTGGAAGCCCAGGATGGGGCGTGGGTAGCAGGAACAAAGGGTGCACACGACGACATGATGCAGGGTCGGCGTATCTTCGAGCACGCGCAGATCGGTGTAGTCGCTCGGCGTGCCGAAGCCGGTCGGGTTCAGCCAGTCCACGCCGACGGCGAGGCTGGCCTTGATTGCATCGGTCAGGCACTGCTTCTTGTACTCCGGGTCGAGCCAGGCCTTGGCCACCATGCGGGCTGCCGGGGTAGGTCCGATGTGCTCGGCGAACTCCGTGAAGCGGCGATGGTCCTCGGCGGTAAACAAGCCCTTCTCGATGGCCAGCTCGCGGACGGCGATTTCCAGCGCCTCGAAGTCGCTGACTTCCTCGACCATCGGGCCCGGAGGATTGTGGTGGTGCCCATGCCCGTGGCTATGATCGTGATCGTTTGACATTTGCGTTATACCTTTCTGTTCTGTCTCGGTTGGATCGGCGAACTACACGGCTTCCAGCCAACGCTCGGAAAACTCGGTTTGCAGCGTGTCGTTGGCAAAGGCGGCGGGATACTCCGGCCACAGGTCCTTTTGCTTGAAACGCACGATGTAGAACCACTCGGAATGATCGACGTGTCCCCAGGCCTCATCTTCCGGTGCCGGGCTTTCATGGGTGACTACTGCCACCTCGCCGACCGCGCCACGCGTGTAGACTTGGCAACGGGTGTAGAAAACGTCCGGCAGATCCTTGATGCGCACGGTCTGGCCGACCTTGAACTTGGCGGGACCGGCGGTACCCTTGAAGCACTGGGGATCGCCCTTGCCGGTGGCGATCTTGGCGTGATGGGTTCTATCGTGCTGGCTCATGGCGCTTTTTCACCTCGTCTATCTTGTTGATCAGTTCCGTCAGGGTGACGTGATGTCCGTCTACCAGGATGCGCGCGGCGGACAGCAGCCAGCGCCCGTAGTAAGGCAAGCCGAGATACTGCGTCGTACCCAGATCGACGTTCTGCATGCGGCGCCGCTCTTCCGCACACCAGGCGCCACGCCAGGCCAGGCACTCGGTGGTCACGTAGGCACGGTGGCCCCACGCCTCGTGTTCCTCCTCGGTCCATTCGCAGGGAACGTCAAACTCGCCGCCGACATCATGTGGCGACCGCGTATAGGCCCGGAACAGTTCGGGAGTGATTGCTGTGGGATATGGCGCCTTGCCGGTCTTCTGCACCGGCGGCTGCAATTCGGCGACCGCGGTCAGATGCCGCAATACCCTTTCCCTGGTAGTCGATGACATAGCTGGACTTCTCCTTTGATGTATGACTTGCGGATTCACTGGCACGCAACCCTTGCTGCACAACAAACCGGGGGACACCCGCGAAGGCGTATTCCGGCGCCCTCGATTTCCGCTGGCGATCAACCGATGCTGCCCGTCTTGTGGGACCCCCGAAGCTTCGGCAGGTTTCAGGACACGGCACTATTTAGTTGACGTTTAAATTTTGTATGCCTTAAGTGAAATTGTCCAAGACTATTTTCCGATCCAACCTATAGGCTTCCACTATTCAACAATGCCGCGGACGTCATCGAAATCATCGGTTGATCCAGGCTCCCCCGATCCCGCCATCGAGGACTTCGCGACTCGCCCGTGACTCGCGTTTCCGCCTCGCATGGGCTGTGGCTTTGGGCTAGAATCGATGAAGACTATCCTTCGATCGAATCTATAGGAATCGACTATGGAATCAAAACTGGTGTTCCCGCGCTCGATACGTTACCTGTTCGCGGTTGCGGAACATCACAGCTTTACCCGCGCGGCCGAGGCGCTGCATGTATCGCAGCCGACGCTATCGCAGCAGATACGACTGCTGGAAGAGGCTCTCGACGTGCAATTGCTCGACCGTTCAGGCCGCAATGTGCGGCTCACCGATGCCGGTGAAGTCTATCTCCACCATGCACGCCGCGCACTTGGAGAACTGGAAGCGGGAACCCGGGCCATCCACGAGGTACAGGATCTCAGCCGCGGCTCGCTGCGCCTGGGCATGAACCCGATCACCGAATACATCACCACGCCGCTGCTGGAAGATTTCGTGGCCCGCCATCCGGGAATCGCAATGAGTGCGGTGGAGATGTCGCAGGATGACATCGAGGCCGGGGTCGCCGAGGACCGGATCGACATCGGCATCGTCTTTTCCGACACGTTTTCCTCGGAGGGCCGCTCCGGCGAAATCGACAAGCACACGTTGTTCGTGGAAACCCTCAACCTCGCGGTCGGCAAGGGCCACCGACTGGCCGGACGACAGACGCCCCTCAGTGCGTCCGAACTGGAAAAGGAATCCCTGGTCCTGCTCAATACGCAGTTTGCATTGCGGCGCCATTTCGACCTTTATTGCCTCGAATACCGCATTGCGCCGCACATCGCCATCGAGACCAACTCGCTGAACATGCTGGTGCAGTCGGCCAGCCTGGGCCGCCTGGTCACCATCCTGCCCAGCTCGATTTCCGAGGCGCAGTCGGGCCTGTACTCGGTGCCCCTGATGCCCCAGTTGCCGCACCATGCGATCGCCCTGATTTGCCACAAGGGCGCCTACAAGAGCGCCGCCTGCCAGGCTTTTGGGGAAATGGCCACGCAATGGAGCGCCGCCCGATACCAGGCGCTGCAACAGCGGCTGACCGAATCTGGGCTGCCGCCTGAGGTTGGGACGGGACTTGGAGCCGGCAGTTCCCGGCGCCAGGCAGCGGACGTGGATGGTGCCGCCGCGCGCTGACCTTGGGTCCGAGCCGGCTACCGAATCACTCCGGCGCTTGCCGGCCAGCGGTTTCAGGTGCGAGTTGCGAGATAGGTGTAATAGTTGCACGCAGCGAAGAAGCTCCCCTCCTCCATCGCCTGATGCTGCGCCGCGAGCCAGGCGTCCACCGCCGCGGCGGAGAACATTCCGGACTTGATGATATAGGGAGCATAGGTCTCGGCAAATGACTTGAAATAGCTGGCCTTGCCGATCTCGACCACGGCATCGCCCCAGGCCTGCTGCAATTGCAGGCCCAGTTGCGGCATCAATCTGGGCAGGTCGCGCATGATGTGCGGATTATTGAAGGCGGCCGTGGTCAGGGCCACGTCCATGCGATGCCCAAGATCGTGGTCGGGCAGGGCATAGGTCATCGAGGAATAGTCGCCATCGAAGATCGCCACGATGCCGCCGGGACGTACGACGCGAACCATTTCGCGCAACACGGCCTGCGGATCCGTGACGTGGCTGATCAGCGTATGGGCGAACGCGGCGTCGAAAGTCGCATCCGGGAAATCGAGGTCGTGCGCATCGCCGACGCGAAAGTCGACGCGGTCGCCCACTCCGTGCTCGACAGCAAAGCGACGCGCGGCCTCGATGAATGGATGGCTCTGGTCGACACCGACAGCCTTGCCGGAAAAGTCACCGCGACGGGCCAGCGAACGGGTCATGGCGCCGGTGCCGCAGCCAACCTCCAGCACGTGCGCCGACACGCCTGGCGAGAGGTGCCCGGCGTACTTGTCGAACAGCCGGGTGAACACGACATCCTTGGCGCGGCCTTCAAGGCGGGCGATCAGGCGCTCGATGGCCGCTTCGTCGAGCTCATTGACAAAACGGTGGGGATCACGTGCCGGCATGGATCACCTTTCCTTAAATGGTTCACGGCGGGCGGCGGGCGGCGGGCGTTCCGCGCCACCCGGACCCGTGCAGGCTACCAGGACTTGTAGGGGAGGAACTTGCCGCTCATGGTCACCAGCACGCGGTCGCCCTTGGGGTCTTCCTGCTTGTCGATCTTCATCGTGAAGTCGATCGCGCTCATGATGCCATCACCGAACTTCTCATTGACCAGTTCCTTGATGGTCTCGCCATAAACGTTGATCATCTCGTACCAGCGATAGATCAGGGGGTCGGTGGGCACCACCTGGGTCCAGGTCTTGAGTGGGAATGCCTGCAGGGCGGCGGATCCGTCCTTGCCGAGACCGAGCAACTTGGCGACGGCATCGGCAGGCTTCTTGTCGAGGTGGTTCATGCCCAGGCAGGCGGAACAGGTGAATTCGGCGGACAGCCCAGCGGCCTTGGCGATGTCGTTCCAGCTCAAGCCCTTCTTCTGCTTGGCGTCGAGAATCGCTTCCTTCATTTCGGCTTTATTCATGAAAATCGTCCTTTCGTGGGGTCGGAAGGGCGCGCCGGGGCGGCAGGCAGCTCAGCCCGTCGAGGCCCATCCGGATCAATCGAAAACGGGGAACTAACGTCCCCCGCGAAACGACTCCGGCCAGGGCCGGAGTCTTGGGAACAGCGCGACCCGATCAGGCGGCGGCGCCGTACAGGCGCGGGTTGAACACGCCGCTGGTTTCCAGGCGGTGCAGCGCCTTGGCGGCGGCCAACACACCGAGGTCCAGCACTGGCTCGATGAGGACCACGCTCATGTAGGCAACGCTGAACGTGGCGATCTCGGCGAGGTTCTCGGCACCGACGCCGGCGCCATACACGGCCCAGAAGCCGACCCAGGCCACGACGCCGCCCTGATAGGCGGTGGACAGCTTGAGCGCCTGGCCGTAAGTGACATCCTTGTAGGGCGTATTGGCGGGGATGACGCGCTGTGCCAGGACATTGATCGCAAGCAGCGGTACCAGCAGGCTGGTCACGTTCATGCCGTATTGCGGCAGGTCGGCCGGAGCGACCAGCAGACCTTGCGCCAGCAGGCCGATAGCCAGCCCGAGCGCGGCAGGAGCGGCGCCGAACATCAGGAATAGCGTCGAGCCGAGGATGAAATGGACCTCGGACACGCCGACCGGGTAGTGCGGCAACACCTCGAAGAAACTCAGGACCAGCAGCGCAGCCAGGACGATGCGAATGGCGAGCGGTGCGACACCGTCACGCTTGGCCATGTCCTTCGCCAGCTTGAGCGAATAGCCGACCGCGCCGGTCGCCGTGATGAAGCCGAGCGCCAGTTTCGCGCCTACAACAATACCTGGTTCGATGTGCATGCTTGAATCCTCCTTAATCACGCTAGCCAAGATCGAGTCGTCCGGCCAAGACCGGAGACTCCTGCATTAACCGGACAGAGTCCCTTCAACACCTGCGGCGCCCGCCTGGTTCCCGCGCGAATCGAGAAACCGGAATCGGGTGATTGCCGCACATCGCTACCGTGCGGCGCTCCGAAAGCAATTGACGATTAAATTGTGTTGGATTGAAATAAGATTGTCCAAGACTATTTTCCGATCCATTGCATAGGAATCGGCTATGCAACGAAGAAGATCGTTCCGGGCCTGTCGCCCGGTAAGCCCGCGAATGAATTCGACGCCTGCCGCGCAGCGCTGCGCTATCGCCGACCGCGTCAGGCCGGTCGCGTGGGCGCGCCGGTATGCAGTTCGATGCGACCGACGAAAATCATCGCGATCGCCGTGGCGCCGACCGCCAACCAGCCGACATGGTCATAGCCGACGATGCGGCCCGATGCATCGGCGGCAATCATGGTGCCGCCGAGCCAGGCGGCGGTGCCCGACGACAATTGCTGCACGGCGCCGTTCATCGACAGGAAGGTGCCGCGCAGGCGCGGCTGCACCGCCGAAGTGACGATGGCCATGGCCGGCACCATGCGCCCCGGCACGAAAATGAAGAACACGGTCGACCAGAAAATCATGACCCACAGCGGCACCGGCCACAGGTGGGTCTGGACCAGCAGGGGCACCATCGAGCACATCGCCATCGCCCGGTACACGCGGATCTTGCCGTAGGCATCGGCCAGCCGTCCGACCAGGCGCGAGGTGAAGAAGGTCGCGCAGCCGCCGAAGAGGTAGATCAGCGGAATGTCTTCCTGGCGGATGAGTACGTTCGCGGTGACGTAAATGGTGATGTAGGGGATCACCGAGAAACCGGAAACCATGATCAGTGCCATGAACATCAGGGCCTTGAGATGGTTGCGATCGCGCAGCACGGCGGCCATCGCCGCCAGCGGATGGGCGCGTTCGGACTCCGACACGGTGGCGTTGGGCAGGTGCCCGCGCAAGGCCGGCAGCATCTTCCAGCCCAGCAGCAGGAATCCGGCGGAAAGCGCTGCGATGAAAATGAAGGGAAAGCGCCAGCCGAAGTGGTTGGCGAGATACAGGGAGACCGGAACGCCGGCGACGGTCGACAGCGAGAAGGCCGACATGATGGTGCCGCTGGCACGACCGCGGCGCTCGAACGGGATCAGGTCGCCGACCATGGTCTGCACCATCGACCCGAGCACACCACCGAAAGCACCGGCTGTGCCGCGCGCCACCAGCAAAGTGAGATAGCCCGGCGCCATGCCGCAGGCCAGAGTGGCGAGCGCGAACAGGCCGAACATGGTGAGCAGCAGGCGCTTGCGCTCGAAGCGGTCGACGAAGGTGGCCGCCAGCACCCCGGCAAAAGCCGCCGTAAAACTGTAGGCCGAGACCAGCAGGCCGAACTCGTGGGTGCCGACGCCCAGTTCGCGCATCAGGATCGGACCCAGCGGCATCATGATCATGAAGTCGAGGATGTGGGCGAACTGGATCCCGGCCAGCGTCAGCAGCAGCGCGCGTTCGCGCGCGGGATCGAGGGTCTGGGGAGTCATCGGACAGGCAAAAGTCGGCGCTGGCGGTACGGCGGTCAGGCTCGAGCCAGCGCGCCGGGCGCCTGCAGGCGCTCTCGCCACCACTTGCGCGCCTCGCCTTCCGCGTCGCGGTTCCAGGCCAGCCACAGCGGTTCGTTGGCGCGCGGCTCGGCGACCTCGCGCGCCACCAGTTCGCGCCGCGTCAGTGCGGCATCGATGCGGCAGCGCGGCAGGAAACCGTAACCGAGGCCGGCGATCTGCAGGGCGATCTTGGCCTCGATGTTCGACACGGTGATGCGCGACTGTCCGGACAGCACCCCGATGCTGCGCGCAGGCAGCAGGCGCGCGCTGTCGGCTACCACGATCGCCGTATGCGCCAGGAAATCCTCAGTCGTCAACGGGCGGTCGATGCGCGCCAGCGGGTGCTGCGGCGCGACGCAGAAGATGAACTCGATGTCGTGCAGGCGCGTGGCCTGCTGCGCAAAGCCGGAAGGGGGATCGCCGACCGCCAGCACCAGGTCGGCGCGGCCTTCGCGCAGCGCTTCCCAGCTGCCGGTCATGACTTCGGTGCTGATGCGCAGGCGCGTGCCACAGCCCAGTGCTTCGAAGGCGCGGATGTCATCGACCAGCGCGGCGGTCGGCAGCAGCGAGTCGTGCACCAGTTTCAGTTCCGATTCGTAGCCGGTGGCGATGCGGCGCAGCCGCGATTCGAGGTCGGCGGCGGAACGCAACAGCCAGCGCCCCTCGTTGAGCAGTTCGCTGCCGGCCGGCGTGAGCGTCACGCGCGGGCCGCGCCGCAGGAAAAGCTGGAAGCCGAGCTGCTCCTCCAGCTTGGCCACGGTGTAGGAAATCGTCGACGGGACTTTGTGCAGCGAATCGGCCGCGGCCGCGAAGGAACCGCCACGGTCTATGGCGTCGATGATTTCGATCGCATCGAGGGTCAACTTGAGCATGTGAAGCGATTCATGTTCGATTTTTTCGACGATAGGCCACGAAAAGTATCAGCGCTCTATGCCTTGCTATCGCTGATACTCACCCTTACTTGAGAAATTAATTCGGCTTTAACTCAGGTAACAACGGCAAACATTCTAGCAGCCATCATCAGCGATATCGAACCTTTCAATCCGGAGGAAACACCATGCCCCATACCGTCGTCGTCTACCACAGTGGCTATGGCCACACCCGCAAACAGGCCGAGGCCGTGCAGCAGGGCGCCGCCGGCGTGAATGGCGCCAGCGCCGAACTCGTCGAAATCAACGCCGAAGGCCAGTTGCCCGAGGGCGGCTGGGAAAAACTGGAAAAAGCTGACGCCATCGTCTTCGGCTCGCCCACCTACATGGGCGGGCCCTCATGGCAGTTCAAGCGCTTCGCCGATGCCAGCTCCAAGCCCTGGTTCGGCTCGAAGTGGAAGAACAAGGTCGCCGCCGGCTTCACCAACTCGGCCTCGATGAACGGCGACAAGCTGTCGACCCTGCACTACATGATCACCCTGTCCATGCAGCAGGGCATGGTCTGGGTCGGCACCGGCATGATGCCGGCCAACAGCAAGGCCGCCACACGCAACGACGTAAACTGGCTCGGCTCCTTCGCCGGCGCCATGGCGCAGTCGCCGTCCGATTCCAGCCCCGAGGAAGGCCCCCTGCCCGGCGACCTGGAAACCGCGCGCCTGTTCGGCGCCCGCGTCGCCGAAAGCGCCGCGCGCTGGAACCGCTAACTTTCATGATGCGCTGGCTACGCCCCCGATCATGAATTTGGCGATACCAAATTGCCCCCCACCCCCGTTCCACGGCCGGCTTTGCACAGCCGGCCGGCTACGGCGGCGCAATGCTGTGCATTGCGAAACCCCGCCTTCGCCCCCCGCCCCGGGGCGGGGAACATAGTTTGCTCGCTGCGCTCGATATCACCCCGAGCGCGTTCTGTTGTCTCTCGTCACCATTCACCATAGGAGGAAAGATCATGCTCGAACTGCGCAGGGCCGCCGAGCGCGGCGTGGCCAACTTCGGCTGGCTCGATTCGCGACACACGTTTTCCTTCGGCCACTATTACGATCCGAAGCAGGTCGGCTTTTCCGACCTGCTGGTGATCAATGACGACCGCGTCGAGCCGGGGATGGGCTTCGGCACCCACCCGCACCGCGACATGGAGATCTTCTCCTATGTGCTGGAAGGTGCGCTGGAACACAAGGACTCGATGGGCACCGGTTCTGTGATCCGTCCCGGCGACGTGCAGATGATGAGCGCCGGCAGCGGCATCACCCACAGCGAGTTCAACCCTTCGCGCCAGGAAGGCGTGCATTTCCTGCAGATCTGGATCGTGCCCGACCGCCAGCGCGTGGCGCCGCGCTACCAGCAGAAGAACTTTTCCGCTGCCGACAAACGCGGCCGCCTGCGCCTTATCATTTCCCCTGACGCCGCGGACGGCGCGCTCGGCGTGTATCAGGATGCGCGGGTGTATGCGGGCCTGTTCGACGGCGCCGAAGCGGCGGAATTCGACTTGCCCGCGGGGCGCTACGCCTACATCCATGTCGCGCGCGGCAGCCTGAGCGTCAATGGCACCGCAATGTCCGCCGGCGACGGCGCGCGGATTCGCGAGACCGGCGAGCTGCGCTTCGATGGCGGCGAGGATGCCGAAGTGCTGCTGTTCGACCTGCGACCGCAGGAACGGCCGCGATAGCGCCGCGAAAACTCGGCGCTAACGACACGGCGATTCAGGCGAGCTGCCGCCGCAATTCCGCCAGATAGCGAAGCCCGGCTATCGCCCGGCTGCCATACCAGGAAACCATTTCGCCATCGATGCGGGTAACCGGCAGGCGCGCCAGTTCACCGACCTCGGCCTCATCACGCACGGTGAAGGCATAGGGCTCCGACGGCAACAACACGCGCTGCGCGTCGGCCAGCCAGGGGGCATTCCAGTCGAAGGCCGGATAGCGGCTCACGGCCTCGGCCGGTAGCGTGTCCCAGCCAGCCGCACCGAGCATCGCGGCGATGTAGGTGTCGCGGCGCACCGTCATCCAGGGCTCGCGCCAGATCGGGTAGAGCACGCGCTCGCGCGGCAGGCTCCGCGCCTGGGCGTCCAGTTCGGCGCGGGCGGCGGCAAACGCAGCGGCCAGTCGCGCGGCGAGATGCTCGCGACGAAAGACATGGCCGAGCAGGGCGTAGAGGCCGAGGTTGTCGTCCACCGCGCGCGGATGCACGACGATGACATGGGGCACGAAACCCATGATTTCCTCGACCACCTCACGCCGGTTCTCGTCGATCTCGGCAATCACATGGGTCGGCGCGAGTTGCCGCAGTACATCGAGCTTCACGTCCTTGGTGCCGCCAACCTTGGAAACGCTGCGCAGAGCTTCCTTCGGGTGCACGCAGAATCCGGTGCGGCCGACCAACTGGCCGCCGAGGTCAAGGTCGCAGACCAGTTCGGTCAGGCTCGGCACCAGGCTGACGATGCGCGGCGCGCCCACGCAGGGCGGATGCTCGCGGCCCAGCGCGTCCTCCATCGACATCAAAGATCGAGGCGGCGCGGCTTCCTGCCGGCGCGCGCGAACAGCAGGTCGAAAACCGGGTTGGGCAGCAGGCGCATCAGCTTGGCGACCACGCCCATCTGCCAGGGAATCACGGTGTAGCTGGTACCGCATTCGATGGCGCGGGCGAAGCGGCGCGCCGCCTCGTCGGCCGGCATCAGGAAGGGCATCGGATAGCGGTTGACCGCCGTCATCGGCGTGGCGATGTAGCCCGGCGCGATAGTGACCACCTTGATCCCGCTGCCGCGCAATTCGACACGCAGGGCTTCGAGGTAGGCGATGGTCGCCGCCTTCGATGCCGAATAGGCGCCCGCGCCCGGCAAACCGCGGATGCCGGCCACCGAGGCGATGCCCACCAGGCGGCCGCTGCCGCGCGCCTTCATGGCGGCGATGAAGGGCTGGAAGGTCTGCGCCATGCCGGCCACGTTGGTGTCGAACACGCGACGCAGGGCGGCCATGTCATCGGCCTCGTGCGCCAGCGTGCCCACCGATATGCCGGCATTGGCGATGACGATGTCGGGCGTACCGCCGGCCATGAAATCCGCCGCCGCCGCGCGCATCGCCTCCGCGTCGGCCACGTCGAGCGGGTAACAAGCGTGACTGCCGGGAAGCTCCGCGGCAAGGGCCTCCAGCGTCTGCCGGCGCCGCGCCGCAAGACCGATAGTGGCTCCATTCGCCGCGTAATGGCGCGCCAGCGCGTCGCCGATGCCGCTCGATGCGCCGGTCAGGAATACACGCACCGCGCGTTATTTGCGGCCAGCCTCGGCGCGCACGCGGGCGACCAGTTGATCGACCAGCGTGATCAGTTCGCCATAGTTCCCGGGGGTGATCGCCTGGTAGCGGCCATGCACGACCATCGCCGGAACCCCGGTCAGGCCCGCCGCCAGAGTCAGTTCGCGTGCCTGTCGGACGCGGCTGCTGACGCCGAAGGATGACCAGGCTGCGCGGAACTTTGCGGGATCGATGCCCTTGCCGGCGACCCAGTCCAGCAGGTGCTTTTCCTCGTCGATGCGCTTGCGTTCGACATGGATCGCCTTGAACACTTCGGCATGCAGCGCGTCCACCAGGTTCATGGCTTCAAGGGTGTAATAAAGCCGTGTGCCCGGCGTCCACCTGTCGTTGGGGAACACCGCCGGCACCCGACGGAAACTGACGTCGGGCGGCAGCCTGGCGGCCCACGGTGCCAACACCGGCTCGAAATCGAAGCAGTGCGGGCATCCATACCAGAAGAATTCGGTGACCTCGATCCGGGCGCTGTCCGCCACCAGCGGCGGATCGATCACGCGAAAATCGCGCCCCGCCTGCAATTCGGCCGCGCACGCGCCGAAGCAAAGCAACGCGAGCATGGCCCCGAACAATCCGCGCCAGGTTCTCATGCCGCCTCCTCCCTATTCCTTTTGCTTGATGACGGTGCCTTGCACCCCGCTTTGGGTCAGCAATCCGCGCGCCCGGTTCATTTCTTCAGTATCGCGGAAGGGACCGACGCGCACCCGATGCATGGTGCCCTTGTCCGGAATATTGACTTCCTGCACGCTGGCGTACAGGCCGGTCAGCGCCAGCTTGGCCTTGAGGTTGTCGGCATCGGCGGCCTTCTGGAAGGAACCGACCTGCAGGAAATAGATGTCGACCAGCGAAGGCTTGGCGTCCGCCACCGGCGCGGCGGCCGGAGTCGCAGGCGCGGGCGCGGCTGCTGCGGGTGCCGGCGCGGCCGGTCCGGCGGTGGGTTTGCCTTCGAGGATGTTGTAGAAGTCGAAGCGCTGCCGTTCGGCGGGCTTGTCGCCGGGCTTGCCCGGCAGCGCAGCCGGAGCCTTGGCGTTCGCACCGTCGACGGCCTTGTCCGCCTTGGGCGCGCCCTCGTACTTGTTCTGAAAGGGCAGCGGCGACTTGTTGAGGTACCAGACCACGCCGAAGGCGATGCTGACCCCGATCACGAGACCGATGAACACGCCGAGCAGCGTGCCGCCGCCGCTCTTCCTCTGCGGCGCCCTGGGTTTGACCGCGGGGCGGACGCCTTTTTCTCCCGTCTTGTCGAATTTGCTCATAGCATTCTTGGAATCACATGCTCACCGGTTGCGATACGCCCAGCAGGGAAAGCCCGTTCTGCAGCACCTGCCGCGTCGCCAGCGCCAGCGCCAGGCGCGCCCGACGCACCGCCGGGTCGTCGACCAGCACCCGCTCGGCGTTGTACCAGCTGTGGAAATCGCCGGCCAGATCCTTGAGGTAGAAGGCCAGCGCATGCGGCGCATGGTCGCGCGCCGCCTGCTGGATCAGGTCGGGGAATTCGGCCAATCGAGCGCACAGGGCGAACTCGCGTTCGTTCTGCAGCGGCGACAGGTCGGCGCCCGCCAGTTCGGCGGCATCGCCGTCCCACTGGGCCAGCACCGAACAGATCCGGGCATGGGCGTACTGCACGTAGTAAACCGGGTTGTCGTTGCTCTGCGACTTGGCGAGGTCGAGGTCGAAATCCAGCGCCTGGTCGCACTTGCGCAACATGTAGAAGAAGCGGCAGGCATCGTTGCCGACTTCCGCACGCAACTGGCGCAGCGTGACGTACTCGCCGGAGCGGGTGGACATCGAGACCTTCTGCCCGTCGCGGAACAGGCTGACGAACTGCACCAAAGTGACTTCGAGCCGGCTCGCGTCGGCGCCCGCCGCCGACAGCGCGCCCCTGACGCGCGGGATGTAGCCGTGATGGTCGGCGCCCCAGACGTCGATCACCTTGTCGAAGCCGCGCTCGAACTTGTTGAGGTGGTAGGCGATGTCGGAGGCGAAGTAGGTGTAGATGCCGTTCTCGCGCTGCACCACGCGATCCTTCTCGTCGCCGAAGGCCGTCGAGCTGAACCACTTGGCGCCGTCCTGGACATAGATGTGGCCGGATTTTTCCAGCGCCGCGACGGCGCGCGCCACCATGCCGGTGTCGTAGAGGCTGCGCTCGGAGAACCAGACGTCGAAATGCACGCCGAATTCCTCGAGGTCGGCGCGGCAGTCGGCCAGTTGCTCGGACAGCACGTGGCTGTGCACGTAGGCCCAGTCTTCTCCGAGCAGGTCCTTGCCGGCGAGGATCAGTCCGTCGAGGCGCGCCTCGATGTCCTCGGTCTCGGGCACGCAGGCCAGCACGGCCTCGGCCGGATGCACGTAGCGGTCGCCGTGGGCCTGCCGGATCTGCTCGGCCATCTCGCGCACGTAACCGCCCTGGTAGGCATTGGGCGGAAAAGGCACCGGCTCGTCGAAAAGTTCCAGGTAGCGCAACCAGGCCGACACGGCGAGGATGTCCATCTGGCGGCCGGCGTCATTGACGTAATACTCGCGCGTGACTTCGTAGCCGGCGAAGGCCAGCAGCGATGCCAGGCTGGCGCCAAAGGCGGCGCCCCGGCCATGGCCGACATGCAGCGGGCCGGTCGGATTGGCGGAAACGAACTCGACCTGCAGGCGGCGCGCGGCACGGCCGTTGCGCACCGGGCTGCGGCCGAAATCATGTCCGGCGCCCAGCACGGCACCGACCACGGCACAGCGGGCGGCGGCGGTCAATGTGAAATTGATGAAGCCGGCACCGGCGATCTCGACCTTCGCCACGGCCGGCGAGGCGGGCAACTCGCGCACCAGGCGCTCGGCGATCTGGCGCGGATTGGTCTTCAGTTCGCGCGCCAGTTGCATGGCGATGTTGCTGGCGAAATCGCCGTGACTGGCCTGCTTGGGGCGTTCCAGGAGTATTTCGGCCAGTCCCTGGCCGGGCGCCACGCTGGCCAGTGCCGTGCGCAGCAGGCCGGCGAGATGCTGGCGGGCGTCGAAGCCGCTACTGATTTTTTCGCTGGATGCAGCCATGTCGGGAGGTGGAGGCTTTCGAAAGGCTGTGAATTATACTTCCCGTTTAACTTACGGCCGCCATGCTTAACGTCGATAATGCCGACGTCGGCCCCCACTGAATCCAGGTTCCTCGCCAACCCCCGTGCGCATTTTCCGCCTGATCCGTATCGCCCGCGTCGCCTACCTCTACGGACTCGACAGCCTGATCCTCGAACACGAGGTCGAACCGGGTTTGCGCACGCGCCTGCTGCTCGCGGCGCAGCGCCTGATGTTCTGGCGCGACCTGTCGGCGCCGCGCGCCGTGCGCCTGCGCCAGGCGCTTGAGGACCTGGGGCCGATCTTCGTCAAGTTCGGCCAGTTGCTATCGACCCGGCGCGACCTGCTGCCGCTGGACATCGCCGACGAGCTGGCAAAACTGCAGGACCGCGTGCCGCCCTTCCCCTCGGAACTGGCCATCACCGAACTAGAGAAAGCCTATGGCAAGCCGGTAGATCAGGTCTTCGCCGCCTTCGACCGCACGCCGGTGGCCTCGGCCTCGGTGGCGCAGGTGCATTTCGCGGTGCTGCCGGATGGCCGCGAGGTCGCGGTCAAGATCCTGCGTCCCGGCATCCAGCCGGTGATCGAGCATGACATCGCGCTGCTGCAGGTCGCCGCCAACCTTTTGGAAACCCTCTGGGCCGATGGCCGCCGCCTCAAGCCGCGGGAGGTAGTGGCGGAGTTCGACAAGTACCTCCATTACGAACTGGACCTGATGCGCGAAGCGGCCAACTGCTCGCAACTGCGGCGCAATTTCGAAGGCTCCGACCTGCTGATCCTGCCCGAAGTGCATTGGGACTGGTGCAGCACCAGCGTCATGGTCATGGAGCGCATGCACGGCACCACCATTTCGCAGATCGACGCCCTGCGCGACAAGGGGGTGGACATTCCGCGCCTGGCGCGGGCCGGCGTCGAGATCTTCTTCACGCAGGTGTTCCGCGACGGATTTTTCAACGCCGACAAGCACCCGGGCAACATCTTCGTCGCCACCGACGGCCCGCGCAAGGGCAGCTACATCGCGCTCGACTTCGGCATCGTCGGCACCCTGTCGGATGTGGACAAGAACTACCTGGCGCAAAACTTCCTCGCCTTCTTCAAGCGCGACTACAAGCGCGTGGCCGAGGCGCACATCGAATCCGGCTGGGCGCCCAAGGGCACCCGCGTCGACGAGTTCGAGGCGGCGATCCGCTCGGTCTGCGAACCCTTCTTCGACCGCCCGCTGAAGGAAATCTCGCTCGGCCGCGTGCTGCTGCGGCTGTTCCAGACCTCGCGCCAGTTCAACGTCGAAGTGCAACCGCAACTGGTGCTGCTGCAGAAGACCCTGCTCAACGTCGAGGGCCTCGGCCGCGAGCTCGACCCCGAGCTTGACCTGTGGCAAACCGCGCTGCCCTACCTGGAGCGCTGGATGAGCGAACAACTCGGCTGGCTGGCGCTGGAGAACAACATCAAGCGCGAGGCGACCAACTGGGCCCGCCTGCTGCCGACCCTGCCGCGCCTGGTGCATCAGGCACTGACAGCCACCGCGACACCTGCGCCCAACCTGGAACTGGAAAGCCTCGCCGCCGAAGTGCGCGGCCTGCGCCAGTTGCTCTGGCTGGCATTCGCGGTCGCCGCCGGCGCGCTGACCTTCGCCTTCCTGCGCACCTGACGAAAGGGATTTACGCCGCTTCGGTGCCGCATTTATACTTTGCTCACTGACTACTGATCCCTGACATGCTGCTCTGGTTCGTCGTCCTCTATCTGATGGTGTCGGTCGGCATCGGCCTGTTCGCCGCCACCCGCGTCCATAACGCCCGCGACTTCGCCGTCGCCGGCCGCAGCCTGCCGCTGCCGGTGGTCACCGCCACGGTGTTCGCCACCTGGTTCGGCGCCGAAGCGGTGTTCGGCGTCTCGGCCACCTTCGTCAAGGATGGCCTCGGCGGGGTGGTAGCCGATCCCTTCGGCTCCTCGATGTGCCTGATCATCGCCGGCGTCATCTTCTCGCGCTACCTCTACAAGCTCAACATCATCACCCTGGGCGACTTCTACCGCATGCGCTACAACCGCACGGTCGAGGTGATCACCACGATCTGCATCGTGCTTTCCTACCTCGGCTGGGTGGCGGCGCAGATCAAGGCCCTGGGCCTGATCTTTTTCGTCGTCACCGACGGCGCCGTATCGCAGAACGCCGGCATGATCCTCGGCGCCGCCATCGTGCTCACCTACACTGTGTTCGGCGGCATGTTCTCGGTGGCGATCCTCGACTTCGTGCAGATGGCGGTGTCGATGGGCGGCCTGCTGTTCATCGCCTGGACCGTCAGCGGAAAAGTCGGCGGTGGCGCCACGGCGGTGTTCGATCACGCCGCGGCGGCCGGCAAGCTGGACTTCTTTCCCGCGCCCGATCCCTGGCTCTGGCTGACCTTCCTCGGCACCTGGATGACCATGATGCTGGGCTCGATCCCGCAGCAGGACGTGTTCCAACGCATCACCTCGGCCAAGAGCGCCAACATTGCGCTGTGGGGCTCGATCCTTGGCGCCTCGATTTATTTCTGCTTCACCTTCGTGCCGATGTTCATCGCCTACTCGGCGACGCTGATCGACCCGGCGCTGTTCAACGAGCTGCTGGCCAAGGACACGCAACTGGTGCTGCCGACCCTGGTCCTGCAGCACACGCCGCTGTTCGCCCAGGTGTTGTTTTTCGGCGCCGTGCTATCGGCCATCATGAGCTGCTCGTCGGCGACTCTGCTGGCGCCCTCCGTGACCTTCGCCGAGAACGTGGTGCGCGGCTTCTACCCGAACATGGGCGACCACCAGTTCCTGCGCGTGATGCGCGGCTGCCTGGTGGTGTTCACCTGCATCGTGCTCGGCTTCGCGCTGAAGTCCGAAGCCTCGATCTTCAAGATGGTGGAGAACGCCTACAAAGTGACCCTGGCCGGCGCCTTCGTGCCGCTCGCCGCCGGCATTTTCTGGCGCCGCGCGACGACGCAGGGCGCGCTGGCGGCGACTTTTGGCGGCCTGATCTCCTGGGTGCTGATCGAAGTGCTGATCGGCGAATCCAGCCTGGTGCCGCCGCAACTGATCGGACTCGGTGTCTCGATCCTGGGCATGGTCGCCGGCTCCCTGCTGCCACAATGGGTCGGCCACCACCAGCCGGGCCACGACCCGCATGCGATCCTGCATCACCACGCCGCAGCGCAGACCCACCACGCCGAACCCGAGCACAGACACTGACACTTCGTGGCCGACAAGCAGACCCTCTACGAGCTTCTCGGCCTCAGCGACAAAGCCTCCCCGGCGGACATCCAGCAAGCCTACGCGGCCCTGCGCCTGGCGCTGGACGCGCAGCCCGAGAACGAGGAAAAACACAACCGCATCGCGATCCTGACCGACGCCCGCGACCTGTTGCTCGACCGGCGCCAGCGAGCGGGCTACGACCGCCACCAGCGCGACCGGCGCGAAGGCGAACGACGGCAGGCTCTGCCCGCGCCGCCCACACGCTGGCTCAAGCCGACCCTGGCTTCGCTGTTGATCGCCGGCGCGGCCTATGCCGCCGGGCGCTACATGGTCCCGGCGGCGGCTCCGGGCGAACCCCGCTCCGTGGCAAACGCCGTGGCGCCGGCGCCGACTTCTCGCGTCACGAGCGCCAGCGACAGCCGGGAAGCGGATGCGCTGGCCGCCGACATCGCCGCCCAATTGCCGCCAGCAGCCGCCATGCCTGCCCAACCGGCATCAACATCGGCCAGCGCGCCGGTCGCGCAACCCGCGGCGCAAGCTGCGCCTATCGAAGCGCCGCAGCCCTCTGCGGAGCGAACCATTGCCGAATCCACCTACTTGATCATCGGCGGCGGCGGCCAGGGAACCGGCGTCGCCATCGAAAGCGACAAGCTGCTCACCAATTGCCACGTCATCGCACCCAATGTGCACAAGGGGCCGCTGCTGGCGACCAGCGCCGTCACTGGCGCGTCGACGCGAATCACCCATGCCGCCTTCCTGATTACCGAGGATGCGTGCATCGTGCATGCGCCTGGCCTCAATGCCAGACCGATAGGCATGGGCAACACGGCGCGCCTGACGCGCGGCACGCAGATCTACAACCTCGGCTTCGCCAAAGGGCGCCTGACGTTTTCGCCGGGCACCATGCTCGGCGTGATCAACCGCCGCGGCCAGAACTATCTGGTCTCGAACAACTACTGCGACAACGGCGTCTCGGGCGGGCCGCTGGTCGATGCCAGTGGCGAACTGGTCGGCCTCACCTCGGGCGGCACGCGTGACAGAAAGTTCTGCATTTCTCTTACCGTGGAAACCGCGCGCCGGGTTCTCGACCAGACCCTGATCGTGATCGACGGCTTCCCGACCGACTATCTGACCAACCTCCAGCGCAACTGGTAGCGAGGCTTGTCGCCCCTGCGCGAAGGGGGCAGAATCGTGTTCGTGGCCAACGCTCATGCCGGCAAGCGCCACAGGCAGACGATGAAACACGCGAAAGGCGAATTAATGGCCCGCCCCCCATCCCCCCCTCACGGGGGGCTTCCGATCAGCTCGCTTCGCTCGGGTATCACCCGTCGCTCAGAACGAGTTGTCGCACGTTAGCCGCTCGCGCACCCACCTGACGCTCTACCTGACCGGCGGCTACCTGCTGCTGATCGTCTACGCCAGCCTGTACCCCCTCGCCGGCTGGCGCGACAGTGGCGGCAATCCGCTGGATTTCCTGACCGCAGCCTGGCCGCGGTACTACACCGGTTTCGACCTGGCGACCAATGTCGCGGTGTACCTGCCCTGCGGCTTCCTTTGCGCCGCCGCGCTGCGCCGTCGACTGCCCGGCGTTCCCGCCTGGTTGCTGGCGACCCTGCTCGGAAGCGCCACCAGCCTGTCGATGGAAATCCTGCAGAACTACCTGCCCGACCGTGTCCCCTCCAATCTGGACCTGGCCTGCAACACCGCGGGGACATGGCTCGGCGCCTGGCTGGGCGCCGGCAAGGGCGGCGATCTGCTTGACGAGGGACGCCTCGCCGACTGGCGGCGACAGACCCTGATGCGCGGCTACGGCGTCGACATGGGCGTGCTGCTGGTGGCAGCCTGGCTGCTGACCCAGCTATCGCCGGAATCGCTGCTGTTCGGCAGCGGCAACCTGCGCCTGATGCTGGACCTGCCGCCGGTACAACCCTTCCTCGCGGAACGCTTCATCAGCGTCGAAGCCACCATTGCCGCCGCCGGACTGCTGGCGGCCGGACTGGTCGTCACGCTGCTGCTGCGGCGCCACGCGCGGCCGCTGACCGTCGGCCTGCTGCTGTTTGCCGTCGTGGTCAAGGCCGCCACCCACGGCGTGCTCATGGGCCAGTCCGCGGCACTGGCCTGGATCACGCCCGGCAACAGCACCGGCATGGCGATCGGTCTGGTGTTGTGGTGGAGCGCCACCTTCCTCGGCATCGAATTGCAGCGCGCGGTGGCGGCGCTGGCTCTGCTGTTCGCCACCGTGATGGTAAACGTCGCGCCGGAAAACCCCTACCTGCTGAACGCGCTGCACATCTGGAACCCGGGCCAGTTCCTCAACTTCAATGGCCTCACACGCCTGATTTCCTCGCTCTGGCCCTTCCTGGCGCTGCCCTGGCTGATGTCCTACCGACCGAGAAAAAATGACACCGATTACTGACCTCACCACCCTGCGCGATGCGCTGCGGGCCTTCTGCGCCGCACGCGACTGGCATCGCTTCCACACCCCCAAGAACCTCGTCATGGCGCTCAGCGTCGAGGCGGCGGAACTTGTCGAGCATTTCCAGTGGGCGACGCCCGAGGAGAGCCTGGCCCTCGCCGCCGACAAGCGCGCCGAGGTCGCCGATGAAATTGCCGACGTGCTGATCTACCTGACCGAACTTGCCGACGTGCTGGACATCGACCCGATCGCCGCAGCCCGGGAAAAGATCGTCAAGAACGCTGCCAAGTACCCCGCCCCGTCCCGGTAAAATCCGTCTTCCGTCCCCCAGACCGACCCGCGACCATGAGCCACTTCACGCACCACGTCTTCTTCTGCACCAACCAGCGCGCGGCGGGCGAAGCCTGCTGCAACGACCACGGCGCCAGCGACATGCGCGCCTACGCCAAGGACAAGATCAAGTCGCTCGGCGACAGGATGCCGGGCAAGGTGCGCATCAACGCGGCGGGCTGCCTCGATCGCTGCGAGAAAGGGCCGGTGATGGTGATCTATCCCGAGGCGGTCTGGTACACCTACGTGGACCAGGAAGACATCGACGAGATCATCGACCAGCACCTGGTCAATGGCCGCGTGGTCGAACGGCTCAAGGTGGACTGACGGTGTCGCGCCATGAACGCGTCCTGCTGGACGGGCCCGACGGCAAGATCGAGGTCTTCGTCGAGGACCACGAAAATCCGACCGGCATCGCCCTGATCGCGCATCCGCATCCGCTGTTCGGCGGCACCGCCGACAACAAGGTGGTGACCACGCTCGCGCGCGCCTTCCGCGAGCGCGGCTGCATTACGCTGCGGCCGAGCTTTCGCGGCGTCGGCGGCAGCGAGGGCGAGCACGACCACGGCGACGCCGAGACCGACGACGTGCTGGCGGTGCACGACTGGGCGCGCGAACATTTCGCCGGCCGGCTCACGCCTTCCGGCATGCCGCTGCCTCTTTATCTCGCCGGGTTTTCCTTCGGCGCCTATGTCACCACGCGACTGGCGAAACGCCTCGCTGCCGCCGGCGATCCGGCGCGCTGGCTGGTGCTGGTGGGCACTGCGGCCGGCTTCGTCGAAGGCATGCGCCGCTACGAAACCGAGGCGGTGGCGCCCGACACGCTGGTGATCCACGGCTCGGAAGACGAAACCGTGCGCCTGGCCAACGTCCTGGCCTGGGCCACGCCGCTTGACCTGCCGGTGGTGGTGATCCCTGGCGCCGACCATTTCTTCCACCGCCGCCTGCACCTGATCCGCGACCTGATCCAGCGCGCCTGGCACTGACGCTCATCGCGGCGGGAAGCGCTCGCCGATGATGAAACGCACTGTTTGACGCAACTCTGGATCAGTGCGGCGTGGCGTCCCAGGTCTTGCGGATCTGCTCCAGGCGGTGGTTGCCGACGTCGCGCTGGGCGACGAAATTCAGGTAGCCCTGCATGCGATTGTTGAGGCGCTTGCGGGTGTCGGCGTCGATCGCCAGATGGCCCGAAGCGACTTCCTCGAAGCACTTGACGATGCAGGTCGCGGCATTGAGATAGACCGCGACGTTCTTGTTCGACTCGGCCAGCCGGGCGAATTCCTCCACGGCGTCGAGCAACTGGCCATGCTTGGCCATGTTGGCAGCGGCGACGTTCATCTGCCGCAGGTTCTCGCTGGCGCCTTCCGCGATTCGCGTCGCATGGGCCTCCCAGCCACCGCTGGCCATCATGGTCTTGATGCGTTCCTCGATCGACTGGTTGCCGATGTGGTCCTGGTACAGGGCCTGCGCCATCTGGCACGCCGTCGCCTCGTCGCCCATTTCGACCGCGGCTTCGAGCACGAACATCGACTCCTCGCGATCCATCTCGTGCCCGCCCGCCTCGGTTGACTCCAGCGCCTGCCGCATCTTCTGGTAGGCGTCCTCGGCGGCCTTGCGGTCGCCCTTGGCCACGGCGGCCGCGTAGGACACCGTCTTTCCGGAAAGCGCGTAGGCAGGGTCGTTCTTGTGGAAGTCGGCGAGGTTGCCGGCGAGGCTCTCGAGCCGCTCCAGCGCTGCCTTGCTGCCGCTCTTGATCAGCATGCCGGCATAGGTGCTGAAGTCGCCCGGACGGATGAAGCTCGACCCGCGACCATGCTGGTGCATCATCGCGTAGGCGTCGATCGCCGTCAGCGGGTCGTCGGTGGCCACCGCAATGCGCGCAATCTCGCGCTGGCGCTGAAGCGACTTGGGGTTCTTCTGCAGCACCAGCTTGAGCAGGGCCTTGGTCGCCTCGAGGTCGCCCTTGCGTTCGTGCACCTTGGCCAGCAGGTCATGCGCGTGCAGGTAATCCGGGTTGTCGTGGATCAATTCTTCGATGATGGCCGCAGTCTCGTCGTAGCGATCGAGATGGAAGAAGGCGCGCGCCTTGCCCAGCTTGGCCCAGGGCAGCATCGGGCGACTCTCCAGGATCGACTCGAAATGATCGTAGGCTTCCTGGTAATGCTCCATCTGCAGCATGCATTCGCCTGCGATGCGCTGGAATCCGGCGGCATGCCGCGGGTTGTCCTGCGAACTATGCCGGCAGACTTCCAGTGCTTCGCTGAAACGCCCGGCATCGAACAGGTCGGTCGCCCCCTTCAGCGCCTGGCGATGGTCCCAGGCCTTGCCCAGGCGTTCGTGCAGCAGTTCCGGGGAGATGGGCTTGATCAGGTAGTCGTCGGGCGCAAGTTCGACCGCCGAAAACACTTGCTCGTACTTGCGCTCGCCGGTGATCATGATCCAGATGGTCGACTGCGGCAGCAGCTTCTGCCGCCTGACTTCCTCCAGCAGCTGCTGGCCGTCGCGCGTGTCGGACAGGATGTAGTCGCACAGCACCACGTCGTAGTTGCCACGGTTGCGGATCCGGTACAGCGCGTCGTGGTAGCTGTCGGAGACATCGATCTTGGTGCCGCCCGCGTTGGCGATGGTATTGCGCAACCAGACGCGCATGGTCTGCGAGTCTTCGATCAACAGGTAGGAGAGCGTGCCATACGGACAGGGCAGGAGCTTCGCGACGGGGCGCCGAACCGGGGTCGCTGCGCGCTCGTCGCCACCGCCGTCATCGTCGGCAAACAGACCATCCAGATCAGTAAGTTCAGACATCGCCGATATCGCCTCCCGGCAAGCACCTCGTCAAATTCGGGGAACATCGACATCCCCTTTCGTCCGTCGCCAGCGGGACGGTCGTCGCCGACCGCCGAGTTTGCCGGCGCGGACGGGTGGCGGCAGACTGTTAGAATTTTACCTTCAGGCGAAGGAACAGGAACATGCGCTGCGTCAAGGATCAACCATGAGCCCATTGCGGGTGGTCGCGCTGCGCAAATCCTACGAGGGGCGGGAAGTCGTCGCCGGGCTGGGCTTCGAACTGCGGCGCGGCGAGTGCTATGGCCTGCTCGGCCCCAATGGCGCCGGCAAGACCACCACCCTGCGCTGCTGCCTCGGCCTGACGATGCCGGATTCGGGTGAGATTTCCCTGGTCGGCGAACCGGTGCCGCAACGCGCCCGCGAAGCGCGCATGAAGATCGGCGTGGTGCCGCAGTTCGACAACCTCGATCCGGATTTCACCGCTGCCGAAAACCTGATCGTGTATGGCCGCTACTTCGGCATGAAGGACGCCGAAATCCGGCCGAAGATCGCCGAGTTGCTTGATTTCGCCGGCCTCGCCGGCAAGGAAAAAGCCAACATCCGCACCCTTTCCGGCGGCATGAAGCGACGCCTGACCCTGGCCCGCGCCCTGGTCAACGACCCCGAACTGCTGCTGCTCGACGAGCCCACCACCGGGCTCGACCCGCAGGCGCGCCACCTGATCTGGGAACGCCTCAAGCGCCTGCAGGCGCAGGGCAAGACCATCCTGCTGACGACGCACTTCATGGACGAGGCCGAGCGCCTCTGCCAGCGCCTGGCCATCATCGACGCCGGCCGCATGGTGGCCGAAGGCGCGCCGCGCGACCTGATCCGCGACAACATCGAAGCGCAGGTGGTCGAGGTATACGGCGAGGATGCGCCGGGCTGGGCGCAGCGCGAAGCGCAGGCCTATTCAAGCCGCGTCGAGGTCAGCGGCGAAACGGCCTTCTGTTACGTCGCGGATGCCGCCCCGCTGCTGGCCCACCTCGCGGCCTGGCCCAGCCTGCGCACCCTGCACCGCCCGGCGAACCTGGAAGACGTGTTCCTCAAGCTGACCGGCAGGGAGTTGCGGGATTGAGGAAATGCTGAACCAGCAACTGCCGTTCGGGCTGAGCCTGTCGAAGCCCCTGATTTACCAGGCGGGCGTTTAGAAAAGCTCAACGCGAACTGGCTTGTTAAGTGACTCCCTAAAAAGTCGGCGCTGGCGACACGGCGACACGGCGACAAGACAATTTGGTTCAGCACAGCTATTGATTTCGCGCCGCATGAAACGCCGTCACGCCAGCGCCGACTCTTGACCGGCACACGTCGTTGATACCAAATTGGTATCATGTTACAGTCGCGCATGCGGATCGTTGCCCTGTCCACCTTGCGGACCTTCTGGGAAAGACACCCGGATGCCGAAACGCCTTTGCGGGCCTGGTATGCCCTGGCGAGCCGGTCGCAATGGAAGACGCCAGCCGACGTCAAGGCGGCGTATCGAAACGCCAGCTTCGTCGCCGATCGCCGGGTGGTGTTCAACATCAAGGGCAATGACTACCGGCTGGTGGTGGCGGTTCGCTACGATCGGGGGCTGATGTATGTTCGTTTCGTCGGCAGCCATCGGCAATACGACAGAATCGACGTGGAAACAATCTAGGAGGCCGCCATGGAACTCAAGCCCATCCGCAACAAAAAGGAATACCAGGCGGCGCTGGCCGAAGTCGAGCGCCTGTGGGACGCGCCAGCGAAGTCGGCCGAGGCTGACCGTCTCGACGTTCTGTCAATGCTGGTCGAGCGCTACGAGCGGCAGCACTTCCCGATCGCCGATCCCGATCCCATCGAATTCCTCAATCATGTGATGGAAAGCCGCGCACTGACGCGAAAGGATCTGGAAGCCTTCATCGGGCCACGTGGCCGCGTCGCCGACATCCTGAACCGCACCCGACCGCTGACCCTGGAGATGATTCGGCGCCTTGCGGATGGCTTGCAGTTGCCGGCCGAAGTATTGATCCGGCCCTACCGCCTGCGCCGGGAAGCCGGAGAACTGGAAGCGGCGTGACTTCGGACCCGGCATCCGCCTTCCCGCTTCGGCCCCTTTCATGAGCGCACAACTCCTTCTGCCGCGGCTCTCCCTGCGCGCCTTTGCCGTCTGGCGGCGCAATTTCCTGGTCTGGAAGAAGCTGGCGATCCCTTCGCTGCTGGGCAACCTGGCCGACCCGATGATCTACCTGTTCGGACTCGGCTACGGCCTGGGCGGACTCCTGCCGCAGGTCGGCGGCGTGTCCTACATCGCCTTCCTGGCGGCGGGAACGGTGTGCGCCTCGACCATGAACGCCGCCTCCTTCGAGGCGCTTTACTCGGCCTTCTCGCGCATGCACGTGCAGCGCACCTGGGAAGCGATCATGAATGCGCCGGTGACGCTGGAGGACGTGATGGCCGGCGAATTGCTGTGGGCGGCGGCCAAGGCCACGCTGTCGGGCATCGCGATCCTGATCGTGATCTGGGCGCTGGGCCTGATCGGATCGCCGCTCGCCTTGTGGGCGGTGCCGGTGATTTTCCTCACCGGACTGGCCTTCGCCGCGCTGGGCCTGATCGTCACCGCGCTGGCGCCTTCCTACGACTTCTTCATGTACTACTTCACGCTGTTCATCACGCCCATGGTGCTGCTGTGCGGCGTGTTTTTCCCGCCCGACCAGCTGCCGCCGGCAGTGCAGGCGGTGGCGGCCTGGCTGCCGCTGACCCATGCCGTGGCGCTGGTGCGGCCGCTGCTGTTCGGCGAAATCCCGGCCGGCATCGTCGGCCACATCGCTGCGCTGCTGGCGGTCGCCGTGATCGCCTTCGGCATCGCCTCGGCGCTGATCCGGCGCCGCCTGCTGAAGTAAAATTCGCGAATGGAACTCATCATCAACGGCGAAGCGCAACCACTGCCGGCACCGGTTTCCGTCGCCGCGCTGCTGGAGGCGCGCGGCCTGGCCGGCAAGCGTGTCGCCGTCGAACGCAACGGCGAGATCGTGGCCAAGAGCCGCCATGCCGACACCCTGCTCGCCGACGGCGACCAGATCGAAATCGTCGTCGCCGTCGGCGGCGGCTGAATTTTTCCGGAACCCGAACCCATGAGCAACGATACCCTCGTCATCGCCGGCAAGACCTATGGCTCGCGCCTGCTGGTCGGCACCGGCAAGTACCAGGATTTCGCCCAGACCCGCGCCGCGATCGACGCCTCCGGTGCCGAGATCATCACGGTCGCTATCCGCCGCACCAACATCGGCCAGGAGCCCGGCCAGCCCTCGCTGCTGGAAGTCTTGCCGCCGTCGCAATTCACCATCCTGCCCAATACCGCCGGCTGCTACACGGCCGACGACGCGGTGCGCACGTTGCGCCTCGGCCGCGAGCTGCTCGACGGCCACGCGCTGTGCAAGCTCGAAGTGCTCGGCGATCCGCAGACGCTGTTCCCCAACATGCCGGAAACCCTGAAGGCGGCCGCGACCCTGGTCAAGGACGGCTTCCATGTCATGGTGTATTGCTCCGACGACCCGATCCAGGCGCGCATGCTGGAAGACATCGGCGTCGTCGCCGTAATGCCGCTGGCCTCGCTGATCGGCTCCGGCATGGGCATCCTGAATCCTTGGAACCTCAAGCTCATCATCGAGCAGTCGAAGGTGCCGGTGCTGGTCGATGCCGGCGTCGGTACCGCGTCCGACGCGGCCATCGCCATGGAGCTGGGTTGCGATGGCGTGCTGATGAATACCGCGATCGCCGCGGCGAAGGATCCGGTGCTGATGGCCGGCGCCATGAGGAAGGCGGTCGAAGCCGGCCGCGAAGCGTTCCGCGCCGGACGCATGCCGAAGAAGTTCTATGCCGCGACGCCCAGTTCCCCGGTCGGCGGAATGATCGGCCAGGCAGGCGCGTGAAACATTTCGTCGTTTGCGTACTCTGCATCGCCCTGCTGGCTCAGGCGCGGGCGACGGATGCCGCGCCGGAGCCGACGCCGGCAAGTACACCAGCAACCATCGAACTGACGCCGCGACACCAGGGCTATGCCTTCGAACAACCACGGGTGCTGTTGCGCCAGCGCCTGTTCGGATTGGCCCACGGGCTGTCCATGCTCGCTGCGGCGTGTCTCGACCTGCCGCAGCATTCTGGCCCGATCCAGGATGCCTACGCGAACTGGCATGCAAAGCAGGCCCGCGCCATCGAGGTGCTGGTGCTCGACCTCGCCCGCTACTATTTCGCCGAGCGTGCCGACCAGGCCAACTGGCCCGATCTGGCGCGCGCGCTGGGCCTCAATGACAGCATCCTGCCGGCACTGGGCAGTGTCAGCCTGGAAGATGCCTGCGCCAGCCTGCCGCAGGCGATAGCAGGCCCGCGCTACGATTTCGCGCGACTGCTGGCGGAAGCTCCCGCGACCGACACCGCGGCGGCGATGGCGATCGCCGTGCCGCCGTCGCCGACTCCTGCAAAGCCTGCCGAATGAGCGATATCGACGACACCGACGCGGACGGCGCAACGCCAGGCCACGGCCACATCCGCAGTTACGTGCTGCGCCAGGGCCGTGTCTCCGACGCGCAGCGCCGTTTCCACGAGGAAGGCATGCCGCGCTGGGGCATTCCCTACCAGGCGACGGCGCTCGACTTCGATGCCGTATTCGGCCGCCGCACCCACCGCATCCTCGAAATCGGCTGCGGCATGGGGGAAACCACGGCCACCATCGCCGAACGGCACCCGCAGAACGACTACCTCGGCATCGAGGTGCACACGCCCGGCGTCGGCAGCCTGCTGAAGGAAATTTCCACGCGCGGCATCGCCAACCTGCGCGTGATCCAGCATGACGCCGTCGAAGTGGTGCGCGACATGATCGCGCCCGGATCGCTGTCCGGCATCCACATCTTCTTTCCCGATCCCTGGCCGAAGAAGCGCCAGCAGAAGCGCCGCCTGATCCAGCCCGAATTCGTCGCGCTGCTGGCCGACCGCCTCGCGCCCAGCGGCTACCTGCATTGCGCCACCGACTGGGAGGACTATGCCAACCAGATGCTGGAAGTCCTCAATGGCGAGCGGCGGCTGCTGAACATGGCCAACGGTTTCACGCCGCGGCCGCCCTACCGGCCGCAGACCAAGTTTGAGAGCCGCGGCCTGAAGCTCGGCCACGGCGTCTGGGATCTCGTCTTCCGGCGCGCCTCGATGCGATGAACATCGACCCGCGCACCGTCATCCTGCTCGCCGGAGTCATGGGCGGCATGATGTCGGTGGTGCTGTTCGTCATGCGCCACAACTACCCGACGGTGATCGTCGGCCTCGGCGAGTGGGCATACGCTACGGGGCTGATCTTCGTGTCGACGCTGCTGCTCGGTGCGCGTGGCTCGATTCCCGACCTGGCCTCGGTGGTCGCCGGCAATCTGCTCCTGCTCATCGGCCTCGCGCTGTTCCACATCGGCAGCCAGCGCTTCCTCGCCCTGCGGCCCTGGACGCGAACCTGGGCGGGACTGATACTTTCCTCGCTGCCGGTGATGGTGTGGTTCACCATGGTCGACCCGCATTACGGGGTCCGCGTGCTGACGATGAGCCTGCTGATGCTCGTGCTCACCGCTGCCCACGCCTGGACCATCGCCCGCCACGGCGTCCGCAGCCTGGCCAGCTACCTGTGCATCGCGGCCCTGCTGGTGCAGGCCATGGCGCAGGCGGTGCGCTTCGTCGCTGCTTTCGGCACCACGCCCGACAGTTCCTTGTTCATCCTGTCGCCGACGCAAACCTATTTCGTCACCACCTATGCCTTCTGCCTGCTGGTGCTGAGCATCGGCGTGGTGCTGATGGCGACTGACAAGCTGCGCGCCGAGTTCGAGCACATGGCGCGGCACGACTCGCTCACCGGCGCGCTGACGCGGCGCGCCTTTCTCGATGCCTGCGAACAGGAACTGGAGCGCGACCGGCGCAAGAATCGGGTCAGTTCGCTGCTGATCATGGACCTCGACCATTTCAAGGCCGTCAATGACAACTATGGACACCAGGCCGGCGACCGCGTGCTGGTGGATTTCGTCGAACGGGTCGGCGGCCTGCTGCGGCGCCCGGATAAGCTGGGTCGCTTCGGCGGCGAAGAATTCGTCGCACTACTGCCGGAAACCATCCTCGACGAAGCGCTGGTGGTCGCCGAACGCATACGGGCCGGAGTCGAGCAGGCCCGCGCGCAACCGGGTTGCACGGTAAGCATCGGCGTCGCGACCAGCGTGCCCGGCGAAGGCACCATGGACACCATACTCGGGCGTGCCGACGAGGCCCTCTATCGCGCCAAGGGCGCCGGCCGCAACTGCGTCCGCGCCGCGGTCTGAACAACCATGGAATTCTTCGCGCATCCGCTCTGGCTGGCCGGCTTTCGCCCCTTCTTCGCACTGGCCTTCCTCGCCGGAATGGGCCTCCCGATGCTATGGGTCCTGGTCTACTTTGGCATCCTGCCGGCGCCCGCGTTGCCGGTGGCACCGCAGCAGTGGCATGCACATGAAATGTTCTTCGGCTTCGGCTGGGCGGTGCTCGGCGGCTTCCTGCTGACCGCGACCAAGAACTGGGTAGGTATCCGCGGCTACCACGGCGCACCGCTGGTCGTCCTCGCCGCCGCCTGGCTGTTCGAACGCGCCGGGATGTGGCTGGGCGGCGCCTGGCCGGGCTGGCTGTTCCTGCTGTCCAGTGCGGGTTTCCTCGCCGCCATCGTCGCCATGCTGCTGTGGACCCTGGTGCGCCACCGCGAGGACGACAGCTACCGCGACAACTATTTCTTCCTGCTGATCCTGCCCACCTTCCTTTTCGCCAAGCACCTGATGCTGGACGCCGGACAGTTGCAGGCCGGCATCGCCATGGCCACCGGCCTGTTCCGCGTCGCCTTCCTGGTGATGCTGGAGCGCACCCTGACCCAGTTCATGAAGAGCATTTACCAAGTGGACATCCTGCGCCATGCTGCACTGGACCGAGCCATCAAGCTGCTCGGCCTCATCATGGTCGGCGCCGGCTGGATGGCGCCGCCACTGGCCGCCGGCCTCTCGCTGGCGCTGGCGCTGCTGCTGGCCGGCCGCCTGGCGTTCTGGCATCCCCGCCTGGCCTTGCGTCGGATCGACCTCGGCATCATGTACGCTGGTTATGTCGCCATCGTGCTGCAACTGCTGGTCGAATTCCTCGCCGTGGCGGCGCCGCCAAACTGGGTCGGCGCCTTCTCCACGCATGTGTTCGGGCTCGGCGTGATGGGCCTGATCATTCCCGCGATGCTGATCCGCATCGCCAAGGGTCACACCGGGCGCAAGGTGGTATTCGAACCGCTCGACAAGACCGTGCTGTGGATCATGATCGGCGCCTTCCTGCTGCGCGTCCTTGCGCCGCAATTGCTGCCGGCATCCTATGCGCTATGGCTGGCACTGGCCGCCGGCGGCTGGCTGGCCGGCTTCGGGATACTTGCCTGGCGCCTGATACCGTTCCTGTTGCAGCCCAGGGTGGACGGCAAGGAGCACTGACTTTCATGATGCGGGAAACATCACCCCGCACCGTGAAAGTCAGTCCTGTCTCATGGCCCCCCACCCCCTGCCCCCGCCCCGGGGCGGGGGTCGAAGTTTGCTCGC
The DNA here is from genome assembly GCA_016235805.1 of Rhodocyclales bacterium. Taxonomy (GTDB): domain Bacteria; phylum Pseudomonadota; class Gammaproteobacteria; order Burkholderiales; family Rhodocyclaceae; genus Sulfuritalea. The sequence goes on from JACRIY010000067.1 coordinate 62,794, forward strand.
TGCGCTCGATATTGCGGGCGACCCATTCGGCCGATAACCGCCTACTGCCCGAGCTCCAGATCGCTGCGGTAGGGTTCGCGCGGATAGTGGAAGGCCACCGGGCCGTCCGGTTCGGCGTGGATGAATTGATGAACCGAGGGATTCGACGAGTTCAGCAGTTCGTCGGGCGTCCCGGCCGAGACCACCTTGCCGTCGTGGATGAAGTAGGCATAGTCGACCACCTTCAGCGTTTCCGATACGTCGTAGGTAACCACGATGGAGGTCGCGCCCAGCGCGTCGTTGAGGCGGCGGATCAATTGCGCGATGACGTTGAGCGAGATCGGGTCGAGTCCGGCGAAAGGCTCGTCGTACATGGTCAGGCCGGGGTCGAGGGCTATCGCCCGGGCCAGCGCGACGCGGCGCGCCATGCCTCCCGACAATTCGTTCGGCATCAGCTCGCTGGACCCGCGCAGGCCGACCGCATGCAGTTTCATCAGCACCAGGTCGTGGATCAGGTCGTCGGGCAGGTCGGTCAGCTCGCGCATTGGAAAGGCGATGTTTTCATAGACGGAAATATCGCTGAACAAGCCGCCGGCCTGGAACATCATGCCCATGTCGCGACGCAATTCGTAGAGACCACCTTCATCGAGCTCATGCACGACGCGGCCATCGACGCGCACCCGGCCGCGGTCGGGCCGCAACTGGCCGCCGATCAGCTTGAGGATGGTGCTCTTGCCGGCGCCGCTGACGCCGAGGATGCCGACCACCTTGCCGCGCGGCACGGCGAGCTGGATCCCCTGCAGCACCTTGTTGCTGCCGTAGGCGAAGTGCAGGTCTTCGATCTCGATCAGGTTTCCGCTGGTGCCCTTCACGCCGCTGCGTCCTTGTCCGTGGTTTGCCGGGCCGTATGGTGACACATAACGCGCATTGTCAGGCCGGGCCGTCGGCGAGGAACATGCCCAGCAGCCGGTTGAGGAAGCGCCGTCCCTGCGGCGTCGGCCGCATCCAGCCGTCGACCACTTCGAGCAGCCCAGCGCGCCGTGCCGCCAGCGCCGACTTTTCGATGGCGGCCAACGGCAGGCCGGTGCGTTCGGTGAATAGCGCCAGCGGAAATCCGGCATTGAGGCGCAAGGCATTCATCATGAACTCGCCGGGCAGGTCGGCGCGATCGACGTCCTGCCGCGTGGCGATGAACTCGCCGCGCGCCGCAGCGTCCAGGTAGGCGCGCGGATTGCGATGGCGCGTTTCGCGCCAGATCGAGGCGTGGTTCGACAGCTTGCCGTGGGCACCGGCGCCGATGCCCAGGTAATCGCCGAAGCGCCAGTAGTTGAGGTTGTGCGCGCACTGCGAATTGCTGCCGCCTGCGGGTCGCGCGAAGGCCGAGGTCTCGTAGTGCTCGAAACCGGCGGCACCGAGCCGGGCTTCGACCATCTCCTGCATGTCGGCCGCCAGGTCGTCGTCGGGCAGCGGCGGCGGCGCATGGTGGAAGGCGGTGTTAGGTTCCAGCGTCAGGTGGTAAGCCGAAATGTGGCCGACCCCGCTGTCGATCGCGGTGGAGATGTCGGCTTCGGCCTGTGACAGCGTCTGCCCCGGCAGCGCGTACATCAGGTCGAGATTGACGCGCTCGAAATTCTTCAATCCCAGTTCGATGGCGCGCCGCGCTTCGCCGCCATCGTGGATGCGGCCCAGCGCGGCGAGTTTCGCGTCATCGAAACTCTGCACGCCGATCGAGACCCGGGTCACCCCGGCGGCGCGGAAGGCGGCGAACTTCGCCGCTTCGGCGGTACCGGGATTGGCTTCCAGCGTGACCTCGGCGCCGGGTTGCAGCGGCAGGCGCATGCGTATCGCCGCCAGCAGCGCCTCGGCCGTTTCGCCACGCATCAGGCTCGGCGTGCCGCCGCCGATGAATACGCTGGACACCGGCCGGCTCCAGACCTGCGGCAGGGCGGCTTCGAGGTCGGCGATCAGCGCAGCGAGATAGGCGGCCTCGTCGACTCCGCCACGGGCCTCGTGCGAATTGAAATCGCAGTAGGGGCACTTTTTCACGCACCAGGGCCAGTGCACATAGAGCGCCAGCGGCGGCGGCGCAACCAATCCTGAAGAGCCCGCGATAGTCGGCGCTGGCGCTACGGCGGCTAACGGAATGATCGGTATCACATCCCGGCTCGAAGGCGTGCCAGGAGTTGCGCCAGCGCCTGCCCGCGATGCGAGCGGCGATTCTTCTCCTCGTGCGGCAGTTCCGCCACGGTAAGCCCGAGCTCGGGCACCAGGAAATACGGGTCGTAACCGAAGCCGCCCTCGCCGCGCGGCGCATCGACGATCGCGCCATGCCATTCGCCTTCGGCGACGATGGGTTGCGGATCGTCGGCGGCACGCATCAGCACCAGCACGGCGACATAGTGCGCGCGGCGGTCGACGACGCCGGCCAGATCCGCCAGCAGTTTCGCATTGTTCTTTGCGTCCGATTTCGGCTCACCGCCATAGCGTGCCGACCAAACCCCCGGCGCACCGCCCAGCGCCGCCACGCACAGGCCGGAGTCATCCGCCAACGCCGGCAGACCGGTCAATCGCGCCGCATGGCGCGCCTTGGCGATCGCGTTCTCGACGAAGGTGACGTGCGGCTCCTCGGCTTCCGGCACCTTGAAGGCCGACTGCGGCAGCACCTCGAAATCGAAGGGCGCCAGCAGTTGCCCGAATTCGCGCAGCTTGCCGGCATTGCCGGAAGCGAGGACGAGTTTCTTCATGCCGCCACCGCCGGGCCGTCCCAAAGTGGCGGCAAGCCACGACCCGGAAGCCACATCAGTGGCTGAACCACGGTCACCCCCTGCCTTGGGCAGGGGGATGGGGGGATGGCTGTCCCGATCACCGTGCCGCCAGCGCCGACTCTTGTGCCTTGACGATGTCGCCGATGCCGGCCGCGGCGAGCTCCAGCAGGGTATCAAGCTCGGCGCGCGAGAACGGCGCGCCCTCGGCCGTGCCCTGCACTTCGATGATGCCGCCGCCGGCCGTCATCACCACGTTCATGTCGGTGTCGCAGGCGGAATCCTCGGCGTAGTCGAGGTCGAGCACCGGGATGCCCTCGACGATGCCGACCGACACCGCGGCGACCAGTTCGCGCATCGCGTGCTGCGCCAGCTTGCCGCCGGCGACCAGGGTGCCGATGGCGTCGTGCAGCGCAACGCAGGCGCCGGTGATCGAGGCGCAGCGCGTGCCGCCGTCGGCCTGCAGCACGTCGCAGTCGAGCGTGATCTGGCGCTCGCCGAGCGCCTTGAGGTCGGTCACGGCGCGCAAGCTGCGACCGATCAGGCGCTGGATTTCCTGGGTGCGGCCGGACTGTTTGCCCTTCGCCGCCTCGCGCGCGGTACGGGTGTTGGTGGCGCGCGGCAGCATGCCGTACTCGGCGGTGACCCAGCCGGAACCCTTGCCGCGCAGGAAGCCGGGTACCGACTCCTCGACGCTGGCGGTACACAGGACTTTGGTATTGCCGAACTCGACCAGCACGCTGCCTTCGGCGTGGCGGGTGTAGCCGCGGGTGATGCGCAGCTCGCGCAGTTGCGCGGCGTCACGGGAATTGCGTTGCGAGGGACGATTCATCAAGGAACTCCGTTGGCGTGAAATACGCTCTCCATCAATCGAGCGCAGCGAGCAAATCAGTCACCTCCCCCGCGAGGGGGAGGATGGGAGGGAGCGGGCGTTGGAGAAAGCCCCTCCTGGGCGGCAGCCCTGGAGGTGAAAGGTATGCGGCGGCGTATGTCGGCCACGGCGGTTTCGATGTCCTCGTCGCTGATCGGGGCCAGCAACAATTGGTGGGGCGCGTCGGGTCGCAGGTTCAGGGTATGCGCATCCGGATCGGGGGCGTCCCAGCGCATGGCGATCACCGTCAGGTTGTCCGCGCCGGGACCGGCGGCGCGCTCCGCCGCGTCGAGCAGGTGCGGCACGGAACTGGTCAGCGGCGCGCAGGCCAACTCGTTGACCAGCCGTTCGCCGAGCGGCGACCAGGCGCCGTCGGTGCACAACGCGATCAGGTCGCCGTCCTCCAGCGACACCAGGCGCGAGACCTCGATGTGCGGGGCGACGCTGCCGCCGAGGCAGCTGAAAACACGGTTGCGCATCGGATGTGAGGCGGCCTGTTCGCTGCTGAGGGTGCCATCGTCGACCATGCGCTGCACCACGCTGTGGTCGCGGGTGCGCATCACATTGGCATTATCCGGGGCGCGGCCGTGGATCAGGTACAGCCGCGAATCGCCGGCATGCGCCCAGCAGGCCTGGCCATCCTGCACCACGCAGGCGATGCAGGTGGTGCGCGGCGCGGCATGGGCGGCGATCTGGCAGGCGTCGGCGTGATTGATGATGTTCGAGTGGGCCCGTTCGAAGGCCGCGACCAGGAAGCGGCCCGGGTCGGCCAGGCGCGAGCCGGCGTCGCGGCGAAAGCACTCGACCACCGTATCGACGGCAAGCTGGGCCGCGATCTCGCCCTGCAAATGGCCGCCCATGCCGTCGGCCACCACCATCAGCAGCGCGTCGTCCGTCGCCAGCCAGGCGGCGCGATCCTGGTTGATCTCGCGCCCGCCGATGCGACTGTCATGAACGATGGTGTATTTCATCGATGGCGTCAGAAGCCGAGGCGGGACAGCCATGAACGCGACCGGACGGCGTCCGGATCGGCCATCAGCGAGGCGTGCAGGGCGCGCGCATGCTGCGGCCGGCGCGGCGGGTCGAGGCGCAGGCATTCGTCGATGGTGGTCAAGAGGCGCAGCGAATAATCGCGGCCCCAGCGCTGGCGGGCTGGCAGCAACTGGTCGTCGACCAGGCGCTCGTCGGCCGCCTGCGGCGCCGAACCGGCCAGCGCCGCGTAGATGCAGGCGCCGACCGCGTAGATGTCGGTCCACGGCCCCAGCGTGTACTTGCCGTGGTATTGCTCGGGCGCCGCATAGCCCGGCGTGTACATCGCGCGCGGCTCGGGCGGGCCGATGTCGACCGCGTAGCGCGCGGCGCCGAAGTCGAGCAGCACCGGACTGCCGTCGGTACGCAACCAGATGTTGGCCGGCTTGATGTCGAGGTGCAGCAGGCCGCGTCCATGCACTTCGCCGAGGCCGTCGAGCACGCCGCAGAACATGCCGCGCATGAAGGCTTCGTCCATCCGACCGCGATGCTGGCGGATGTAGTCGCGCAGCGTCTGCCCGGTCTCGTAGCGCATCACCAGATAGACGGTTTCGTTGGCGCGGAAGAAATTCAGCACCTGCACCACGTTGGGGTGCACGATGCCGGTCAGCGCACGACCTTCCTCGAAAAAGCACTTGAGGCCGAAGTTGAACTCCGCCTGGTATTCCGGCGGGATGACGGGAGCCAACTGGCCTTCGCCACGCAAGGCCAGCGCATTGGGCAGGTATTCCTTGATCGCCACCGGCGTGCCCTCGGCATCGTGGGCCAGATAGACGATGGAGAAGCCGCCGACCGAAAGCTGCCGCTCGATGCGATAGCCTTCCAGTTGGCAGCCGGGAGGAAGCGAGTGATTGTTCTGCGAGACCACGATGGGCTAGAAGCGCGTTGATATACTGCCCCAATTTTCCTTGTTCGCCCCCTCGCTGTAAACAACTGCTTTTGGCGCCGCGAACCGGCTCCGGAACGGAGACCCCCCACAATGATCCACAGCATGACCGGCTATGCCGCCGCCAGCCGCGACCTGGGCACCGCGGTAATCAACCTCGAAATCAAGAGCGTCAATTCGCGCTACCTCGATATCGGCTTTCGCCTGAGCGAGGACCTGCGCTTCCTGGAGATGCCGCTGCGCGAAAAGATCACCGAGCGCATCGCGCGCGGCAAGATCGAATGCCGCGGCTATCTGCAGGCACAGCCGGCTCAGGGGCATGCCACCCGCCAGCGCCTGCCCGATGCCGCGCTGCTGGCGGAACTGGGCAGCCTCAATGACGCGGTGCGCAAGGTCCTGCCGCAAGCTGCGCCGCTGTCGGTGGCGGAAGTGCTGCGCTGGCCCGGCGTGCTCGCCGACGACTCGCTGAGCGGCGAGCAGTTGCAGGCGGCGGCGCAGGAACTGTTCGCCACCCTGCTCGACGAATTCGTCGCCTCGCGCGAACGCGAGGGTGCCAAGCTGGCCGACGTGTTGAAAGACCGCGCGGCGCGCATGCGCGAGCGCGTGGCCGCCGCCGAACCCCTGCTGCCGGCCGCGCTGGCCGCCTACCGCGAGCGCCTGGCGACCAAGCTGCGCGAGGCCGTGGCCAACCTCGACGAGGAACGCATCCGCCAGGAAGTCGGCGTCTTCGCCGCCAAGATCGACGTCGCCGAGGAAATCGCGCGCCTGGTGACCCACCTCGACGAACTCGACCGGGTACTGAAGAAGGGCGGCGCAGTCGGCAAGCGGCTGGATTTCCTGATGCAGGAACTCAACCGCGAGGCCAATACGCTGTCGTCCAAGTCGGTCTCGGCCGAAGTCACCGCCATCGCGCTCGACCTCAAGCTGCTGGTCGAGCAGATGCGCGAGCAGGTGCAGAACCTGGAATAGGCGCCGGCGCCCGACGTCGCGCCTGGAAAGTCGGCGCTGGCGACACGGCGATTTCCCGTCCCCATGGCGACCAGCCCAACTTTCATCGCCATCCATGCCGCAGCGCCGGCGAAGCCACCGCTTGGCGCCGCCTGCAACGGCTGCGGCGTCTGCTGCTGCGCGGTGCCCTGCCCGGTCAGCCGCGTCCTACTCGGGCATCGGCACGGCACCTGTCCTGCCCTGACCTGGCGGGACGGCGACCGGCGCTATGGTTGCGGCATGGTCGACCGACCGGCGGCGTTCCTGCGCTGGCTGCCCGCACGCTGGGAAGGGGTGGCCGGCCGACGCTTCGCGCGCTGGATCGCGGCCGGCATCGGCTGCGATTCGGATATCGAGCCAGAGTGATCCGGATCACGGCGCGCGGGCCGGATCGGCGACGAAGCCGATCCGTGGCGGCGCGACTCAATGCTTGTGCTGGTGGTCCATCTTTTCCGGCGCCGTGGCCGCGCTGGCAAGGGGTTTGGCCGGCGCCTTGACTTCGATGGTGGAACGCTTCTTGTCCTTGTCTTCGACGACCAGGGTCAGCGGAACGACGTCGCCCTCCTTCACCTGCTGCTTGAGGTCCATCAGCATTACATGGTAGCCGCCCGGCTTGAGTTCGACGCTCTTGCCGGCGGGCAGGGCCAGGCCTTCGGAAAGGGCGCGCATCTTCATGACGTCCTTTTCCATCTTCATCTCGTGCACTTCGACGACGCCGGCGACCGGCGATTTGGCCTCGATCAGGCGCGCGTCCTGCACCGAGGTGATTTGCATGAAGGCGCCAGTGGCCTTCTGCTGGGACACGGTGGCGCGCACCCAGGGATCCTTGACGGTGACCTGCGCCTGGGCGGGCAGGACGAAAGCGGCGGAGAGCAGGGCGGACAGGACGGTGGAACGGACGATGCGATTCATGGCGACTCCTTGCGATGGATTTTGTTCCGCACCAGGGTGCGGATCGGTTTGCGCGCGACGCGATTGTGACGCGGCGCGGACGACGGGGCGATGCGGGATTCAGGCCGTACCCGGCGGACCGCGCGGGGCGTGGAATGCCAGCGGAGCCGGCAGGCGCGGCGCAAACCGGCGCCAATCCTGCGTGGCGTGAAAAGTCGGCGCTGGCGCCACGGCGGAGCCGTGGCCCGCTGCCAGCAGCGGAGCACCGGCCGCGCACAGCGTGCAGCAATCGTGGAACTCGCCGGCCGGCGACTTGCCGCCGGATTGCCCGAGGTCCAGCCTGACCACGCCGTGGCTGGTGCACAGTTCGGTGACAAAGCCGCCCTTGCCGCCCTGCGCCGCCGCGGCACGCGCCATGGCGCTGCCTGCCACCAGATGCAGCGCCATGGCCAGCAGGCCAAGCGCCAGCAGCATGACGGGGCGGCCTCGAATCGGAAGTGGAAGGTCGGAATTGCGCATGGGCCGCGTATACTAATGCATCGATTTCCCTTGCAACCTTGACCCATCTCAAGCACCGCCATCCATGATTTCCGGAACACTTTTCATCGTCTCGGCGCCCTCCGGCGCCGGCAAGACCACGCTGGTGGGACGCCTGCTGCAGGACGATCCTCAGGTACGGCACTCGGTCTCCTTCACCACCCGCGCACCGCGCCCGGGCGAGCAGGACGGCCGCGAGTACAACTTCATCGACGTGCAGCGCTTCCTCGGCATGCGCGAGCGCGGCGAGTTCGCCGAATGGGCGGAAGTGCACGACAACTTCTACGGCACCTCGCGCACCTGGCTCGAACAGCGCATGAAGGAAGGCTGCGACATGATGCTGGAGATCGACTGGCAGGGCGCGCAGCAGATGCGCCGCCAGTTTCCCGAAGCCGTCAGCATATTCATCCTGCCGCCGTCAATCGCCGAACTGGAGCGCCGCTTGCGCGGCCGCGGCGCCGATAGTGAAGACGTCATAGCGCGCCGCGTGGCCGGCGCCCTGGGCGAAATGCGTCACGTAGCCGAGTTCGATTTTGTTATAATCAACAATGACTTGGATATTGCGCTCGGCGAACTCAAAGCCGCCGTGTGCGCTTCGCGTCTGCGCTTCCCGCGTCAGCGCGCACGTCTCCCCGACGTATTCCGCTTTTTAGAACAGGACTGAAACCATGGCCCGTGTCACCATCGACGATTGCATCAAACTCATTCCCAACCGTTTCCAGCTGACCCTGGCGGCAACCTACCGCGCGCGCCAATTGACGCTGGGCAACACGCCCCAGGTCGATCCGGGCCGCGACAAGCCGACCGTGATCGCCCTGCGCGAGATCGCCGCCGGCAAGGTCGGCGTCGAAATCCTGACCCGCAGCAACACCTGAGCAACATGCGAACGGGGTGAATCGTGACGGCGGCGCAGGTTCCACTCCGGCCACATCCCGTTTCGCCCCTGATGGACCCCGGCGTGGTGCCGGGGGCGCTCGACGAACCGCCGCTGATTTCGGCGGACATGCATCCTCCGGTCGACCTGGCCGAGGATCTGGAGCGCTTCAACAGCCGGCTCGCCACCTACCTCAAGCCTGAAGACATCGCCCGCGTCGGCGCCGCCTATGTCTTTTCCGATGCGGCGCATCGCGGCCAGATGCGCGTCAGCGGCGGCCCCTACATCACGCATCCGCTGGCCGTGGCGGAAACCCTCGCGGGATGGCACCTCGACCCGCATGCGCTGATGGCGGCGCTGTTGCACGATGTGATGGAAGACACATCGATCACCAAGGAGCAGATCGCCGAGCGCTTCGGCAATGTCGCCGCAGAACTGGTCGACGGCGTCTCCAAGCTCGACCGCATCGAACACCAGAGCTTCGAAGAAGCCCAGGCGGAAAACTTCCGCAAGATGCTGCTGGCGATGGCACGCGACGTGCGCGTGATCCTGATCAAGCTGGCCGACCGCCTGCACAACATGCAGACGCTGGACGCCATGCGGCCCGAGAAGCGGCGCCGCATCGCACGCGAAACCCTCGATATCTACGCCCCGATCGCCAACCGGCTCGGCCTCAACGCGCTGTATCGCGAACTGCAGGAGCTGGCCTTCCGCCATGCCCATCCGCTGCGCTACCGGGTGCTGGCCAAGGCGGTTAAGGGCGCGCGCGGCAACCGCCGCGAAGTGGTTGGCCGTATCCTCGACGCCATTCGCCAGGCGCTGCCGGCCGCCGGCATCGACGCCGACGTCATGGGTCGGGAAAAGCACCTGTACGGCATCTACCGCAAGATGCGCGACAAGCGACTTTCCTTCTCGCAGGTGCTGGACATCTACGGCTTTCGCATCATCGTCAAGGATCGCCCCACCTGCTACCTCGCTCTGGGCGCCTTGCATGCGCTGTACCAGCCGGTGCCGGGGAAGTTCAAGGACTACATCGCGATCCCCAAGGCGAACGGCTACCAGTCCCTGCACACCACGCTGATCGGGCCTTTCGGCACCCCGGTGGAAATCCAGATCCGCGATGCCGACATGCACCATGTCGCCGAATCCGGCGTCGCCTCGCACTGGCTGTACAAGGACGAAACGGCGCTCGACCAGTTGCAGAAGAAGACCCACAAGTGGCTGCAGTCGCTGGTCGAACTGCAATCGACCAGCGGCGACTCCTCGGAATTCCTCGAACACGTCAAGGTAGACCTGTTCCCCAGCGAAGTCTATGTGTTCAGCCCCCGCGGCAAGATCTTCGCCCTGCCGCGCGGCTCGACCCCGGTCGACCTGGCCTACGCTGTGCATACCGACATCGGCGACCGCTGCGTCGCCTGCCGCATCAATTTCGAAACCATGCCGCTGCGCACCGAACTGCGCAACGGCGACCGCGTCGAGATCGTCACCGCGCCCAACGCCGCGCCCAATCCGGCCTGGCTGGGCTACGTCAAGAGCGCGCGGGCGCGCTCCAAGATCCGCCACTTCCTCAACACCAAGCAGGCCGAGGAATCCGCCGCCCTGGGAGAACGCCTGCTGTCGCACGCCCTGCGCGACCTCGGCCTGGCGCTGGCCAAACTGCCGGCGCAGGCCTGGGATCGCTTCAAGCGCGCCTCGGGCGCCCGTTCGCAGAAGGCCGTGCTGGCCGAGATCGGGCTGGGCAAGCGCCTGCCGGCCATCGTCGCGCGGCGCCTGGCCGAAGGCGTCGACACCAGCGCGGCGAACGCCGGCGCCGAGGGACGCGGCAAGCAGGCGATCCTGATCCACGGTCCGGAAGGCGTGGCGGTCAAGCTCGGCAACTGCTGCCGCCCCATCCCCGGCGACCCGATCGTCGGCCTGATCCGCAAGGGGCAGGGCCTGGTGGTGCATACCCACGACTGCACGGCGATCGCCAAGCTGCGCAGCGAGCGCGGCAACTGGGTGGACGTCGAATGGGAGCCGGACATCAAGGGCATGTTCGAAGCGAGCATTCGCGTCATCGCCAAGAACGTGCGCGGCGTGCTCGCCCGGATCGCCGCCGGCATGGCCGAAGCCGGCTCCAATATCGTCAATATCAGCATGGACGACGACAGCGGCGAAGCCACCACCTTGTTCTTCACCCTGCAGGTCACCGATCGAATCCACCTCGCCCGCATCCTGCGCTCGCTCCGGCGCGTGCCGGAAGTGGTGCGCATCACCCGTTATGTCGATGTAAAACCCAGAAAGGAAAACTGATGGCACTCTATGAATCCGAGCACACCAAGTTCATGCGCGAATGGATGCAGAAGCATCCCGAGGAAAAGGCCGAGCAGCAGAAAGGGCGCGCCCTCTGGTGGGACAAGGTGCCGCAGTCGCTGGACACGATGAAGGAAAAGATCGCAGCGAAGGTGCCGAGCAAGGCGTATTACTACGACGCCAACTGAGGGCCGGTTTCCCCGCCGAACCTCGGGCAAGGGTATTCGTCCGCAGAAGTCGGCGCTGGCGGAACGGCAGCGGGTGGGGCGACATCCCGATTCGACTCGCACTTCCGGCTGAAAATACAAAAGAAAGAGGCGGAACCCGTTACTGCAGGTTCCGCCTCTTTTGCGTCGGGTCCAGCCCGGATTCTGCTAAGCCAAATTACTGGAACTTGTAGATGTAGCGGGCTCCAAGGAAATTGGACGACTGATTCTGGTTGCTGGTAACGGTGGTGCCATCGGTCGCCGTACCGAAGACGAACGGTCCGCCGCCGGCGAACTGCCAGGTCCAGTCGTTGGTCTTCCAGCGCTCGTGGATGAAGTCGAAGCGCAGTTCGGTGTTCTTGTCCATCACGTAGTTGGCGAACAGGCTCAGCTTGGTCAGCGCATTCTCGATGTCCGGCATGTTGGCAGACATGTTCGCCGTCTGCGCCGCCGTCAGCGCCTGGTTGTAGCGGCTGTTGTTGCGGATCCGCTGCAGGTCGGCACCAAACGCGATATCGCTGGTCAGGTCACCGCGCACGCCGATGCCGAGCGATTTGCCGGCATCCTCGAGGTTGCTGTTCTTGATCGAAGGGCCCGCCGCGGCGCGATTGTTCAACTGGCTTGCCTTGTTGTGGTCATACGAATACCAGGCATTGGCGCGCCAGTTGTCGCTCAGCTTGTAGGTGGCATCAATGCCGTACAAGTGGGCGATGCCGGACTTCAGGCCGAAGCCGCGGCCGTTGTCCGGATAGATGTCCTTGGCATGGGCGACGTTGGCCTGGATCGAAAGGGCTTCGATGGGCGACCAGTCGATCGCCATGCGCACCTTGTCGCGCTGGCGGTCGGCGATGTTGATCGGATTGGCGAGGTCGGGCTCGACTCCCCCCGGGCCGGTCCCTGCCAATACGTAGGTCGATCCCTTCCTGTCACCGGTCAGGTAGGACAGGGAGCCATTGACAGTATCCGAGAGCGAACGGCGCAGTTCCAGGCGCAGCGTGGTTTCGTCCAGGCGTGCGCGCCAGGGCACGACACGCTGGTTGTCGAGCCCGCCAGCACCCAGCGCATTCGACACCGGTACGGTACGGTCCTGCTTGACGTCCTCGACCCCCGCGGTGACGCTGTAACCGTCGGGCAGGCGATAGGTACCCTCCAGCTTGGCGGTCAGGGTCTTGTAGGACAGCGGAGTATTGTCGGTACACTGGTTCGCCCCGGGCGGAGTGATACAGGTTCCGGCGCCGCCCTGAACAAAACGATTGACCGGAGTGGCATCGTCCATGTTGTGGTACCGCAGGTTGGCGACCAGCGAGAGTTCGCTGATCGGCCGCGAAGTCAATCCGAACTGAACCAGCGTGGTATTGATCGCGCCGCTCAGGGTTTCCGGCGATCCGGCGAAAGACAGCGTCGGCACGTCCTTCATCGGCAGGTGCTGGCTCTGGGTGGCGTGGGTGTACTCGACCTTGAAGGTTCCGCGCGTGCTCGGTGTGAAGTTGTAGCCGCCGTTGAGGAACAGCTTGTGGGCCTGGTTGTCGAGCGGCAGCGAGAGGTAGGTCGTGTTGGCGACCGTCACCGCTGCGCCCGACGTGATGGCCGTCACCATCGAGTGGCTGTTGTCGTACCAGCTACCGTAATAGCCGCCGGACAACTGGAATGCCTTGGTGTTGTAGTTCAGGGTCACTTCCAGCTGGCGCGTGACGCTGTCGATCGGCTCCGCGAGGAATTCCACCGCCGAGCCGCGGCTCCAGTTGCGAGTGCCCTTCTTGTCCTCGTTCTTGAAACTGACGTTCAGGTTCAGATCAGGCGTCAAGCTTTTGTAGAAGCCGAGGCCTACCAGGTCGCGCTCGGTGCTCATTTTCACCGTCTGCAGCGGTCCGGGATTGGCGGGCACGATGTTGATCACGTTGGCCGTGGTGCCGATGCCCTGCAGGCGGGTGGTAAAGGTCAGCGGATCCTCGCGCAGAGTGCGGCTGTACTCGAAGCTGGCGCCGATGTCGCCCTGGCGCAGGTATTCGACCTTGAGGTCGCGGTTTTCCAGCCCCAGGTTGTTCGCCTTCAGTGTCCACCAGGTGCCGGTGACGTCGTCGCGCATCACCACGTCGGCATCGAACAAGCCGTAGGCGCGGCCCTTGCGCATGCCGTCGTAGATGCCCTGCTGGTCGCGGGGGCCGGACCAGTTGCCGAGTCCTACCGACACGCTGCTGTCGGGCTTGATCATCTGGTTGATCTGGGCGTCATCCGCCAGCGCGGTGCCGAAGACCGCCATCAGGGCCGTCGAAAGCGCGGTCAGCCTGAAGACATGTTGCGTCGTTTTCATTGTTCTCTTCCCCTTTCGATCAGCGACGGAAGCGCCCGGCAGTCGCGCTGTTCTGCGTGCTGTTGCTGCCGTGGATGTTGGTATGGCAGTTCACGCAGCCGCGGCCGACCGTGCCCTGCCCGGTCGAGGTGCCGCTGGCGAACGGAACGATGGGCAGGCCGAAGCTCTGGCCCGGATGGCCCGTCATGTTGTGGCATTCCTGGCAAAGGAAGGGTGCGCGCGTCTTCAGCAGGTTGGCGACGGTGGTGCCGTGGGGCTGGTGGCAAATGCCGCAGTCCTCGGTAACCGGCTGGTGGTTATGCACGAAGGGGCCGCGCTTTTCCATGTGGCAGGTGAAGCAGGTCTCGTTGGTCGTGGCCTTGGCAAGTTGCTTCGGGTTGTCGCCGTGCACGTTGTGGCAGGACGAACAGGCCATCTTGCCTTCCGGTACCGGGTGGTGCGACGGCCTGCTCATCTGGGCGCGCTGTTCCTTGTGGCAGGTGTAGCAAACCTCGGTCTGCGCGGTCTTGTCCTTGACCTTGTCCTTGCGGGCGTGGACCTGGTGGCAATTGCTGCAGACGATGTCGCGCGTCGCGTGGGTGCTCGACTGCCAGGTCATGCGGTTGCCGCCCTGGTGGCAGGTGAGGCAGGCACCATTGCGCGCCTCAGCGGTAGTCGTGGATTTCTTGCGAAAGCTGCGATCGACCTGGGGCGGCTTGTCGCTGCCCTTGTGCTGCACGTGCTTTTCGCTTTCGCCGTGGCAATCGACACAGGTCGGCGTGCGCTTGTCAGCGGTGACGCCATGGCGGGTCTTGCCGATGGAAAGAACGCCTGGGTTCAATTCAAGCATCGTCGCGCTGCCGCTCGGCTCGTCGGCCTCATCGTGACAGCCTGTGCACTTGGCGTCGCCCTTGAGGATCAGGTCCTTGGCATTGGGGTCGGCGGCGAGGTTTCTCACCGGCGCCGCCTTGGTCGCCTCGGGCGCCGCGAATGCCGGCGGCATGGCGGCCAGGGTGCCGGCCAAGGCAAAAATTGTAAGCAAGTGTCGCGCGATTCGCATCTGGATATCCCCTTGAACAAGCCTCGCCGGCGCATTTTCGCCAGCCATGCCATTTGCATTGCACGTTCCGCGGCGGCGCGGCACGCTTCGTTGAGGTCGCGAGGATGCGCTGTCCGCGCAGCAAGGTCAAGACACCAAAAAACGCCCCAATACACGGCTTTACTATCTTTACAATAAAGAATCTGCGCGCTGCGGACAGTGACGCCGGTAATTCCCCCGCCCGACCAACTGGCACTTTGAAGAACGCACTTAAAAACACCGAAGAAGTCACCCGAAATATTTGCAGTTAACTATTGGTTTTTTGGTATTTTGTTCTCATCACCCAAAGCAGATTCGGAGTCTCAGAAATGAGAACTCCAAGGACAGGGAGCGAGGGACATTTAGTTCAAGCATGCAGGATTCAATTATTGTAAGATTTAGTAAGTGTCAAAAATGCAACATTCCACGCAAGCCCACTCGGCTCGCGTTTGATTGCCGCCCACCCGGAGTTTCCCGATGGAGCAAGTCCCCCGACTGTTGCTGGTCGACCATGACCCGGTGCGCTGCCGGGTGCTGGGCGACTACCTGCGGGAGCAGGGATTCGACAGCATCGTGGCGGCCGACTGTGAAACTGCCTTGCGCCTGGTGGCAGAGGACGGTTGCGACCTCGTGATCCTCGACGACATGCTGCCCGGACTGGGCTGCATTGAAGCTCTGCGCCGCATCCGTCGCCAGGGAGAACTGCCGGTGGTGATACTGAGCGCGCGCAACGACGACGTCGACCGCATCGTCGGCATCGAACTGGGGGCCGACGACTATCTCCCGAAATCGTGCAACCTGCGCGAACTGACGGCGCGCCTGAGATCGATCCTGCGCCGCTCAAGGCATGCGGTTGCGGCAGAGAACCTGCGCAAGAACGCCATCGGCAGCCTGGTAATTTCCCCGGGCGAACGCAAGGCTACCTGGCGCGGGAAGGCACTGCCCCTGACCAGTACCGAATTCGACCTGCTGGAACGCCTGCACAACAATCCGGGGCGCGCGATGGACAAGTCGCTCCTCGCGCGCAAGGTGCTCGGCCGCGAACTGATGCCCGGGGATCGCAGCATCGACATGCATATCGGAAACCTGAGGAAGAAACTGGGCAAACTGGGTGACGGCCGTTCGCCGATCCAGACGGTGCGCGGCGCCGGCTACCAGTTGCTGAGGAAATAGACGCGGGGTCGTGTCCCCCGCAAACTGGCATCTAGCGACCGCAGTAGCGCGGAAAAACTCCGCTGGCGAGATCAGCCACCGGCCGGAAGCAGCGAGCCCCCGGCCGGATTCGATCAGCGGTGGCCACCACCGAAGAAGCCGATGGCGATCATGGTGAGCAAGGCCAGGCCGCATGCGATCAACACCAGGCCCAGGATGCGCGAACCCAGCTTGAAGGGTGCCGACGGCGCTTCGACCAGATACTTCTCGAGTTCACCCGACGCCACCAGGCGGTCGTACTGCGCACGGTGTTCGTGACGGAACTCGTCGAGCGACTGGGTGCCGGTGAACATCACCACATCCGGCGGCGGCAATTTGTCGGGGCGGAAGTGGTTGTTGAAGAAATGCACGGTGAACAGGAAGACCGCCGCGAGGAAGGCTTCCTCGCCGTGCACCACCATGGCGATGTTGAAGATCCAGCCCGGCAGGTACTGTGCCACGACGTGCGGGAATGCCAGCGCCATGCCGCTGCCGCCGATGATTGCCATACCCCAGAACACCGCCCAGTAGTCGAACTTCTCCCAGTAGGACCAGCGTTCGATGGCCGGCCGCGGCCCCTTGCCGAGGAACCACTTGAACATGCCGATCATGTCGTGCATGTCCTTCCAGTTCGGCACGAAGGAATCCGGGCCAAAGACCTTGAAGTCCTTCCACTTGCGCAGGATGTTGATCGACACCGCGATGAGGTGGATGAAGAAGATGCCGAGCATGGTGAAGGCGGCGACCCGATGCACCAGGCCCGCCATCTGCGGCCCGTTGAAGGCCGCCATTACCGCCTTGGCCCAGCCGGTATCGGGATAGAAAGCTGCCATGCCGGTTAGCACCAGAGTCATCACGCTGAGCGCGAAGCACAGATGCGCCAGGCGCCACATCGGTCCGAAGCGCCGCACATGCGTGTTCGGCGGATCCATCCGGCGCTCGGGGAATGGCAGTTGTTCGACCGGGATGTCACGCGTGCGGACGCGGAAGTTGCCCTTGCCCTCCTTGCGGTCCTTGTACTCGCGATGCCACCAGAGGATGGAATGCGCCCAGAAGAACAGGAACACGCCTATCAGCAGCGCTTCCATGAACTTGGTGGTGATCCAGATTTCCGGGTATTTGGCGAAGTTGTCGCTGGTGCCATGCGGACTGAAGCTGATGAAGCCGGCCGTCGCCAGCGGCGGCTTGCCCTCCTTGCCGCTGTGGCACTTCTGGCAGGTCTTGAGCCGGTTTTTTTCGTGCATCTTCGACTTCGCATCCTTCGACGGCTGGATGCCGTGGCTGCCGTGGCAGTCGAAGCATTTCGCCGTGTAGGTGTAGCCCAGGGTGTTGACCTGGCCGTGGTAGGACGCCTTGTAGGATTTCAGTTCGGGCTGGTGGCAATCGCCGCAACTGGCGGTGATCGACAGCTTGGCCTTGTCGGTTGAACTGCCGATGATGTCGTGGGTGGTGTGGCAATCCGAGCAAACCGCCGTCTTCAGGTTCTTCTTGTCGATGGCTTCCTTGCCGTGGATCGACTCCGACCATTCTTCGAGGTGGTCGGTATGGCACTTGTCGCCACAGACGTTGGGCACCGTGAGGTGCCATTCCTTGCGCTCCTGGGTGCCGCGCGGCGGCACGTCGAAGGTATGCACGTTGTGGCAATCGCTGCAGATCGCCATCTGCTTGGTGGGATCATCCTTGTCCGGCTTGGCATGGAAGGACTTCCTGTAGGCGGCGACGTTGTCGGCGACGATGCCCATGCGCGGGCGCTCGGCGCCCTTGTTGTCCTTCTTGATCGCATCCCACAGGTCGACGTGGCACTGCGCGCATTCAGCCTTGGCGACGCCTTCGGCCTTCTTGTGCGGCGTGACGCTGTCCACGATTTCCTTGTGGCAGGCGACGCACTCCATCTTGGCATGAACGCTCTTGGCATACTTGTCGGGCAGGACGGACTGCACAGGGCGCTTTTCGCCGTTGCTGCCGAGCATTTCCAGCTTCGGCTTCTTGCCGTCGTGGCAAGTCTGGCAGGTGGCATTGTCGAGCTTCTGCGTACCTGCAGGCGCCGCCACGGCAGAAACCAGCCCGCCTCCCAAGGAGGCTGCGACATAGACCGCGGCCGTCACTATCCATGTTGCAAGCTTGCTGGTAGGCATGATTCCCGTTCTCCGCTACTCGTATTTTCTGCCCGGTTCAGCCGCGAACGACCGGGCCGGGAATCCCGCCAGGGGATACCGTCCCCGCGTCCTGCGGGGACATAAAAACAACCGGGGCCTGGCAATCAGGCCCCGGCGGGTGGGATCAGATCAGTGCGAAAGAATCCACTGCGCAATGTTGCTCAGCTCTTTCGGATCCTTGGTATCGATGATCTTGTGGTCTTCCTCGGTGCCATCTTCGAGCTTGACCTTCTTGCCGTCGAGCATCTGCTTGATGGCATCTTTTTCGGTGAGCTTCTTTTCCTTGTACTTGGCAGCGATCTTCTTCAGCGACGGGCCCTTCTTGGTCTTGTCCGGGGCGTGGCACTTGAAGCAGTCGTTCTTCTTGGCCAGCGCTTGCGCGGCAGCGGCATCGACCGCCGCATGCACGGGGGCCATAGCCAAGGCGAGGAACAGCGAACCAGTCAGCAGCAGGGCAGTCTTGTTTTTCATGGGTCTACTCCGATTAATGTTTGGGATGACTTCCGGGCGCGGAGCATGCCAAAGAAACGCATCCCGCCCTTGATTAACGTCAATGCAGGCAAAAAGAATACCACCCCGCACGATATTTGTCGGTTTCAGGCTGCGCCCGGCTTCACCGCGCGGTGGAAGCCGATCATGCCGTGGAACACCGTATCCACGCTGACCTGCACGTAACCCAGTTCGCGCAGCACGATCGACAACTCCTCGGCCGAGTAGAACAAGTCCAGCGCGTCGATGAAATACTGCTTGAACCGGGTTGCCGCCGGGCTGCTGCCGACGATCAGGCTGGTGAAGTTGAGGCAGGTCTTGAGGTAGGCGTAGTAGAGGTTCTTCACGATCGGATTGCGCGGGCGCAGCATGTCCGAATGGTGGAAGTGGCCGCCCGGCTTCAGCACGCGCAGGATCTCGCTGAACACCTCGCGCACGCGCAGGTGGCGAGAGGCGAACTGCAGCGTGACGACATCGAAATGGTTGTCCGGGAAGGGCAGCACATGCACGTCGCCGATGGCGCTCTTGATCGTGAAGCCGAGCGCCCTGGCGTTTTCCTGGCCGACGGCCTGCATCTCGGCGCTGCGGTCCATCGCTTGCACGTCCAGCGTCGGCTCGCGTTTGAGCAGGGCGCAGCCGATGGCGTTGGTGCCGGCACAGACGTCGAGCACTTTTTGATGCGGCTTGATATCCACCGTCTGCATGAAGCGCTTGAGGAAGGTGCTCCAGAGGCCCAGCGCGGCGATCTCGTTGGCGCGGTCGTAATAGCGTGCGATGTCGGCAAAGGCATCGTTCAGGTCGTTGTTCCAGAGCTCGCCGAAGCGCTGCTCGCGTACCGCCTCGCGCGAGGCCAGCGGGGGTGGTGCCATGATGATCTCCTGCATTGTTTGAAGTCGTTGCCGACCGAGGCCCGGATTTAGCCTTCGCGGCGGCGATGTGTCAAGTCGGATGGCGATGCAAACGTCCTACGGCTCGCCCTTCGCCTTGATGCCGAGCCGGCGCAATTTTTCCCACAGCGTCTTGCGCGTGATGCCCAGCGCCTCGGCGGCATTGGTCATGTGGCCGCCATGGCGCTCCAGGATCAGCGACAGATAGTCGCGCTCGCAGGCCATGAGGTATTCGGTGAGCGACTCCGACGCCGACGCCTGGGCCGCGACCTCGCCATCGAGGCTGCCGCCGAAGAAGGCCTCGGCGCCGAGCAGCGGACCGCCGGAGAGGATGCAGGCGCGCTCGACCGCATGCTTGAGCTCGCGCACGTTGCCCGGCCACGGATAACTGAGCAGCGCCTGTTCGGTGCGCGGATCGAGGCGACGTTGCTCATCGGCATGGGTCCGGTTGAATTCCTCGACGAAATGCCGCACGAACCAGCGAATGTCTTCCGGACGCTCGCGCAGGGGCGGAATGCGCAGGTGGATGACGTGGATGCGGTAGTACAGGTCCTCGCGAAACTGACCGGCTTCGACCATGGCCTTGAGGTCGCGATGGGTGGCGCAGACCAGGCGGAATTCCGAGGTGATGGCCTTTTCGCCGCCGAGCCGGGTCAGCTTCCGGTCCTGCAGCACGCGCAGCATCTTGGCCTGCATCGACAGCGGCATTTCGCCGATCTCGTCGAGGAACAGCGTGCCCTGGTGCGCCTGTTCGAAATAGCCGCGCTTGGCCTTGACCGCGCCGGTGAAGGCGCCGCGCTCATGCCCGAAGAGTTCCGCCTCCATCAGCGATTCGGGAATCGAGGCGCAGTTCACCGCAACGAATTCGCCGCCCTTGCCGATCGCATGGTGGTGAAAGAGCTTGGCAACGTGCTCCTTGCCGACACCGGATTCACCGGTGATCAGCAGGGCCGAGGCGTTGCGCGCGAGGCGCGGAATCGATTCAGCGACACGCTTCATGATCGACGACACGCCCAGTGACTCATCGCCGCCGTCGCTCACCGCGCCGTAGCCCGCGGCGAGGCCGCGCACCTTGTGCACCAGGACATCGACATCGAAGGGCTTGGTCACGTAGTCGGAGGCGCCCGCCTTGAGCAGTTCCACGGCGCGGTCGATGGTGCCGAAGGCCGTCATGAACAGGAAGGGCGGCAGGTCGACTGAAGTTTCGCGCAGTTCAAGGAACAGGTCGCCCCCATCGCGGTCCGGCAACCGGATGTCGCTCACCACCACGCTGTAGCGATGGTCGCGCAGCGCCGCGGCCCCTACGGCGGCAGAGCGGCACCAGTCGACCGCGAATCCTTCCAGTCGGAACAGTTGGCTGAGCGATTCGCCCATGATTTCGTCGTCCTCGATGAGGCACAGGCGCAGGGCGGATTCAGGTTTCGACATAGGGTATCTCGACGCGGAAGGTGGTGCAGCCGGGCTCGCTGTCGACCGACAGGCCGCCACCCAGTTGCTGGACGATCTGGTACACCACCCAGAGCCCGAGGCCGTGCCCCTTTTCGCGCCCGCTGTAGAAGGGTTCGAACAGGTAGGCCAGCTGTTCGTCGGGAATGTGCTTGCCGTCGTTGCAGACCGTCATGCGCAGCATGCCCGGATCTAGCTTGAGCCCCAGCCGCACCCGGCCGCCCTCGTCGGCGGCGGCGATGGCATTGAGCAGCAGGTTGAGCAGGATCTGCCGCAGCAACGTCGCCGGCAGCGGCAGCGGCCGCTCCAGCACGCCCTCGCGCGCCACGGTGACCGAACGCGCATGGGCCTCGGCCTCGACCAGGATCAGCAGGTCGTCGATGTCGGCCGGGGCGAAGGAGCGATCCTGCGGCTTGGTCTCGACCAGCAGCGCCGCCACGGTGTTGCGGATCTGCGTCAGCCCGCGTTCGAGCAGGGACAGGGTCTGGTTGGCCAGCGGGTCGCCTGCGCCGTGGCGCTGGTAGGTCTTGATCGCAGTCAGCATGCCGCCCAGCGGATTGTTGATTTCATGCGCGATGCCGGCCGACATGCGGCCGACCGCCGCCAGCCGTTCCGATACCAGCATCTGGTCTTCCAGCAACTCCTTCTTCCTGAGCTCGCCCACCATGCGGCGGAAGGCATCGCCTAGCTGGCCGATTTCATCGCGGTTCTGCGGCAGGTCGGCCAGTCGCGCCGACTCCAGTTGGCCGGGCACCTGGCTCATGGCCTCGGCCAGGGCCAGCAGCGGCTCGCCGGTCTTGCGCGCGGCGTACCAGGAAACCGGCAGGATCAGCAGCAGCACCAGCAGCGTGACCACCGCCGTGTTCAGCACCAGGTTGACGAAGCGGGGGCGGAAGGCATCCTGCGAATAGCCGAGCACGACATGCCCCAGCGGCACCCCGTCGGCAATCAACGGCGAGGTGACGAAGAACAGCGGCGAGTGCTCCGGTTCGAACACCCGCTGCTCGCGCGCGCCGATTCCTTCCATCTGCTTCGGCAGCAGGGCGTAAGCGCCCTTGCTTTGCCTGAGGTCGAAGCCGACCGGGAACTCGCGCGGGCGGCTGGAGACATAGACCCGGCTATCGCGGTCCACCACCAGCATCACCGACGCCTGCAGTTCGGGCGCCGTCGGATGGGGCTCCCGTCCCGATTGCAGTATCTCGAAGGCGCGCCACAGGTCATCGTGCAGTACCGGCGCGACCAGCGTGTTGGCCATTACCCGACCGAGGCTCATGGCGTGGCTGGTCAGGCTCTGGCGCAGTTCGTCGCGTTCTCGCGCGATCATCGCCACGGTGACCGCCAGTGCCGTGCCGAGCACGGCCGCCATCACCCGCAGCGGAATTTTCCAGCGTAGCGAAAGGTCGTCGATCATCGGGATCACGGACGGGCGACGCGACTCACCATGCGCGCGATGCCGTCGTACAACGCCGGCTGCGCATCGGTGAAGCCGTCCAGGCGCAGGCTGCCCAGAAGCGTCGCGCCTTCGCTGTCGCTGGCCATGCCCATCAACGCACGGCGAAAGCGATCGAACTCCGCCTGCGAAATGTCGCCGCGCGCGACGAAAGGCGGATGCCCGAGAAGCGGCGAGCGGGAGATCACCCGGGTGCCGCGCGTCAGCTCCGAGCCGTTGTCGTTGAGCACCTCCCAGATGTAGCCATCCACCGCACCACCCGCCGCGAGGCCGACGCTGACCGCCTCGACCACCTTGCGGTGGCCCCAGGTGTAGAACGAGCGCGAAAAGAAGGCGCCGGGATTCTCGCCGGCCTGGACCAGCAGGTACTGCGGATAGAGGTAGCCGGAATTGGAATCCGGATCGGAGTAGGCGAACACCTTGCCGCGCAGGTCGAACAGGCTGCGGCTGTCGCGGTCATCGCCCGTCACGATGACATAGGCCTGGTAATAGGGCCGGCCGCGCCACAGTGGCGCCGCCACCAGCCGCAACTCGCGCCGGTAGCGTACGAAGGGGTAGCCGCAGAGCCACGCGAAATCGAGCTTGCCCTGACGTACCAGGTCGACGATCTCGCGGTAGTTGCCGCGCTGGACGAAGCTCACCGGTCGCTCCAGGCGCTTCTCGAACCAGTCGCGCCAGCGTTCGAGGAAGCTGACCTGGTCGTCGAGGAAGACCGGCGTAAGGCCGATGAACACCCGCTCCCGCTGCACCGCGGCGCGCAACGGCCGGATCGGCGCGGCCGCCGCGAGGGCACCTGCCGCCAGCATCCAGCGTCGTCGCGTGAAGCTGTCGTGGGAGTCGTCAATGTCCGCCATCCGTCCATGATAGCCAGTCGCCGATCCCCACGCAGCAAGGATTTCCGGGTGGTTACGACAGCGACACATGGTGCAACGCAATAGTCGGCGCTGGTGTTACGGCAACGTAACACCCCCTAAACTTTCGATATAAAGCGATCGTCCGCCAAGCCTCTGATCGCCTTCGAAAACCTTGTAGTTAGCAGGGCCATGGCCCGCTTGTTGCAAGCAAGCGACGCCATGAATGCGTCGATTGCGCCCATTACCGCTACTGATCCCGCTGCCGATGTGCGGGACAGCCACCGTGCCATGTTGCCCGGCGCGCGAGTCCTGCTCGATGCCGGCACCTGCCTGCCGCAGCGCTTTCCGGCCAATCCCTGCACACTGTGCGTCGGCGCCTGCCCGCTGGCCCTGCTCGAAACCGACGGACGCGCGCCGCGCCTGCGCGAACAGGCATCCACCGCGGCAGACACCTGCATCGGCTGCGGCCAGTGCGCCGCCGCCTGCCCCACCGGCGCGCTGCACGTGGATGGTTTCGCGCTGCCCGTCGATCTGCCGGAAGAACCGGAAATCCTGATCGATTGCTGGCGCGTGCCGGCCGCCGAATCCCCCGCCGGCACGCTGCGCGTACCCTGCCTCGGCGGCTTGAGCAGCGGCTGGCTGCTGTCGCTGTTCGACGCGGCAGGCGAACGTCCGATCCGCCTGCTCGACCGTGGCCAGTGTGCGGAATGCCCGGCCGGAGAAGGCAACAGGAACCTGCTGGCCGCGATCACCGAAGCGCGCCTGCTGATGTTCGGCTGCGGCGTCGACATCGGCCTGATCCCGATGCTGGTCTGGCGCCCTTGCAATACGCCGCTGCTGCCGGCAATTCCCGAGCGCAGCGCGGAGACCCCGATCGCCCGCCGCGGCTTTTTCCGTTCCCTGTTCGGCGCCGGCGCCAGGGCGGTCGATGAGGTCAAAAGCCCGGCCGATGCGACGCCGGTCACGCTGCGCACCACCATGCAACCCCTGCAACGCCTGCGCCTAACCTCGGCGCTGACTCGCATCGCCCAGCGCCACGGGCTCCCGGTACCGGCGCGCGCCATGCCGCGCCTGAGCCTGGGCGACTGCTGCGCGCACGGCGTCTGCGCCCGCGTCTGCCCGACAGGGGCGCTGCAGCAGGTCACCAGCGCCGGCATGGTCGAATTGCGCTTCAGCGCCGCGCGCTGCATCAGTTGCAGCCAGTGCCTGCGCGTCTGCCCCGAGCGCGCGCTGCGGCTCGACGCCGAGGGTGGCAGCGCCGCCACCGAGGTGTTGCAGCGCTGGCGCCAGAACGAGTGCGCCACCTGCGGCGCCGACTACC
Source organism: Rhodocyclales bacterium (assembly GCA_016235805.1). Taxonomy (GTDB): domain Bacteria; phylum Pseudomonadota; class Gammaproteobacteria; order Burkholderiales; family Rhodocyclaceae; genus Sulfuritalea. The sequence goes on from JACRIY010000067.1 coordinate 87,270, forward strand.
CGAATCCCGCCGTAACGCCGGAGCTGGCAGTTGCCGGCACCTGTCCGGCATGCAGCAAAGCAGAGCAGTTGACGCGGGGCGTCGCAGGTTTCCTGCGCGCCCCGGTCGTTTCCGATGTGTCACAACCCTAGGAGGAGTAGAGGATGGAAATCCTGAAAACCAAGGTCAGTCGCCGCCGCTTCTTGCAGGCGTCTGGCGTGGCGGGCGCAGCCGGCGCCGGCTATACCGCGCTCAGCGTGACCCCCGCAGCAACCAGGGAGGCGCATGCCCAGGCAGCCGCCGGCAGCACCGTGGTGAACAAGAGCATCTGTGGCCAGTGCCCGGCGCGTTGCGGCATCGATGTCTACACCACCAACGGCAAGGTGCACGCCATCTACGGTGCCACCAACCACCCGATCGCCAATGGCAAGGGCTGCCCGAAGATGCACCTCGGCACCTACATCCTTTATGACCCCGATCGTTTCAAGGGACCGATGAAGCGCACCAACCCGAAGAAGGGACGCGACGAGGATCCCAAGTTCGTTCCGATCAAATGGGACGAAGCGCTGCAAATCGTGGCCGACCGGCTCAACACGCTGCGTGAAAAGAACGAGTCGCACCGCTTCGCGGTCTTCTACGGTCGCGGCTGGGGCGCCTCCTGCGCCGGCCTGCAGGGCACCTTCGGCAAGCTCTACGGCTCGCCCAACGTCGCCATCGGCCATGCCTCGATTTGCGCCACCGGTTCCCAGGCAGCCAAGTCGGCAACCGACGGCAACGGCTCGTACAACTCCTACGACTACAAGAATGCCAACAATCTGCTGATGTTCGGCGCCAACTTCCTCGAAGCCTTCCGCCCCTACAACAACAACCTGCAGGTCTGGGGCTACATCCGCGGCGAGAAGCCGGTCAAGACGCGGGTGACCTACGTCGATGTCCATATGAACACGACGGCAGCCGCCGCCGACCGCGCCCTGCTGCTCAAGCCGGGCACTGACGGTGCGCTGGCGCTGGCGATCGCCCATGTCCTGCTCACGCAAGGATTGTGGGACCGCAATTTCGTGGGCAACTTCAAGGACGGCGTCAACCAGTTCAAGACCGGCGAGAAGATCGATCCGGCCGCATTCAACGAGAAGTGGACCAAGGGCCTGATCGAGTGGTGGAACCTCGAACTCAAGGATCGCACGCCGAAATGGGCCGAAGGCGTCACCACCATTCCCGCCGACCAGATCATCGCCACGGCAGTCGAGTTCGGTACCGTGCGACCCTCGATAGCACTGATGGAACGCGGCGCCCACACGCACAGCAATGGGGTCTACAACGGCATGGCGATTCACTCGCTCAATGCACTGGTCGGCTCGCTGTTCGCGGAAGGTGGCTTGGGTTACCAGCAGGGGCAGTCCTACGGCAAGATGCCGGTGAGCGCCGACGACTTCATGGACGACTACGCCAAGTCGCCCGACCGCAAGAAGCCGCGCATCGACCTGGCCGGTCACGACGACGGCTATGCGATGGCCGGCACCATGATCCAGGAGGCCGGACAGAACCATAACGCCAAGAAGCCCTACAGCCTCGACACGGCGATGTTCTATCTGACCAACCCGGTGATGTCCTGCCCGGACACCAAGAGCTGGGAAGAGGCGCTGAAAACCATGTACGTCATCGACACCTCGCCCTTCCCCGGCGAGACGGCGTGGATGGCCGACCTGATCCTGCCCGACCATACCTACCTTGAGCGCCTGCAGGATGCGCCAACCTATCCCTTCCAGGGCTTCCCGATGGCGCAACTGCGCACTCCGGCGGTCAAGCCGGTGCACGACACCAAGTACTACGGCGACGTCCTGATCGAGATCGGCAAGCGCATCAAGGGACCGATGGGCGAGTACTACAAGCAGGTCAAGGATACCGAGAACGTCCTGCGCCACATGGCCAAGGGCTTCGAGGCCGATCCCGGCGACAACGGCGTCAAGGATTTCGAATCGTGGAAGAAGGAGGGGGTCTGGTACAAGAAGCCCTATGCCTTCCGCCAGATCCGCGGCGAGTTCTTCATGTGGGACAAGGCTGCCAAGTCCTACAGCATTCCGATGAAGCCCGACGACGTCAAGAAGGACCTGCTCAAGACCGAGTCTGGCAAGTTCGAGTTCACCTCGTCGAAGCTGCTCGGCAAGAAGGACTGGATCCTCGCCAAGGTGCCCGGCCGCAGCGCCGAAAAGATGCACATCCCGCACTGGGAGGAGCCGAAATACACCGGCGGCGGCGACGTGCATTTCATTTCGCCGAAGACCGCGATGCATGCCGAAGGGCGCAGCTCCAACCTGCCCCACGCCATCGCATTGAATCAGCCGACGGCCGGTGGGCGCAAGCACAACTTCCTGGAAATCCATCCGTCCTACGCGGCCAAAAAGGGCATCGGCGACGGTGATCGCGTCAAGATCAAGTCCTCCGCCGGCGAGACCTTCGCCGTGGCGCGCATCAGCGAACTGACCCGTCCCGATGTCGTCGTCCTGCCTTTCGGCCAGGGCCGCTGGGCGATGGGGCGCTGGGCCAAGGATCGCGGCAGCCACACCGACCAGGTGATCGTGCAGCAGTCCGACCGGATTTCCGGCATGGCCAACTTCTACTCGGCCATGGTCACGGTCGAAAAAGCATAAGGAGAAATGAAAAATGGCTAAATGGGGTATGGTAATCGACCTGGAGAAGTGCACCGGCTGCCAAGCCTGCAGCACTGCCTGCCAGATGGAAAACAACCGCCTGCCGGGCGAGAACTACCAGGATGTGCTGTTCTACAAGGAAGGCAAACAGCCCAACCCGACGCTGTCGTGGTTCCCGCGGCCCTGCATGCACTGCGAAGAACCTTCGTGCATGCATGTCTGCCCGACCAAGGCAACCTTCAAGACCGAAGACGGCGTGGTGCTGATCGACTGGAACAAGTGCATCGGCTGCAAGTACTGCATGATCGCCTGCCCGTACGGCGTGCGCTTCTACACGGATGAAAAGCCGCTGCACGAGCCCAACATCAAGGCCGTGTTCAAGGGTGAGGGCGACCTGTCGTGGAACCCGCCTTACAAGGGTCCGCAGCAGGACGCGACGCATGGCGTGGGCATCCAGCCCAACGGCGTGGTCTCGAAGTGCACCTTCTGCTACCACAAGATCAGCAAGGCACCGAAGGGTACGCCGGACCTGGACGAGAGCAATCCCGCCCTGGTCGAGTTCGTCCCGGCCTGCGTGCGCACCTGCGCGCCCAAAGCCCGCTACTTCGGCGACCTGGATAACCCGAAGAGCCAGGTGAACCAGCTGATCTCGGCCAAGAAGGGCGTGCGCCTGCTCGATCACACCGGCAACAAGCCGCAGGTGTATTACCTGACCGGCAGCGGTGCCGCCGGTGGCGCGATTCCGTCCAACCGTTCAACCAACAAGGCATAAGGAGTCAACATGACAACTCAAGTGCAATCCGGTGGCATGGTGAATACCACCTTGATGGGCGGCGGCGCATTGCTCGTCGTCGGGTTGGGCCTCGCCTTGGCCAACCTGATGACGGGCGGCCACGCCTCTTTCAACAGCGGCAGCGACGGCGTGACCTGGGGGCTGCCGGTGGTCAACTACGTGTTCTTCGCGCTGACATCCACCGGCCTCACCCTGGTCGCGTCCCTGGCGCTGACATTCGGCAACAAGGCCTTCTATCCGATCGCCAAGCGATGCGTGTTTTTGTCGCTGATCACCCTGGTCGCCGGATTCGCTTCCCTGGCACTGGAACTCGGGCACCCGTTCCGCATGCTGTTCGCGGTACCGCTCAATTTCCAGGTGAACTCGCCGCTGAACTGGATGGGCGTGTTCTACGCCGTATTTCTCGTCCTTGGCGTGCTCAAGTTCATGAAGCTGCACGCCAGCGACTGGGATAGCGACACCAGCAAGCAGGTCGGCCTGGCCGCCCTGGTTACCGAGTGCCTGGCCGGCGGCATGCTGGGCATGGCATTCGGTGCCATGGCGATGCGCCCGATGTGGTACGGCACCCTGGTGCCGCTCTACTTCCTGCTGACCGCTGCCTGCACCGGCGGCGCCTTCGCCCTGCTGATGACCTACCTGACCTACGGCAGCGAATCGGCGATGCCGGAGAAGGTTCGCGCGCTGGTCCAGGGTCCGCTGCCGGCGGCGCTGGCCGCCGTGCTCGGCTTCACCATCCTGGTGATGGGCTACCAGACCGTGATCGGCCTCTGGAGCAACGCCGATGGCATGCAGGTGTGGGATCACATCGTCTCGACGCCGTGGTTCTGGATCGAGGCCGGCGCGCTGGTGGCCGCGTTCTACCTGCTGGTGAGCCGCAGTTCGCTGATGGTGGCCGCCATGCTGATCATCCTCGGACTGTTCATCAACCGCTACGAGTTCGTGATCGGCGGCCAGCTGGTGCCGCTGTTCAAGGGCACTTGGGTGGCCGGGATGATCAGCTACACGCCGTCTATCACGGAGTGGATGCTGACCGTAATGGCCTTCGGCATCGTGCTGGCGGGCTGGGCGTTCGGCGAAAAGGCGTTCAATCTGAGCGACGCACCCAAGGAGTAACGAGGGGAGGAGGCGTCCGGCAGGAAGCGCTCCTCCGATTCCTGCCCGAGTCGCCACTCATTGGGTGGGGCGACGCTGCTTCGTCGCCCCACGTTTTTTCGGACCGGGAACCATGACCATGGACGCACGCAACTACGAATTCAATACCGCAAAGGCCGATTTCTACCTTTGCCTGGCCAACGCGTTGACGGCGCCGATGGCCAAGCCGCATGCCCACGCCATCCTGGGCGGTGACCTGACGAGTGACCTGGCCGACCTCGACCGCGAAATCGGTTATGGCCTCGCCTCGCAGATCGAAGCCCTGCAGCGCGAACTGGACCGGATCGGCGATGACGAGGACCTGCTGGTGCTCTACGCGCAGCTGTTCCTTTCACCGCCGCGCAAGGTGCAGCTCAATGCGGCGAGTTACCTTGACGGCAGCTTCAACGGCGGTACCGTCACGGAGCTGGAACAGTGCTACGCCGAGAACGGCGTTTCCCGCGCCGACTCCTTCCACGACCTGGCCGATCACGTGTCGGTTCAGCTCGAGTTCATCTCGCACCTGTATCGCGTCGCAGCTACCGGTGCCGACACCGGATCGTCCATCAGTGCCGGCAGCTTCATATCCCGCTATCCCCAGCGCTGGATCTCGCCCCTGGTCGAGGATATCCGGCGCGTTGGCGGCGAACTGGAGCTTGCCGCCAACCCTTACCTGGCCCTGATGCAAATTCTCGATGCCGCACTGGAAAACGACGCGGAACTGCGCGATGGGCCATTGAGCGCAACCGAACGGCGCGAACACGCGCTGGCCATGGCGCGCCAGAAGCGCGCCGAACGAAAGGTGAGCGCCGAAGAAATGGAAGATATCCGCAAGCGCCTGGAAGCACACGGCTTGTCGTCCGCGCACCTCGATCCGACAAGCAAAGATGATCCCTTCGGCGGATGGCAAGCCATGGTGCCGCCAAGCCCGAAACGTTGAGGCCATCCGTTCGACGCGCCGCAAGAGTCCTGCTGCTCGGCTTGGCCTGTATCCCCGCGCTTGCAATCGCCGACATCGATGATTCCGCCTATGACACCGCCACCCAACGGACGACGTCCGCCGCCCGACGCGCCATGGACCAGCAATTCGAGCGCGAGCGCAAGCTGGAAGAGGCCCGTGACGCCCGCGAACGCGAGGAAGCCGCAGCCAGCGCCGCCGCACGCCTCGCCGAACTGGCAGCCAGACCCTATCCGGTGCGGCTGCTGGAAAGTCGCTGCACGGCCTGCCACAAGGCCGGGCACTACATGGAACAATCGCACTCCCTGCCCGGCTGGTGGTTCGTGGTACTGCGCATGAAGTACCTGAACGATGCCGAACTGGAGATTGCCGAGATTCCGGTGATTGCATCGCATCTGACCACGATACGCGGCGCTGGCGGACTTGTCGCCGTGCTGGAATATGCGGCGCTGCCGGCATTGCTCGCGGCATCGTTACTGGCCGGCGGATGGTTCCGGCGGCGGCGGGTCCGCGCCCGCAACGTGATCGAGGATCGCAATCAATGAAGACGGCATCGCAGAGCCAGTGGTCCGTCCTGGCGGCTGCGTCGATCTGCGCCCTCTTGGCCGCGCCGGTTGCGGCGCAGAACCCGGCCGATGCGGCCCGCGCGACAGCGCCGACACACACCGGCGAGACTCCCAAAAAGCGGGGAACGGCAAACACCGCCGAGGGCCGCAAACCGGCCGCGCGGTCAAACGCGGGCGGGATCGACAAAGCGAAGCCGGCGGCGGGCAGCGACACCAAACGCAGTCCTGCCACCCCGTCGCGGGAGTTCCTTCCGGCGAGCCAGAGCGGGCTGGGTTGCGCCGAAGAGAACGAAAAATGACGGCACGAATCCCCACCCCCTTCCCCGCTGTCTTGACGGACCGTTTCGACCGCCGCATCGACTACCTGCGGCTCTCGGTCACGGATCGCTGCGACCTGCGCTGCAGCTACTGCATGCCCAAGGGGCACCACGACTTCACGCCACGTGCCGGCTGGCTGACGCCGGACGAGATCGAGCGCGTCGCGGCTGCCTTCGCCGCACTGGGCGTGCGGCGCATCCGCCTAACCGGCGGCGAGCCGCTGACGCGGCCCGACATCGACGAGATCGCCGGCCGCATCGGTGCGGTGCCCGGCATCGACGACCTGTCCCTGACCACCAATGCCACGCAGCTGGCGAAACATGCCGACGCGCTCCATGCCGCCGGCGTGCGGCGGCTCAACGTAAGCCTCGACACGCTCGACCCGAAGCGCTTTCGGGCCATTACCGGCACCGGCACGCTGGCCAAGGTGCTGCGCGGCCTCGACACGGCGCGCGGCGCCGGCTTCTCCCCGATCAAGATCAACATGGTGGTGCTGGCCGGCGTCAACGATCACGAAATCGATGCCATGACCGTGTTCTGCGGCACGCGCGGCTTCGTGCTGCGACTGATCGAAGTGATGCCGATGAACGGCACGGCCCAGCCGCCGGCACGGGCCGGCGCGACCCCCGACCTGGCCGCGATCCGGCTGCGCCTGCAGGAGCGCTTCGGCCTGGTCGATGCAATGGTCCCCGGCGGTGGGCCGGCGCGCTACCTGCGCTCGCCCGACGGCTTCTACAACATCGGCTTCATCACGCCGATCAGCCAGCACTTTTGCGAAACCTGCAACCGCGTCCGCGTCACTGCCGACGGCCGCCTGGTGCTCTGTCTGGGTCGGGAAAACTCGATGGACCTGCGCGCCCTGCTGCGCGACGGCGCCTGCCAGGAAGAACTGATCGACGCCATCCGCGACGCCATCGCAAAGAAGCCCGAGCGTCATGATTTCAATGTCCCGCAACACCGGCCGCTGCGTTTCATGGCGCAAACCGGCGGCTGAAACCGGACAGCCTTGCCACTACCATCAAGCCCGCCCACCCGCACGACGGAGGAAGCATGAACTCGATACGTGGCTTGCTGCAGAACAGGAAGCCGCTGGTGACGGTCAGCGCCGACCTGATGGTGTTCGCCGCCATCGAACGCATGGCCGGCGCGGACGTCGGCGCCGTGCTGGTGCTCGACGATGCAGGATCGATCGTCGGCATTTTCACCGAGCGCGATTGCCTGCAGAAAGTGAGCAGCAAAAAGCTCGACCCGACCACCACGCCGCTGCGCCAGGTCATGACCACCAATGTGCGCTACGCGAAGCCCGAGCACTCGGTGGAAGCCTGCCTGCGCCTGATGACCGAACGCTATTTTCGCCACCTTCCGGTGCTCGACGAACAAGGGAAGATCCTCGGCATCATCTCGATCGGCGACCTGGTCAAGGCGCGCCTGACCGAGCAGGAGTTCGTCATCGGCCAGATGGAACATTACATCGCGGACAGCCTGCCGGTGCAGCGCTAATTCGTCCGCACCGATCCGGTTCGTCTGGTCGGCAGGCTTGCTGCCGGAAATCAAAAGTCGGCGCTGACGCTACGGCGATCGTCCTGCCCAATCAGCCCAGCGCGTTGCCCACCACTTCCGCCACGTCGCGCGCCAGGCCGGGGCAGGCCCGGATGCGCTCAAGCGCGGCGCGGGCATGGGCCTGGCGGCCGGCGTCGAACTTGCGCCAGCTGTCGAAGCAGCGCGCGATGCGCGAGGCGACCTGCGGATTCATCGCCTGCAACTCGATGGTGACGTCGGCCGCGAGCCGATAGCCCTCGCCGTCGGCGGCGTGGAAGTGGCGCGGGTTGGCGCCGCAGAAGGCACGCACCAGCGCATACACCTTGTTCGGATTCCTGATGTCGAAAGCGGCATGCTGCATCAGCTCGCGCACGCGCTGCGAGGTGCCGGGCAGGCGCGAAGTGGATTGCACCTGCAGCCACTTGTCGACCACCAGCGCTTCGTCTTTCCACTTCTCATGGAAGGCGGCCAGCGCCGCTTCGCGCTCCGGCAGGTCGAGGTTGGCCAGCGTTCCCAGCGCGGCCATGACGTCGGTCATGTTGCCGGCGCCGTCGAGTTGCGCCAGCAGGCGCGGCATGACGCTGGCCTTGAGATGGCCCGGCTCGCTCTCGGCGAGGTAGGCGAGGCAGAGGTTGCGCAGGGCGCGGCGGCCGACCTGGGCGCCTTCCGGCGCGTAGGGCGCGGTCGGCGCCAGCGCCTGCCAAACGGCCTCGAATTTGTCGCGCAGCACCGCCGCGAGGTGGCGACGCAGCGCCAGCCGCGCGGCGTGGATGGCCTCGGGGTCGATGGGCTGGCCACGGCCCGCCACCTCCTCGGCCAGCACCTGTTCGGCCGGCAGCAACAGGGCTTCGGCGGCGAGCGCCGGATCACCGGTGAGGCCGTCGTCGAGCACGCGGGCGACGGCGGCGACGTAGGCATCGGGGATCCAGCCGGTGCCGGCGCCCGCCGCGGCGATGCCGGCGAGCAAGACGCGCGTCGCAAGCCGCTGCCCGGCTTCCCAGCGGTTGAAGGGGTCGCTGTCGTGGGCCATGAGGTGAGCCAGCTCGGCGTCGCTCTGTTCGAATTCGAGATGAACCGGCGCCGAGAAGCCGCGCAGCAGGGATGCCACCGGCGCGGCGGCGACGTTGTCGAAGACGAAGCTCTGCGTGGCTTCGGTCAGCGAAACCACTTTCGTCTGTTCCGGCAGCGCATCGCTGCCATCCGGCAGCACCAGGCCGACGGCGACCGGGATATGCAACGGGCCTTCGTCTATGGCCAGGCCGGCATCCTGCAGTTTTCGCTCATAGGCGGTGTGGGCGAGGCTTTGCGTCAGGGTCAGCGTGTAGCGCTTTGCCGCCGCGTCGTAGGCGCCGGCCGCCTTCAGCAGCGGCGTGCCGGCGCGGGCGTACCAGCGGCGGAACTGGGTGAGATCCGTACCTGATGCATCCTGCATCGCGGCGACGAAATCCTCGCAGGTCACCGCCTGGCCGTCGTGGCGCTGGAAGTAGAGGTCCATGCCCTTGCGGAAATTGTCGCGGCCGATCAGCGTTTCGATCATGCGCACCACCTGGGCTCCCTTTTCGTACACGGTCGCCGTGTAGAAATTGTTGATCTCGGCGTAGGACGCGGGCCGGATCGGATGCGCCATCGGGCCGGCATCCTCGGGGAACTGGGCGACGCGCAACTGGCGCACTTCCTGGATGCGCGTCACGGCGCGCGAATGCAGGTCCCCGCCGAATTCCTGGTCGCGATAAACGGTGAGGCCTTCCTTGAGCGACAACTGGAACCAGTCGCGGCAGGTGACGCGGTTGCCGGTCCAGTTGTGGAAGTATTCGTGGGCGACGACGCGGTCGATGTTCTGGTAATCCGTATCGGTGGCGGTGTCGGGCCGCGCCAGAACGTACTTGGTGTTGAAGATGTTGAGGCCCTTGTTCTCCATCGCCCCCATGTTGAAGTCGCCCACGGCGACGATCATGTAATGGTCGAGGTCCATCTCAAGGCCGAAGCGCTGCTCGTCCCAGGCCATGCTCTTCTTCAGCGCGGCCATGGCGTGGTCGCACTGATCGAGCTTGCCGGGTTCGACATACACGGCGAGGCGTACCTTGCGCCCCGATGCCGTGGTGAAGCTGTCCTCCAGCACGTCGAGCTTCGCCGCGACCAGGGCGAACAGGTAGGCCGGCTTGGCGTAGGGATCTTCCCAATGCGCCCAGTGACGACCTTCCCCCTTGCCTGCGACGACCAGGTTGCCATTGGACAGAAGTTGCGGGAAGCGCTCACTGTCGGCCTCGATGGTGCAGCTGAAGCGCGCCATGACGTCGGGCCGGTCGGGATAGAAGGTAATGCGGCGGAAGCCCTGCGCCTCGCATTGCGTGAAATAGCCATCCTTGGATTTGTAGAGGCCGGAAAGCTGGGTGTTGTTGTCCGGCTCGACGCGGACCAGGGTTTCCAGCATGAAGCTGTCGGGCAACGGTGCGCCGTCGACGCCACGGATGGTCAGCGTGTCGTCACCGAGCGTGTAGCGCGAGGGTGCAAGCGCCGTACCGCCAACGCCGACTTCCTGCAGCGCGAGTTCCTCGCCGTTCAGCACGAGGTCGCCGCCGGGGCCAACGGGATTGCGCCGGCAGGCCAGCCGGGCGCGAACTTCGGCATGGCCGTCGTGGATGGCGACGTGGAGATCGACCGTGTCGATCAGCCAGGCCGGCGGGGTGTAGTCCTTGAGGTAGATGGCGTGGGGGGTTTCGGTGCGCATGTTGTGTTTTTAGCGTGAAAGAACCCGTTCGCGGCGACGGGAGATCGTCGAGCGAAGCGAGCTGGTTGGTAGCCCCGCCCTGGGGCGGGGACGGGGGGCCATCAATTCGCCTTCCGCATGTTTCGTCTTCCGTGAGTGGTGCGGGGTGCCATGTGCGTCATGTGTGCTCTCGGGTGGGGATGGGCCGGCGGTGCCGGCGCAGAGGCGGCAGTATTTGCGCGATGCGGCTTGCGGTCAAGCGGCGTGCTCGCCCGAAGATCGCCGCAACGACGCGCATGCATTGGACGCAGGCGCCCCGCCGGCTTATTCTTGGTCCATCGCAGCTCCTCGAAAGCGCGGCAGATGTCCCTGCAAAACGCCCTTCGCCATCCCGGAATCGCCGCCGCGCTCGGCGCCGCGCTGTTGTTCGGTGCGGGTACCCCGCTGGCGAAATGGCTGCTCGACTCGGTCAGCCCCTGGCTGCTGGCGGGCCTGCTCTACCTCGGCTCGGGTCTCGGGCTGACGCTGTATCGCGCGCTCAAGCGGGCACCTGCGGTGCACCTGGCGCCGGGGGATGCGCTCTGGTTTGCCGGCGCGATACTCGCCGGCGGCATCGTCGGACCGGTGTTGCTGATGCTCGGCCTGGCCGGCATGCCGGCTTCCGGCGCCTCGCTGCTGCTGAACGCGGAAGGCGTGTTCACGGCGCTGCTGGCCTGGTTCGCCTTCCGCGAAAACTTCGACCGGCGCATCGCGCTGGGCATGGCCGCCATCGCGGCCGGCGCGATCGTGCTCAGTTGGCCGGGCGAGGCGCGCTTCGCCGGCCCCTGGCCAACGCTGGCCATCCTCGGCGCCTGCCTGGCGTGGGGCATCGACAACAACCTGACGCGCCGGATTTCATTCACCGACGCGACCTGGATCGCCGCCGTGAAAGGCTCGGTGGCCGGCGCGGTCAACCTGGCGCTGGCCTGGTCGCTCGGCGCAGCACTGCCACCCCTGCCCGCCATCGCGGGCGCCATGACGGTCGGCCTGTTTGCCTACGGGGTGAGCCTCGCGCTGTTCGTGGTCGGCCTGCGCCACCTAGGCACCGCGCGCACCGGCGCCTATTTCTCGATCGCGCCCTTCTTCGGCGCCCTGGTGGCGGTGGTGATGGGCGACGCGCTGACGCCGCGACTGCTCGCCGCCGGCGCGCTGATGGCGCTCGGCACCTGGCTGCACCTGACAGAGCGCCACGAACACGAACACGCCCATCCCGCTCTGCTACACGACCACGAACACGGCCACGACGAGCACCACCGGCACGAGCATGAAACCCCCGTCGCCGCCGGCACGCGACACCGCCACCCGCACTGGCACGAACCGCTGGCGCACCGCCACCCCCACTACCCCGACGAACTGCATCGCCACGGGCATTAGGCAGGCGACAAGGTGCGCCGGGGCTTTACGTGTATAGCACTTTGCTATACCATGTCAGCATGAAATTGATATCCAATCGGTTACTGCGGGAATTCGCGCAAGTGCATGCCGATGCGGAAGCTCCGTTGCAGGCCTGGCGCAAGCTGGTCGAGAAGGCGAGCTACCGCAACTTTGCGGAACTGCGTGCGACCTTCGCCAGCGCCGACAAGATCGGAGACCGAATGGTGTTCAACATTGGCGGCAACAAGTACCGGCTGATCGCCGTGGTGTTGTTCTCGGTGCAACAAGTATTCGTCAAGGCGGTGCTGACCCACGCCGATTACGACAAGGGAGAATGGAAATGAGCGTCACCGATATCCTCGCCCCCTGGACCGCCGTCAATGATGCCCTTGGGCTGGCGGCGCCGATCCGCGACGAGGCGCATTACGCCGAGTTGCTGGCCTTCGTCGAAGAATGTTTCGACCGCTTCGGCAACAACGAAAGTCACCCGGTGTTCGGCCTGGTTTCGCTTGTTGCCGACCGTATCCGCGACTATGAGGAGCGCATCCATCCTTGGCCCGACTCGGCCACGCCGGGCACGCTGCTGGCCTATCTGATGGAGGAGCACGGCCTCAAACAATCCGACCTGCCCGAGGTCGGTCCGCAAAGCGTGGTGTCGGAAATTCTATCCGGCAAGCGCGCGCCGAACCTGCGTCAGGTAAAGGCCTTGGCCAGGCGCTTTCATGTGCCCATGGAGGCACTGGCCGGCTGATCGATTCGCAGAAGCTTCGCCCGGGACGCAGATAGTCGGCGCTGGCGCTACGGCACGCCGAGGCTCTCAGCGGCGCTTCACTTGCAATTGTTGTGCAACTTCCACTTCTCGGCGTGGCCGATGGCGACGGCGAAAGCCGGCGGCGTGCAACGATCGTCGCCGGCGGCGGCGGCCGGGGCAGCCGGCGCGTCCGCCTCCGCCGCGGGAAAGCCGCGCTGGCCGACGAGGCCGATCAGCGCAAGAAACAGCAGCACGATCGCCGTACCGCCAGCGCCGACTTTCTGGCTGGCATGCGGCGTGAAGACTTCACAGGCGCCGCCGGCGCAGTGCTGCGCCTGCCGATTGGGGAGAGCGTTGTAGATCTTGCAGCCGATGCAGATGCCGAAGGCGCTCTCGAAGAACATCAGCGTCAGGCAGGTGGCGCAGACCAGCATGTTGATCGGCCCGATCACGTTCTGGATCACGATCAGCCAGAGCATGGTCACGGCGAGGACCCAGCCGATCGCCCAGGCGAAGCGCTTTTGCGGCGCGCCAGTCCATTCCGGCACCTGCTTCCTGACCGCGAAACGGCCGACGATCATGCTCGGCGAATACTTCGGGTTGATGAAGAGGCGGATCGTGAAGTCGATCAGGAAGGCGATCACGAAGATCTTGGTCGGGCGGAAATTGCCCATGAACCACGCGTTGGCGAAGGTCATCATGGCGAACACGAAAAGAATGCCGGCGGCGGCGCGTACCTCGCGCTCGTTCATTACCGGCACATCGTAGCCGGACACCGTCTCGCCGAAACCGAAAATCCTGTTCATATCAATCCTTTCAAAAAGTCGCCGCACCATCAACCCTTGATGACCTTGCCGCTGCCGTCGCGCACGGTCACATTGACCGGGAAGCCGCTTCGGACGCTTTGTGTCACGACGCAGAAATCCTCGAACTGATCGAGGACGCGATCGAGATGTTCAAGGCTGTCGGCCGGTGAATCGACCTGAATCATGACATCGACGCGGCCGACGCGCAGGCGCTTTTCCTCGTTGCGCTCCATGTGCGCGGTGACCACCGTGGTGATCGGGCCGGGATTGTTCTTGAACTTGCGCAGCGCGAACAGCAGGCTGGCCGAAAGGCAGTTGGCGATGCTGGCGGCGAGCAGCCGCGAGGGATTGGGACCGGCATCGTGGCCCAGCGGCGGCGGCTCGTCGGCCAGCAGGGGCGGGATGTCCTTGTCGAAGCGGATCAGGAAGGCGAAGTCGTCCTGCTGCTCGAGGGTGAAGCTGAACTGTTGCGTGTCGCTCATGATGTGCTCCTGAAAAAAGTCGGCGTCCCGCGGGGACTTCCTTCGGTCGCTGGTGATACGGCGATCACGCCTGTTTCAGCCAGCCGGCGATCTCGTCCTTGCTCGGCATGCGGCCGAACACCGCGACTTCCTCGTCGATCACCAGCGCCGGCGTGGTGGTGATCGGGTAAGCCATGATTTCCTTCATGTCGCGCACGTGCTCGAAGCTCGCGTCGATGCCCTGTTCGGCGACCACCTCGCGCGTGAGTTGTTCGAGGCGCTGGCACTTTGCACAGCCGGTGCCGAGGATCTTGATCAGCATGATGATCTCCTGTTTTCGATGAAATTGAGGGCGACGACCAGCGTCGTGACGAAGCCGCCGACGACCAGGATCAGGGTCAGTGCCGGCGTGCCGTCCACCCAGGCGCCGTAGGCCAGTCCGGCGAGGGTGGAGAACAGCGCCACCAGCGCGACATAGGTCCAGGCCTTGAGCTTGCCGATGATGGCGGCGGTGATGAGGATGCTTTGCAGCGAGAGTTCGGGGTCGGCCATCAGGTAGGCGATCAACGGGCCGGGATGCATGCCCAGCGACAGAAACATTTTCGCGATCGGCACTTCGACCAGGGTCGGGAAGTACATGAAGACGCCGAACACCACGCCGGCGAGGTTGGCCGCGACGGTGTTGCTGCCGGCGACCGCCCTGATCCATTCGGGCTGGATGAAGACGCGGATGACGCCGACCAGGAAGACGCCGACCACCAGCATCGGAAAGATCATTCTTACGAAACGCCAGGTCTCCCACAGCCACTGCTGCATGTCCCAGGCCTCGAAGCGGCGCAGCTGCGGCAGCAGCGCCGCGCACAGCAGCGGTACCGCCAGCGTGCGGCCACTCACCTTGATGGCGAGTCCGGCGTCCGTCACGCTCAGGCCCAGCGCGGCGAAGGCCAGCGTCAGCACGGTCAGCGCCAGCGCGGGCAGGGTCAGGCGGTTCAGACCGTTGTCGACCAGACCGAGGCCGCGCCAGGCGGTGGCGCCGATGGCGGCGAGCAGCGCGATCAGCAGCACGCCCTGCAGGCTGATGCCTTCGGCGCCGGTGGCTTCATTGGCGGGAACCCAGCGGTCGAGCAGCGCCTGCGCCTGCACCGCCTCGGGCCAGGCCACGCCCTGTTGCCAGAGCGTCGCGGTGAGCAGGTCCACCTTCAGCGTGCCGGCGATCAGCAGCGCCACCAGCGTGAGGAGGAACAGCAGCGTGCGCGGCGGCACGCGGCCATCGCCGGCGAAGGCGCGCGCATCGCCCTGGCGCGCCGCTTCGCTCCGGCGAAATACCATTGCCATGATCATGCCGATGCCAATCCCGAAGGAGAGCGCGAGGACGATGCGCGCGATGGCGATCTCGGCGCCGAGCGCAACGCCGGTGTAGGACAGCGCGAGGATGTTGGCGGCCGGGGCGAAGAAGAGGAAGGTGATGGCCGGTCCCAGCCCCGCGCCCTTGCTGTAGATGCCGGCGAACAGCGGCTGCACGGTGCAGGAGCAGACGGCGAGCAGGCTGCCGGCACCGGCGGCGGCCGGGTAGGCCACCCAGCGCGGCGCGTCGGGGCCGAGGTAGCGCGTGATGGCGGCCTGCGGCATCAGCGCCGACAGCGCGCCGGCGATGAAGAAGGCCGGCACCAGGCACAGCAGCACGTGCGCCGCAAGGTAGGAGGCGAGGCTGGCGACGCCGCCCTGCAGGGCGACGATCACGAGGTCCATCACGTGCTCCGTTCGTACCAGCCCTTGCTGGAGTTGACCACCTTGACCACCAGCAGCATCACCGGCACTTCGATCAGCACGCCGACCACGGTGGCCAGCGCCGCGCCGGACTCGAAGCCGAACAGGCTGATGGCGGCGGCCACGGCGAGTTCGAAGAAGTTGCTGGCGCCGATCAGCGCCGAGGGACAGGCGACGTTGTGCTTTTCGCCGACGACGCGGTTGAGCCAGTAGGCCAGCGCCGAATTGAAGAAGACCTGGATCAGGATCGGCACGGCGAGCAGCGCGATGATCAGCGGCTTGTCCACGATGGCCTTGCCCTGGAAGGCGAACAGCAGCACGAGTGTGGCCAGCAGCGCCGAGATCGACCACGGCCCCAGCGTCGCCATCACGGTATCGAAATGCGCCTGGCCCTTCTTCAGCAACGCCTTGCGCCACAACTGCGCCAGCCCCAGCGGGATCACGATGTAGAGCACCACCGAGGTGACCAGCGTGTCCCAGGGCACGGCGATGGCCGAGATGCCGAGCAGCAGGCCGACAATGGGCGCGAAGGCGAAAACCATGATGCTGTCGTTGAGGGCGACCTGCGACAGCGTGAACAGCGGATCGCCGTTCGA
>JACRIY010000070.1 GCA_016235805.1 Rhodocyclales bacterium
CCCGGACGCCTGGAACAGGCCATCGACCGTTTCAACGGCGAACTGGAACCGCTCAAGGAATTCATCCTGCCGGGCGGCATGCGCGCCGCCGCGCTGACGCATCACTCGCGCACCGTCTGCCGTCGCGCCGAGCGCGCCGTGGTGGCGCTGGCCCAGGACGAGCCTGTGTCCGTGGCGTCGCGGCAATACCTGAACCGGCTTTCCGATCTGCTCTTCGTGCTCGCCCGCTGGCTCAACAAGGCCGCGGGGAGCGGCGACGTGCTCTGGCAGAAGGGCAAGAACGCCTGACCCTGCCGACGCCTAAAACCAAGGTTTTTAGTAGGGTTTTAAGTTTCTGTTTTTAAACTGATTTGCATCAATTTATCGGCCAGCCCCAGGCCGCATAGTGGCGACACTCCCCTCGACCCAAAGGAAGTTCGCCATGCACCTCCACCTCTCGCCCGATTCCATCTACCCCTTCGACGCTCGCGGCATTGCCAAGCGCTTCCGCCATGCCGCGATCTTCGGCGCCCTCGACGCCCTGCGTGCCGGCGAGACCATGCGCTTCGTAAACGACCACGACCCCCTGCCACTGCTCGACCAGCTCTCCCAGCGCTATGGCCCCGCCGTGGAAATCGGCTACCGGCAACGCGAGCCGGGCAATATCGTCATCGACTTCGTCAAGAAGCAGTAGGTCTGGCCATCAAGACCCCGTCATTCTTCGATGCCGTCCCGGGCATCGTGCTCCACGATCCGCTGGCCGACTTCCTCGGCGCCAGCGAAGGCGGACTGATCGAGTATCGCTATGTCGATGCGGTGCGCCTGGCCGGACATTCCTGCCCGACGGTGGCCGCCGCCTTCGGCATGACGCGGCGGGCACTGTTGGCGCTGTACACGGACAGCCTGCCGGAACGCGGCGCGATTCGCGCCGACTTTCGCGCCGACCGCCTGTCGGGCGTCACCGGCGTGATCGCCAGCGTGGTCACCCTGATCACCGGCGCCACCCACGACACCGGATTCAAGGGCATCGCCGGGCGCTTCGACCGGCGCAAGCTGATGTACTTCCTCGCCGACATCGGTGACGAGATCCGTTTCACGCGCCTGGACACGGGCGCCGCGGTCGACATCCGCGCCGAGCTGCAAGGCATTCCATTTGCGCCGCAAACCCCGGCCCTGATGCAGAAATGTCTGGACGGGAGCGCCACGCCGGCCGAGGCGGCGGAATTCCGCCAGTGCTGGCAGGAGCGTGTGCGCAAGCTGCTGCTGGAACACGGCGACGACCCGGAAGTCTTCGTGCTCCGCCCCGCGGCCAGGGCGCCGATGCCGTTCTAGCGGATGCGCGAACGGCGCGCTTCCATGCACTCCATGAGCTGCGCACTGACGCTGCGCAGGCGCTGATTCAACAGCATCAGCAGTTCCATCATCAGCTTGACGCCGACGCGCGGCTCTTCGGTGAGGATGCGCGAGAGGCTTTCGCGGTCGAGCACGGCAAAGGTCACCGGCTCCAGGGCGACGCAACTGGCAAAACGCGGCTCGCCGTCGATCAGCGACATTTCCCCCAGCGTCTTGCCCGGGCCGGCCGTGCCCATGATCTGGGCCTGGCCGCGGACATCCTTCTTGACGATCTCGACACTGCCCTCGAGGATCAGCAGCATGAAGTCGCCGTCGTCGCCCTCGCGGATCACTTCGGCGCCCAGCGGCGCGCGATAGGCGCGCATGTAGCGCGCCAAGGCCTCGAGCTCCTGCGGCTCGAAATCCTCGAAGAGCTGGATCACCTCGATGATCTCGCGAATGCGCTCTACGAAGGGAACTGCATCGCCGAGGATCTTGATGTTGGGGACCTTTTCGATCGCGTTCATGGTTGCGTCATTGTAGCCTAAGGCCACCGAGCAGGATCAGCACCAGCAGCAGCCAGCCGGCCGTCGCCGCCAGCAGGTGCGGATCGCGCAACAGCTCCTGGGCGGGATCGCCGCCGCCGCCGCGGGTGTGCAGCTTCCACAGGTAACGCAGCATGCCGTAGAGCACGAAGGGAACGGTGGCGATGAGGGCGCGCGTGCCGTGCAATGCCACGGTTTCGGCACTGACGGTGTAGAGCGCATAGGCGATCACCGTGCCGGCGGCGGCGATGCCGATGAACTGGTCGAGCATGGGCGCCGTGTAGTGTTCGAGTACGCGGCGGTGCCCGGCGCTGTCCTCCTGCAGGGCATCGAGCTCGGCGCGACGCTTGGCGAAGCCGAGGAACAGGGTCAGCATCAGGCCGCAAAGCAGCAGCCATTGCGAAGGCGGGATGCCCAGCCCGAGGGTGCCGGCCAGGATGCGCAGCATGAAGCCGGCGGCAATGATGAAGACATCGAGGATCACCACGTGCTTGAGGCCGAAGCTGTAGCCAACGTTGAGCAGCACGTAGGCAAGGAAGATCCACGGCGCCGAGCCGGCCCACAGCCAGGCGATCACGCCGCCGCCGACCAGGCAGGCGCCGGCCAGGCCCTGCGCGGCACCGACGCCGACGGTACCGGCCGCCAGCGGCCGGCGCCTCTTCTTCGGATGCAGGCGATCCTGCTCGCGATCGACCAGGTCGTTCATCACATACACGGCCGAGGCCAGCAGGCAGAAGGCGGCAAAGGCGGCCAGCGCCTGCCCGAGCTTGACCGGGTCGCCCCAGGCGTGACCGAACAGCAGGCCGACGAAGACGAAACCGTTCTTCAGCCACTGATGGGGCCTGAGCAAGCTGATCAGCGGCGGCATGGCTCACCCGGGAAATAGCGATCGCACATGTAGCAGGCCCTTTGCGGCAACCAGGTCGGAAGCGCATAGTACTTGCGCCGCACCCCGGTGAGAACGCCCTCGCGATAGGCGACGTAGTCGAAGCCCTCGCCCTTCACGCGCCAGAAGCGGGCGCCGCGGAGCTCGAAGCTGTCGACCTCGACGCGACGAAAGTACTTGCGGTAGTCATCGGGGCCGGGTTCGGATTTCCTCAGGATGAGGAAATTTCGGCCGTCCAGGGCACGGAAGTCGGTGGCCAGGTCGTCGTGCCTGGCATGGCTGGAGGCCTCGCCGAACACCGTTACGTACTGGCGCAGGTTGTAGCCCAGGGTCACGGCGTTGGAATAGCCGTCCATGGCCAGCACCCAGTCCTTGCGGTAGCGGTCCAGCTCGCGGGCGATGCCCCGGTGTTCGAAGGTCAGCACGATGCCGTCGTACTGACGCGCCTTCTGCCAGGTTTCCAGCGGCAGGCGCGAGACCACCAGGATGCCGGCAATGTGCAGGGTGGCGAAGCCGGCAAAAAACAGGCCGAGTTTCTGCAGCGTCGCCGGCTGCAGGCGCAGGCTCAGCCAGATCAGCGTGAAGGGCACGAAGGACAGCAGCCAGTGCAAGCCGATCTGCTTGACGCCGGAGAGCAGCGCGAAGAGCAGGAAGGGCAGCCAGGCCAGCGTGCCCAGCGCCACGGGCTGGGACACGCCAGGCGAAGAGTCGGCGCTGGCGGGACGGCGATTTTTCAGCGCCAGCCACAGCACCGGCGGGCCCAGCACGTAGATCAGCGTCACGGCGTACAACAGCGGCGTCTTCAGCGACCAGCCGGCATCGCCGTGGCGATTGACGAAGTTGAACATGTAGTTCGGCCAGCAGTTGGCGCTGTTCCACCAGGCCATCAGCGCCAGGGCCGGCAGGGTGCAGGCATAGGCGACGGCCAGCCCGGTGACGGCGCCCGACCGGCGCCGGCGCAGCACATCGACCCGATAGGCGAAGCCGAGGATGGCGGCGAAGTACTTGGAGAGCACGGCGCCGGCCAGCAGCAGGCCGGCGGCAAGGTACCAGCGCGGGCTGTCGTCCTGTGCGGCGCGGATCCAGGCCAGCCCCGAAAGCACGCTGAAATAGATCAGCGGCGTATCGGTGGTGATGAAGACGTTCCACACGTTCACCGGTGCCAGCAGCACCAAGGTCGCGGCCCACAGGCGGCGCTGCTCGCCCACGCCCGGAACCAGCTTCGGCAGTGTCCAATACACGGCCAGCGCCAGCAGGGTCGGCTGCACGATCACCGGCAGGCGCAGCCACCATTCCGCCTTGCCGACCAGCGAGAGCGCCGCCAGCCACCAGCCGATCATCGGCGGGTGGTCGTAGAAGCCCCAGTCGGGCAGCCAGCCCCACCAGACGAAGTAGGCCTCGTCGCCGGTGATGGGGAACGCCGCCCCCAGCCAGAAGCGGAAGGCCAGCGTGAGGACCAGCAGCGCGGCGAAGAGGCGGCCGGTCATGCTCGTGACTTAACGGTCGGCCAGCGCAATCCGTCTTGCCTTGACGGCATCGGCAAGAACCTCGAGTGCCACCAGCGTGTCCTCCCAGCCGATGCAGGCGTCGGTCACGGAAACGCCATAGTCGAGCGGCTTGCCGGGCTTGAGGTCCTGGCGGCCCTCCTTGAGGTGGGATTCGATCATCACGCCGAAAATCCGATCCTCGCCCGCCGCCAGTTGCGCGCCGACATCGCGCGCCACGTCGAGCTGCTTCTTGAACTGCTTGCTGCTGTTGGCGTGGGAGAAATCGATCATGACGCGCGAGGCCAGCCCGGCCTTGGCCAGTTCGCCGCAGGCCGCGTCGACCGCCGCGGCATCGTAGTTGGGGGCCTTGCCGCCGCGCAGGATGACGTGGCAGTCCTCGTTGCCGTTGGTCGAGACGATGGCCGAGTGGCCGGCCTTGGTCACGGACAGGAAATGGTGCGGGCTGGCCGCCGCCTTGATCGCATCGACGGCGATGCGGATGTTGCCGTCGGTGCCGTTCTTGAAACCGACAGGGCAGGACAGGCCCGAGGCCAGCTCGCGATGCACCTGGCTCTCGGTGGTGCGCGCGCCGATGGCGCCCCAGGCGATAAGGTCGGCCGTGTATTGCGGCGTGATCGCGTCGAGGAACTCGGTGCCGCAGGGCAGGCCCAGTTCATTGATCTCCCACAGGAGCTTCCTCGCCAGGCGCAGGCCCTCGTTGATCTTGAAACTGCCGTCCATACCCGGATCGTTGATCAGGCCCTTCCAGCCCACGGTGGTGCGCGGCTTCTCGAAATACACGCGCATCACTACCAGCAGGTCATCGGCGACGCGCGGCACCGCCTCGCGCAGGCGACGGGCGTACTCCATGGCCGCGTCGTAGTCGTGGATCGAACAGGGACCGATCACCACCGCCAGCCGGTCGTCGGCGCCATGCAACACCCGGTGCAGCGCCTGCCTTGCTTCGTAGGTCGTCTCGGCGGCGGCGTCGGTGGTGGGAAACTCGCGCAATATGTGGCCGGGAGGTGAAAGTTCCTTGATCTCGCGGATGCGGACGTCGTCGGTAATGTGTTTCATGGGAGCGCCTGGATGCGGTCAAAGCTGTGATTCTACCGGGGCGGCACCGCCGGCAGGCCGGGCAAATCCACGCTTTGCGGTTTTCCGCAGTTCCCATCCCGCCGGCCAAGGGGTAAAGTCGGCAGGCAATCCAAAACCAAGGGGGAATCATGTTCCAGGTTCGCATTCACGGCCGGGGCGGCCAGGGCGTCGTCACGGCGGCCGAGATGCTGTCCATCGCCGCCTTCGAAGAGGGCCGCCACGCCCAGGCCTTTCCCAGTTTCGGTTCCGAGCGCACCGGCGCGCCCGTAGTGGCCTTCTGCCGCATCGCCGACAAGGAGATTCGCCTGCGCGAGCCAATCATGGCGCCCGATGCCATCATCATCCAGGACCCGACCCTGCTGCACCAGGTCGATTGCTTCGCCGGCCTGAAGAAGGACGGCTACATCCTGATCAATACCACCAAGACTTTCGAACAGCTCGGCCTCGGCGACTTCGTCCGCGACTGGCACGCCGAACGCCTGTGCACGGTGTCGGCCACCGAACTCAGCCTCAAGCATGTCGGCCGGCCGGTGCCCAACGTACCGCTGCTGGGCGGCTTTGCCGCGGTGTCCGGCATCATCAAGCTGGAATCGGTGGCCATGGCGATCCGCGACAAGTTCTCCGGCAAGGTCGCCGACGGCAACATCGCAGCCGCCACCGAGGCCTACAACATCGTGGTCGCGGAAATGAAGGAGGCATTGACCCACCATGCTTAAACAATGCGAAGGTTCCCACGCGGTGGCCGAGGCCGTCGCCCTGTGCCGGCCGGAAGTTATCTGCGCCTACCCGATCTCGCCGCAGACCCACATCGTCGAAGGCCTCGGCGAAATGGTCAAGGGCGGCGAACTGAAGGACTGCGAGTTCATCAACGTCGAATCCGAATTCGCCGCCATGTCGGTGGCCATCGGTTCCTCCGCCACCGGCGCCCGCACTTACACCGCCACGGCCTCGCAGGGCCTGCTCTACATGGTCGAGGCGGTCTATAACGCCTCCGGCCTCGGCCTGCCCATCGTGATGACCGTGGCCAACCGTGCCATCGGCGCCCCGATCAACATCTGGAACGACCATTCCGATTCGCTCTCGCAGCGCGACTGCGGCTGGATCCAGCTGTTCGCCGAAACCAACCAGGAGGCGCTCGACCTGCACATCCAGGCCTTCAAGCTGGCCGAGGAACTGAGCCTGCCGGTGATGGTCTGCATGGACGGCTTCATCCTGACCCACGCCTACGAGCGCGTGGACATGCCGACGCAGGAACAGGTCGATGCCTTCCTGCCCCCCTACGAGCCGCGCCAGGTGCTGGACGTCAACGAGCCGGTATCGATCGGCGCCATGGTCGGCCCCGAGGCCTTCATGGAAGTGCGCTACCTTGCCCATGCCAAGCAGATGCAGGCGCTGGAGCTGATCCCGCAGCTCGCCGCCGAATTCAAGAGCGTGTTCGGCCGCGAGAGTGGCGGCCTGATCCGTACCTACCGCTGCGAAGATGCCGAGACCATCGTCATCGCCATGGGTTCGGTGCTTGGCACCATCAAGGACACGGTCGACGAAATGCGCGAGGCGGGGCACAAAATCGGCGTGCTCGGCATCACCAGCTTCCGCCCCTTCCCGCTGGTCGAAGTCGCCGCCGCGCTGAAGAATTGCAAGCGCTTCGTGGTGCTGGAAAAGAGCCTCGCCGTCGGCAACGGCGGCATCGTCGCGACCAACGTGCGCATGGCCGTCACCGGCATGGGCCTCAAGGGCTACACCGTGGTCGCCGGCCTCGGCGGCCGCGCCATCACCATGAAATCGCTGACCGGCCTGTTCGAGAAAGCCGGGCGCGACGAACTCGACCTCGTAACCTTCCTTGACCTCGACTGGAAGGTGGTGAACAAGCAGCTCGAACGCGAACGCGAAAAGCGGCGCACGGGCCCGGCGGCCGAAGCCATGCTGCGCGACATCGGCGCCGTCGCCGCGCGCAACTACTAGACCGGGAGGAAACATGTCCGCACTCCAGACCGTCAAGTTCTACCAGACCGGCACCTTCACCGTCGGCAACCGCCTGCTAGCGCCCGAAGAGCGCAGCGTACAGGCCAACATGCAGCGCACCAATTCGCTCAACTCCGGCCACC
>JACRIY010000071.1 GCA_016235805.1 Rhodocyclales bacterium
CACCGCCGCCGGCTACGACAGCCAGATGCGCGGCGCCAACCAGGCCATGCGCAATGCCAACGACGGCATCTCGACCGCCCAGATCAACGACGGTTACCACCAGCAGGTCCTCGAAAACCTGCAGCGCCAGCGTGAAATCGCGGTGCAGCTCGGCGGCACGGCTGCCGGTTCCGAGGCAACGGCGCTGGTCGCGGAAAACACCCGCATCCTGGCCCTGGCCGGCAACACCGGCACGGTCGTGGTGAATTCGAACGGCGGCACCTTCACCGGCGCTGGCACCAAGGCCACCATCGCCGCCGGCTTGGCCATCACCCAGATCGACGCCGCGATCACGGCCGTCACCACCGCCCGCGCCACCTACGGCGCCGACATGGCAACCTTCTCGTCCGCCGTCGCCAACCTCGGTGTGCAGTCGGTGAATACCGCCGCAGCCTACAGCCGGGTGATGGATACCGACTACGCCGTGGAAACCACCAACATGATCCGCAACCAGATTCTGCAACAGGCGGGTACGGCAATGCTGGCGCAAGCCAACCAGATTCCGAACAGCGTGCTCAGCTTGCTGCGCTAACCAGGAATAGTGGCCAGTCGAAGGGATCGATGATGATTCCGTGGAATCCGGGGAGCAGGCAACTGCTACCCCGGATCAAGTCCACTAAGTTGAATTTCGATTCTGATGATTGACCAGGTAATTAAGGAAACATTGCCGTTCTTGACCAATATCGGTCGATGGCCGGCAAAAGGTGCGAAGGAGATTCATCATGACAATCTCGCCTGCTAACGGGCCGAACCTGGATCCCCAGGTCGGCACGCGCGCCAAGGATGACGGGGCGAGGACAGTACCTGCCGGCACGACGCGCCCCGTGCGCGCCCCTGCTGGCGTCGAATCCTCACAAGCAGCTGCAGCCGCCGAAGCGACACGTCAGCCAACGCCAGAACAGCTCAAGGCAGCGGTCAGCGAGATCAACAAGGTGATGCAGCAGTCCAACCGGAACCTCGAGTTCAGCATGGATGACGACACCCACAGGCTCGTCGTCCGGCTTACCGATACCGAGACCGGAGAGTTGATCCGACAGATTCCGTCCGACGAGACCCTTGCGATCTCGCGCTCGATAGGGGAGTTCCAGCAAGGCTTTCTGCTCAAGCAGAAGGCCTGAATTCAGGCCAGCTTTACAGGCCTGGGAAACACGCCAGCGAAATGCCGCAGGACGGCGTTTCGCGGCGCGTTTGCGCTTTCCGTCCCCGGCAACCGCGCAACCGAAGTCACGCCAACCTGATGAAGAGCGCGCCGCCCATGGTGAATGCGGTGGCCACATCGTGTCCGCTTTCGGCGAGGAATGCATCCCCTGCCCTGCGTGGTCCGTCTCCGTAGGGCCAGGTGTAGTCATCCAGCACGATCCAGCCACCGCTGGCCACCAGTCCGGTCCAGGCCGCGACGTCGGCCTCGACCGCCGCCTGCGCGTGGTTGCCGTCGATGTGCAGCAAGGCGATGCGGCCTTCGTAGTCCACGCTGCCGAAACGTGGCGTCGTCACGCACCGATTTTTTCGGTAGAACGCCGCAGCTTCGATCGACGGCATGCGCAGATAGTTCACATGGTTTGCGCTGTAGGGCAAGAGATTCATCTCGAACACGGCCAGCGCCTCGCCGGCATCGACCATCGCCGACCCGCCGTCGACGATGCCGGTCGCGTCCTCCTGAACCAAATGCTGATTCGACCAGGGATCGACACAAAGCAGCTTGCCGATGCCGTAGAGCCTGGCCAGCCGAGCCAGCAGAAATGCCGACTTGCCCCACCAGCTGCCGATTTCCACGACATCGCCGGCAACGCAATGGCGCGCGATCTCGTGCAGGGCGCAGGCCTTCTCGTGGTCGCACATGCCGGGAATGGCATCGGCGTGGCGAAACATCGCTGCCAGTTCGATTTCGTCGACGGCGGGCTTGCCCGACGAGCCGACGTCGACCGGCAGGGGGCGGTGGAGCAGCTCGCGCGCCCGTGATCGTGCGGCGCGGAAGCCGGTCAGGGCATCATCGATCGGCGACTCGTTGACCAGCCGTACACCAGGCGCCAGTGTGCCGAGAACGGCATGCAGGTGATTCCAGACCACCGGATTCGGCGAATAGACGCCGCCGATGCCCAGCTCCCGTATCGCCTCGGCCAGCGCCGCATCGAACTCCGGATCATTGACGTAAGGCAACTGTATCCAGCTCGGATATTGCGTGCTCGCAACATCGTAGTTCAGTGACGATGCGCCTATGGTCGCTACGCCTTCTCGGCTGCATTTGCGCAGGTAGTCGAGCGAACGCGGCATTCCCCCGGGAAAGATCAGAACCGGTTTGCCGCCCCCTTCCGGGGCCATGTCACTCATCTCCACGCTCGCACACCAGAAAGATGCTGGCGCAGAGGTCCGGATAGTCGAGACCCAGCGCAAAGCAGCCTTCGAGGTATTCGCGCGAGACGATGTCGGTGCGCAGCAGCCGGTCCCACTGAAAATTGGCTAGGGCCTTGAAGAAGATGCCGGAACGGTGCACCACCTTGAACCCGGCAGCAACCGCATCGTGTTCCAGGGTGACGAGCGAGTAGGTGCGATGGTGGCCGTGTCGCAATTCGGCATCCGTGACGGCGGCGTTGTGCGCGATCAGCCCCATCTTGACCGCGATCTGGCGCGAGGCGGCATTCGCGTTCGGACACGCCAGGAAAAAGCGTCCGCCGGGAGCCAGCCATTCCGCGTTGACGCGACGCAGGACGGCAACCGGATCGGTGACGTGCTCCAGGACATGGGTCATCAGGATGTTGTCGTAGCGCGCCGGCAGGACTGCCTGCTCGAAGGTCGAATGCAGCAGATTGACGCCGTTCCCGAGCGCCGCCCGCGCCTTGTCCAGCGACTCAGCCGACGCTTCGACGCAGGTGATGTCGTCGAACAGGGGCTGCAATCGCCTCGTGAAGGCGCCCTCGTGACAGCCAAGCTCAAGCAATCGGCCTGGACGGAAAAACGGTTCGAAGGCACGGATCATGTAGGGATGCATCACATCGAGGTCGAAGCCATAGACATAGCTGCCGCCCAGGGCATCGGCCGCCGGCGACCCCTGACGATCGTGCTCGATGCTCATTTGCGCTCGACGCAAGGAAAGGGATGATGCAAGAACAAGGGCTGGGCGGACATCGGTGCCAACTAATCCCAATAACGGGTCTGCTCGACCAGATCGAAATAATCCTTGCGCGTGATCCCGACCATGATCCGGTCCCAATACCGTCCCTTGCGGTAGTACCAGCCGCGCTGCCGCCCCTCCTCCTTCCAACCCAGCTTGCCGCAGTAGAAGGCGTAGGAACCCTCGTTGTACTCGATGATCGAGCCGTCGAGCCGCTCCAGGTGCATTTCCTCGAAGGCATAACGCATGGTGGTCATCACCGCCTCCGCGCCATACCCCTTGCCGCGGATGTCGGCGTCGCCAAGCATCACGCCGTGCCAGGCGTGATTGTTGCGCCAGTCGATGTTGATGATGCTGGTGATGCCGATGATCCCCAGCTGTGGCGCATCGATCGCCAGACGCTGGTTAAGCGGGTCGCTCTTCAGGTTCTGGAACCAGGTCCGGTGGAAGTCCATCGAGCTCGGGAAATGCACGTTGCCGATCACATCCTGGGTCTCGCTGTCGTTCGCCCAGCGGTGCAGGGTGGCCAGGTCGCTTTCCTCGATCGCCCGCAGGATCAGGCTCTTGCCCTTGATGTTCATTTCTCTTCTCCATTCTTGGCCAGTGCCACCGCCTGCCGAGTCGCCAGCGCCGACTCTTTGATTACGAGCCCTGCTCGAGAACCGCCAGGCCGAAACCGAACCGTCCGAACTCGTTCCCGTTGTAAAGCAGGTACAGCCGTCCAGCGTGGTGGAAGGCATGAGGATAGCAAAGCATTTCTGAATCCCAGCCGTCCGGCGACGGCGCCAGCCCGCCCTCGTCATCATCGCGCTGCCACGACACCATGTCAGCCGACGACGCGTGGCCGATGCGGTAGCCGCGCGCCGGGTTGGTCCGAAAATCAGTTGCGTGCCGGTAACAGAACCACATGTGATAACGGTCGCCAAGGCGCACAACTGTAGGTAGTGCCTGGCATTCGTCGGCGCCCAGGCGGTCGGCGACCAGCGGCCGGCTCGATCGCGTCCAGTCTATGCAATCGGCGGAACTGGCGTGCGCGATCTTGTATACCCGGTCCGGCTGCTGCTCTGGCGAAGCCTGTATCCACTTCGTGCCGTGGATGTACCACATGTGGAACCGGTCGTCGAAATGGGCGACGAAGGCGTCGCCGACCAGGAAGGGTTGATCGAGAGACGCGGCAAGGATCGGACCTTCGCCGAATTTCTCAAAGGTCCGTCCGCCATCGTGGCTGCGCGCCCAGCCGATGGCGGCGTCGACCGCAACCGAGCGTCGCCGGCTCCATCCGGTGGTGAAGGCATGGATCTCGTCGCCCACGCGCAACACGTTCATCGGAAAGATTCCGTGTTCATCGAAGCTGCCCAGCGGCCCGAGCCGGATCACGGGGCCTCGCGAGTGATCGATGATCCGGCCCAGACCGGGATCGAAATCAACATAGGCGACGTGGGAGACGAACATGCCGTGGCTGTCGCGGACCCGCGTCGAAAAATAGATCCGTACGAAGCCGTCGCAGACCAGGGCCTGCGGCGACTGCGCGTAGCCACACTGGCCCTCGATCAGATTGAACTGTTCAGGATCGAATATCCGGCCGAGGCGACGCCATTTCATCGGCAAGCCAGTCCCCTATGCCCGCAGTCGGGCGAGGCCAAAACCGTATCGACCGACCTGGTTGCCGAGGTAGAACAGGTAGGTGTTGCCATCCAGCACGAGGACATGGGGATAGGCGACGGATTGGTCATCCCAGCCCGACGCCGACACGTCGAGCCCGGCCTGCGTGTCGTCCCGCTGCCAGTGCAGCAGGTCGTCCGACACGGCATGGCCGATCCGGTAGCCCCGATCGTTGTTTCTGAAATCGAGGCTGTGCTTGTAGCAGAACAGCATGTGGTAGCGGTCCTGATGGAAAAATACGTCCGGGCTCGCCTGGCATTCGTCCGCTTCCAGGCGGCTTTCCAGCAGATCCTGGCCGGTTCGCGACCAGTTGAGGCCGTCGGTCGAGGTGGCCATGCGTATCTTGTACACCGCTTCCGGCCTGCCATTGTTCTCGAGCCAGGCGGTACCGGCGACGTACCACAGATACCAGAGTTCGCCGAAACGGCGAACCTTCGGCCCACTCAGTACGAAGGGATCGTGCGGATTGCTCGCCAGCAGCGGGCCTTTGCCGAGTCGTGAAAAACTGACACCCTGGTCGCGACTTTCGGCGATGCCGATGGCCACCGTGAATGGAATCGAGACGCAGCGGGTCCAGCCGCCGTAGTAGGCCAGGATCCGATCGCCGTCGCGGACCACCGACACCGGAT
Organism: Rhodocyclales bacterium; assembly: GCA_016235805.1. GTDB lineage: Bacteria > Pseudomonadota > Gammaproteobacteria > Burkholderiales > Rhodocyclaceae > Sulfuritalea. The sequence goes on from JACRIY010000071.1 coordinate 5,440, forward strand.
ACACGCCGAATTCGTCGAACGCTCCGCGCTCACCGAGGCCCAGGATCGGCGCATCGGCGACACGGACAATACGCGTCAGGTCCGACCGGTCCAGATCGACGAAGGCGGAATAGCTGACATACTGGCCTGCACTGTCGGCCGGGGGGCGGCAGGAAAAGTACACCCGCACGAAATCGTCGAAAACCAGGGTCGCCGGCGCCTGAGCGAACTCCTTCAGCCACGGCCTCCCGGTCACCGCGGTCGGATCGAAAACCTTGCCGAGCTTTTCCCAGTTGAATGTCACGCTGCGCGCCGCCGTCGCCTCAGTAGTGCTTCTTCGCCGCGATCGCCAGCAGGCAAGCGCAATATTCGGGAATATCCTCACCCAGCAGGTGGAAGGCCCTGACCACAGCGTCACCCATTTCGATCATCTGCTTTTCCGACAGCGGTTTGAGGTACAGCCCCTTCATTTCCTGCACTCGCAGGCCGGCCTGGTCGCAATGATCCTCCAACATGCGCGTCGTGTACAAGCGTCGATGTCCCACCCGCAGGTCCTTGGGCGCCAGCGTGTCATAGCTTTCCAGCAATCCCATGTGGAAACCGGCCCGCCGGTTGAGCGACATGCAATTGGGCGCGGAAATGAAGATCGAACCTTCATCGCGCAACAGGGCCGCGCACTGCTTCAACGCCGCAACCGGATCCTCGACATGCTCGATCACGTTCAGGAAGAAGATGTAATCGTACTTGCGGGTAGTCCGAAAATCCTCCAGCAGCACATTGTGGCAAGGCACGGCGGGCACCCGCTGGCGCAGGAGCGCGATATTCCCCTGCGATGGTTCGATCACTTCCAGATCGGGAAACAGCTCCGCCAGGTGCTGCGTCGAATAGCCATCGCCGCAGCCGACTTCAAGCGCGCACTTGCCTTCGCCGGGGCAATAGCGCCGCACGATGTCCATCTCGCGGTCGATCAACAGGCGGTCCATGGCATCTCCTTCCTGATAGAAAGGCGTGATCGACTCCAGGTGCCGAATTTCCTTCTCGCTCATTGCTCTTCCCCAAGCCAGCCGGTGGTCGCGCCCGGGCACCTGCCGGCGTGCCGGCGCCGAAAACTAGACCAGATCAAATTCGCCTCGAACCGCGGCGGCCACCGCATCGCGCGAATTGAACATCATCACGTCGAGTATGGAAAGCCACGGCACGAAGGCCTTGTCGAACTGATGATATTCGAAAGGTCGCGACCTGACGAAACGGAGGTCGATGCCCCGCTCACGAAAAGCGTCCGGCGAATACAGTTCGGTGCCGCCGATGGCATTCACATAGGTGGTGGCGCCCGCCGCCTGGCACAGGGCGAGGACCTTGTCCTGCGCCTTGAGGCCGTGGTCGATGGCGAAGCCGGAGGAAATCGCGATTTCCGCTTCGAGGTCCAGATGGCGGCAAGTCTCGACGATCGAATGATGGAGAAAGCCGAAAAGATTCGGGTCCGCATGGCCGCAGATGCGCTCGAACAGCGGCAGCGTCTCCTCGAATCCGGGCGCCGAGCGGTAGGCGCCGCTTACCTGTCGCACGAGCTTGCGCGCATCGAAGTCTGCCGCGAGTTGCCGTTCGCAGACATGAAGCGAGTCAGCACCCGCCTTGAGCGGCAGCGAGATCATCGCATCGTGTCCGTCACACAGGATGCGATTGCGATTTATCCAGCCTTTCTTGGTGTACTTGATGTTGTCGTACACGATGAACAGATCGACTGCCGCGATCAGCTGGAAGTAGCCGATGTAGGGCATGAAGTAGGGTTGCATGATCGCTACGCGGCGCATCGGCCTTCACCCCGTGATAAGCCCTGCGATGAAATCCACCTGCTCGTCGCTAAGCTCCGGATGGATGGGCAGGCAAATCACCTGGTCCGCGACCTTCCTCGCTACCGGAAGGTTGTCGTGGGCGGCCGAAGGCATCCCGCGGTACATCGGAAAGTCGGTGATCAGCGGATAAAAATAGCGTCGCGCAAAAACGTTTCGCCGGCGCATCTTCTCGAACAGCTCGTCGCGGCTCATTGGATAGTCCGCTTGCACCAGGATCGGGAAATAGGCGTGGTTCGCCCCTGCCCGGTCGGCGCGCAGGACGCAATGGATGCCCGGCGTCGTCGCCAGCGCGGCGCTGTAGCGGGCGGCAATGGCTTTGCGCCTTTCCAGCGCCGCATCGATGCCCTTGAGTTGCAACAGGCCGAAGGCCGCATTGATTTCACTCATCTTGCCGTTGATGCCGGGCGCAACCACGGTGACCTCGTCGACAAAGCCGAAGTTCTTCAGATGGTCCACGCGCTGTTTGGTCTTCGCGTCGTGGCAGATGATGGCGCCACCCTCGAAGGTATTGAACACCTTCGTCGCATGGAAGCTCAACACGGACAGGTCGCCGTGGTTCAGTACGCTGGAACCTTCATGTTTCACGCCAAAGGCGTGCGCCGCGTCGTAGATCACCTTCAGGCCATAGATGTCCGCGATATGCTCGATGCGTGCCACATCGCAGGGCTCGCCATAGCAGTGCACCGGCATTATCGCCGTGGTCTGGGGCGTGATGGCCGCCTCGATGCGCGCCGGGTCGAGGTTGAGGGTAACCGGGTCGATGTCCACGAACACCGGCTTGATGCCGTTCCACAACAAGGAATGCGCCGTGGCAACGAACGTGTAGGGCGTGGTGATCACTTCGCCGACGATGCGCAGTGTCTGCAGCGCCGTGATGAGGGCCACCGTCCCGCTGGTGAACAGGGCCACGTGGCGGACGCCGAGGTACTCCGCAAGCGCCTGTTCCAGCTGGTTATGGAAAGGCCCGTTGTTGGTGAGCCACTTGCTGTCCCAGATCTGTTGCAGATAGGGCAGGAACTCTTCCAGGGGCGGCAGCAACGGCCGCGTTACGTAAATCGGCGAATCCTTGTCCGGTTCGGTCATTTAACAGTTCCCCGCAAATTGCCTTCCAAATCTTCGCGACGGATCTCGAAGGACTCCGCCGGCAGTCCGGCGCACCAGCGCCGCCACATCACGCGCAGCGCTCCGTCCAGCGCGGCGGCAATCAGCTCCGGCTGCCCGGGCGCCGATGCCGCGAAGCGCTCGCGCAAGCCCGCACGAATCCCGGCCAGCTCCGGCAGGCGACCGGCCCAGGACAGCCCCATTGCCACATAGGCGTCGGCGTCGCCCGCGACAAAATCATCGAGGCCGAGATGTCCGAGTATCGCGGCGCCGGTTTGACCAGCGGCCATGTGCCCGGCCAGGTTGATAGTCGGCACGCCCATCCAGAGCGCGTGCAGCGTCGTCGTGGCGCCATTGTAGGGAAAGGTATCCAGACACAGATCGACTCGATGATGAAGGGCGAGATAGCGCTCCATGTCGCAACGCAGATGGAACTCGAGGCGATCGCGCGAAACACCTTCCGCGGCAAACCAGTCGGCCACGATGCGGCTCTCGTCGGCGTCGCGCATTGCGCCCAGCAGCATGCGCGATTCCGGCAGCGCACGCAGTATCCTCGCCCACAAGGCGATGACCGGCGCACCGAGCTTGTTCAGGCGATTGAAGCTGCCGAAGGTCAGATGTCCGCTGTCCAGGGCAGGTAGGAGGTTGACCGGGGGCGCATCGCCGCTCGGCAGAAAAGGCGCGTTGGCCGGCAGGCGCACGATCTTCTCGGTGAAATGATCGTCAAATCGACCCGGAGGCAGAAACAGCCGATCTGCAAGATAGTAATCCATGGCCTGCAGGCCCGTAGTTCCCGGATACCCCATCCAACTCACCTGGACAGGCGCCGGCTTGCGGGCGAACACCATCAGGCGATTCTTCGCCGTGTGTCCCGAAAGGTCGATCAGGATGTCAATACCATCGGCGGCGACCAACTGCACCAGGGCCTCATCAGGCACCTTGTGCACCGTGCGCCACCGCGCGAAGTACTGCATGAGACGTCTGGTGGTCGCATCCTCGACGGCGGAGTTGGAGTAGGCATGCAGCGAAAGCCGCTCGTGACGCACTAGGGCAGCCAATACCGGTTCGACGTAAGAAGCGACAACATGATTGCGCAGATCGCCGGAAACAAAGCCGATGCGCAATTCACGCTCCGGATCGCGCGTCGCAGCGAACTGCGGCCAGTGTTCGCGCAGCGGTGCCTCGCAAAGCTCTCCGAAGCGGCAGTGCTCCTCAAAAAGGCGCGGTGCATCAATATCGGCGATCAAGGTCAGGCAGTGCAGCATGTTGCTTCGCGCATGGTCATTCATGGGATCGATTGCCAGTGCGCGCCGATAACTCGTCACGGCCTCCTCCAGGCGGCCAAGGTGGCACAGGATCGTACCCAGATTGCCATGCATGCCCACAGCATTCGGCGCGATGGCGAGGGCGAGGCGCAATTGCGCTTCGGCCTCATCAGGCCGCTCCAATTCGAGCAGCACGACGCCGAGGATATTGTGCGCTTCGGCGCTCCCGGGCAACACCTCCAGTGCCTTGCGCAGCCATGCTTCCGCCTGCTCCGGGAAGCCGGTATCCGATAGCGTGACTCCCAGGTTGCAGTTGGCATGAAAGTCGTCCGGCTTAAGCTCCAGCGCGCGAAGGTAGCTGGCCTGCGATTCGCCCATGGCTCCCTGCTTGTACTTGATGTCACCAAGTTTGCGGTGTGCGTCAGCAGAATGCGGATCAAGTTCGACAACCCGCAATGCGTACAACTCGGCTTCCGTCATCCGATTCACAGCCGCCAGCGTGGCAGCCAGGCTGCTCATCGCCTTGACGGATTCCGGCGAAACCTCCAGTGCCTTCCGGATGGTCGCTTCGGATTCTGCATAACGGCCCAGATCCTTCAAAAGGTTGCCCAGGTTACACAGAGCCTCCACATTTTCCGACTCGAGCTCCAGCGACCGCCGAAAGCTGACTTCCGCCTCGTCAAGACGATTCAGGTCATGGAGGATGGCGCCCAAATTGCCATGTGCCTTGGCATACTTCGGTTCGATCGTCAGTGCCTTGCGATAACTGGCCTCGGCTTCGTCCAGTCGTCCGAGTTCATGCAGACTGGCGCCCAGATTGCCATGGGCGAGGGCAAGCTGCGGATCGAGGTTCAACGCCTGTCGATAACTGGCGACCGACTCTTCCAGACGTCCCAGTTCCTTGAGCACGATGCCCAGGTTGACGCGTGCCTCGGCATCGCCGGGTGTCAGTTCCACCGCCCGCCGCATCGCGGGCAGCGCCTCGGCATTGTTCCCCATCCGCTGTAGTACGACACCCAGCATCTTCCAGCCGAGCCAATGGCCAGGGAAAGCCCTTGTCATTGTCCGGGCCCGGTTCGCAGCCTCGCCAAGACGCCCGCGATCGAACAGGGAAAGCAGGTCGTCGATCGCGCCCGGTGCGGGCGCATGCCCAACGCCCGATATTGAATCCGTATCAGGCCACGGAGCCTCCCGACCAGCATCGGCAACCGGCAGCGAGCCAGCCAGGCGCTGCGCGAGCGCATCCACCGCATCTCCCTGCAAGCCCTGTTGCTGTGCCACCGCAAGTACCTGGCGCGCATCATCGTCCTGTCCGGCCTGGCACAGAGCATCAATGTAGCTCAGCCAGTATTGCGCCTGCGTCGGATCGGCCTCCAGCGCGGCCAGGAAGCAGGGCAAGGCCTCCGCCGGCTGCGATAGTTGTACCGCGATGACCCCGAGATTGTGGTTGGCGACCGCGTGGGTCGGCTCCACCTGCAGCACAGCAAGGTATATCTGCTGCGCCGACTCCAGGCGCCCGGCCTGATGTTCGGCGACCGCCCGATTAAAGGCCTGCTCGATATCCGTCGCTGGCCTGGAGGGAATGGGCATGGCCTCCTCCATCAGGGACACCTCGCCGTCGATTCTGCTTCGGCCTGCGCAAGAGATCGCAACAAGTCGGCCAGAACTTTGGCTGCGTCCCTGCTCTGGTAAAGAAAAGAGCAGTTGTCGCGAACCCTTGTCACGAGTCTTTCGCGCAATTGTGGGTCATTCGCGATCGCAACTGCGATGCGCACATACTCGTCCGGCCGGGTTGCGATGCACTCCTCTGCGCCCAGCATCCTGCAGTAGTGCGCGCCGACCAGACCGCGCATGAACGCGCCGGCCAGCGTGACCAGGGGCGTGCCGGCCGCTGCGATCACGGCAGCCGTGGATCCCAGGCCGAAATGGAACGGATCGAGCACCACGTCGGCGGCGGCGATGGCACTAAAGAACGCATCCGTGTCCTTCAGCCAGGGCAGGAACAGGATGCGCTGCAGCAGTTCGGCCTCGATCGTGCGCTCGAAGCGTCCGACCAGCGCATCCTTCCAGTAGGAATGCACGTCGTCCTCGAACAGCACGACGACGCCTTTGTCATCGAGCCGGAGGATTTCGGAGATCGCCTCGTCGAAGTCCGGATGGATTTTCTGCAACTTCATCGGGCACATGTAGATATGCCGATCCTCCGGGAGCCCCAGTTCCGCCCGCGTCCGAAGCCTGGCGGGAACCGTCGGACGCTCGAAATAGGCCAGCGGCAGGGGCAGGCGTATCAGCCGCTCGCTGTAATGGTCATCGGCATCGGCCGGCTCCATCGACGCCACGGACACGAAATGGTCGACATTGGCGATACCGGTCGTCACCGGATGCCCGCCGAGTACGCACTGCTCGCGCGCCAGGCGGGAAAACGCCAGGAAATAGCTCAGCGGCTCCATCCCGATGTCGAGGTACACGAGGACATCGAGTTCGAGGGCGGCGATCGATCGCCGGGCCTGCTCAAGGTCATATTGAATGCGCAGGGTTCGGCCGGCAAAGCCCGGATAAAGCGCCGCGTCCACCGTTTCGCTGGAAATCAGGCTGACCTCGAATCCCTGGTCCATCGACAGACTTTCGATGATCCTGCTGAAACACAGGGAGACGGAATGCCGGTAGAGGAACTTCGACAGGAAGCCGATCCGAACTCTTTTGCCCGACCGCGGTGCCGGCTTCGCGCAGTGTGCCGCCACATGCAGCAGCGACGGGCAAGCCTGACCGTAAAACTGCGCCAGCCTGACCTGCAGGTCCCGGTCGTTCAATCCCTGGTATGCCAGATAGAAACTGGTCTCGCCTATGTTCCTCAGCGGATCGGCTATCGCGACCCGATCCGCGATCAGCTGCTCAAGGTTGCGCTCGAAGCGGGCGCGGCTTTCGAGCACCTCCTGCCGCGTGCCCATGATGGCTGGCAAGATCAACTCCGCCTTGACGCGCGAATCGCCCATACCCAGCCGATGCGCCTCGCGGAAGCTTTCTGCCGCTTCGTCCAGACGACCAAGCGATTTCAGCGTGTTACCCAGGTCGTGGTGCGCTTCGGCGAGACCAGGCGAAAGACCGAGCGCATGCCGGTAGCACGCAGCGGCCTCTTCCGCACGTCCCAGGTTATGGAGGATCGAGCCCAGATTGGAATGCACTGCGGCCAGGGCGGGATCGATCGCCAGCAGGCGACGATAGCAATCCTCGGCATCCTCCAGCCTGCCGAGTTCGTGAAGCGTCACACCGAGATTGCCTAGGGCCGCGGTGAACTTCGGCTCGATGCCGAGGGCCGAACGGAATGCCGCCTCCGCTTCTTCCCTGCAGCCGCGAGTCCTGAGCAACATGCCCAGATTGTTCCAGGCATCGGCATAACCCGGACGGATGGCCAGCGCGGCGCGATAACTGTGCAGCGCGTCATCCGGACGCTGCAGCGCCTCCAGCGTCACCCCCCGATTGAAATGGGCATCGGCCAGGGTCGGCGAGATCTCCAGCGCCCTGCGATAGCTCGCTTCCGCTTCCTCCGGGCGTCCCTGGTCATGAAGCACGGCGCCGAGGTTGTTGTGCGCCTCGGCATCCCCGGGCGCCAACGCAACCGCCTCCCGCATGGACTGCAGCGCTTCACCATGGCGTCCCATGTTCTTCAGTGCGGCGCCCAGCACTTTCCAACCAAATGCATGGGCTGGAAAACCTTGCGTCATGGCCCGCGCCCGGATGACCACCTCCGCGAAGGAACCGGCTGCGAACAGGCGCGCCATGGTTCGCACTTCCTCCGCCGGCGGCTGGTCGCCCGTGACCTGCTTGTCGCGCCGCGCCACGATCTCCGCCGGCCCGGCCAGACGCAGCGCAAGCGCATCGATGTCGCCCCCGTCGAGCCCGTGCCGCCGACCGACGTCCAGCGTATCGCGAGCCTCGTCGAGACGGCCGGCACGAATCAGCGCATCGATGTAACTGATCCAGTATTGGCCGTGGGTTGGATCGGCCTCCAGCGCGGCGAGCAAATGTGGCAAGGCGGCAATGACCTTTTCCTTGCGCAGCAGCAGGTCGCCAAGATTGTGGTTGGCGACGGCATCGCCTGGCGCCGCCCGCAGCACCGAGCGGTAGAGCCGCTCCGCCTGCTTCAGCCGACCCTGGCGGTGATGCGCTACCGCTTCCTGCAGTTCCCGGTTGGCGGTCGGCGCCACGGGTTGCCGCGGTGGCATGGGTTCACGCATGGGGCGCGCCGCTTCGTGAAGGGTCGTGCGGAAAACCTTCCACGGCGCAAGCCGGCCGATCGAGCAGCATGCATTTGGAGTATGTTCGGCAGGCAATCATGGGCGGGAAGTTTATTCTGTTTTCCTAACGGGGACGCACCCGCGCGTACAGCGATCACGAAACGGCGGCCGGCGAACGCAACACCCCTTGAATTGTCGACCGAACCTGCTACATTCCAAAGCTGATACCTCGTCCAGTTTTCCGGTCGCACGATGAACGAACAGCCGCTACCCGAAGCCGAATCCTGGCTGGCCATTTTCGGCCAGGCGGAATTGCCTGTGCTGCGGCACTCGGTCAACGAAATCGAGCGCCTGCGAATGGACGAGGACAATACCAATGCCAGGGTGCTGGCGGCGGTCATACTGCATGATCCGCTGTTGACGTTGCGGGTGCTCGACTACATCGACCTCCATCGTCGGCAACGCCAGATCACCGACATCACGACCATAGACAGGGCGATCATGATGATCGGCGTTTCGCCGTTCTTCCGCGATTTCCAGAACCTGCCCATCGTCGAGGATCGCCTGCATGACCATCCGCAGGCCCTGCTCGGCCTGCTCAAGACCATCAACCGCGCGCGGCGCGCGGCGCACTGGGCGCACGAATGGGCCGTCCTGCGCCGCGACATGGACGTCGACGAGATCGCGCTGGCGACGCTGCTAAACGACGTCGCCGAACTGATGATGTGGCTGTACGTGCCAGGGATGGCAGTCCGCGTTCGCGATGCGCAGCGCGCGGAACCGCACAAGCGCACGGCGGCAATCCAGGAACAGATCTACGGCATTTCGCTGTTCCGGCTCAAGCTGGCACTGACCGACGCCTGGAGACTGCCGGCGCTGCTGGCGCAGTTGCTGGACCATCGCCAGGCGGAAAATCCGCGCGTACGCAACGTAAAACTCGCGGTCGACCTGGCGCGGCATTCCGAAAACGGTTGGGAAGATGCGGCCCTGCCCGATGACTTCAAGGCCTTGCGCGAACTGCTTCACCTGAACCAGGAAACCCTGGTACGCCGCCTGGGCCTCGACGAGGCCACCTCCGAAGCACTGCTTCACCACACCGGACCCGACTGACCCGGAAGCCGGGGCAGTCCTGTGCGGCCCTGCGAAAAACGCATCAGGGCGACTTGCGGCCCTTCATCGAAATCAGCACGCTCTCGGCAATTCCGAGTTCCTTCAGCTTGCCGCGCGCCGCATCTGCTTCGGCTCGGGTGGCGAACGGTCCGATCCGCACCCGCGTTTCGATGGTTACCGGAATCCCCTGCTTTTCGAGCTTGGCGCGCAACTCCTCGGCGTTCGCCGTATTGCTGAACACGCCAACCTGGACCGCGAACGGGCGCTCGGTGGTCTGGCTCAGCGGACGGAAGGGGCGATCCCGCGCCGGCTCGGGGCGCGGTTCCGGCGCAACGCGCGGCGGAGTTGGCTGCAGGTGCGCCTGGCGCACGGAGCCAGGACGAGTCAAAGGCTTCTCCGCAGGCAGGGGCGGCATGGCCGCAGCCTCCACCGTCGCGCTGCGCTCGGGAACGCTCTCGGCCGCATCCGGCGTCGGTTCCTTGGGTACATCAGGAGTCGCCATCGTCACCGGAGGAGCAACGACCGGTGGCGCCACCGGCGGAGCGGCGACCGCCAGCTTCGCCGGCTCCGGGTCGGGTTCGTTGAGCCGGTCGAATACCGCAAGGCTGCCGATCAGGCCGGCGAGCACGACCAGGGCCAATGCAGTGCGCTTGAGCAAACGCTTCTTGAGGTCGTCCTCGTTCGCCTGCGGGTTTTCCATTCCGTCATCCATGTCGGTATTCGTTGTCAGTGTCGCGGCCGCCATCGGCCTCATCAAATTCGGCGCCGGACTTGCCGCGTGCCAGCGCGGCAACCAGCTCCGCCTCCCCGATCGATATCCCGCAACGCGCGGCTATCCCCTCCGGCGCCTCGCCCTGAAGCGCAAGCGTCATGGCTTCGGAATACTGCGGCGACACATTGCGGGACGCCCGCATGGCGGAGACTTCCTCGGACAGGCGTGTCATGTCGGCCTGCACCTGGTCCATCTCCTGGCGCAGGCGCCTGATTTCCAGATCGCGGCTGGAGGCCGCCAGTTCACGCGAGAAATCACCGGCGCCCGCCCCGTGCCCGTCGTCGCCAGGTGCCGACTGAGGAGCGAATCGTGCAAAACGGGGCTCGTGACGCGGCTCCTCGCGCGGCACGTCCGGCTCCTCGGGCAATGCCGGCGGCTGGTCGGTCGAGGCGGGCTCTCCAGTCGCGGCACGCCGCTTGCCCGCCATGCGCAGCAAGGGCAGCAGCGACAGCAGCAGATAACCCCCGACCAGCACTGCAGCGATCAGGATGTAGTCGCGCAGACCCAGCGCAGCCAGATCGATCATTGCACGCCTCCTGCGCGATGCAGGGAATCGGTCAGCCCCCGGTCGCGAGGCCGGCGGCCGGGCGGGGCGGGGCGAAACCGAAACAACGGGGGGCAATGACGTGGCATGGAGCAATACTAACAAACGCCTGCCGCCGGCGGTGCCACGGGGTAGCGGGGAAAGCTGCGAACAAGGGCCGTTTCGGATCGAACCGGCCAGCATCCTGTCCCCGCGGCGTCGCGGCTAGGGGCTGGCAGGCTTGCCACCGCTGCCGAAAACGCGCTTGGCGGCGGCCACCATGATGAAGACGTCATCGGTCGACATGTCCGGGAAGCGCTCGTGCAGGGCACGGTAGGCGAGGTGCTCGTGCGTCTTGCCACCCCAGGCGTTCGCTGGATCGAAGAAGGGCGCGAGCAGGTCGTAGGCTTCGACGAAAACGGTTCGCAGGTGGGGATTGGCGCGGCGTTCGGTGCCGCTGGCGGGATCGGTCATGATGGGTTCCAGGTTACCTGCGGTCACAACGGTGACAGACAATGCATTTCCAACGGGTCAGCGCGCCGGGGCGCCGGCAGCCGGCGGCGCGAGCGCAGCTGCGTCGAGTTCCTGTGCGCCCTCGATTTCCGTGACCTTGCCGTCGGCGAGGATCGCCTCTTCCGTGCGCTTGTTCATGATCACGATGCTGATGCGTCGATTGATCGGGTTGTAGGCATCCTGCTTGTCGTACAGCACGGTCGACGCCAGGCCCACCACGCGCATTACCTTGTGGTCCACCATGCCGCCGGCCACCAGTTCGCGGCGCGAGGCATTGGCGCGATTGGTGGAAAGCTCCCAGTTGCTGAAGTCGCGGCCGCCACCGGCGAACGGCGTGGCGTCGGTATGGCCAGAGAGGCTGATGTGGTTCTCGACCTTGTTCAGCGTCTTGCCGATTTCACGCAGGATGACGCGCGTATAGGGCTTGACCTCGGAACTGGCCGAATCGAACATCGGGCGGTTCTTCTCGTCGACGATCTGTATGCGCAGGCCTTCGCTGGTCAGGTCGAGCAGCAACTGGCTTTTGAACTGCTTTAGCGTCGGATTGGCGTCGATCATGGCCTCGAGTTCCGACTTGAGCCCGGCCAGACGTTCCCGCTCCGCCTTTTCGAATTCCGCCTTCAGTTTCTGCAGGTTGATGGTCTTGCGCGGCGCCTCGACGTCGCCGGCCTTGACCTGGCCGACGGTAGCAGTCAGGTCCTTGCCGCCGCCCTGGATCAGGGATGACGAGTCGCCGGAACCGGAACCACCGGCCATCGACACTTTTAGCGGATTCTGAAAGTAATCGGCGATGCCCTGCAGGTCGCCCTTCGTGGTCGATCCGAGCAACCACATCAGCATGAAGAAGGCCATCATCGCCGTGACGAAGTCGGCGTAGGCGATCTTCCAGGCGCCGCCATGGGCCGCCTCGCCGCCCTTCTTGATCTTTTTGACGACTATCGGTTGCTGGGTATCGTCGCTCATTGGAGCACTCTCCCCTCAACCCCCTCGCCAGGCGAGGGAGTGACAGTGGTTCGCCGCTGCGCGGCTCCTTGTGGTGACTTGCGCCCCTTCGGGCGGCCGTGCAGGGCGCTCATTCGATGGCCTCACCGGAAACGGGCGCGTGCTTCACTTTCCCTTGCGCGCTTTCAGGTCTTCTTCCAGCTCGATGAATCTCGGGCGATCGCCGGAATAGAGCACCTTGCGCCCGAATTCGACCGCCACCTGGGGCGCGTAGCCGTTCATGCTGGCCAGCAGGACGGTTTTGATGACCTGGAAGATCTTGCCCTCCTCCTCCACCTTCTGCCCCAACTGGCCGGCCACAGGGGAGATGAAGCCATAGGCCAGCAGGATGCCGAGGAATGTGCCGACAAGCGCGCCACCGATCATCTTGCCCAGCACGGCCGGGGGCGCACCGACCGATCCCATCACGTTCACCACGCCCATCACCGCGACGATGATGCCGAAGGCGGGCGTGGCATCGGCCAGCTTGGCGACGGCGTGCACCGGCACGTGGGCTTCCTGGTGGTGGGTCTCGATTTCGATGTCCATCAGGTTTTCGATCTCGAAGGCGTTGAGGTTGCCGCCCACCATCATGCGCAGGTAATCGCAGATGAACTCCATCACGTGGTGGTCGGCGACGATGGTCGGATACTTGGTGAAGATCGGACTCTCGTGCGGGTTCTCGATGTCGTTCTCGATCGACATGAGGCCCTCCTTGCGCACCTTGGCCAGCACCTCGAACAACATCGCCAGCAGGTCCATGTACAGCGCCTTGTTCAGGTGCGAACCCTTGAACACTCCGGGCAAGGCGGCGATGGTCGCCTTGACGGTCTTCATGCCGTTGCCGGCAACGAAGCCGCCCACCGTCAGCCCGAAAATCGCCAAGTACTCCATCGGCACCCAGAGTGCGGCAAGGCTGCCGTGGACCGCATAGGTTCCGAGCGAAGCCGCCAGAATGATGACGTAGCCGATTATCAATAACATGATGTTCCCATCCGGAGTCGCGCGCCAGGGTTCGAGACCGTCCGGCGCGCAGCGATAGGTCGTAATCATAACGGCAAACCGGCCCGCGTCGGGTGACGCATGTTGCCGGAAACCGCTCGCGGATGCGGCCCGGCGGGAGCCCGGAGGGATGTTGCCGGGTGCCGGAAACGCCGGACTGTGAAGGCTTTGCCGGCACCGGCTACCGCACTGCAGCAGTTGCCGCCGGGCCGTCCCGCGAACGCCGGCTACGTAGATTCCGCAGTTTGTCGCGTAATTCACGGATAAACAAGCGCTCACCCCTTTGAGATCATGCCTGCGGGTAAATCTGCCGAGCGGATTGGATACCCAAGCCGGCTTCCACGGCCTCACTACAGGGACAGACGCTATGAGCACAATCATGTTGGTGGACGATTCGGCAACGATCCTGCTGTCGATATCGAACATCCTCACCAAGGCGGGATACGCCGTCGAGAAGGCCAGCAACGCAGCGGAGGGACTGAGCAAGTTCAAGAGCGGGATCAAGG
>JACRIY010000072.1 GCA_016235805.1 Rhodocyclales bacterium
GCCCATGTCAAACATGCGGTCGGCTTCGTCGAGGACTAGGGTCTGCACCTTGGACAGGTCGACTGTGCGCTGGCCGAGGTGGTCGAGCAGCCGGCCTGGCGTGGCGACCAGGATGTCGATGCCGCGACGCAGGGTCTGGATCTGCGGATTGATGCCGACCCCGCCGAACACGGCGAGGCTGCGCAGCCCTGTGTGGGCGCCATAGACGCGCACGCTTTCCAGCACCTGGGCCGCGAGTTCGCGCGTCGGCACCAGCACCAGCACGCGCGGCGCGGTGTGGGTGACCTTCTGCAACGGAGTCACGAGCGGGTTGGTCAGACGCTGCAGGATGGGCAGCACGAAGGCCGCGGTCTTGCCGGTGCCGGTCTGGGCCAGTGCTTCGAGGTCGCGACCGGCGAGGATGTGGGGAATGGCCTGTTGCTGGACAGGGGTGGGCGTGGTGTAGCCCTGCTCGCCAATGGCGCGCAGGAGCTCGGCCGACAGGCCGAGATCGGAGAACTGCATGTTGATTACCTCTGAAGCCGACCCCCGCAAACGTGCAGGCCAATCTGGGCGGAAACTTCTATGGGGTGTAAACCTTCGAGGGACTGAATGTCGCCGTTAAGGCACGACCGGCAGACTGGGGCGCGGTCGCTATGGAGGTGAAGCGGGGCGGACTGTAACACAGGCCGCCCCTGCCGACGGAATTACTTTCTTCGCCGTACCACCGGCGCCGACTTTTCAATTCAAGGTCGGGTCAGACTTCCATCATCACGAAATCGGCCTTCGGCACGCCGCATTCGGGGCAGATGAAGCTATCGGGCACATCGGCCCAGAGCGTACCCGGTGCAAGGCCGTGGGCTTCGTCGCCGAGGGCTTCGTCATAGACCCAGCCGCAAACGATGCATTGCCATTTCTTCATTGCCGACTCCCGCGAAAAAGCCGAATGCTACCGCAAGCGGCGGCGCGATCAGCCCTTGGCGAGGAAGGTCGGGCGCAGGCCCTGCCAGGAAAGCTGCGGCCATTCCAGGGCGTCGAGCATGTTCTTGACGCGCAAGCCGAGCTCGGTATCGCCTTCGATGGACAGGGTGCGATTGAAAAACAGGGTATCGGGATCTTCCTGCCGGCTGACCATCTGCAGGTAGGCCGAGAGCGGCGCGGTGAAGTGCAGGTCGGGCTTGCCGGCATCGCCGAACAGCGGGCGGAAGGCGCCCTGACGGTAGGTGAAGTCGGCCACCATGCCGGTATCCGTCACCGTCACGCGAAAGCGCCGCTCTTCGATCTGCGACAGCGTTTCCTCGGGCAGCACGCCGAGCTTCTTCGCCGCGTTGAGCGCCAGCGCCAGGTTGAGCGAATGCGGCCACTGCGGCAGGCGCATGCCCAGGCGCCCGATTAGGGCGGGCAGGGTGAAGGCGGGAATCTTGGGAATGCGCGAACTGTCGATCATGGGTGTCCTTTTAGCCGCCGACGCTGGCGGTGCCGGCACGGCCGAACCAGAAGCCATTCACCAGTCCCGCCGGGGCCCAGGCCGCATTATCCTCCACCGGCTCGCCCTTGCGCGCCCGGTCGAAGGCGTCGACGATGTCGAAGGTGTGCGTCGCCTGCGGGCTGACGCGCACGGCGTCGATGCCCCGCGCCAGCAGCTGCGGCATCTGCATCAGCAGGCTGTGGGTCTGCGCCGACATGGTCTGGATCCCGTTCAGCGTCAGGAAGGCGCGCGCCTCGCGGGTGTTCACCAGCATGCCGTCGGGATGGTCGAGGCACTTGAACTGGCAATCGTCCTTGTTCAGGCCGTAGTGGCGCGCCGTGAAGCAGCGTGCCGAAAAGGCCAGCGGCAGCTTGCCGAAGGCGAACACCTCGGTTTCCATGCCGGCCGGACGCGACGCATGCAGGCTCTCGATGATGCTGCCGGCGAGTTCCAGCGGCGGCAGCCAGCGTTGCGCGCCCTGGGCGGCGAAGAAGGCCAGGGTCTGTTCGTTGTAGATGTTGAGGTGCGGCCCCGCGACGAAGCCGAGGCCTTCGTCGCAGGCCATCTTCACCGCGCCCAGGTCGTTGGCCTCGATGATGCCACCGGCATCGGCCATGAGGCGGCGCAGGGCCTTGAGGTCGCTTTCCGATTCGAGCAGGGCCTGCGCCGTGAGCACGACTTCCTTGCCGGATTCGCGCAAGTCCTTCGCCAACCCGATCCAGTCCGACGTGCGCAGCTGCTGGCGACGCGAGCAGACGGCTTCGCCGAGGTATATGCGATCGATCGCCGGATGCTGCGCGGCCTGGGCGTAAAACTCCATGACCTCGGCCTTGGGCCAGAAGAACAACAGGGGGCCTAATGTAATTTGCATGTTCACGAAAGCTTCAACGCCAGGGTCTGTTGTAGGCGCCAAGCGTGATCTGCGAACCCTCGGCGACCTTGCCCAGTTCCGCGGCCCAGACCGGCTTGACCGAGTAGCGCTCGGGCGCGGAGTAAGCGGCGTCGATCGCCTGGCGCAGGTTGCGCGTGACCTGGGCAACGTAGGTCGGGCTGCGCTGGCGGCCTTCGACCTTGATGGCGGAAACGCCGATGCGAATGATCTCCGGCAGCATTTCCAGCACGTTGAGGCTGGCCGGTTCCTCCATCGCGTAGTAGGTCTCGCCGGCGACCTCGAAGCGGCCCTTGCAGATGGTGGGGTAACCGGCGTTCTCGTCGTTGCCGTAGCGGTCGATGAGGATGCCATTCAGGCGCACGTCCATCTCGTTCGGCTTCTTTTCCCACTGTACGTACTTGGCCGGCGAACAGGCGCCGACCGTGTTTGGTGATTCGCCAGTGGCCCAGGACGACAGCCAGCAGCGGCCCTCGTTCATCACGCACAGGCTGCCGAAGCCGAACACCTCGATCTCGACTTCGGTGTGGCGGATCACGTTCTCGACCTGCGCCAGCGTCAGCACACGCGGCAGCACGGCGCGCTGAATGCCGAAGCGGTCGCGGCAAAAATTGATCGCCTCGTAGCTTGTGGCCGAAGCCTGCACCGAGAGGTGGCGGCGCATCTGCGGATGGGTCTTCGTCGCATAGTCGAGCACCGCCGGGTCGGCGATGATCACCGCGTCGACGCCGAGTTCGGCCGCCTTGTCCACCGACGCCATCCAGTCGGCGAAGCGCCCGGCCTGAGCGTAGGTGTTGATCGCGGCCAGCACCTTGCGACCACGCTGGTGGGCGTAGCGGATGCCTTCCGCGAGCGCCTTGTCGTCGAAGTTCAGCCCGGCGAAATTGCGCGCGTTGGTGTCGTTGCGAAAGCCGAGATAGACGTCGTCGGCGCCGTTATCCACCGCCGCCTTGAGCGCCGCCAGGCTGCCCGCCGGACACACGAGTTGAGGTTTGGCCATTGCTGCCCCCACCAAAAAGAGGGCGCGAGTGTAGACGAAGCCTATGAAAAATCAGTTGATCGTGGTCAAACCCGGGACGGTTTGGCGACCCGCTGAGACAGCACGCGAACAGACCCTGCTTCCTGGCTTGATATAGATCTTCAGGCAATCCGGGGCAAAAGCTGCCGCAATTCTTAGCTTTTTTGCCGGCGCCAAGGCTAGCGCTACCGATTTTCTCCGCCACCAGGCGTAAACAGGCTGATTTGGCAGGGTTTCGTCGTTCAGGCATGTAGTTTGCGGCGATTTCGGCAGCCGAAGAAAGCACCGTCCATTGAAAAGCCGACCGCTCTGCGACAGGCGCACAGAATACTTGGAGCCACTCTCAACCCGCGACCCGAACATGACGTAAATAGGGTGAAAGATCAGGAGACCATCATGAAATCCCAACTCAAACTGGCAAGCAACAATTCCCATCCGGCGCCCGGTCGAAAGATTTCCATAGCCGCCCTGCATCAGTTGGCAGAACGGCTCATCGGGCAAATCCGGACCGGGCACGCCGCTCAAGCCCACGCGGCAATCTCGAACGAGCACCTCAATCCCTTGGGAATTGCAGTGATTGCCACCTGGATGTACCGGGCTGGCTTGAGTGAAGACCAGATCCTCGCCGTCGTTGTCTAGACGCGGCCACCGGGAAAGCCCGGCCTGGCACCAACCGAGGGCGGCAACAGAAACTTAGCCTATCCCGACAAGCGGCCGCAGCACTTCGGCGAACTTTTCGCGGCTGAGGGTGGCGCTGAAGAGCACCACACCGGTGTCGGCATCGGCGGGAATGAGGATTTCCTCGGGCGTATCGAGGATGCCGCGGACAGCATGCACCGAGTAACCGATGCCGGTCTCGCGGTCGCGGAACAGCGCCTTGCTGCGCACCACTTCGCCTTCGTGCAGTTGTTCGATCAGGTCCAGGGCCTCGATCAATGCCACGCCGTCGATCTCGGCGTCGAAGCGGAAGGCATGGGCCACCAGCGCCGAATGCCCGCTCGTCGCACCATGACCGTGGCAACCGCAGCCCGGACCGTGGGCATGGCCGATGTTTTCGGCGATGTCGCGGCGGACGCGGAAATCGGCATCGAGCAGGCGCTCGGCCACGGGATCGGCGAGCGCATCGCGCCGCGACCAGATCATGCGCGCCTGAGGATTGTGGAGTCGCACCTGCTGTTCGACGACGAGGCGCTGTGCGTCATCCACTCGGTCCGCCTTGGAGAGGATGATCGCGTCGGCCAGTTCGACCTGCGCGCGCGCCTCGCGGAATTGGCCGAGGTTGTCGCCGCCATTGACGCCGTCGATCACCGTGAGCGTGCCGCCGAAGCGCACGCGCGACTGCAGCCGCGGGTCATGCATCAGGCTGTGGATGATGGGGCCCGGATCGGCCAGCCCCGAAGTTTCGATAAGCAGGCGCGAAAACGCCGGAACGGCACCGGTGTCGCGCGCTTCGAGCAGGCGCTCGACGGTCGCGCCGAGGTCATCGAGCACCACGCAGCACAGACAACCGCCTTCCAGCACCTGGATGCGCTCATCGGCCTCGCCGACCAGCACGCCGTCGATCTGCACCTCGCCGGCTTCATTGATGACCACGGCGGTATCCGCCAGCGGCTGGCGCCGCAGCCAGTCCGCCAGCAGCGTGGTCTTTCCGCTGCCAAGGAAGCCGGTGAGGATGAAAACCGGCAGGCGCGGGACGCCTGCCGTCACAGATGCGCTCATGCGCCGAAGGTGTAACGGGTGCCAGTGTAGGAGCGGATGTACTTGCCCGGCATCTCCTTGGCGATGATTTCCTGGAAGGCTTCGCCCGTGCAATGCATGGGGATCACCAGGTCGGGGTTGATTTCCTTCAGCGCCATCACCGTCTCGCGCACGTATTCGTCCTTGTGCGGAGCGAGGTGGAAACCGCCGAGCACGGCATGGACCTTGTTGGTGCCGGCGACAGCCATGGCGCGCTTGACCGAATTCACCACGCCGCGATGGCCGCAGGAGGTCATCACCACCAGGCCACGGTCCTTGACGTTGAAGCAGGTGGCCTGCTCGTGCTCGAAGTCATCGGGCACCACCGTCAACTGTTTCTTTTCCGGATTGATCTGGTCGGGATAGCAGCCGATGCCGTTGTTCATGCCGACGCGCATGCGGGTCGGCGAGAGCACGCGCTCGAAGGTGGCGCGCGCGATCTGGCCGGTGGTGAAGGCATGGCCGGCGATGATCGAGGGCTTTTCGGCGAAGGTCGCCTGCACGTTGTAGGCCTTGATCGCGTCGCGATCGAGGTAGCCGAAGTTGCCGACGCGATCCGGAATATTGAGTTCGCGGGTGCAGAAGCATTCCTCGCCGCCGAGGTAGAACGGGATGCCGGGTTTGAGCTTGCCCTTGGTCGCCTCGAGGAAACCGAGCATGCCGCCGAAGTGGTCGAAATGGCCGTGCGAGAGAATCAGCGCCTGAAGGTTTTCCGGCTTGATGCCGAAGACTTCCAGGTTGTTCATCAGCGCTTCCGAGGTGTAGCCGAAGTCGATCAGGACCTGCCGCGTGTCGCTGCCCATGGTCGATTCGAGATGCAGCGAAAGGCCGAACTCGGAAAGCACCGAGCGCTTGGGCCGTTCGGCAGTCACCGGGAAGGAGAAGCGCTCCACCTTGACCCCGGCGATCGAGGTGCTCGCCGCCAGCGCCAGTTGGTAGGAGTCGGTGACGACGCGCACGGCGAGCTTGTCCACCACCGGCACGGCGCCCTTGACCGGTTCGGCGCGCACGCCATTGGCCACGCCCAGCAGGCCGCCGAACATGGCTGCCATTGCCCCGGCGCCGCCGGCACACAGCGCCTCGCGGCGTGATTCGGATTCGAGTTCCTTCTTCACCCTGGCTCTCCTCGTTTGTATTTGGAATAGTCGCGCCCATTGAGGCGCCAGGGGTTTTTACACCGAATCGGCGGGCGGCGTAAAGCTGCACTGCGGCAGAGCGCGCCGTGTTACCAGCGCCGACTTTTTGACCTCAGCGCAAGTCGGACGCCAGCGATGTGCGAACCGCTTCCGGCAGGGCGCCGGTGTTGGCGGTGTAGGCGGGATGGTCGACGCCGACCGAGATCGCGGCGCCGGTCTTCGCTGCGGCAATCATGCCGGCGGAGAGCTCGAAGCGCAGGAAATGCACGGCCGAGGTCTTCTCCTCGTTCTCGCGTTCAAGATCCTCGTCGGCGATGGCGAACACTGGGTCGAAGCCGGCGACGCGCACCCAGACACGGTCCTCGACGCCCTTGAGCTTCGTCAGCATGGTCTTGCGCTGTTCCTCGTCAGCGTACTCGATCTGCATGGTGACCTTGAAGTTGCTGCCGGTCGGAACCAGCGGCACATAGGATTCGAGTTCGTGGAGGATGCCGTCTTCCTCGAAGATCTTTTCGACGCGCAGCATTTCCTGGATCTGGTAGCGGATCAGCAGTTCGTTCTCGAAGATCAGCAGGATGTTCTCGCCCAGCTTGACGCGGCGCAGCTTCTTTTGCGCCATGACCTGCTCGCGCATGGAAGAGCGCGTCCTGGCATAGGCTTCGAGGGTCATCAGGGAATCGCGGGTGATGGTCATTGCAGTTTCCATTTATTCCAGTCCGTAAGCGATGCGCAGCAGGGCCAGCGGGTGGCGCTTTTCCTTCTTGCCGGCGGCGCCGGCTTCGTTCATGCCCTGCAGGATGTGGCGGGCGGCGATGGCGCAGTCGGAACTGACGTAGTCGGGCTCATCTTTCGCCATGGCCTTGAACACGGGCTTGCCGATCTTCATCGACAGCTCGTAATACTCTTCCTTGACGCCCCAGGTGCCGTCGTGGCCCGAGCAGCGCTCGACGGTATTTACTGTTGCCCCCGTCATCTTGAGCATTTCCTCGGTCTTCTTGCCGACGTTCTGCACCCGGGAGTGGCAGGGGATGTGGTACGAAACCTTGCCCAGCGGCACCTTGAAGTCGGTCTTCAGCAGGCCGTCCTTGTTGCGCAACACGAAATACTCGAAGGGGTCGTACATCGCCGCCGACACCGCCTTGCAGCGAATGTCGTCGGGGAACATCAAGGGAATCTCGCTCTTGAACATCAGGGTGCAGGAAGGCACCGGGGTGACGATGGCATAACCTGCTTGCGCCAGGTCGTGCATCAGCGGGATATTGCGTTCCTTGTAATTCTCGACGGTGTCGAGGTCGCCCAGTTCCAGCTTGGGCATGCCGCAGCAGGTTTCGCCCTTGACCACCACGTAGGGGATCTCGTTGTGGTCGAGCAGCTTGAGCAGGTCGTGGCCCAGACCCGGCTCGTTGTAATTGACGTAGCAGGTGGAGAACACGGCGACCTTGCCGGGGGAAAGTTTGCCGTCTTTCACCGGATGGTTATGGCTTGCGGTCGAATCGGCGCGGAAGTTGGCCGAATCGAACTCGGGCAGTTCGCGACGGGCATCTACACCGAGCGCCTTTTGCAGCACGGCGCGCGCCGGGCCGAATTTGTTGGCGGCATTCACGACTTGAGCCACCACGGGAATCGAGGACAGGGTGCCGACTAGTTCGGTCGAGGTCAGCAGCTTGTCGCGGAATTTCATCTTGCCGGTCTTGTACTGGATCGCCTTGGCGCGCAGCATGGTGTGCGGGAAATCCAGGTTCCACTCGTGCGGCGGCACGTAGGGACACTTGGTCATGTAACAGACGTCGCACAGGTAGCACTGGTCGACCACCTGCCAGTATTTTTCCTTGGGCACGCCGGCGGTCTCAAGATCGCCAGCTTCGTCGATGAAGTCAAAGAGCTTGGGAAATGCGTTGCACAAAGAGACGCAACGGCGGCAGCCGTGGCAGATGTCGAAGATGCGCTCCATCTCCTTTTCGCAGGCGGCCTGATCGTAGAACTCGGGGTTCTTCCAATCGATGGCGTGACGGGTGGGAGCTTCGAGATTGCCTTCGCGCATGGCGTCCTTCCTTGGTGCTTGATTGAAAAAGGGCGTCGGGGTCAGGAGTCGGCGTCCCTCGGGGACTTCCTTCGGTCGCTGGCGGTACGGCGGCGGGATGACCCGCTGCCGTCCGCGGGCCTTTGTCAGCCGTTGAGGCCGTCCAGCGTGCGCTGGAATTTGTTGGCGTGCGAGCGCTCGGCCTTGGCCAGGGTCTCGAACCAGTCGGCGATTTCGTCGAAACCTTCGTCGCGCGCGGTCTTGGCCATGCCCGGGTACATATCGGTGTACTCGTGGGTTTCGCCGGCGATCGACGCCTTCAGGTTGTCGGCGGTGGCGCCGATGGGCAGGCCGGTGGCCGGGTCGCCGGAGGCCTCGAGGTATTCGAGGTGGCCGTGGGCGTGCCCGGTCTCGCCTTCTGCGGTCGAGCGGAATACGGCGGAAACGTCGTTATAGCCTTCGATGTCGGCCTTGTTCGCGAAATACAGATAGCGCCGGTTGGCCTGCGATTCGCCGGCAAAAGCGGCTTTCAGATTGCCTTCGGTCTTGGATCCCTTGAGTTCCATAGGTTTGCTCCTCGGTGTTGGAAGGGGGTGCGTCGTACTGAAGCACGACGCCGAGTCGTTGGGCGTTGCCCGTTGACCTGTCCCCACTCTAGTCCACGCAGGGCAAAAGTTCTAATTGATTTTTCCCACCGGACCGATAGCCGATGGCTATTGGTTCAGCGGATCGCGCGGGTGCCGGGAAGGTGGCAGTCGAGTACCGCCTGGCGCATCACGTCGATGGCCTTGTGGCGCGGGAAACTGGTGCGCCAGACCAAGCCGACACGGCGCGTCGGGCTGGGTTTGGTGAAGTGCTTGACCCGCAGCAGCGGGTCGTCTTCGGCGATGTGGTCGACGCTGCTCGAGGGCATGACGGTAACGCCGACGCCCGAAGACACCATGTGGCGTATGGTTTCCAGCGAGCTGCCTTCCAGCACCTGGGGCGATTCGCCCTGGCTGGCGCGGGTGCAGAGGTCGAGCACCTGGTCGCGGAAACAATTGCCCGAACCGAGCATCAGCAAGGGTTCGTCGAGCAGTTGCGCCGGATGCAGCGACTTCAGCCTGGCCCATGGGTGTGCCGCCGGCACCAGGGTGCGGAAGGCCTCTTCGTACACCGGTTGTGCGACCAGGCCCGGCTCCTCGATCGGCAGCGCCAGCACCAGCACGTCGAGTTCGGCGGATTTGAGGCGTTCGATCAGGTTTTCCGTGTAGCCCTCGGCGATGTAGAGCGGCATCTGCGGCGCCAGCGCCTTGACGCGCGGCACCAGGGCCGGCAACAGCCAGGGGCCGATGGTGTAGATCACGCCGAGACGCAAGGGACCGGCAAGCGGGTCCTTGCCGGCGGCGGCGATCTCGCCGACGCGCGCCGCCTCGGCCAGGGCGCGCTCGGCCTGGGCCACGACATCGGCGCCGATCGGCGTGACGCGGACGTCGCCCGCACTGCGTTCGAAGAGGGCGACGCCGAGTTCGTCTTCGAGCTTCTTTACGGCCACCGACAGGGTCGGCTGCGACACGTTGCATTTTTCGGCGGCGCGGCCGAAATGGCGCTCACGGGCCAGCGCGACGATGTAACGAAATTCGGTCAGGGTCATGGTTGAAGACTTCCGGCGGCACGCCAGGCAAACCAGCGTCGGGCTATCCTCCAGCCGACGTGGGCGCCGTGCACAATGGGCGTGAGACTATCACGGTCCGGCGGTCCTCACCCGGCCGCAGGCTGAATCCCAGCTTGCGCGAAAGCTGCACGGCGCGCGTGTTGGTAGCCTGGATGACGCCGCTCATTTCCCGCTGTCCGACACTGGTAGCGCGCTCGACCAAAGCGGCCAGGAGCGCGCGACCGACACCGCGATCACGCGCGGATGGCAGCACCAGCAAGGCGAACTCTGCAACTCCGTCGGTGGCGAAATACTCTGCGTGGCCGATCGCCGTGTCGTCAGCGCCGACTGCCAGCAAAGCCACCCTGTTGATTCCGTCGACGTCGTCGAGGCGGCGCAGCAATGCGTGGTTCGGCGCTTCGCCGTGGGCGAAGTGGCGTTCGTACAGGCCGTCCCGATCCATCCGCGCCAGGAGGCCTGCCACCTCGAAGCGATCTTCCCGGCCGGCGACGCGTATGCCTCGCAGGGCGACATCGGCCCAGGGCTCGCGGGCGCTCACGGCCGTGCTCCGGCGATGAAGTCCACGCTTGCGCCGATTGCGGTCGGGTCATTCAGCACCTGTCGATGGCCGAGGCCGCCGGTCTCGAGCATGCGTGCCGCGGGCCAGGCGTTCACGTAACGCATTCCCTCGGCATAGGGAACCTCTCGATCGCCGCGATCGTGGATCACCAGCAACGGCTGCGGGCCGGTGTTCCGGTCGACCTCGAACTCGCTCCATGCGATGCCGAAGCGATACTCGATGCGACGCTGCACCGCGGCGCGCATCGCTTCCGGCCATGTCAGCGCCCTGGCCAGTCGGCGTGTCGATTCGGTCAGGCTCGCCGGCGGGGCGATCAGGACCGCGCGCCCGGCAGATTGCGGGCGGCGCGCCATGACCATGGCCGCCGCCGCGCCGCCGAGGGAGTGGCCGACCAGCGCATGAACGGGCCCGAGATGATCCAGCATCGCTTCGAGGGCGCGCAGGAAGTGCGGCAGAGAGGACTCCGGTCCTCCGGTCATGCCATGCCCCGGCGCGTCATAGGCCACCACCGAGAATCCGCGCTTGAGCAGCGGGGCGATGAAGGCTTTGAGCTGCGTCCCGCGTCCGCCCCAGCCGTGCACCAGCACCACTATCGGATCGGCCCGGTGTCCCCAGCGCCAGCCGATCAGGCGGCCGGTGACCAGCGGTACGGGAATCAGGCTTGCGTCTTCCATCAGGCGCAGTTCCGCATCCGGGAAATGATGGCCGGGGGGCGTCAGCATCCTGCGCGCGGCATGTTCGATCGCCTGTTGCGGCGCACTGCGCCAGAGCAGCCGGTACAGGGCACGCTGCCAGGTCAGCCCGATCGAAAACTTAAACGCACGAACGATCGTACGATTAAATGGCCAAAAAAAAGCGGGCTTCAGTTTCAGTTCCATCGCTAGTCTCCTTTGTTGGTGCTTGCGTAGTCGCGAACCAGCCGGTCGAATGCGACAAGCGCACGACGGTCCGCCTCCGGGTCGTCGAGCAGACGACGACTTTGCTGCGTTACCTGGTAAATCCCTTCCAGTTCAAAGGCGAACTGTTCGGCATCAGTGTCGGGACGCAGTTCGCCGGTGGAGACGGCCTTGGCCACCGTATCGACCAGGGTGCGGCGCAGCGCCAGCAGTCCGATCCTGACCTCATCGCGCAAGGGGCCGGGCTGGTCGTCGAACTCGGCGGCGGCAGCATTGATGACGCAGCCCCCGGGAAGATTGGCGACCCGCGTCCAGTCCAGCCAGTTGATCACGATGGCGCGCAGGCGCGCCAGACCGCGCGGCTGGCGAAACGCCGGACGCAGCACGACGTCGGCAAAGCGCTGCTGCGCCTCGCGCAATACCGCCAGTTGCAGCTCTTCCTTGGAGCCGAAATGGGCAAACAGACCGCTCTTCGACATCCGCGTGCGCTCGGCCAGCACACCGATGCTCAATCCGCCGACGCCGATGTTGCTCGCCAGCGCGAACGCCTCGTCGAGGATTGCCTGCCGTGTTTGCTCACCTTTGCCCATGGCTGATTTATAAAACGATCGTTCGTTCGTGTCAACCCCTGAATTGGAGCTGATGGTCACGGAAGCCCCACGAGGAGTGCTCACTCCCTTTCGTCGATCGGCCCCGAGGCCGTTCCGACAAACGCGGCCGGACAGACGATTTCCCTATTTTTTGCAGCGCACCATGACATTGATGTACGTCAATGCGTTTCCCGGGTCGGGGCGCAGAATCGTTACGTTAAAGGATAGAGTCTCGCCAATCGTGTAATGGGCTTTTCCTCACACCCGTTGATGAAACCACTCCTCGGCCGACGCGTAGCGGAACGCGGGCGGTTCAACCTGCTGCGCTACTTCACGCTCACCGCGACGGCCACTTTCCTTGTCGTCGGCGTCGTCCTTTACGTGATGGAAAGCAGCGAGGTCAGCTTCTTCGCCGAAGTCCAGCAACGCCAGGCCAAGTTCTTTCGCGAAGCGCAGGCGGAACTGTCGGCCGAAACCACCCAGGCTGCGCGCACCGCGCTGGTCGCCGCACAGGAAACCGCCAACGTCAACTTGACCCATTTCTTTGCCAACACGCTGTGGGATTCACATTTCGCGCCTTTCGTGGCCAAAGCCCAGTCCTTGTCCCTGGATCGTTGCCGCTCGCTGCTCGATCACAGGAACCCGCCACGAACGGCGACTACCAGCCCACGCGAGGAATGCTTTGCCGGGATCGGGCTCAAGCTGCGTTCGCAACCCGGGTTTGCCGCGCTGGACCGGCAGGCGATCGCGACCATGAAGAACAGCAACGTGTTCAAGATCAAGGTCTACGACCTGCGCGGCCTGACCGTCTATTCCTCCGACCATCGCAACATCGGCGAGGACAAGAGCGGCAATGCCGGGTGGCGGGCCGCGGCGGCGGGCCGCGCGGCGAGCGAGCTGACCCATCGCGACCACTTCAGCAGTTTCGAGGGCATGGTGGAGAACCGCGACCTGGTGTCGAGCTACATTCCCGTGCGGCGCAACGGCGGCAAGGACGTGCTGGGCGTGTTCGAGATCTATGCCGACGTAACGCCGACGCTGCGCCAGATCAATGTCAGCTCGACGCAGCTTGCATCGCTGGTGGCGGCCAACCAGGGACGACTGGAGCAGACCGCGACACGCAGCGGTGAAATGGTCCAGAAGAACTCGGTCGACCTGCTGCGCGTGGTCGGCGGCATGCTGATCCTGCTTTTCATGGCGCTGCTTTACATCGTGAAACGCGGCCAGACCATCATCGACGAGCAGATCGAGACTCAGGAACGCGCCGCCGCGCAGGAACGCCTGTGGCACCGCGAAAAAATGGAGGCGATGGCGACCATGGCGGCCAACGTCTCGCACGAAACGGGCAACGCGCTGTCGGTGATCGCGGCCCTGGCGCAACAGCTCGGCGACCGGCAGGAAGACGCGAGCGATCCGGCGGAGGCGGCGGAACAGATCCTCGAGCAGAGCCGGCGCGTGTTCGGCATGACCCGCCAGATTTCCGCCTTTGCCACCGTCAGTGATCGCCCGGAGTTCGCAAGCATCAACCCGGTGATCGAGGCGGTCTGCTACTTCTTCAGTTTCGACCGGCGCTTTCGCAGCCCCATCGATTTCCGCCCGGGACGCGACCTGCCCTGGTGCGACATGGTGCCGGAGTACCTGAAGGAAATCCTGATGAACCTGCTGCCGACCCTGAATGGCAAGATCGTGGTCGAGACCGGCAGTTGCAGCAAAGGCGTGCGCATCAGGATCCAGTCCGATGCCACCGGCGCCGAATCCGTCAGCGAGGAAGACAAGGGCCTTGCCGCGCGCCGCATGGAAATTGTCCGCCGGCGCATCGACGACATGGGCGGCACCCTTGCAATGAGGGAGAACGGCGCCCTGATCGAGATCGAACTTCCCGCCGTCACGCGCGAAGATAGCCCGCACTGAAGCGCGGTCGCCGGCGGTACGTGGCCGCGCAGGGTATGCGGACGATCAGGCGTGACGGGGCACGATAATCCACTCCATGTCCATTGCCCTGCCACCACTGATAGCCGCCCTGCTCGATCCGCGACACCATCCGCAGCCTGCCGCAAGCATCGAACTGGTCGAGACCCATGCCTCATGGCTGCTGCTGGCCGGCGAATTCGCCTACAAGATCAAGAAGCCGATCACCCTGCCCTTCCTCGACTACGGCAGCCTGACGCAGCGCGAGGCCTGCTGTCGCGCCGAACTTGAACTCAACCGCCGGCTCGCCCCGGCGCTCTACCTCGACGTGGTGCCGATCGGCGGCAGCCCGGCACAGCCGGTCATCGGTGCGCTGCCCGCGATCGAATGGGCGGTGCGCATGCGCCGCTTCGAGGAGAGCGGTCGCCTCGACCGGGTCGCCGCTCGCGGCGAACTGCAGCCGGCGCAGCTTGCGCAACTGGCGGCGACGCTATGCGAGTTCCATGCCTCCGCCAACGCGGCCATGCCCGGCACGCGCTTCGGCGAACCGGCGGCGGTGCTGGCCGCCGCGCGCGAGAATTTCGCCGAATTGCGACTGTTGCTGGGAGCGCCGGAGCAGGCAGCGGTCGAGCGCCTGGCCGCCTGGACCGAAGAGGAATTCACCTGCCACACCGCCGACTTCGCCGCGCGCAAGGCCGGTGGCTTCATCCGCGAAGGCCACGGCGACCTTCACCTGGGCAACCTGGTACTGATCGACGGCCACGTCACGCCCTTCGACTGCATCGAATTCAACGAGGATTTCCGCTGGAACGACCCGGCCAGCGAGATCGCCTTCGTCTGGATCGACCTGCTCGACCATGACCAGCCCGGACTCGCGGCCTGGTTCCTCAATGCCTGGCTGGAGACGGGCGGCGATTTCGCCGCCTTGCGGGTGATGCGCTTCTATGCCGTGTACCGTGCGGTGGTAAGGGCCAAGGTCGCCGCGCTGCGTGCGGGTCAGGAAGACAGCGAAGCTGCGCAGCCTGACGTCGCGGCGGCGCTCGGCTATCTGGGTCTGGCGTGGAAAATCGCCGTACCGCCGGCGCCGACTCTTGTGATCACCTGCGGCCTGTCCGGTTCGGGCAAGACCACGGCAAGTTCGGCGCGGCTGCTCGACCCGTCGCTGACGGGCGCCGGCAGCATCGTCCGCCTGCGCTCGGATGTGGAGCGCAAGCGCCTGTATGGCCTCGCCGCCCAAGACAGCAGCCATTCGACGCCGGACGGCGGCATTTACACGCAGGAGGCGACGGCACGCACCTATGCGCGGCTGCTGGCGCTCGCCCGCGATTTGCTGCACGCCGGCTGGCCGGTGATCGTCGATGCGGCCTTCCTCAAGCGCGCCGAACGCGACAGCTTCGCCGAGCTGGCGGCCGAACTCGGCTTGGGCTTCAGCATCCTCGCCACCGAGGCAGCGCCGGAGGAATTGCGGCGGCGCCTGCTGGCGCGCAGCGGCGACGCCTCGGAAGCGAGCGTCGATGTGCTCGACCGGCAACTGGAGTGGTTCGAGCCGCTGAGCGCAGCGGAGCAATCGGCCGTCGTCCGCTCCTGAGCGGGACCGCCGGTTGCGGGACCGACTACGCAGCCTTCAAGTAGCGCGCTTTCGCCGCGCGAGCCTCGGTGGCCTCGTCGGGGGTGTAGGCGCTGCCGGACCAGAGCATGCGATAGGCGATCTCCTCGTTGCCGTTCTCGCAAAGTTCGAGGACGCGCCGGAACAGCGGCTGGAAGGTTTCCGAACGGTGGCTTTGCTCATGCTCTTCGAGCGATTTCCAGAAGATCACGATGAGGGCCTCGCGATCCTTAAGTGGCGAGGCGACGGCCTGGCCGACGGTGGATCCTTCGTTGGAAATCTGTCCGGTGTTCAAGACCACGAAGCCGCCGATGAAACCGGTGTCGGAGTGGTAGGTCTTGACGTTCTCGCACATTTCGGCCACGCGCATTTCCAGGTCGTCGACCGTGAATTCCGGCCGCAGGACGACACGGTTGACCGTCACCGTGCCGTCGCCGTCAAAGCCATTGATGAGTGCAGACATGGTGGATTCCTTGCGCTTATTTGCCGGGGCGGGAAGCGGCGGCTGCCTCGGGCATCAATGCCTCCCACGACGAGTCGAACGCCGACTCGCTGCTCGGCACCGGCAAGGGCCTCTGGTCGGCTGCCGAGCGCGGATGCGCGCAAGCCTGCCGGAGCGGGAAGCTCGCAGATCCGCTGCGTTCTGCAATGGCACAAAGTTCATTCAGGGTCTTCATGATGGGTCTCTCCTTGGTTGCAACAGGTTCAGGGTAGTAATGTTGACTAATCTAGTCCACTATTAGTTCGATAGCTCGGAGCTATCACTGGCCAACCCGGGCTCCACGGTGGGTTGAAGCCGTTTGGCGCTGCCTGCCCCTTTGCCTGTGGGCCGCAGCGCGGGGGCGATATTCGATGCCGTCGTCCAGCCGCAGGCGCCAGGTGTCGAGTGCTTGCCAGAACAGCCGGGCCTCGCCATCGGCAAGGTGGCCGTCACTGCGAATGACGTCGAAGATCAGGCGCATCAGTTTCTGCCGCTCTCGGGTGCCACCAACTTCGGCGAAGAGGGTCTCCAGCAGTGCCGGCGACATCAGGTAGTTGCCGCTGCCTTCGGGCAGCCCGGCGGCATCGGCACAGAAGTCATAGAGCACCTGGAAAAAGTCGTCGCGCGTGATGCCCAGTTCGTCGAAGGCGCGATATTTCGCCAGACCGTCCAGTTCGACAGCATCCACCCGGCCATCGGCCAACAGCGCCAGCACGATCAGGCGGGCCTTGGCGCGCGGGCTATCGACCGGGTACACCCGCAACGGGCGGCCCGGGTAGTTGATCGGGGACAGACTTTGCCTGGCTTGCAGGGTCATCATGGTGTCTCCCTCCTCAGGCGGCCAGACGCTGCGAAGGCGTGGCTGCGGGGACCACGACGATCGGGTGCCGGGCATGCAGACGCCGGGCTTTCGTCACCCGCGTTTGCGCACAGGCGATCGCCAGTATTTCCGGCAGATGCTCGTTGCGCGCCACGCGCGCCACTGTCGCCGGATCGACATCGCAAAATGCCCTGCAGTCGTTGAGAGTGATCATTTTTCGTCTCCTTGGTTGTTTATCCGCCGCAGCAGGTTTGCTGCGTATGGGAGCACTCTAGCGATCCGACACATCCTAATAAATGGATGTTTATTGATAGAATGGTCCCAATATCTGGAACAGTCGATGACCCCGGACGATCTCAATTTCCGTCACCTGCTCTATTTCTGGGCGGTCGCCAAGGAAGGCAGCATTACCCGTGCGGCGGAGCGCCTGAATCTCTCGGTGCAGACCATCAGCACCCAGCTCGGCGTGCTCGAACAACAGCTGGGACAGGCGCTGTTCGCGCCGCAGGGCCGCTCGCTGGTGCTGACCGAAGCCGGGCGCGCGGCGCTGGACTATGCCGACCAGATATTCCTGCTCGGCGAGCGGCTGCGCCACGCGGTGGCCGACCACGCGTCGGGACGCCGCCGCTTTGCCGTTGGCCTGAGCGAAGCGGTACCCAAGCTGGTCGCCTTCCGCCTGCTCCAGCCCGTACTGCAGGAGCCGCTGTCGATGCGCCTGGAATGCATCGAAGGCAATGTCGAACACCTGCTTGCCGAACTGGCGCTGAACCGGCTCGACCTGGTCCTGACCGATCGATCGGCGCCGACCGACGCCCATCTCAAGCTCCAGTCGAGGCTGCTGGGCACGGTCGGCATCGACCTCTACGCCATCGACAGCCTGCACGCGCGCTATGCCGACGACTTTCCGCGGCAACTGAACGGGGCGCCGGTGCTGCTGCCGGTGCGCAGCAATCCGCTGCGCGGCGCGATCGATGCCTGGTTCGCGCGGCACGGCCTGAAGCCCGAACTCGTCGGCGAATTCTCCGACAGCGCGCTGCTCAAGACCTTCGGTCGCGCCGGGCTCGGCCTGTTTCCGGCGCCGTCGGGGATGCACGCCGACATCCTTGCCCAGTTCGGCGCGCGCCCGCTCGGCACGCTCGCCGACGTGCGCGAGAACTGGTATGCCATTGTCACCCAGCGGCGGATCCAGCATCCCGCCGTCGAAGCCATACAGGCCAGCGGGATAGCCTCGCTGCTGGAGTGAGGGCCGACATCACGGCAGTGCGAGATCGAGCAGGCGGTGCAGTTCGACGCCGAGCACGACGATCCAGACGAGGATGGCAATGCCGACGCCGGCGGCGGCGATGTCCTTGATCACCTTGATTTTCTCGTTGTGGCGCGTCTCGACGAAGTCGCACAGGGCCTCGATCGCACTGTTGAGGATCTCGGCGACCAGCACGAAGGCGGTTACAACGAGGATCAGCAGGAAGTCCACCCAGGCGCGTGCGCCGAAGGCTATCGCCAGCACCACCACCGACAGGATCAGCTTGTAGGTGACCGACCAGTCGTAGAGCACGGCATAGCGCAAGCCGGATATGACAGTGCGGAGCTTGCGCAGGGGATGGTAGCCGGCTTCGCCGGTGCCGAGGAACTTGTGCCTCATTGCCTGGCCTCGCGCCATGCCGGCAGGCGGCGCAGCAGCGGGACCCAAAGGGCCGCGAGCAGAATCCCGGCGATGACGTCGCTCGGAAAATGAACCTGCAGGTAGAGCCGCGAGGCAAAAACCAGCAGCGCGGCGGCGAGAAGCACGGCAATCTCGGCCCGGCGCGGTGACGCCCCGGGCCGCAACAGCCAGGCCAGCACGAAGGCGGTGGCCTGCACCGCATGGGCGCTGGGAAAGCTCCAGTCTTCGGGCATCGGTATCAGCGACGGAAACAGATCGGGCCGTGGCCGCGCCGCGAGCAGTTTGACCAGATGGCCGAGCGCCGAAGCGCTGACCAGCGCGACCAGGACAAAGCTCGCGCACCGGTCGCCGCGCCGCCGCCACCAGGCCAGCAGTGCCAACGGCAGCAGCACCGCGAGCGAACCGAGCCAGGTGAGGACGGGGAACAGGCTGTCGAGCCAGCCGGCCCGCAAGGAATGGAATAGCGACAGGCCGGCCGCGTCCCATGAATTGACGGCACCCATGCCGGCCAGCTAGACCTCGCGGCGGGCGGCCGCCGCGCGTTCGAGCTTTTCCTTGCGCAACGACATCCCTATCGAAATGCCGATGAAGGTGGCCACCACGGCCAGCGAGAAGCCGATCGGGATCTTGTAGAGGTCGATCAGCAGCATCTTGACGCCGATGAACACCAGCACCGCCGCCAGGCCGTACTTGAGCAGCGAGAATCTGTCGGCCATGTCGGCCAGCAGGAAGTACATCGCGCGCAGGCCGAGGATGGCGAAGACGTTGGAGGTCAGCACGATGAAGGGGTCGGCTGTGATGGCGAAGATGGCCGGGATCGAATCGACGGCGAAGATCAGGTCGGAGATCTCGACCAGGATCAGCGTCAGCAACAGAGGCGTGGCGTAACGCACGCCGTCCTTGCAGACGAAGAACTTTTCGCCGTGGAGCTCGTCGCTGATCTTCATGTGGCTGCGCAGCCAGCGGATCAGCGGATTGTTCGCCATGTCGGGCTTTTCCTCGGCGAACCACCACATCTTGATGCCGGTGACCAGCAGGAAGGCGCCGAAGATGTAGAGCATCCAGTGGAACTGGGTGATCAGCCAGGCGCCGGCGAAGATCATCACCGTGCGCATGACGATGGCGCCGAGCACGCCGAGCACCAGCACGCGCTTCTGCAATTCCAGCGGGATGCCGAAGAAGGAGAACAGCATCAGCCAGACGAAGACGTTGTCGATCGCCAGCGATTTTTCGATCAGGTAGCCGGTGATGAATTCGAGCGACTTGGCGTTGGCCACTTCGCGCCCGGCGCTGCCGTCGAGGTGCCACCACAGCGCCGCGGCGAACAGGAAGGATACGGAGACCCAGATCGCCGACCAGGTCGCGGCCTCCCTGAACGACACCTTGTGCTGCTTGCCGCCGCCGACCACGAACAGGTCGATTGCCAGCATCACCAGGACGATGGCGAGGAATCCCGCCCACATCCACCACGTACCGATTGTTTCCATTTCCTGCGCTCCTTGCCAGACCCGGTTTGCCGTTCCTTCGCAGCCGGCAGGCTACAAAAAGAACGACCCTTTATCCAGCGAGGACGAAGGGCCGTGTCTTTGACAAGGGAACCTCCGCCATCGCGGCAAAGGTCTTGCTCGTACCTGTCTTGCGACAGGCACCCGGGGCGCCGGGGAACCCTTCATCAACAAGGATTTCCGTACTGACGACGCCGCGGCGGAGAGCTACTCCCCCTTGGGACGAACACAATTTACTTAACTTGATAAAAACAGTCAACTACTATTCAAGCGGTTCATGACGTTCCGCATCGAGCCGGGTCACGTTCGCCGGGCCGTTCGTATCAGTGCCTGCCCCGCTGCGGATGCGCGGCGTGCCAGTCGACCAGCGCCGGTGCCACGTCACGCAGGGCGACGATGGCGCGTACGCCGGCGATGTTGCGACCGCGGCCGGCGAGTCCGGCACCGCCGACCCAAAGTTCGGTGGTGACCGGCAGCGCGGCACGCAGCTGGATCAGCGCATCGCGCGACTTGCGCCAGGGATAGGCGCCGGAAAACGAGAGGGCGACGATGTCGGCGTTCGTCGCCCGCGCCGCGCCGACGATGTCGGCGATCGGAGTTTGCGCGCCGAGCGAGACGCAGGCCGCGCCATTGGCCGCGAGCAGTGATTCGACCATCAGCAGACCGAGCAGGTGCTCCTCGTCCTTGAGCGTGGTCAGCAGGACCTGCGGCCGCGTACCGCGGCTGGCCAGGGCGTGGGTCGAGGAACGCAACTGGTTCTGCACCAGCTCGGTATACAGGTGCTCCTCGAAAATCTCGATCTCGCCCGTCATCCAGCCGTCGCCGATGCGCCGGTTGAGGGCCGGCACGGTTTCGATCACGAAGCGCTCGAGGCCGTCACGCGCCAGGCGTTGCGCCAGTTCGGCGCGCAAGGGATCGATGTCGCGCGCCTTGAGCATGGGCACGATCCAGTCCGCCGTGTCGTCAGCGCCGACCTTTGCGCCACCGTCGACGACCATCGCCCCCAGCTCGGCCATCGGCTGCCGCAGCAGTGCGCCGGGACGCTGGCCCTGATCCATCAGGCGCTTGACCAGACGCAGGTGTTCGACCTGCTCGGGCGGATACACCCGCTCGCCGAAAGCGTCGCGCAAGGGCCGCGGAAAACCGTAGCGACGCTCCCAGATGCGCAGCGTGTCCTTGCCCAGGCCCGTGTCGCGTTCGACGGCAGCGATGCCGATGCCTAGAACCGGGGAATCAGTCGCTACAGGCTGCGAATTGTCCATGAATGTATTTTATGTCCAAGACAAATGGGTTGACAATCAGTAAATCTGACCGTATCTTAGGTTCAAACTACACATTTGTCTAGGACAATCTGATGCAAATTCGAAAGTTGGCCCAGTTGTTAAGCGTGCTTGCCGGCCTCGTCGCCTTGCCCGCCGCAGCCTGTCCGACGCTGCTCAGCCACAGCTTTCCTCGCCTTCAGGACGGCGTGCCGCAATCCCTTTGCCAGTACCAGGGCAAGGTGCTGCTGGTGGTCAACACGGCGAGTTTCTGCGGCTACACCGGACAGTACGAAAGTCTCGAAGCTGTCTACGACAAATACAAGACTCGTGGTCTGGTAGTGATCGGCTTTCCGTCCAACGATTTCGGTGATCAGGAACCGGGCAGCAACAAGGAGATCGCCGACTTCTGCCGCATGACCTACGGCATCAAGTTTCCCATGATGGCCAAAACCGACATCGCGGCGCCGGGGACCCACCCGTTCTACCGGCAACTGATCGCCAAAAGCGGTGCGGCGCCGCAGTGGAATTTCCACAAGTACCTCATCGACCGCAGCGGAAACCGCGTCGAAAGCTTCAGCACCACGACCGCCCCCGACAGCCCCGGCCTGATCGCGCAGATCGAACGCCGCCTGGCGGAAAAACCCTGAATCGCAGCGCCTTCCCAAGGAGACACCATGAACGCACCCGATCGCTTTTTCCTACCCGACATGCAGGCCAGCCGCGATCATCGCCAACTGGCGATCCAGCAGGTCGGCGTCAAGGGCCTGCGCTATCCATTGGCCCTGCTCGATGCCGCCGGTGAAATCCATCCCACCGTGGCGACGCTGGCGATGACCGTCGGCCTGCCGCCCGAGGTCAAGGGCACCCACATGTCGCGCTTCGTCGAAATCCTCGAACGCCCGCGTGATGCGCTGAGCCTTGCCGGTCTGCGCCGCATGCTGCAGGAAACCCTGCTGCACCTGCAAGCCAATGCCGGTCGCATCGAGATGAAGTTTCCCTACTTCATCCGCAAGCAGGCACCGGTGTCGAAAGTCGCCAGCCTGCTCGACCTCGACGCCGCGATCACGGTGTGGCGCGACGAGGGCGGCCCGATCGAAACCGAACTCAAGGTCACCGTCGCGGCAACCAGCCTGTGTCCCTGCTCCAAGGAAATTTCGGATTACGGCGCGCACAACCAGCGCTCGCACCTGACGCTGCGCGTGCGCCTGCTGGAAGACCTGAGCCTGGAACAACTGGTGCGAATCGCCGAGGACGAGGCTTCCTGCGAAGTGTTCGGCCTGTTGAAGCGCCCCGACGAAAAATGGGTCACCGAGCGTGCCTACGACAACCCGAAGTTCGTCGAGGATCTGGTGCGCGACATCGCCCTGCGCCTGCGCGGCGACCGGCGCATCGCCGACTGGACCGTCGAATCGGAAAACTTCGAGTCGATCCACAACCATTCCGCCTACGCGCTGATCGAGGGTCGCAATGTTTGACCTCCTGCTCGGCCTCCTCCTCACGGCCCTTCTGCTCCGTGCCGCGGCGCGCCTGCCCGAACGTGCCCGCGTGCGCGACGCCCACCCAACCCGCATCGGAAGCAGATCATGAAAATCGCCGTCGTCGGTGCCGGCATCTCCGGCCTCGCCAGTGCCTGGCTGCTGAACCAGGGCCACGACGTCACCCTGTTCGAAGCGGGGGACTATATCGGTGGCCACACCCACACCGTCGACATCGAGCTGGACGGCGCGCGCTTCCCGGTGGATACCGGCTTCCTGGTGTTCAACCACCGCACCTATCCGAAGCTGACCGCGCTGTTTCGCGAACTGAAGGTCGACACCGTCGCCAGCGACATGTCCTTCGCCGTCAGCATGGTGGAACCGAACCTCGAATGGGCCGGCTCCAGCTTGGCCACCTTGTTCGCGCAGAAGCGCAACCTGGCGCGGCCCGGCTTCTGGCGCATGCTGCAGGACACCCTGCGCTTCAACCGCGAAGCCGCCGGCGCCCTACCCGATGTCACTCTGGGCGACTACCTTACGCGCGAACGCTACAGCGCCGAGTTCCGCGACTGGTACCTGCTGCCGATGGCGGCGGCGATCTGGTCCTGCCCGACCCGGGCCATGCTCGACTACCCGCTGACCACCTTCGTCCGCTTCGCCCGCAACCACGGCCTGCTGCAGATCGTCGACCGGCCGCAGTGGCAGACGGTCAGGGGCGGCGGCCGCGAGTATGTCGAACGCATCGTAGCGACGTTCTCCGACGTGCGCCTGTCGACGCCGGTGAAATCGGTGCTGCGCGATGCCGACGGCGTCTGGCTGGGCCTGCCCGGCGGCGACTGCGAACGCTTCGACGAAGTCGTGCTGGCCTGCCACAGCGACCAGGCGCTGGCCCTGCTCGGCACGGCGGCGAGCGTCGCCGAGCGTCGCATCCTCGGCGCCATCCGCTACCAGCCCAACCGCGCCGTGCTGCATACCGACGCCAGCCTGCTGCCGCGCGACGAACGCGTCTGGTCGGCGTGGAACTACATGGCCGGCGCGCCAGGCGGAAGCGCACAACGCGGCGGCGAGCAGTCGGTCAGCGTCTCCTACCTGATCAACCATCTGCAGCCGCTGCCGACAAAAACACCGGTCATCGTCTCGCTCAATCCGCATCTCGAACCCGACCCGGCGAAGGTGATCGGCGACTGGGACTACGACCACCCGCTGTTCGACCAGGCGGCGATTGGCGCACAGGCGCAGCTCGATGCGATACAGGGCGTCGAGCGCTTGTGGTTCTGCGGCGCCTGGGGCGGCTACGGCTTCCACGAAGACGGGCTCGCGTCGGCGCTGTCGGTGGCCAATCGCCTCGGCTGCCGCGCGCCCTGGCAAGCCGCTACTGAAGGCCTGGAACACGCCGCATGAAACCCGAGCTGTGCACCGGCAACGTGATGCACGCACGCTTTGCCGCCAAGCAAAGCCCCACCGCGCACCGCTTCGTCTACCCGCTGTTCTTCGTCGCGCTGCCCTTGTCGCGCCTGCATGACGCAGGCAACCGCTGGTTCGGCATCGAGCGCGCGCGGCCGCTCAGTCTGCGCTTCCGCGACCACGGCGCGCGCGACGGCTCGCCGCTCTTGCCCTGGATCCGCAGCCTGCTGGCCGCCGAAGGCATCGCCGCAGCCGACGGCGAAGTCGTGCTGCAGACCTTTCCGCGCATCTTCGGCTTCGTCTTCAATCCGGTCAGCTTCTGGTTCTGCCATGACCGCGCGGGGGCCTTGCGCGCCGTGCTGGCGGAAGTTCGCAACACCTTCGGCGACCGCCACAACTACCTCGTCGCCCACGCCGACCAGCGCCCGATCACGGCCGCCGACACGCTGACGGCGCGCAAGATCTTCCATGTCTCGCCCTTCTTCCCGGTCGCCGGCGAGTACCGCTTCCGCTTCGACCTGAGTCCCGAGCGCCGCCGCGTCGAGCTGGACTACTGGCTCGATGGCGAACGCGTGCTGGCCACCGCGCTGCAAGGCCTGCCGCAAATCCTCGACGCCGCTGCCGCGCGCGGCGCGCTGTGGCGCCAGCCGCTGCTGACGCTGGCCGTGGTCTGGCGCATCCACTGGCAGGCCGCGCAGCTCTGGCTGAAACGCGCCGTTTTCCATTCCCGCCCACAACCTCCCCTGCAGGAGACCACCCGATGAACACCCTGGTTTCGAATTCCCTCCCCTTGTCGCGGCAGCGCACTGCCGCCCCGCCTGCGATGCTGGCACCGGCGACGCGCACCGCGATCAAGCTGCTGCAGAACATCGAAGGAGGCAGCCTGCGCCTCGCCCTGCCCGGCGGGCAGAACCTCACGCTCGGCCATGGCGCCGAACGCGCCGTGCTCGAAGTCAATGACGAACGCGTGTTCCAGCGCGTACTGGCGGAAGGCGACATCGGCTTCGGCGAGAGCTGGATCGACGGCGACTGGCACAGCGACAACCTGGCCGAGCTGCTCACGCTGCTCGCCGAGAACCGCGGCAAACTGGCGCGCGCCGTGCACGGCAGTTGGCTACCCGTCCTCGGCCATCGCCTGCGCCACCTGCTGCGCAGCAATACCCGCGCCGGTTCGAAGCGCAACATCCTCGCCCATTACGACCTCGGCAACGATTTCTACAAGCTCTGGCTCGACCCGAGCATGAGCTACTCGTCGGCGCTGTTCAGCGAACAGCCGGGCATGACCCTGCTGCAGGGCCAGTTGCGCAAATACTTCCGGCTGCTGAAGCAGCTCGACCCGAAACCCGGCGACACGATCCTCGAAATCGGCTGCGGCTGGGGCGGGCTGGCCGAGATCGCCGCCACGGAATTCGGCTGCAAGGTGCACGGCATCACCCTGTCGCCATCGCAACTGGAATGGTCGCAGGCGCGCGCGCAGCGCCGTGGCTTTGCCGACCTCGCCGAGTTCTCCCTGACGGATTACCGCGACCTGCGCGGCCAGTATGACCACGTAGTTTCGATAGAAATGTTCGAGGCGGTCGGCGAACGCTTCTGGCCCAGCTATTTCGACCAGCTGCGCGCCTGCCTCAAACCCGGCGGTCGCGCCGCGGTGCAGACCATCACCATCGCCAACGAGCGCTTCGACGCCTACCGGCGCGGCACCGACTTCATCCAGCGCCACATCTTTCCCGGCGGCATGCTGCCCTCGCCGCTGGTCTTCGAACACCGTGCCGCCAGCGCCGACTTTCAGGTGCTGGACCGCCATGCCTTTGGCATGGACTACGCGCGCACGCTGGCGCACTGGCAGGGCAACTTCGAGGCGGCCTGGCCGGAAATCGCTGCGCAGGGTTTCGACGCGCGCTTCCGCCGCCTGTG
The DNA here is from genome assembly GCA_016235805.1 of Rhodocyclales bacterium. Classification (GTDB taxonomy): domain Bacteria; phylum Pseudomonadota; class Gammaproteobacteria; order Burkholderiales; family Rhodocyclaceae; genus Sulfuritalea. The sequence goes on from JACRIY010000072.1 coordinate 25,985, forward strand.
GCGTTTCTACCTGGCCTATTGCGAAGCCGGCTTCCGCTCCGGCGCCACCGACGTCTATCAGTTCCTGCTGGAAAAGCCCCGCACATGAAGCCTGCCCTGCGCCGCTGGATCGCGGGCTTCGGCCTGCTGCTGATTGCCGGCGGCGCAGCGGCGGTGTTGCCGCCGGAGTGGCGCATCCAGGGCCAGGGTGAAATGCGCTGGTTCGGCTTCCGCCTGTACCAGGCCAGCCTCTGGGCGCCGGACGGGCGCTGGCAGGCGGGCCTGCCCTATGCGCTGGAACTGCGCTATGCGCGCGACATTCCCTCGGCGCGCCTGGTGCAGGCCAGCATCGAGGAGATGCAGCGCCTCGGCAGCGCTGACGAAGCGCGCCTGGCGCGCTGGAAAACCGACCTCGAACGCGTCTTCCCCGACGTGCGCGCCGACGAGGTGATCCACGGCCTGCACCTGCCGCAGCGCGGCGCCGAGTTCTACCACCAGGGCAAGCTCACCGGGCGCATCGACGACGTCGAATTCGCCCGCGCCTTCTTCGCCATCTGGCTCGACCCGCGCACCCGCGAACCGGCCCTGCGCGCGCGCCTGCTCGGTCTCGGCTGATGGCTGCCGCACCCCTGCCGACGCGGCAGATGCTGGCCTACGGTGCACTCGGCTTTCCGCTGGCCTTCGCCGCGCTGCCGCTTTACGTGCATGTGCCGCAGCTGTATGCCGAGAGCGTCGGGCTGCCGCTGGCGCTGGTCGGCGCCGTGCTGCTGCTGACGCGTTTCGCCGACGCGCTGATCGATCCGCTGCTGGGCCAGTGGAGCGATCGTCTGGGCAACCGCCGGCGCCTGATTGCCGTCGCGCTGCCCCTGCTCGCGCTGGGCATGGCCGCGCTGCTGGCTCCGCCGGCAAACGGCGCAGTTGGCGGCCTCGCATGGCTGGTGCTGACTCTGGCGCTGACCTTCATCGGCTTCAGCCTGGCCACCATCAACTACCACGCCTGGGGCGCCGAGATCGGCGAAACCCCGCAGGAGCGCGTGCGCGTCACCGCCTCGCGCGAAATCTTCGCCCTGGGCGGCGTCGTGGTGGCGGCCGCCCTGCCATCGCTGCTGGCCAGCGATGCCGCGACGGCGCTGCGGATTCTGGGCTGGCTCTTCGTGCCTATCCTCGCCGTGGCCGCGCTGGCCACCTTTGCCGGCGCCCCTGCGGCCCCGGCAAGCGGAAGCGGGCCGCAAAGCCCGCTCACCGCCGTATTCGACGACCCGCGTTTTCGCCGCCTGCTGACCGTGCTTGCCGCCGGCGGCATCGCCTCGGCGATCCCGGCGACGCTGGTGCTGTTCTTCATTGCCGACGTGCTGCAATTGCAGGAATGGCAGGGGCTGTTCCTGGTCATCTACTTCATCTGCGGCGGACTCGCCCTGCCGGGCTGGGTTGCGCTCGCCCGCCGCCACGGCAAGGTGCGCGCCTGGATGGCGAGCATGGTGCTGGCGATCTGCAGCTTCGTCTGGGCCTTCCTGCTCGACGCCGGCGACGGCATCGCCTTCGCCCTGATCTGCGCCGCCAGCGGCGCCGCGCTCGGCGCCGAACTGGCGCTGCCGCCGGCCCTGCTGGCCGACCTGTTGGCCGATGGACGGCGTGCCGGACATGCCGCCGCCGGTGCCGGTGCCTACTTCGGCGTCTGGAATTTCGTCACCAAGTTCAATCTCGCGCTGGCCGCCGGCATCGCCCTGCCGCTGGTCGCGCTCTTCGGCTACAAAGTCGGCGCCAGTGACACGGCGAGCCAGGGACTGGTGGCGCTGGCGGCCACCTACGCGCTGCTGCCGGCGGCGATCAAAGTCATCTCCTTGCTGCTGCTGTGGCGCTGGCAGCAGCAATTCGAAGGGAAAGCATCATGATTCGATTCATTCGCGGTTTCGTCGCCGCCCTGCTCACGGCACTCGTCCTCGGCGGCTGCGCCGGCATCGACCTCGAGCAGTACCGCAGCGAAAAGCCGCAGCTCGACATGCGCAAGTTCTTCTCCGGCACGGTGGACGGCTGGGGCATGTTCCAGGATCGTTCGGGCAAAGTGATCAAGCGCTTCCATGTCGTCATCGAGGCGAAATGGGAGGGCGACACCGGCACGCTCGACGAGCGCTTCACCTGGTCCGACTTTGATCCGGGCGGCAATCCGCCGCGCCGCGTGTGGACCCTGCGCGACACCGGCAACGGACGCTTCATCGGCACCGCCGGCGACGTGGTCGGCGAGGCGTTGGGCGAGACGGCAGGCAACGCGCTGCGCTGGCGCTACGTGCTGGCGCTGAACGTCGACGGCAGAGTCATCCACGTCGATTTCGATGACTGGATGTTCCTGGTCGACGACCAGGTCATGCTCAACCGTTCGCTGATGAGCAAGTACGGGCTCAGGCTGGGCGAAGTCACGCTGTCGCTCAAGCGCAGGACGCCGTGAACAAGCCCATCCGCAACTGGACGGCGCAGCGCGTCTGGGTCATCGGCGCCTCATCGGGCATCGGTGCGGCGCTGGCAGTCGCCCTGCTCGAGCGCGGCGCCTGCGTCGCCGTGTCGGCACGGCGCGCCGAGGCCTTGCAGGCAGTGGTCGCGGCGCATGACGAGGCGCGCGTGCTGGCTTTCGACCTCACCGACGTCACGGCCTTCGCCCACGCGGGAGAGGCGCTGTTCAGGGAGTGGGGTGGCATCGATCTGGTGGTGTTTTGCGCCGGCGCCTACGCGCCGCTGCGCGCCTGGCAGCTCGATCCGAACGAGATCGACCGGCTGCTGGCGATCAACCTCCGCGCGCCGATGGCGGCCGCCGGCTGGCTGATCCCACGGCTGCTGAAGCAGGGCAGCGGCGCCCTGGCCTTCGTCTCCAGCGTGGCCGGCTACCGCGGCCTGCCCAAGGCGGCGGCCTACGGCCCGACCAAGGCGGCGCTGATCAATTTCGCGGAAACCCTGTACCTCGACCTGGAGCCGCGCGGGCTGTCGGTCTACCTCATCAACCCGGGCTTTGTCGCGACACCGATGACCGCCGCCAACGATTTCGAAATGCCGGCGCTGATCAGCCCGCAGCAGGCCGCCGAAGAAATCATCGCCGGATTCGCCAGCGGCCATTTCGAAATCCACTTCCCGCGGCGCTTCACGCGCTGGCTGAAGCTGCTGCGCCTGCTGCCTTATAGTCTTTACTTCGCGCTGGTGCGGCGCTTCACCCGGATGTGAGCGCCATGAACGATCCGCAAGCCCTCATCGACTGGTTTGAAAACCTGACTCCGCAGAGCGTGGAACGGCTGGGTGATCTCTATGCCGCCGACGCCGAATTCAAGGATCCGTTCAACGAGGTGCGCGGCATCGCGGCGATCGCGCGCATCTTCGAACACATGTTCGTCAAGGTCGAGGCGCCGCGCTTCGTCGTCACCGGTCGCTTCAGCGGCGACGATGGCGCGATGCTGCTCTGGGAATTCCACTTTCGCACCCGCGGCCTCGGCGCGCAGGCGCTGTGCGTGCGCGGCAGCAGCCACCTGCGCTTCGATGCCGCCGGCAAGGTGGTGTTGCACCGCGACTACTGGGACGCCGCCGAAGAACTGTATGCCAGGCTGCCGCTGCTGGGCGCGCTGATGCGCGGCCTGCAGCGCCTTGGGCGCGCCTGAGATGCGGCGCGGAATGCCTCGTCGCGCCGTGTGGCGAACGCCGACTTTCGCAGGTGGCCAGCGATGAGCGAATCCACCGTCGTCGCCTTCGAAGCGCGACTCGAATGGCGCAGCGAACATGCGTCCCATGTCGATCGCATGCTGGTGCGGCCGGCCGCGCTGCACGGCGATGGCCGCTGGCTGGCGGCGGGCGAAGCCGCTCGCCTGGGCGGCGACGCATCGCTCGACCCGGCGCCCTGGTGCCAGCCACGCGGACAGGCGTCGGTGGAACTGTCCCGGTCCGGACTGCGCCTGCCGCTCGACCTGGTGGCCGGTCGCCATTACCCGTGTGGAATGTTCGGCGCCGCGCTCGGGGCGCCGCGCGACCCGCGTCCGGTGCGGCTGGTCGAAGATGGCGGCGACGACAGGCTGCGCGTCGACCCCAACCATCCGCTGGCGGCAGCGCCGGTCCGCATGGTCCTCGCGCCATCGCCCGAGCCGGCGGCGCCCGCGCTGCGCCTCGCCGAACTGTTTTGCGGACCGGGCCTGCAACGCCTGCCGGCCAATGCGCGCGACTGCTATTTCGCACCCGGCGCGCTGCACCGCGCGGACGAGGAAGCGGACGTCGCCTTCCATGCGCGTCCGCGCCTGACGCAGCACCTCGACGCGCGTTGCCGCAGAGAACTCGCCGCGATTTACGGCCGCCTGTTGCGGCCCGGCATGCGCGTGCTCGATCTGATGGCCAGCATCGACAGCCACCTGCCGCAGGATCTGCACGAGCTGACGCTGGCGGGGCTCGGCATGAATCCCGAAGAACTCGCCGCCAATCCGCGCCTCGCCGAACGCGTGGTGCAAGACCTCAACGCCTGCCCCGTGCTGCCCTGGCCCGATGCCAGCTTCGACGCCGTGCTCAACACCGCGGCGATCGAATACCTGGTGCGCCCCGCCGAGGTACTGGCCGACGTGCGGCGCGTGCTCAAGCCCGGCGGCCTCTTCTGCGTGGCGTTTTCCGACCGCTGGTTCCCGACCAAGGCGATCGCCGTCTGGTCCCGCCTGCACGATTTCGAGCGCATGGGACTGGTGCTGAGCCTGTTCCGCGAGGCCGCCTTCGACGAGCTGCATACCGAGTCGCTGCGCGGCGCGGCGCGTCCCGCCGACGACCGCTACTTCGCGGCGCGGGAGTTTTCCGATCCGCTGTTCGTGGTCCGGGGCTGCAAGCGCGCCTGACGCCGCGCGCTCAATGCGCGCCCTTGCCGCGCAGGCGGTCGACCAGTTTCATTGCGGCCAGCGCCAGGGCGCCGGCAAGCACGCCGAGCAGCATGTCGAGCAGGCTGGTGGCGACGACCGCCAACGGCCCGGCGGCCGCCTCGACGGCATGGGTGATCGCGTGGCCGCCGGGCATGCCGTGCATCAGGATGCCGCCGCCGACCAGGAACATCGCCGCCGTACCGATCACGGTCAGCGCCTTCATCAGCTTCGGCGCCGCCAGCAGCAGGGCCTTGCCCAGCGCTGCCTGCAGGCGGCCGCCGCGTTCCAGCAGCCATGCGCCGACGTCGTCCATCTTGACGATGGCGGCGACCAGGCCATACACGCCGACGGTCATCAGCAGGCCGATGCCCGACAGCACCGCCACCTGTGTGGCGAAAGGCTTGTCGGCCACGGTGCCCAGTGCAATGACGATGATCTCGGCGGAGAGCACGAAGTCGGTGCGTATCGCACCCTTGATCTTGTCCTGCTCCATCGCCACCAGGTCGACGGCAGGATCGGCCAGCAAGGCGATTTGCTCGGCGTGCCGCGCCTCGTCTTCCCCGGCCGCATGCAGCCACTTGTGCGCGAGCTTTTCCACGCCTTCGAAACAGAGGTAGAGGCCGCCGAGCATCAGGAGCGGCGTGATCGCCGCCGGCAACAGCGCGCTGATCGCC
>JACRIY010000073.1 GCA_016235805.1 Rhodocyclales bacterium
ACGATGGCCCCCGCAGGGTTGAGAACTACGTTTGGGCAGCGGTACTGCATGCTGCAATCTGATGCTGTTTGTTTCAGAAGGCCAGCTACCTTCATGTCCTCTTGGCGTAGCCAGGGGGAACAATTCAGCTTTCCGGAATGCTGATTTCGCAGCGTTCTGGAAAACCCTCCCCGATCGGGGAGGGGGTGATGCTGGAGTGCCGCCGTGCCACATCTCAACTCACCACCTTCATCTGGGGGCTGAAGGATTTCACCGAGCCGTCCATGTTTAGGAGGTTTAGCTGGTAGTAGCGATACAGCAGCAGTCGCGCGACGTAGGCAATCGTCGACGGGTATTTCTCCTGCGCACCCGTGCCGGGTGCCTTCCCGATAAAGCTACCGAGGGGCTCCCTGTAGTTGAGCAGTTTGCGCAGTTTCATCCCGATCCATGCGATGTCAGCAATCCGCATGTCAATCGACAACAGCTTGCACAGACCATCAAGATCCTTGGGGTATGCACCAGACAGCCAGACCGAATACGGCCTGCAAGTGCCATCTGGCAGTTCCAGTTCCTTGATGAACATCGCGAAGTCTTCACCGGTTGAGGGATTCTTGACATCGAAGGTTTTGGAGAGCGTCCCTTCAGTGCCCGTTTTGGGTTCCTTGCGGAACATCATCGCGTTCACCAACGAGTTGTCGCCTTCGCCATCGAGCCAACCGATTTTCTTGACGTGATACTGAACGACTCGCGCAAACGCACTGACCACCCCAGGAACGCGAACCTTGTCGCCATCGGGCGGCAGTTCGACTTCACAGGGGTAGCCATCGCACAAAACAAGCGAGTCCAGCTTGAGAGACAGCCAGGTTCTGTCGTAGGTGCGCATGTCGGCCGAGAGCGTCTTTGCGATTGCGCCCAGACCACGAGGAGCCTCTGCGCCATTGATCCACACTTCGAATGGGTGAACCTCGCCATTGACGTAGTGACCAATCATCACAGCAAAGTCACCCTGCGGGGTTTCAACCATGTACGAATATGCCGGGTTGCCCTCCGGCATCTGCGGCCGACTCAGCCAACGCAAGCTGTTCATCACAGTAGTAGGGAGAGCATCGAGACGGAAGCGCCGGTCGGGATCGCCTTGGTCGAGTCCGGGCTGATAATCCGCTGCTTGGAGATTAGTGTTCATGATCCCCCTCCAATCAGTGAATGGTTTCATTGACACGACGATCCGCCATCCTCTCCGCATCGTGGAGATTGTGCGTAGCGCCGTAGAAATGAGACATGCACATGCGCCACCAATAGGACTTGGCAGCGTCACGCGTCATGCGTTCCTGAATGACAAACGCAGGCCTGTTGAGCGCCTGACGAACAATGGCGTACTGGCCGGCATCTTCGATGAGATTCACTTTATGAAGTGAATTCGATACAGGGATTGCATCGATGATTTTCATGTTGATCTCCTTTGCGATTTGAAGCGAAACCCCGAACAGGGCCTGCCGTAACGCCCAGTGGGCTAGACGCTATGGCAGGCCCTGAGCGGGGCGTTGGGAATAACCCAGCGCAAAGGAGATTCCCTGTCGGGAAATGTCTCCCCGGCAGGGTTGTTGGACACCCGCTGTTTCCAGCAAGTGATCTTTGATGCTGTTTGATTTGAGTCGCCAGCTACGACTATCAGCCTTCCGGATAACCGGGAGGAAGAATCTGGGTTTGCCGAGGGGCGCTCATCGAACTCCCCTGGGGAAACCCCCGCGCCGAAGCGCGGAGGATTTGTTGGTGAATCAGAACAGGCCCGTCTGGTTCTTGCACTTACGGTATTCGCGCATGAGCATTTCCAGTTCGGTGCCGTCAAGCTCGCCTTCGGCGCGGATATAGATTTCATCCAGCGCTTCGACAGTCTTTGCGGCGGCCATCTGATCGAAGATCGCCTTCAGCTTCGGGTTGGGAGCGTCCTCAGCTTTGACAGCTTCCGCTTTGGCAGCGGAGGTGGTCTTGGCTTTGGCAGACTCAGCCGACTTTTCGGCGGCCTTGGTTTGGGTGGCCTCGTCAGTTGCGGCTTCGGTGATTTCGCCGGTTTCCTCATCGACTACCGGAGCGTAATTGCCCTCGATGACATCGTTCAGATTCAGGTTTTGCTCCTTGCCCTGCTCGTGTGCCGCATCGAGCGCAAGCGCAGCCGCCAGTTCGGGAGATTTCGGCAGGAACTTGCAGAGACGGCGAATTGCCGTCTTGAGTCCCATCGCCGTGAAGTCCGAGTCCCAGACGGACTCTTTCTTGAAGCGCTTGGCAGCCTGATAGCCCCGCGAGTTGTCGCGGATCTTCTCGACTTCCTTGCGCCCCATCGCCACGAACGTCCGGCTCCCGTCTTTGAACACAGCGACGGCATAAAAGCCTGCCACTTCGCCGCGTTCTTCATCGGATGCTGGAAAGCCTCCGGGGGCCGTCAGCGGTTCATGTTCCAGGGAACGTTCCATGCCGAGCTTCAGGGTGAATTTGTCATTCACGCGAACCTCGTGGGCGTAGATGTCCTGAACCAGACCAGATTGACGTGCCAGCTTCATGAGGCCGGTGTAACCAGGAATCAGCTGGCATTGGTTGCCGAACGGCACCAGGTGCGCTTCTCCCATCAGTCCAACTTCCAGCCCCATCTGCGAGGACTGGATGACGGCTGCAAAGACCGAGCGCGGATCGCACTCCCCCAGCTTCGGGGTCATGCGAAATGCCGTCAGGGCAATACGCGCCATGCGGTCCGGGTTGATGTGCTTGGGCAGGGCGCGGGCGATTTCCCCCTTGAAACTCTCCAGCATGGCCGGGAAGTTCTTGGGTTGCTCGCTTGCATCTGCAGAAGCGTTACGGTTGATGTTCTTGAGTGCTTGCAAAGCCATGGTGTTTCTCCTTTTCGAAAAGAAAAAGGCGGTGACACCATGCCCCTGGCGGGTACATGGCGTCCCGCCGAGGGGTAAGAACTTCAGGTGATTACGGAGCCCGGTGCGGGCTGCCGTTGTTTCTGTTGCACATGACATCCGCCGTTTCGATTTCCGAAATGACGTAGTTACGCTTGACGCAGGCCATCAGAAGACGGCGAGCCTGCCTCAGATCGCGTCGCAGACGGACGACTTCAGCCTCTGCCTGTTTAAGGGCTTCGGCCTTTCGTTTGGTCTTGTCTGCCAGATCAAGGATCGGCTTGCCAACCTCGTAGAGGTACTCCGCAATTGCCTCAATCGGATTCGACAACATGCTAGTCCTCCAGATTGAAGTTGGCTGCCCAGCGCGGCAGGTTGATTTCCTCGATCTCCCCGCTCGGTTGGTAGGCCGGCCACTGGTTTTTCTCGCGACACCACTTCAGCAGCTGAAGTGCGCCACGATACTTTGCGCGGCCGACCTCGAGTACTTCATCGCTTGCCTTGTAGACCGCCGTTGCATACGGGGCGTCCTTCTCGACAGCGATGAAGTAAAACGGCAGCGTCCGACCCGTAAGGGCTTTCATTCCATCCTGATAGTACGCGGCCTGCAAGTCATAACCCATCGTCGCAATGGCCCGAGCAAAACCCTCCACCGAGGCATCGCAGCAGGACTTCACGTCCACGATGCCGGTGATGGTCTCGCCCGCCATCGGCAACCAGTCGGGACGACACTTGCACTGGATACCTGTTTCTGCATCCGTCCAGAAGCCCGACATTTCTGCCAAACCGCTGGAGAGCAATCGCGCTGCGCCCGCATGCCGGGAGATACTGGCCTGAATCGACTGAATGGCCAGCATCTGGGTTGGTTGAAGGATTTGCTTGCCGCCGTACAGCTTGGCAATCGCATCTTCACGGAACACGAAGCGGGACTCGACATCGGCTACCTTGATGGCATCCTTGATTTCATCCTTACGCATCCGGCCAACTTTGATACCGAGCGCTTCGGCAGCAGTCTTGTACTCGTCCAGGGACTGCAAGGTGCCTTCCAGCTTGGACTCATCGAAGACTGCGTACACCGAGGCAAACTCAGCCGGCTCAAGAACCGCCATATGAAGCGCGGTTCCAAAGGCCATGGCCGGCGTCGGCTCGGGCGGGTTGGTTGCGTACTCCTGATAGTGTGCGGGTGACCGCATCAGGCGTACCAAACCACTATGACCAACAGCGTCCTTGTTGCCGTGATACTGCTCTGCAGTCATCGACAGCAGACCTACGTTTTCCATCTTCATCGCGGTACCTCCAAAAAATGGGGCACCACACCCCTTGCCGGGGATGCGATACCCCGGTTAGGGAATTGATCTGGTCATTTCTGACCGTTCTGGGTGCTGTTTATTTCGAGCGGCCAGCTACCGCCATAAAGCTACCGGATAACCGGAGCAACAATCTCAACTTTCCTGAACGTACTCTCGAGTGCGTTCAGGAAAGCCCAGCGTCGCAACGCTGGACTCTGACTTTCTCATTGAACTGGCATGAGATTGCACAAAGCGTCCCTGAGCTTCCAGAGAACCTTGTGATCGCATGCCCACTGGATCAGTCGATCCATGGTGTCCGCATCGATTGAATTGCATGCGATACGGTCACCCTGGATCATCTTTTCGTAAATATGCGACAGGCTCATGGCGTCATCTTCCTGGGTTAGCGCAGTCCAAACGCCTTGACGATCGGACGGCTGATGATGAATCCAGAAACGACACACGCAGTGATGATCGCAACTAACATGGCTAGGCTCCTTGTCGGGTTGGTTGATAACCCCACAGGAATTGCCAGGCTTGATCATCGCCTGTAGCAATCCCGCAGGCCTAATGTCTCTCGTGAGAAAGCGATTAGGCCTGCGGGAATTCCCGCAGACGATTGATGCTGCTATCGGATTAGACCCCCAGCACCCTGACAACAGGACGGCTGATGACCCAACCAGCGATACAGCAAGCGACGATAACGAGCGACATGATGCCTCCATAACGAAAAAGCGGAGGCACCTTGTCCCCTGCGGGGACACGATGGCCCCCGCAGGGTTGAAAAACTTTTATGCCACGAGTTCGAAAGCAGGGGATTCAGGCACGGTCGTGATCGATTTACCGTCAGACTTTGCCTTGCTCCGGCGCTTGCGGGTTTTCGTGGGTTTTGCGTTTACCGGCTCCAGCTCGGGCATGGGAATGCCGCGCCGGATGAATGCCGGGACATCGTACTTCGACCAATCTTCTTCTTCGTCCTTGCGAACAACCAGGCCACGGGTATCAGGCATCCGCACTACACTGGGTCGAACGGTGACTGTCTTCGGCATCAGGAATGCCATCAGAAAGCCACCAACCTTGATCACTCCGCGCAGAGCGAAATACACAGAACCGAGAAGGGCCATAACAAGAAGCGCTTTTTCCATGATGCCTCCATCAGAAAAGCGGAGGCATCACGCCCATTGCGGGAGCGTAATAGCCCCCGCAGGGTTGAGAACCGTCCCGCATGCGCGGGAGGGAGATCAATGCTCTTCTGGAGCATCGATCTCGATGGTTGTAGTCCGTTAACGCAGGTTCACGGGGCGCGTTGCCTTGGCGATGCGCAAACCACGCGCACGCAAGGTCTTACATCTGCACCCAAGCCCAGCCGCGTTGCCCTGCGGTAAGGGATGGGCGCTTCGCCCCCTTTTGACTCGCCGTCGCGCCCAAGCGCGATCGACGGATAGTTGCTGTTTGTTTTGATCGGCCAGCTACCGAGGCATCGATGGCGCTAGGCACATCGAATGAATGCCTCCATTGTAGCGCCCGTTTTAGCAATTGCAATACCTAAACAGTGCAATTTGGGATGCTTTTCACCTCGATTTTGAAGGGGGCTGATTTCTATGATGGAGAGGCTCAACTACTCGGGAGAACAGAAATGGCAACCAAAGAGGTAACAGCGACTATGGGTCAGAAGGATGCTTCCAAGGGCGCGGATCGGTCCAAGAGTCATCCGTATTTCACCCAAAAGGTCCGCCTGCATTCCTTCCATGCACAACAGGTCTTTGATCGCGGGTTCGAGCTTTGTGCGACCTCGATCTTCTCTCTCTCCGTTGTCCTGCGAATCATAGGTACTGACGAGCAGGCTCGCGATGTTGAGGGTGTCGTGGATGATCGGCTCAACAAGATGTTCGAGGATATTCGCGGCGAGGTTGCGAGGCTGGACAAGCTCGCCGAAACCCATGGGATCGAATTTGCCGGGATTGACTATTCGCACCCGAAAGAAATCGAGGCGAAAATTACTTCCCCCAGGGCAGTTCGCTACATCGGCCTGATCCGGGAATTCGATGCACTGGTGGCCAAACTCGATACGCTCTGGCTTTCCAGCGTGATCCCTGATGGCATCTATTCCCGCAGTATCTATGACTGGAAGCGCCGCATCCTTCGGTTGGCTGGCACGATCCGATCCATTTCTGGCAGGGCCATGACGGCGGCTCGTCGGAAAGAATCCGGCATCGCAGACAAGGTCGAAACGGATAGCGTCCCTACCGAGGCAGCAACTCCCTCCGGGGAGGCGGCCCCCGCATAGAGCTTGAGTGATCCTCAATCCACATCAGGAACGTGCGGTTACCGCAACGGGGCACTGCACGATTCTCGCATGTCCCGGTTCAGGGAAGACCCGTGTTCTTTCGGCTCGGGCTGCGTACCTTCTAACCAACAACCCAAAGGGGCGACTGTGCGCGGTGACTTTCACTCGGGATGCTGCAGTTGAGCTTCGATCCAGAATTCTTCAAGCCTGCGGGCCTGCCCACGCAAGACGGCTCGCTGACGGGACATTTCATTCTCTGGCGCTAGCGCAGATCAAGCGCTTCGGTAAAGGGAAGCCGCCGAGGCTGCTCGCAGAAGGAGAGCGGCTTGCCGTGCTGCGGCGATGCTGGAAACAGCATGCCCCAGACCTGACGTTCGAAAGCGTTATTCAGGGAGTCGATCGAGTCAAGTCGCGACTGGCCCCACCAATATTCTCTGATTCCGCCATGGAGTCAGTTTTTCATGGCTATCAGGATCTGATGGAGTCCGAAGGGGCTATGGATTTCTCGGACCTTCTGCTGACCACGGTCAGAAAAATGACCAGTGGCGAAATGCCTCCGCTGCCCATCCGCTGGCTGCTCGTCGATGAGGCACAGGATATGGATGAGATACAAATGGAGTGGATCCTGCTCCATGGCCGTGCCGGTATCGAAGTGACTCTTGTTGGTGACGACGATCAAAGCCTTTACGCGTTTCGCCATGCCTTGGGATACGCAGGTTTGCAGGAAGTCACATTTGCGCTATCGGCAAGCGAGACCACCCTGCCAGTCAATTACCGCTGCGCCCCGAACATCCTCGCCCATGCGGCAAAGCTCATTTCGCACAACAAGAACCGCGCCCCCAAGAAAATTACCGCGCACAAGAAGGATCCAGGCGAGATAAATGTTCTGCGCTTCCCGGATCGATGGACGGAGGCCGATCAGATTGCGAACACGATCAAGAATACTGACGACGATCAGGATTGGGCAATTCTGTCGCGTACCAACCTGATCCTTGATGCCGCCGAAGTTGCTCTGTCCGACATGGCGATCAACTATTCACGATCTGGTGGCAAGAGTATCTGGGAACATTCGATTGGCAGTGTCTTTGCAGGCCTACTGCGAAGCGCCGTCGATGATTCATGGACGGGTATCGCCAACGCGCTGTCTTTCTGCGGCATTCATGCCGAGTGGGTGAATAGTCATTCAAGGCGAACCTCTGGAGGGTGCGCGGGTCGCTTGGAAGTCGCCATGGAACAGGTACAAGAGGATGCTCCAAGGAAAACTGTAGTGCGGTTGCGAATGGGACTTGCATCCTGGCGTGATCAGATCGCAAAGGGGCGGCCGGCATTGGTTATTCATGGAATCGCAGGGTTTCTGGCTGATTACTGCAAGCCAAACCAGCTCAATATGCTGCGCAGGCTTGAAGCCTCTGTGGCCAGAATGCCAGGAACGCTTGCCCAGCGACTCTCTGTTTTGGGCAGAAACAATCAGGCCCGCCAGCAACCAACGATTCAGATCATGACTCTCCATTCTTCGAAGGGTCTGGAATTCGACAACGTCTGGATCATGGGCTGCGAGGATGGCAACCTGCCGCACACCGACTCGACCGAGGAAGATGAGCGCCGGCTGCTCTATGTCGGCATGACGCGAGCTCGATCGAGGTTGATCCTCAGTAGCGCAATCGAGGATGGGCTTGAATCGCGCTTTTTGGAAGAAGCGGGGCTGGAGTAACTTCGCCAAGCCCCTTGTATTGTCGGCGCTGGCCGCAGTTGCAATGAGCAGCGGTTACTCTGCCTATACTGCCGCGCTACTGCCCAGATCGGAAAAGTTGCTGATCTTGACGGCACCGTCGGGGAATCGAGCTACAACCTCCAACTCCCCGCCCATCGCCTCGATATGGCTGCGCAGGGTCGACAGGTACATGTCCGTGCGCTTCTCCATTTTCGCGATCGAGGGCTGCTGAACGTGAAGCACTTCAGCCAACATTTTTTGCGAAAGTCCGCGCGCCTGACGCAACTCGTTGAGCGGCATTTCGGCGAGCATAGCCTGCGCCTTGGCCCTTGCCCGCCCTTGTGATTCGGGAGACATTTGCTGCCGCAATGCGGAAAACTTGTTAGCCATTGGTCAGTCCTTCCTTTCGTAGTTGCTCCAAGTGTTCGTCGTAAAGCCTATCGGCAATTGGAATGTGAACGTCGTACCATCGATCATTGCCTGTCTTGTCCCCGCCAAGCAGCAAGATGGCAGTGCGCCGAGGATCGAATGCGTACAAAGTCCGAAACGGCCTGCCATCGTGTTGAGTGCGTAATTCACGCATATGCGAATGCCGCGAGCCGTTGACTCCACTGCTGTGAGGGAAACCCAAGTTAGGGCCACGTTCTTCCAGCAGCTGAACTGACGCATCTACTGATTCCTGCTCCTCTGCGGACAAGCCAGACCACCATTCGCCAAACTCGTCCGTGTACTCGACTTCCCATTTCATGGGTGGATCATAGTCCCAACAACACATTCCGTCAATGGAATACTACACATTATCCCCTCTCTTCCTGAATCAGCCCTTGTTGGCCAACCCCCTTGTATCAAGCGCTGACCTTGAGGGGTACAAGTTGCCTCACTCGACCGATGGGTGCTATATTTCGCCCAGCGCGGGAGTTTGGCCCCGAAAGTTTGACCCGGAAGGGTGTTAGATAACGTTCGGAGCGAGCCCCCGCAACCAATAAAAAGATAATAAGGCCAATCACTTAGCGGTGGTTGGTCTTATTGCTTTGGCATTCACCGATCGTCCGTGGCCGCGCCCAGATGGGAGTTCGGTCTCGTAGTCACATGACGAGTTCAGATTGCCCATAGCGACATTCCGGCAAATGCCGGCGCCGGACCAAGTCGCCGGCCCCGCTACTGGCTATCGCGTTTTGGTAGGGGCGCGCTGTCCGCGCCAGATCAATCGGCGCGGCGCGGTCATGCGCGGGGCGGCGCCAGCCATTTGAGCAGTGTCTCGAACAGCGTGTCGGGCACGACCGGTTTGGTCAGGAAATCGTTCATGCCTGCAGCGTAGCAGGCCGCGCGATCTTCGCTGAATGCGTTTGCCGTCATGGCCAGGATGGGCACGTCGCTTCCGAGCGGCAGTTGCCGGATGGCTCGCGTGGCGGCCAGGCCGTCCATCACCGGCATCTGCATGTCCATCAGTATCAACTGGTAGCGCCTTGCCGTGACCTGCTCCACCGCCCGCAGTCCATCGGCGGCCGTGTCGACCTGCCAGCCTATGCTTCCCAGCAGGTCGAGCTGGACTTCCCGGTTGATGGGTTCGTCCTCCACCAGCAGGATGCGCGCCGCGCGATAGTCCCGACGCAGCAGGTCTTCGGCACTTGCCTCGGCGCGCGCCGTGTCTTCCCCGTTGCGCGCCGCCGCCGCCGGAAGCTCCGAGAGGCCAGCCAGGTATCGCTGCAGGGCCTGGTTCAGCTCGGCGCTGGCCAGCGGCTTGAGCAGGACTTCGGAGAATCCGCGCATTCGCGCGTCCTCGCTAATCGACTCGTCGCCCGACGCGGTCACCAGCCAGACCGCGGGCCGCTGCCGCAGGGCTTCCAGGCCAAGCGTGCGCAGGGCCGCGAAGCCGTCCATGTCTGGCATGTTGAGGTCCATGAGCACCAGTTCGAAGGGTTCGCCCGAATGGTCGGCGGCAACGATGGCGGCGACGCCAGCCGTTCCCGAGTCCGCCACCTCGCTGTCCATGCCGGCCTGGCGCAGCATCTGGCTGAGAACCAGCCGCGCAATCGGAGTGTCATCGATCACCAGCGCGCGTCTGCCCCGGAGGTTGGAAATTCGATGGCGTCCCGTCGCCAAACCGACCCGGCCCAGGCGGGCCGTCAGCCAGAAGGTACTGCCGACACCGAGCTGGCTTTCGACCCCGGTGTCGCCCCCCATCAGTTGCGCCAGACGGCGCGTGATGGTCAGACCGAGGCCCGTGCCGCCGTATTTCCGGGTGGTCGAGTTGTCGGCCTGCTGGAAGGCATTGAACAGGCGCGACAGCGCCTCCGGCGCGATGCCTATGCCGGAGTCCTGAACCTCGAAGCGGACCAGCACCTCGGCATGGCTTTCCTCGATGGCCCTGGCGCGCAGGACGATGGTGCCGCGTTCGGTGAACTTGACGGCGTTGCCCAGGTAGTTGAGCAGGGCCTGCCCCAGGCGCGTGGCATCCCCGCTGAACTCGCGCAGGCCCGGCTGGACGTCGATCGCCAACTCCAGGCCTTTCGCCCGCACCTGATCCATCAGCATGGCGCAGGTTCGCGCCAGCAGCGGTTCGAGTTCGAAGTCGGTCTTCTCCAGCACCATCTTGCCGGCCTCGATCTTGGATACGTCGAGGATGTCGTTGATGACGCCCAGCAGGTGGTCGGCGGAGGCGGCGACTTTGCTTAGCTTGTCGTCCTGCTCCGGTCGCGGCGAATCGCGGCGCAGGATGTGGGTGAGGCCGACGATGGCGTTCATCGGGGTCCGGATCTCGTGGCTCATGTTGGCCAGGAAGGTGCTTTTGGCCTGGTTGGCGGCCTCGGCCGACTCCTTTGCGCGCTCAAGTTCCGCCGTCCGCGCGCTGACCTGCGCTTCGAGATTCAGCTTGCTCGCCTCGAGCTCGATCTCGTATTCCTTGCGCGTGGTGATGTCCTGGATCGTGCCGATCAGGCGGACCGGTTCGCCCGCATCGTCGAATTCGAGTTCTCCATTGGCCGCCACCCAGCGCCGCACGCCATCGACCGGGCGAATGATCTGGTAGTCCATGCGAAACTCGGTCCGGTCGCGCGCCACCGCAAGGTAGTGGTCCAGCGCGGGCTGGCGGAATTCCGGCGCCAGCAGGCTGTTCCAGTGCGGTATGTCGTGCGGAAAGCTGTCGTCGATGCCGAAAATCGCGTCGAGCGCGGGACTGCTTTGCCAATGCCCCGTCTTCAGGTCGGTGGCATAGCTGCCGAACCCTGCGATGTCCTGGGCCTTGCGGCGCATGACCTCGCTCAGCCACAGCTTGCCTTCCTGGACCTTGCGTTCGGTGATGTCGATGACGGTCCACATGCTGGTATCGGTGTCTGCATCAAGCATGATGCCGCTCAGGGCTACCCAGATCCGGCTGCCGTCCTTGCGCGCATGTTCGACCTCGGTGCGGAATACGCCGCCGCCGGCCAGCGTGGACTTCGAAGCGCGATCAAGCGCATCGAACTCGGCTCGATCGGGATAGAGACGGTCGGCAGGGGCGCCGTCGAGTTCGTCCGGAGCATAGCCCAGCATCCGCCGCAACGCCTCGTTGCTCCAAAGGATGCGCTTGTGCTGAACTTTGACCAGACCGGCCAGGTCGTTCTCCAGCATCGCTTTCTGGTCGCGCTCGCTGAGCCGGATGCGATCCAAATATTCCTGGTTGAGGATCGCGCTCATGACGACCACCAGGGCCAGGAAGGCAAACGGCCCCAGTTGGATGAAATCGATGACCGAAAAGCGCACCAGCATGCCCTGCAGGCTGCCAAGGGAACAGATGCCCACTGCCACCAGGATCGCCCAGCTGCGACTGGTCCGCTTCGCCCGGAAATGCGCGAGCGAGGCGTAGAGCATGAACAGGAACGATATCAGCAGCCCGACGGTGCCGATCTGGAACGTGATGCTGGGAGCACCCACGCCGAGCGTGATCGGCTCGCCCCATGGCAGGTTGATGGTCCTGAGGCGATCCAGCGTCGCGAACTGTATGGTCTGCTTCCCGAGGCTGTTGACCGTCAGCACGTAAAGGTAGAGGGCCGACAGCGGATACAGCAGCAGCCTGGGCCGGATCCCGGTATAGAGGGCGACGAACCAGGTCTGTGTGAAATAGGTCAACGCCCCCAAGCTGACGCTCCAGCGCAGGGCGGCAAGGTAAGCGGCCTCGTTGTCAGCCTTGCCGACGTTGGCCGATGCCACGGCGAGCAGTCCGGTGGTGAGGCAGACCGCAGCAAACATCAGGTGCACCGCATCCCGATGCTGCCGCAGGCCGACGACGAGATGCACCGCAAACGCATAAACGCAGACGCCGCTCAGCAGATAGCCAAGTCCAAGGGTAAGGTCGTGCATGCGGGTTTGTTTCGTGGATACGCGATTATCGACTTTTTGCTGACATTAGCATGTCCAAACCCGTAGCGGCAAGCTGCGCCTAAGGCTGCCGCGCCGTGCTGCGCCCGCGGATGGCGCGGGGCGCCGGAATCGGCACCGCCGCCGCCAGGATCAATTCGCGCAGCAGTCGCAGCACGTGTTTGGTCAATGGTGTCGCCGGTTTGTGCGCGGAGACGGCGAGGCACAGGGTGCTGGTCAGGCTCGGCTCGACCAGCTTGCGCAGCACGAAGGCTTCGGGCTGGCCCGAGGCAACCAGTGCGGTCGGCGTCAGGACGGCGTGGCCGTGGCCACCGCGCACCAGTTCGAGGATGGATTGCACGCTGGAGATCTCCAGCGCGACGTTGAGCTTGTGGCCGGTGAGCGCGGCCTGGGTTTCGAGCAGCTTGCGGATGGCATGGCTGCGCTCGGGCAGGATCAGCGGCAGGCGCGCCAGTTCGGCCAGCGTCACCGTGTCGCTGGCGCCGACTTTCTTCTTCGCCGCGCCCGTGCCCTTGCCGGCCGGGCTGACGACGCCCAACGGCTCGTCGAGCACCGGCGTGACTTCGATGGCCGCCTGCGATTCCGGGTTGTGCAGCAGGCCGACGTCGACGCGGCCGGTGGCGATCCACTCCGCGAGGTGGGCGGACAGGCCCTCGACGACGGCCAGCCGCGCCTTGGGCAGGCTGCGCCGGAAGCCGTCGACCAGCGGCGGCGTCAGCAGCCGGCCCATGCTCGGCGGCAGGCCGATGACGATGCGACCGGCGGGCTCGTCGCGCGCCGACTCGATGTCTTCGGTGGCACGCGCCACCAATTGCAGGATGCCGACGCTGTGGTCGAACAGGCGCTGGCCGACGTCGGTCAGCACTACGCCGCGCCCGGTCCGCGTCAGCAGGTTTACATGCAGGTCGGTTTCGAGCAGGCGCACCTGGCGCGACAGCGCCGGCTGGGCGATGTTGAGGATCATCGCCGCC
The DNA here is from genome assembly GCA_016235805.1 of Rhodocyclales bacterium. GTDB lineage: Bacteria > Pseudomonadota > Gammaproteobacteria > Burkholderiales > Rhodocyclaceae > Sulfuritalea. The sequence continues at coordinate 13,491 of JACRIY010000073.1, forward strand.
TTGCTGAAGCTGCCCAGTTCGGCGACGCGCACGAAGTATTCGAGTTGCTTGAGGTTCATGGTGCCACCGCAGGCAGGACCGCAAGGGTCGACGCGTCCGATTCTAAGGCCATGGCCGGATGCCCGGCGCGCGTCCATCGCCGTGTCGCCGGCGCCGACTTTTCAAGGCGCTGACCGGCCCGCAGCGTGGGCGCCGGTTATGCCGCGGGCGCGGCGAAGCGGCGCCGCAACAGGCGCCCGATGCCATGCAGCACCAATGCGCCAATGAATGCGTAGACCATGGCGCTGAACATGTAGCCGAAATAGAACATGCGCGACGATACCGGCGCGATGGTGTTCCGCGTTGCCCGGTAGCGGCTCCAGATCGTGTTGTCGCCGTCATCGTAGGCCTCGACCAGTTCGATCAGCTGCTCGCTGCCGGAATCTTCCAGGACCCGGTATTCGAACCTGGAGTCCCATTCGTGCATGGAACCGCTGGCGGCTGACATGCGGAACGAGACCGGCGCCGGCGCGGGCTGGGTGCCGGCCTGCGCCAGGTAGGGCTGGACCTCGTCCCAATGCAGGACGCGGAACGCTGCTCCCTTTTCGCCGGGCTCGGCGACAACCTTGAACAGCGAGTGCATCTTGTCGCCCTTGTTCGCATCCCTGGCGTCCGCTGCGGCAACGATCTGGTTGCCGACGAAGCTGCCGGTCGTGCAGCTCACCGGGAAGAACCAGACCGATCCAAGGACGGTGGCCAGCAGCTTCAACCCGCGTGACGGGCGGTTCGGCGTCGACGTGTGGTCCATTCTTGGCCTCCTGCGGAATTCAGGGAACGTGCCATGGGTGGCAACCGCGTCGTGCGCCCTGTGGTGGGCGCCGACTTTTCAACAGCATACCCCGGCGCGGCTCGGATGTTCCGATGCGAAGCCGCGGTACTGGCGCGGCCCGGGTCAGGCGGCGACGAAGAGCCTGCCGGCCGCCATGTTTCCTCGATTGCTCAGGAAAGCCGGAGCAATTCGCGACTCGGGGGCGAGCGCAGCCTGGAGGAATTCCGGGCGCTGATGGCCGCCCTGAAGCTGCCCTATCCCAAATTCATCGACTACGCAGTGCCGGCCAATCGGCAATGCGGGGTCTGTCCCAGCATGCTGCCCATGGAACTGGAAAAGTATTGCCGGCGGATGGCGGCAAGTCCGCAGGGCTGAGTGTGCCCGCCTGCCTGGCGGGCGATCATCGCGGACCGTTTTCCGGCATGCCGATCGAGACCGCCGAATCCGTGGCAGCAGTACCGACGCAATGCGTGTTTTCCAGGGCCGCAAGAATTGCCGTCTTGCCAGCGCCGACTTTTCGGCATCCGGCAAGGCGGCACCGCCCGGCAAGTATCAGTGGCGCGAGACCGGCTGGTCGAGCATGGCCTCGTAAGAATCGATGAAATCCTCGAATTCCTCCTGATCGTGTTCCTGGGTCAGGAATTCCCTGAATTCTCCGCGCATGCGGTCGGCCGTCGCGCCACGCAGCAATCCCACGCGACCATTGCGCTTGTCCAGAATCTCCAGGGCGTCATGTCCGGGGTAATCGATTACGTGGAGCAGCGGGTTGTTGAACAGGATATTCATGGCGTTACCTCCGTCGACGGCTAGCCTGATAGATGCGGCCGATATGGCCCGCTTCAAGCCCTGGTCGACGACAAGGTGCGGTGGTGCACAGACGCGGGCATCGCGTCGGCGTCAGATGGCGCATATGTCGTCACCGGAGTGAACCGCGATGCCTGAAGCATTGGATTCATCGGCCAACACCCCCTGCTTGCCAAATCAGCCGGGCGAGTCGCTCGCGGTGCCGCGATGAAGCGCCTGTGCGCCCTGCTGGCAGGATTCTGCCTGCTGGGGACATGCAATCCTTCATTCGCCTATGAATCGAGGGGCGCACGCTCCTGCGAAGGGTGGCTGCAATCCAGTCGGGACGGAAAAGAGGGATATCCGAGGAATTCGGAAATCTACGAGACCTGGCTGATCTGGTACCTGAGCGGGATAGTGGCCGGATCGGGCACCGATTTCCTTGTAGGCACCGACACCGAGTCGGCCTTCCGGATGGTGGATGCCTATTGCATTGAGAATCCGGAGATGAACCTGGCCGGCGCAGGAACCTATGTGGCACGCCAGCTGATGCAGCAAAAAGGCATAGCCCATCTGCCTACGCTGCCGTGACCGGAGACCTCGCCAGCGGAATCTACCGGGCGGATCCACCGGTCCGCTCTGATACCAGGCGCCCGGGTGCCTCGGTCGTGGTGTCGTTGGCGGCGGGCAGCAGCCGCGACAGCGCTGTGTGTCGCGCGCCCTTGTCGAGCGCGGCCAGTTCGCTCACGCGCCGGTAGAAGCGTTGCATGTCGTGTTGCTCCTGTTGCAGCAGATGCTCGAAAGCCGGCACCAGTTCGCCGTAGAGCGCGAAGGATGCCAGCGTGGCGTTGTTGAAGTCTGCACCAAGTACCCTGTCGTAGCCGGCGTAGCCGCCCCAGCCCGCCTTCAGCGCGGCGTAGTCGGCGCGCAGGGCGGCCAGCAGGTCGGTCTTGGCCCGGCGCTGCAGATCGGCCGTGCGCGGCGTTTCGTACAAGACGCGAAAGCGCGTGCGGTAGTCGCGCAGCAGGCCGACCAGGGCCGCCTTGCGCGCCCGTTGCGCTTCGAAGCTTGCGCGCTGTGCGGCCGCCAGATGGCCGGACGTCCAGCGTCGCAGGCCTTCGTTCTCGACGGCGGTGGCGAAGGATTCGTTGAACACCGTATCGTCCCTGACGAAGATCAGCTGGTGGGCCAGTTCGTGGAATACGGTGCGCGCCACCTCCAGCGTACCGGGGCGCAGGAAGGTGTTGAGCACCGGGTCGTCGAACCAGCCCAGCGTGGAGTAGGCCGGCACGCCGCCGACGAAGGTGTCGTAGCCCTCCTGGCGCAATTCCGTGGCGAGGCGCTCGGCGTCCTCGCGGGCGTAATAGCCGCGGTAGTTCACGCAGCCCACCATCAGCATGCACCAGGACCTGGGCTGCAGCGAGAATTCCGGCGCGGCGAACACGTTCCACAGCACGAAGGGGCGCCCGAGATCGGCGTAGTTGCGATAGCTGCCGTTGTCCGGCAGGCCCAGTTCGCGCGTGGCGAATTCGCGGATCGCCAGCGCCTCCCGCAATTGCGCGTGCAGCGCCGGGTCGCCGCCCGGATCGCGGACGATCTCGTCGATCGGCCGCGCCGCGCCCATGACGTCGAAGTGGCCGCCCACCGCCTGGGCGTAGTAGCCGAGGTTGCCGCAGCCGGCCAGCGACATTGCCAGCGCGGCGGCCAGCAGCAGTGGCCGCAAGGGGCCGTCAGGCATGCTCGCCATGGAAGAAGCGTCCGCTGGCCAGGAAGGCACCGATCTGCCCGGCACAGCGCGGCGAAGCGAGCATTTCCGAATGTGCCACCGGCAGCACGATGTGATCCGCGGCGCCCGGCAGGCGCGTCTCGGCAACCGTGACCACGCCGTCATTGGGGCGCGGCAGGCCGGGTACCACGCGACCCAGTCCGACGCTGCGCGTCCCGGCCAGCACGCCGATTTCAACCGCGGAGCAGGGCGCGGCGGCAGCTCCGGGGCCGCGCGCCATCCACTCGCCGATCGAGCGCCCGAGCAGTGCCGGCATCCCGGCGACCCGCGCCAGACGGCGCGCGCAGTGGCTGTCGAGGCAGGGCGTGCCGAGCAGGACCACCCGGCGCAGGCGTGAATCGGCGCCTTGGCGCAGCATGTCGAGGATGACCAGGCCGCCGAGGCTGTGGCCGACCAGGTGGATCGCGCTTGCTTCGGTCTCGGCGACGAAGCGTCGCAGGGCCTGCGCGTTCTGCGATAGCGAGGCACGTACGCTGTGGTAGCCGAAACGCAGCGTAGGGTAGCCACGGTGCCGCAGCCAGCGCGCGTGCGGCACGAGCACCAGCGGCGGCGTCCACAGGCCGTGCACCAGGATCACGGTTGCCGGGTTTGCGGGTGGCTTCGATGCGTCGCGCAGCGCGCGGAATGAATCGTGGGACATGCTTGTCTTCACCGGTGCTCCGCGCAATGGAACCATTGGCGGAAGGCGTCAGCATAGCCCACACCGGTGATGACGGACAGGCCGGCAGGGCGGGCCGGGCATGGAGTCACCGATCCGCCTGCGAAGCTTGCGGAATCCGGCTCGCATCTTGATACGCTTCGCATGTTTGCAAACGACGCAGGGCGAGGAATATGAGCAACACGATCAAGGCAGGGCTTGCTTACTTTGCATTGGTGCTGGGCGCGGGCTTTGTAATGGGCGCTTTCCGCGTGCCCTTCCTCGTCCCCCGGCTTGGCGAGCGCATGGCCGAGCTGATCGAAATGCCGCTCATGTTCGTCGTCATCCTGCTTGCGGCCCGCTTCGTCATCCGGCGGTTCGCATTGCCGCCGCGCCCATCGGTGCGCCTGGCTGCCGGGTTTCTTGCCCTCGGACTGTCGCTGCTGGCGGAGGTCCTGCTCGCCGTCGCTCTGCAGGAGCGTTCGCTTGGCGACTACATTGCCAGCCGCGATCCCGTGTCGGGCGGCGTCTACCTGGCAATGCTGGTGCTGTTCGCGCTGATGCCGCTGATCCTCGCGCGAGTGCGGCCGGCGGACACCTAGGCGGACAACGGCCGCCGGCGTCAGGCGGGCGGCGCCTTCCTGCGCGCCGGCCTGGTCGGCGCCTTGCGCGGTGCCGCGACCTTTTTGGCCTGCTCCCCGTCTCCGCCTGCCGGGGTCGCGACCGGCGCTGCCCGGCGTGGTGCCTTGCGCGCGGGCTTCGGCGGCGGCGCGACGGCGGCTTCGAGTTCGGCCAGGGCTTCCTCCGCATACACGGCCAGGCGTTGCATGCTGGGCAGCGAGGCATGGCAGCCGGTAAAGCCGAAGTTCATCGCCCCGGCGTAGCTTTCGCAGGTGATGTTGAGGGCCTGGCCGTGGGTCACGATTGATGCCGGATAGATGGCGACGAGTTCGGCGCCACGAAAATACAGCGGCGTATCCGGACCGGGGACGTTCGAGATGGTGATGTTGAACATCGGCCGCGTACGACCGCCGATGCCGGTCAGCAAGGTAAGTATGGTCGGTGCCATCAGCAATACCGTGTATTGCAGCATCGCCTGCCTGGGCAGGCTCTGCACATGCTCCTTGGCGTGGCGCACCGATTCGCGGATGGCGGCGAGGCGCTCCCTCGCATCGGCGATGTCGGTGCCCAGCGTGGCGATGATGAAGGTGATCGCGTTGCCGCTGCCTTCGTCATCGGCCGGCCGCACCGACACAGGGATGCCGGTGGTCAGCGATTTCTCCGGCAGAGCACCGCGCTCTTCGAGGAAGCGGCGCAAGGCCCCGCCGCAGATCGCCAGCACCACGTCATTGAGGGTGCATTCCGCCGCCCTGGCGAGATCGCGCAGGCGCTCCATCGGAAACTGCTGGGTGGCGAAGCGGCGCTTCTCGCGCACGCGGCCGTTGAGCACCGACTGCGGCGAGGTGAAGGGCACCACCATGCCTTCGCCGCTGCCCAGGCCCTTGAGCATCCTGCCGAAGGCGACCACCAGTTGCGGCACCGTCCTGGCCTGGCCGCGCAGGGCTTCGACCGCCATCGCGGCGGCATTGGCGACCGTGGGCAGCGGGTTGTCGTCGCGCGCGCGCGACGCGCGCGGCCGGCCCGAAGCCCAGAAGGGCGGCAGCTTGCGGCTCTTTTCCCGGTCGGGCGACATGGCCCGCTGCAGCAGCTTCATGCCGCTGACGCCGTCGATCAGCGAGTGGTGCATCTTGATGAAGAGCGCGAAGCGGTCGCCTTCCAGGCCTTCGATGATGGTGCATTCCCAGGGCGGGCGGCTAAGGTCCAGCGGCGTGCTCTGCAGGCGGCCGACCAGTTCGCCGAGTTCGCGTTCGCCGCCCGGCCAGGGCAGGGCCGAGTGCCGCACGTGGTATTCGAGGTCGATGTCATTGTCCTCGATCCAGACCGGCATCGGGTTCTTGTTGAACGCGTACTTGAGCCGCCGGTTCCAGGGCGCCGTGAATTCGCGATGGCCGCGAAACTCGATCATCAACTGGCGCATGTAATCCTTGGGTGCGCCCTCCGGCAGGCGGAACTGCAGCAGTCCGCCGACATGGTTGGGCGTGGCGCGCGATTCGGTGAACAGCCAGGCGGAATCGAGCGGATTGAGGCGAACGGAAGTCATGGCGGCAGTCCTCGGCAGGGGCGCAGAAGTCGCACCATAGCCGATTTTTTCATGGACGGCAGGCGCGGCGGTGCAGCGCTTGCGCCGCCGCCGGCCGGCCTGGCGTGCTGCAAGAGTCCGCCGCGGTCCATGACGTAGTTTGCGGCCGGGTCCCGCCGGCGCGTCGTTCAGCGCGTGACGATGGGGAAGGTGCCGGGCGCCTTCTCGATCAGCGCAAAGAAGCGCCCGAGGTCGATCTTGCTGCCCTCGATCTTCGTCTGGTCCGACAGCAGCAGGTCCTTGGCGCCGGCCTGGCCGGTCATCATCTGCAGGAAGAAGGCCTTGGTCAGCGTCAGCGTGGCATTGGCGTCCTTGTCGGGCGGCGCCTTGTGAAAATGCAGCACGGCGTTCTCGATCTGCAGCACGTAGCTCTCCTTGAGGTCCGAGAAAACCAGGTTGATCTTCAGCTTGGCGTCGGCCGCCTTGGCGCCGTCGATCGAGGCCGCCATGCGTTCGAGGAAGCGTTCGATCGGCGTGTGCTTCAGCATGTCGAGCATGATGTCGATGGTGATGCCCTTCTGCGGCACGCCATTGCGCAGCTCGTAGGCGCCGGTCAGGTAGAAGTTGCGCCACGGCGCCGATTCGGCGACGTAGCCCAGTTGCTCGAAGGAGCGCGCCAGCAACTCGCTCGCCGCCTTGTTTTTCGGCTCGGCATAGACGGCGTGCTTCAGCATCTCGGCGGCCCAGCGGTAGTCGCCGGCGTCGAAGGCGGATTGCGCCGCCGCCACCAGCTTGTCGATGCCGCCGGCGAGCGTCACGTAGCGCTTGCCGGACTCGACCGGGGGCAGCGCGTCGAGGTTGGACGGATGCGCGTCGAACCAGCCCAGGTAGAACTGGTAAACGGCCTTGGCGTTATGGCGCACCGTGCCGTAGTAGCCATGCACGTTGAGGTAGTCGTCGAGCGACTTGGGCAGCTTCAGCGTTTCGGCGATTTCCGGCGCGGTGAGTCCCGCGTTCATCTGGCGCACGGTCTGGTCGTGGATGAACTTGTAGGTGTCGCGCTGCTTGACCATGAATTCGCGGATGCGCTCCCGGCCCCAGACCGGCCAGTGGTGCTGGTTGAAGATCACCTCGGCATCGGCCACATGGGCCAGCGACTGGTCGATGTAGTCGGCCCACTTCAGCGCATCGCGCACCTTGGCCCCGCGCAGGGTGTAGAGGTTGTGCAGGGTGTGGCTGAGCATTTCCGCGCCGCCGAAGGCCTTGCGCTCGGGAATGTAGAACACGAATTCCGCCGGGGCCTCGCTGCCCGGCACGTTGTGGAAGACGAAGCGCAGGCCGTCGATCGTCAGTTCCTGGCGTGGCTGGTCCACCACCACGGTCGGCGGCAGGATGCCGACCTGGCCGTAGGCCACCGCCTTGCCCAGTCCCGTATCGACGGAACCCTTGGCGTCGCGCGGCAGGCGCCCGCCGTACATGTACATGGAACGCCGCGCCATGGCGACGCCGATCATGATGTTCTCGCTGGTGGCTTCGTCCATGAAGCCGACCGGCGCCACTACCGGGACATTGCGCGCCTTGGCCTCCTCCGCCGAAATCACGCCCAGCGCGCCGCCGAAGTGGTCGGCGTGGCTGTGGGTGAAGATCACCGCCGAGACCGGCTTGTCGCCCAAATGCTTGCGCGCAAAGGCCATCGCGGCAGTCGCCGTTTCGCGCGCGGTGAGGGTGTCCACCACGATCCAGCCGGTCTTTCCTTCTATCAAGGTTATGTTGGCCAGGTCGAAGCCGCGCAGTTGGTAGATGCCCTCGGTGACCTTGAACAGGCCGATCTGGTTGTTGAGCAGGGCCTGGCGCCACAGGCTGGGATTGACCGTGGCCGGCGCCGCGCCCTTGACGAAGGCATAGCCGTCGTAATCCCAGATCACCTTGCCGGCGGCATCCTTGACCTGGCCGCTGGGGGCGGCGATGAAGCCGCGCCTGGCGTCCTCGACGCTTTTCGGGTCGGTGAGGTCGCGGGCCTTGGCGGACTCCTCGTTGGCCTTCGCGGTGAAGGTCGTGACTTCGCCACCGGTGGCGGCGGGCGCCGCCGCCTCCTTGCCGCAGGCGGCCAGCATCAGGGTGGCGCACAGAATCGCAAGCGACGAAATCCCGCCGCGTGCGGGGAAGTGGTTCGAAGCCATGTCTCCTCCTCGGGCGGTACCGTGCCGCCAAATGGTTGTCGGGCTGCCCCGGCGGGCATCCTGGACGGATTCTGCGGGGGCGATGGTCATGCGTCCAATGCATTATTATCATGAATGCGATAACAAAAAGGAATGACAATGTTCGACATGCGCCGCCTGCGCCACGCGCTGGCACTGGCCGAGCACCGCAACTTCGCGCGCGCGGCGAGCGCCTTGCACATCACCCAGCCGGCGCTGAGCCGCAGCATCCAGACGCTGGAGGACGGGCTCGGCGTCAGGCTGTTCGATCGCAGCCCGCGTGACGTGGAACCCACCGCCTTCGGCGAACTGGTGCTGCGCCATGCGCGCGGGCTCGAGCTTTCGGCGCGCGACCTGGACCGGGAACTGCAACTGGCCAGGGGCCTCGAAGTCGGCACCCTCAACGTCGGCTCCGGTCCGTGGGGCGCGGCGTCGATGGTCGGCGTCACCATCGGCAACCTGTGCCGCCTCTACCCGCAGTTGCGCACCCGGGTCCTGATCGCGCCCTGGAAGGAATTGCCGGCGCGCGTGCGCAGTCGCGAGGTAGACCTGATGGTGGCCGACATCAGCGAAGTGCATGGCCAGGACGACCTCGAAGTTACGCCCCTGTTGCCGCACCGGGCCTTCGTGGTCTGCCGTCCCGGGCATCCGCTGACCCGGCAGCCGGCAGTTGCCGCGGCGGACATCTTCCGTTTTCCGCTGGCCGGCCCGCACCTGCCGCAGCACGCGGCCGAGTCGATGCTGCGCCAGGCGCCGGCCGCAGTCCGCGCCCAAGCCAAGACGCAGGGCCTGCTGTCGGTGACCTGCGACAGCTCATCGGTGCTGAAGGCGATCCTCGCCAATTCCGATGCGATCTCGATCATGAGCGTGTTCATGGTCATGAAGGAATTGCGTGACGGCGACCTGGCGATGATCCAGGGTCTCGACCTCGGCGTGCAGGGCCGCTTCGGCGTCACGCGGCTGCGAGGGCGCAGCCTGTCGGCGCCGGCCGCGGCCTTCCTGCGGCTGCTGACCGAGCATGACCGCGAGATCGCGGCGATGGAAGCGGCGCTGCTGGATTCCGGCGTGGCGGGTGTGGCGCAACGGGGCCGGCGTGCTCCTGCCCCCGCGCGAAAGCGGCCGGCGCGCCCGCGGGCCGGCTAGCCCAGCGCGAACTCGCTGGCGCTCACCGTGTCGCCAGCGCCGACTATTGCGGCAGCCAGCGCCGGAGCCTGCACGCCGAGGGCGTGTGCGTGGAACTGCGCGAGTTCGACCAGGCCGCGCAGGTAGTCGGGGGCGTGGCGTTCGGCGGTGGCGGGATTTGTCGCGGCGAGTGCGACGCGCGCCAGTTGCCAGCCGCCGCAGACGGTGCCCAGGAGGTGCAGGAAGGGCACGGCGCCGGCCAGCACGGCGGCGAGATGATCCTTGCCGTTGGCGAGGATCCAGTCGAGCGCGCGCTCCAGTGCGGCGATATCCTCTTCGAGGCGCACCGACATAGCGCCCAGGCTTGCCGTCGCGGCCAGCTCGGCGGCGATGCCGCGCATCTCGACGATCAGTTCGCGCAGGGTGGCGCCGTTTTCGCGCAGTACCTTGCGCCCGACCAGGTCGTTGGCCTGGATGCCGGTGGTGCCTTCGTAGATGGTGATGATGCGCGCATCGCGGTAATGCTGGGCGATGCCGGTCTCCTCGACGAAGCCCATGCCGCCATGCACCTGGATCGCGTCGTAGCAGACCTGCTGGCACAACTCGGTGCTCCAGCCCTTGACCACCGGCATCAGCAGGTCGACATAGCGCTTCGCCTTGTCGGCGGCGGCCTTGTCGGGCGAATGGCGGGCGAGGTCGAACCAGCCCGCCGCGGTGTAGGCCAGCGCGCGCGCGGCCATGATGCGGGCGCGCATGGTCAGCAGCATGCGCTTGACGTCGGGGTGATTGATGATCGGGATGCCGACCGCGCCAGTAACCGCGTCGCGGCCCTGTACGCGTTCCCTGGCGAAGGCCAGGGCCTGCTGGTAGGCCCGTTCGCCGATGCCGATGCCCTGCACGCCGACGCCGAAGCGCGCCTCGTTCATCATGATGAACATGTACTCGAGGCCGCGGCTGGGCTGGCCGACGATCCAGCCGGTCGCCCCTCCATTGTCGCCGAAGCTCATGGCGCAGGTCGGGCTGCCGTGGATGCCGAGCTTGTGCTCGAGGCCGACGCAGCGCACATCGTTGTGCGCGCCGAGGCTGCCGTCGGCATTCACCAGGTACTTGGGCACCAGGAACATCGAGATGCCCTTCACGCCGGGCGGCGCGTCGGGCAGGCGGGCCAGCACCAGGTGCACGATGTTGGGCGTGATCTCGTGGTCGCCGTAGGAAATGAAGATCTTCTGCCCGCTCAGGCGGTAGCTGCCGTCGGCCTGCGGCTCGGCGCGGGTGCGGATCGCGGCGAGGTCGGAGCCGGCCTGCGGCTCGGTCAGGTTCATGGTGCCGCCCCACTCGCCGGTGACCAGCTTCTCGAGGTAGGTGGCTTTCAGTTCGTCGCTGGCGGCGAGCAGGATGGCCTCGGATTCGCCGGTGTTGAGCTGCGGCAGCATGGTGAAGGCGGTGTTCGCCGAAAACCACATTTCCCAGACCGGCGTCGCCACGCACTTGGGCAGGCCCTGCCCGCCGAAATCAGGCGAGAGGCCGAGGCCGACCCAGCCGCCCTCGGCGAAGGCCTGGTAGGCCTCGCGCCAGCCGGCGGGCGTGACGACCTTGCCATCTTCGAGGCGGCAGCTTTCGCGGTCGCCGACGGCATTCAGCGGCGCCAGCACGCCGGCGGCGAACTTGCCGGCTTCTTCCAGCACGGCGTCGACCAGGTCAGGGGTGGCTTCCTCACAGCCGGGCAGCTGCGCGATCAGGCCCAGGCCGGCGATTTCGTCGAGCAGGAAGCGCATGTCGGTGAGCGGGGCGGTGTAGTTCATTGCCATTGCGCCAGCAGGGATTCGGGAATCGCCACGGCCTTGATGCGCTTCGGGTTGGCCGGATCCTCGATGGCGAAGATGCGCTTTTCCTCGCCTTCGACCAGCACCGTGTCGCCGCGGCGGATGACATGCTTGAGGACGAAGGCCTTGCCGCTGATTTCCGCCACCGTGGTATCGACCTCGATCGGTTCGGGATAGGTGGCGGAACTGACGAACTTCGCCGAGGCGCCGACCAGCGGCGCGCCGATGATGCCCCAGTCCGCCTTGGTCTGGCGCCAGCTCTCGATGCCGCAGGCATTGAAGAAGTGCAGCGCGGCGATGTCCATCCACTTGAAGAAGTTGGGATAGAAGACGATCTGCGCGGGATCGCAATCGCCGAATTCGATGCGGAAGCTTGAGGTGTGGCTGCGGGGCATGGTTGGCTTACCTGTAGGGCGCTACTCGCAGAGTGCGCGGATTTCGGGCGGAATGGGCACGGCCTTGATGCGCGTCGGATTTGCCGGGTCCATGATGGCGAAGACGCGAATGTCCTCGCCTTCGGCCAGCACCGTGTCGCCGCGGCGCGCGACGTGGCGCATGACGAAGCTCTTGGTGCGCCATTCCTGGACCCAGCTTTCGATCACCACGTCCTCGCCGTAGGTCGCCGAATTGACGAAAGTGGCCGTGGCCTTGACCAGCGGCGTGCCGATGATGCCGCCCTTCTGCGCTGTGTCGCGCCAGGGCGGTACGCCGCAGGCGACGAAGAACTCGAAGCCGCTGGTGTCGAACCACTTGAAGTAGTTGGCGAAGAAGACGATCTGCGCCGGGTCGCAGTCGGCGAAGGCGATGCGGTGCTTGTAGAAGGTGCTGCGCGGCATGGCGTTGTGGGGCGGCCTACTTCGGCGCCAGGCGCACGGCGCCGTCGAGGCGGATCGATTCGCCGTTGAGCATTTCGTTCTCGACGATGTGCGCGGCGAGTTGCGCGAATTCGTCGGGGCGGCCCAGGCGCGGCGGGAAGGGCACGGATTTGCCGAGCGACTCCTGGATTTCCGGCGGCAGCGATTCCATCATCGGCGTGTAGAACAGGCCGGGGGCGATGGTGCACACGCGGATGCCGAAGCGCGCCAGTTCGCGCGCGATGGGCAAGGTCATGCCGACGATGCCGGCCTTGGAGGCGGCATAGGCGGCCTGGCCGATCTGGCCGTCCCAGGCGGCGACGGATGCCGTGTTCACGATCACGCCACGCTCGCCTGCGGAGTTCGGTTCTCCCTTGCTCATCGCTTCGGAGGCGATGCGGATCATGTTGAACGTGCCGACCAGGTTGATGTTGATGACGCGGGCGAAGTTGGCCAGCTTTTGCGGGCCGTCCTTGTTCAGCACCTTTTCCGCGACGCCGATCCCGGCGCAATTGACCAGGCCCTGCAGGCCGCCGAAACGGGAGAGTGCGGTGGCGACGGCGGCCTGGGCGTCGGCTTCGGCGGCGACGTCGCAGCGCTGGAACGCGGCGCGCGCGCCGAGTTCCACGGCCAGCGCGGAACCGCGCTCGGCATTGAGGTCGGCGATCACGACATTGGCGCCGGCGCCGTGGAAGCGACGAACCGTGGCTTCACCGAGGCCAGAGGCGCCGCCGGTGACGATGAAGGTGGAATTGTCGAATTTCATTGGTTTTGTCCGGTTAGCGATTCGGGATGGAGTGTTTTCTGACAAACGAGCGCAGCGAGCTGACCAGTAGCCCCGCCCTGGGAAGGGGGCGAAGGCGGGGTTTCGCAAAGCACTGCTTTGCGCCGCCGCAGCCGACTGGCTGTGCAAAGCCAGTCGTGGATCGGGGGTGGGGGGCGACCAATTCGCCTTTCCGCGTTACGCAAGCGTGGCAGCATCGTTTCGGCACTCGCATCAGGCCTGGTCCAGCTTCAGCAGCCTGATGGCGTTCTCCTTGAGGATCAGCGGTTTCACCGAATCCTTGAAGCCGGCCGCCTCGAAGTCTTCGAGCCAGCGGTCGGGCGGAATCAGCGGGAAATCGGTGCCGAACAGCATGCGATCCTTGAGCAGGGTGTTGGCGTACTGCACCAGCTGCGGCGGGAAATACTTGGGCGACCAGCCGGAGAGGTCGATCCAGACGTTGGGCTTGTGCAGGCAGACCGACAGCGCCTCGTCCTGCCAGGGCCACGAGGGATGGGCGATGACGATCTGCATGTCGGGGAAGTCGACCGCTACGCCGTCCAGCCGCATCGGGTTGGAGGTTTCCAGGCGCAGCCCGCCGCCGCCGCGCATGCCGCTGCCCATGCCGGAATGGCCGCTGTGGAAGATGGCGGGCAGCTCGTACTCGGCGATCACTTCGTAGAGCGGCCAGGCCATGCGGTCCTGCGGGTCGAAGCCCTGCACCGTGGGGTGGAACTTGAAGCCCTTGACGCCGTATTCCTCGATCAGCTTGCGTGCCTCGCGCGCGCCCATGCGGCCCTTGTGCGGGTCGATGCTGGCGAAGGCGATCATCATGTCGCTGTTCTTCGCCGCCGCCTCGGCGACTTCTTCATTGGCGATGCG
>JACRIY010000074.1 GCA_016235805.1 Rhodocyclales bacterium
CGCGGCGCCGGTGATCATGTTCTTGACGTAGTCGGCGTGGCCCGGGCAGTCAACGTGGGCGTAGTGACGGTTCTTGGTTTCGTACTCGACGTGCGCGGTGTTGATGGTGATGCCGCGTGCCTTCTCTTCCGGCGCCGCATCGATCTGGTCGTAGGCCTTCGCCTCGCCACCAAACTTCGACGACAGCACCGTCGTGATCGCCGCCGTCAATGTCGTCTTGCCATGGTCAACGTGACCAATCGTCCCCACGTTCACGTGCGGCTTCGTACGCTCAAATTTGCCTTTTGCCATGTCGCACCCCAACAAATAAACAATCACTAGAAAATGGTGCCCTTGGCGTGGATCGAACACGCGACCTCTCCCTTACCAAGGGAGTGCTCTACCACTGAGCTACAAGGGCTGAAATCTTCAACTGCCAACTGCACTTGCCAAACCTGGAGCGGCGAGCGGGAATCGAACCCGCGTAATCAGCTTGGAAGGCTGATGTTCTACCATTGAACTACCGCCGCCCGCCCTACTTGTCCGCTTACCGCTTTGAAACCACGACCATTTCCAAAATCCGCTGGTGGAGGGGGAAGGATTCGAACCTTCGAAGGCAGAGCCGTCAGATTTACAGTCTGATCCCTTTGACCGCTCGGGAACCCCTCCAGCTGAACCCGTGATTATCTCCACATTCGGCCGATCCGTCAAGGAGAAAGTCAGACTTTGGCGAATTCACGACTTCCGAAGCTCCAAAAGAGGCTGAAGCGCTGATCGGCACGAGGTCGGCTACCAGCGTCGAAGGCGGCAACGACCCCTGAAGCGCGGCGTACAATCCCGCGACGCCCCCCAGCCGGAGATCGCCATGAACGCACCATCCGAGCGCCCCCCGCTTCCGCCGGAGCTGTCCGACAGCCTCGCAAAACGCTTCGGCCCCCGCTTTTCGGTTGCCACGGCGGTACGCCTCCACCATGGCAAGGACGAGTCCTCGTATCCCCCGATGCCTCCCGACGCCGTGGTATTCGCCGAGTCGACCGAGGAAGTCGCCGCAATCGTCGAACTTTGCCACCGCCACCGCACGCCGGTCATTGCATTCGGCACCGGAACCTCGCTCGAGGGTCACCTGCTGGCGGTGCAAGGCGGCGTGTGCATCGACCTTTCGGCCATGAATGCCGTCGTCGCCGTGCGCCAGGAGGACCTCGACGCGACGGTCCAATGCGGCGTGACGCGCAAGGCGCTCAATGCCGCCCTCAACGGCACCGGCCTGTTCTTTCCCATCGACCCCGGCGCCGACGCCAGCATCGGCGGCATGGCCGCAACCCGGGCGTCCGGCACCAACGCCGTGCGCTACGGCACGATGCGCGAGAACGTGCTCGGCATGACCGTGGTGCTCCCCGACGGACGCATCCTCAAGACCGGCGGCCGTGCCCGCAAATCCGCCGCGGGCTACGACCTGACCCGGCTGATGGTCGGCTCCGAAGGCACGCTGGGCATCATTACCGAACTTACGGTCAAGCTCTACCCGGTACCCGAAGCCATCTCCAGCGCGGTCTGCACCTTCCCCACGCTCGCCGCGGCGGTGCGGACCGTGATCCAGACCATACAGCTCGGCGTTCCGGTGGCGCGCATCGAACTGCTGGACGCGCTGGCGATCACCGCCATCAATCGCCACAGCAAAACCACGCTGCGCGAGGCGCCGACCCTGTTCTTCGAGTTCCACGGCTCGCCGACCGGCGTCAAGGAGCAGGCGGAAACCGTGCAGGAAATCGTGACGGAACAGGAAGGCCAGGATTTCGAATGGGCGACGCGCCCCGAAGACCGCAGCCGCCTGTGGCAGGCGCGCCACGACGCCTATTACGCCGGCCTCGGACTCAAGCCGGGCTGCCGCGCCTTGACCACCGACGTCTGCGTGCCGATCTCGCGCCTCGCCGACTGCGTCGCCGAGACCTTCGCCGACCTCGATGCAGAGGCCGCCGACCTGCAGGGGCCGCTGGTCGGGCATGTCGGCGACGGCAATTTCCACATCATGCTGCTGACCGATCCTGAAAAGCCCGAGGATCTGGCGCGCGCCAAGGGCTTCGCCTCGCGCCTGGCCAAGCGCGCGATACGCATGGACGGCACCTGCACCGGCGAACATGGCATCGGCATCGGCAAGCAGCCCTACATGGCGCTGGAGCACGGCGATGTGGCGATCGACCTGATGCGCGCCATCAAGCGCGCCATCGACCCCGACAATATCCTGAATCCCGGCAAGATCCTGCCGCCGGCATGAACGCCCCGCTGCGCAACGTCACGCTGGAAGACAAGTACGCGCTAAGCGCGGGCCGGGTGTTCCTCACCGGAACCCAGGCGCTGGTGCGCCTTCTCCTGCTGCAACGCCAGCGCGACGCCCTGGCCGGCCTCAATACCGCCGGCTACGTCAGCGGCTATCGCGGCTCGCCGCTGGGCGGCCTCGACCAGGCGCTGTGGAAAGCCAAGGTCCACCTGGCGAAGAACAATGTGGTGTTCCAGCCCGGCGTCAATGAAGACCTCGCCGCGACGGCGCTGTGGGGCACGCAGCAGGTCAATCTGTCGCCCGGCGCCAAGCATGACGGCGTCTTCGGCATGTGGTATGGCAAGGGGCCGGGTGTCGATCGCTGCGGCGACGTCTTCAAGCATGCCAATTCGGCCGGCACCTGGAAGCACGGCGGCATACTGGCGGTGGCCGGCGACGACCATGCCGCGCGCTCGTCCACCGTAGCCCACCAGTCCGAGCACGCCTTCAAGGCGGCGATGATGCCGGTGCTGGTGCCGGCGGGCGTGCAGGACTACCTCGACCTCGGCCTGCACGGCTGGGCCATGAGCCGCTACTCCGGATGCTGGGTCGGCTTCAAGGCGGTGGCCGACACGGTCGAATCCTCGGCCTCGGTCGATATCTCGCCCGACCGCGTGAAGATCGTCCTGCCCGAGGACTACGCGCTGCCGGCGCAGGGCCTCAACATCCGCTGGCCCGACGACCGCCTGCTGCAGGAGGCGCGCCTGCTCGACCACAAGCTCTATGCGGCGCTGGCCTACTGCCGCGCTAACCGGCTGAATCAGGTCGTGATCGACGCCCCCAAACCGCGCCTGGGCATCATCACCACCGGCAAGTCCTACCTCGACGTGCGCCAGGCCTTCGATGACCTCGGCATCGACGATGCGCTGGCTGCGGAGATCGGCATCCGCCTCTACAAGGTCGGCATGGTCTGGCCGCTGGAGTCGGATGGCGTGCGCCGCGTCGCCGAATGCCTCGAAGAAATCCTGGTGGTCGTGGAGAAGCGCCTTCAGATCGAATACGAGTTTAAGGAAGAGCTCTACAAATGGC
>JACRIY010000075.1 GCA_016235805.1 Rhodocyclales bacterium
GCCCTTGACGCCGTATTCCTCGATCAGCTTGCGTGCCTCGCGCGCGCCCATGCGGCCCTTGTGCGGGTCGATGCTGGCGAAGGCGATCATCATGTCGCTGTTCTTCGCCGCCGCCTCGGCGACTTCTTCATTGGCGATGCGGCGGTTGCCGATGTGCGATTCGGAATCGACGGTGAACATCACCAGGCCGATCTTGCGCTCGCGGTAATAGGCGATGGTCTCGTCGATGGTCGGCCGGTGCGCGTTCTTGAAGTACTTGTCGGCGGCTCGCTCGTAGGGCTCGAACCAGGGGTCCTTGGGCTGGCAGCAGGAGACTTCGGCGTGGGTGTGGGTGTCGATTGCGACCAGTTCATTCAGGTTCATGTCTGCGGACCCTGCCCCTTGCGATTCAGGAACTGTCCGATGCGGGCGACGACTTCGGGGCTGGTCTGGGCCACCGCTGCCATCAGGGACTCGACGTAGAGGCCATCGTCCGAAGACATGTTGCTGATGCGCTGGATGGTGGTGACCATGGCGTAGTTGGCCAGCGGTGCATTCTCGGCAATGCGCTTTGCGAGTTCCTGGGCCTTGGCCAGTCCTTCGCCCTTGCCCACCAGATAGTGCGACAGGCCCAGGGCCTGGCCCTCATCAGAATTCAGGATGCGGCCGGTCAGCATCATCTCGGCCATGCGGCCGGGGCCGATGATGCGCGCCACGCGTACCGAGGCGCCGCCACCGACATAGATGCCGTGGCGGCCTTCCGGCAGCTGGTACATGACATTCGGCTCGGCGACGCGGACGTGGGTCGAAGTCGCCAGTTCCAGCCCGCCGCCGATCACCGCGCCGTGCAGCACTGCCACCACCGGGATGCCGGTCTGGTGGATCTTGCCGAAGACGCGGTGCCAGCCCTGCGAATGCAGCATCACGCCGGAGGGTTCGCGGTGCTGGTGCTCGGAGAGGTCGAGCCCGGCGCAGAAGTGGTCGCCGGCGCCATTCAGGATCACCACGCGGGCTTCGGGCGGACGTGCCTCCCAGGCCTTTTCCAGCGCGTCGAGCAGGCGGTCGCTGATCGCGTTGCGCTTGGCCGGGCGGCTCAGGGTGATGGTGTAGACCAGGCCGTCGAGCGAGTGTGTTACGAGTTTGTCGGTCACTGAGTGTTCCTTTGGAGCATTAACTGAAAAATCTGGATCGGAGTCCCCCTGTGACGGACGCGCGCAGCGCGCCAATCAATAACCCCCCGCGAGGGGGGAAGGGGGGCGGGTGAATAATGATTTTTCGCGTGTTTCTTCCTCGGCGGCTGGTGCTCGGCATCCAGGAGCATCAGATAAAAATTACGCTGGAATCGGGCGCGTCGGAATGCAGTTCGAGCACGCGGTCGGCGCGGCGCGTCAGCACCGCGCGCTGGTTGATGTAGCCCTTGTCGGTCATTTCGCCGTGTTCGGAGGAAGGCGGTTCGGCCATCAGCAGCACGCGCGCCGGGTAGGTCGAGGAGCCGCCGCCGTCGCGCTTCATGCGCACCAGGCCTTCGCGCACGCGTTCCTTGATCGCCGGGTGGCCGAGCACCGTGCCGGCCGGCACGTCGTCGCCGAGCCCGGTCAGGCGGCGGCATTCGGCGATGTTGGGGAAGACCAGGAAGCCGATGTCGTCGCGGTCGTGGCCGGTGACGACGATGTCCTGGGCCACGGGCGAGAGCGCGCTGATGCCGGCGACGCGGATGCTGCCGACATGGACCCAGGTGCCGGAAAGCAGCTTGAAGTCCTCGGCGACGCGGCCGTCGAACAGCAGGCCCTGCTCGGGCCGCGCCGGATCGACGAAGGACACGGCGTCGCCGATCATGTAGAAGCCCTCGTCGTCGAAGGCCTTGGCGGTGAGCTCGGGCTGTTTCCAGTAGCCGGGGAAGAGGTTGGGGCCCTTGACGCGCACTTCCAGCTTGTCGGCCACCGGCACCAGCTTCAGCGTGGTGCCTGGAATCGGCACGCCGATCACGCCGGAGCGCACGGCCTGGAAGTGGCAATCGGTGCAGGCGGGCGCGGTTTCGGTCGAGCCCCAGGAGGAGAGCATGACGACCGGATGGCCCAGCTCCATCACGGCGAGGCGTTCCAGTTCGTCCCAGGTGGACTGCGGCAGGGCGGCGCCGGCGTAGAAGATGATCTGCAGGCGCGCGAAGAAGCTCTTGCGCAATGCGGCGTTGTCGCGCAGTTCGGCGACCAGCAGCGCGTAGGCCAGCGGCACGCTGAAATAGATGGTGGGCGAAACGTCGGTGAGGTTGCGCACCGTCTTGGGCAAAAGGGCGGGCAGCGGCTTGCCGTCGTCGATGTAGAGGCTGCCGCCGAAGCGCACCACCTTGTTGAAATTGTGGCTGCCGCCGAAAACGTGGCTCCAGGGCAGCCAGTCGCAGATGACCGGCTTCTGGCTGTTGAGGAAGGGCCAGATCACCGACTTCATTTCGGCGTTGGAGCACATCATGCGCTGGGTGGTGATCACGGCCTTGGGCGTGCCGACGGAACCCGAGGTGAACAGGAACTTGGCGATGGTGTCGGGGGTGATGGCACTGAATGCCGCCTTTACCGCCGTGTCGTCAGCGCCGACTTTTTCGATCTCGGCGAAGGGCAGCGTGCCGGCTTGCGGCTGGCTGCGGCTGCCGGCGACGACGACGGCGTCATGGAGCCCGGCGATGGCATTGATCGCCGGCATGAAGCGTTCGATGGTGTCGGCGAAGATCACGCCGGGGCGCAGCAGCTCGACGTTGGCCTTGAGCTTGAGGAAATCCTTGGAGAGCAGCGAATTGCCCGGCGAGACCGGGCTGATCGGCACGCCGACATGCAGGCAGGCCAGCATCAGCATGGCGTGTTCGATGCCGTTGTCGGAGAGCACCAGAACCGGCCGCTCGGGCGAGAGGTTCTGCCCGAGCAGCCAGGTGGCGATGCGATAGACGCGCGCGAGTGCCTGCCCGTAAGTTACCTTGACCCATTCGCCATCCGCACCGCGCTCGGCGATCAGGATGGCGTCCGGGGTTTCGGCCGCCCAGCGTTCCAGCCATTCGCCGGAACAGCGGGCAAAGCCCGGCAGCTCGAGCTTGGAACGGAACAGCCGGGTACCGTCCGGCCGGGCTTCGAGGATGACGGCCGGATCGACGAAGAGTTCGGCCGGCTTGCGGGCAATGGTGCTCATGCGTATTTCCTATTGACGTGAACTACGTTGTGCGGAGTACCGGTTGATGAACGCGCGCAGCGCGCCGAACAGCCCCCCCGCCGCGAGCGCGGAAGGGGGCGGCGAACCTATGGCTTTGCGCGCTGACGGCTTACTTGGAAATGACCTTGAAGGCGCCGTTCTGCACCTGCAGCAGCACGCGGGCGCGGCCGTCGAAGCCGGAGTGGTCGGTCGGGCTGAAGTTGAAGACGCCATGGACGCCGGCAATTTCACGCTCGCTCTCGATCGCGTCGCGCAGCGCCGCGCGGAACTCGGCGCTGCCAGGCTTGGCCTTCTTCAGCGCCACGGGAATTGCGCGCGAGGCGATGGCCCAGCCGTCCCACATGTGGCCGCCGAAAGACGACAGCGAATTCTGGCCGTACTTGCCCTCGTAGGCCTTGGCATATTCGCCAGCGACCTTTTTGGACGGATGCGAATCCGGCAACTGTTCCCACTCGAGCACCGGTCCGGCAACGAGAATGCCGTTTTCGACCGCCTTGCCGCCGTTCTTGAGGAAGACCGGCGAGGGTGCGCCGTGGGTCTGGTAGATCTGCCCTTTGTAGCCGCGCTCGGACAGCGCAGCGTGCGCCATCGCCGCCGGCGAACCCGAGGCGACGACCAGCACGGCATCGGGCTTGAGGCTGACCAGCTTGATCACCTGGCCGGCCACCGACGTGTCGGTACGGGCGAAGCCTTCGATCGGTCCGAAGGTGACGCCGTACTTGGGCGACAGGGCTTCCATGGCCTTGATCCAGACCTCGCCGTAGGCATCGGGGTGATAGCCGAGGAAGGCGACGGTCTTGTAGCCCTTGGACTTGGCGTGGTCGAGCAGCGGCTCGGCCATCAGGCCGATCGGCTGTGGCATGGTGAAGGTCCACTTGAACTTGTCGCCGTCGAGGCGGTTGGGCGCCAGGGCGATTAGCGGCGTCTTGCTGTCCGCCGCCGGCCCCGCGGCCGCCATCACCCCGGGCGTGGTGGTGCCGGTCATCAGCAGGTCAACCTTCGATTCGGTGAGGAATTTGGCGACGTTCTTGGCAGTGTTGGTCGGATCGGACGCGTCGTCGAGCACGATCCAGTTGATTTTCTCGCCGGCGATGGTGGTCGGGAACAGTTGGGTGGTGTTCTTCTGCGGGCCGCCGAGCACGGCCGCCGGTCCGGTGGCAGAAACGCTGACGCCGATGTTGATGTCGGCCAGCGCGGCGGTGGCGCCGAACATGGACAGGGCAATCACCAGCGGCTTGATGGACAGTTTGTTCTTCATGCTTTCTCCTCGTTTTGTTGGTCTGAAACGTGTTGTGGTTGAGCTGCGGGTTGATGCGCTTGCGGAATCAGGCGGCGATCGAATGACTGCCGCCAAGACCGAGATAGCTCTCGATCACGCGCGGATCGTGGAGCAGTGTCTTGGCGTCGTTCTCGACCGCCACGCTGCCATTCTCCAACACATAGCCGTAATCGGCCACTTGCAGTGCAGCACGCGCATTCTGCTCCACCAGCAGGATGGAAACGCCCATGCCCTTCAATTGCACCACGATGCGCAGGATCTCCTTGACGATCAGGGGCGCCAGACCGAGGCTGGGCTCGACCAGCATCAGCAGCGTGGGCTTGGCCATCAGCGCGCGTCCCATGGCCAGCATCTGGCGCTCGCCGCCGGAGAGCGTGCCGGCTTCCTGCTTGCGCCGTTCTGCCAGTCGCGGAAAGATCGCGTACACCTCGTCCATGGTCTTTGCATGATCCCGGTCGCCGCGCCGATGGCGGGCGAAGGCGCCGAGCAACAGGTTGTCGGCCACCGACATGCTGCCGAACAGCTCGCGCTTTTCGGGAACCAGCACCAGGCCTTTGGAGACCAGCGCATCGACGGACATCTTGCCCAGCGTCGGCTGGCCCTGGTACTTCACTTCGCCGCGTGCTGGCAGCAGGCCCATCAGGGCCGAGAGCAGCGTGGTCTTGCCGGCGCCATTGGGGCCGATCACGGTGACGATCTCGCCTTCGCGGATGCGCAGGTCGACCTTGTGGATGGCTTCGACGCGTCCATAGTTGACACACAGGCCCGTTGTTTCGAGCAGTAACGGTTTCATTCGTCCACCCCGCCCAGATAGGCTTCGAGCACTTTTGGATTTGTCTGGATTTCCTGCGGCAGGCCTTCGGCCAGGTGTTCGCCGAACTCCATCACCAGCACGCGGTCGGCGAGGCCCATGACGAAATCCATGTCGTGTTCGACCAGCAGAATGGCCATGCCCTCGCCGCGCAGCTTGGCCAGCAGGTCGGCCAGCGCGCGCTTTTCGAGGTGGCGCAGGCCGGCGGCCGGTTCGTCGAGCAGCAACAGTGTCGGATCGCTTGACAATGCGCGGGCGATTTCGACGATGCGCTGCTTGCCCAGCGGCAGGCTGCCGCAGGTGTCGAACAGGTGCTCGCCGAGACCGCAGCGCTGCAATTGGTGGGCGGCTTCCCAGAGCAGGCGGCGCTCCTCCTCGCGGTCGAGGCGCCAGGCGGACTGGATGAAGTTCTTGCGTCCGCGCAGGTGGGCGCCGATGGCGGCGTTCTCAAGTACCGTCATGTCCTGGTTGAGGCGCACGTGCTGGAAGCTGCGGCTCATGCCCAGCCTGGCGATCGCGCGCGAGCCGAGCTGCTCGATGCGCTGGCCCATGAAGCGGATCTCGCCCTCGGTGGCGGGATTGACGCCGGAGATGCAATTGAACAGCGTGCTCTTGCCGGCGCCGTTGGGGCCGATCAGCGCCATCACTTCGCCGGCGCGCACGGTCAGGTTCATCTTGTTGTTGGCGACCAGGCCGCCGAAGCGCTTGGTGACGTTGATCACCTGCAGCACGTCGCTGCCGCGCTCCGGCACGTCGCGCCGCGGCAGCGCCAGGGCGGGTTCGACGGTTCGATTCAGTTCACGTTGTGGAATGAATCGCATGATGATCGGCCACACGCCGTCACGTGCGCGATGCAGGACGAGTATCGTGAGCAGGCCGAACACCACCATCTCGAAGTTGCCGGTGGCGCCGATCAGCTTGGGCAACTGGTCCTGCAGGAATTCCTTGAGGAAGCTCACGGCGGTGGCGCCGAACACCGCGCCCCACACGGCGGCGGCGCCACCCAGCACGGCCATGAACAGGTATTCGATGCCCTGGCCCAGCGAAAATGGCGTCGGATTGACGAAGCGCTGCATGTGGGCGTAGAGCCAGCCCGAAACGCAGGCGAACTGCGCCGCGATCATGAACAGCACCATGCGGTAGCGCAGGGTGTCGATGCCCATCGCCTCGGTCATGGTCATCGCGCGCAGGCTGCGCATGGCGCGCCCCTCGCGCGAATCGAGCATGTTCTGGGTGGTGACGATGGCCGCCAGCAGCGTGGCCCAGATCACGTAGAAGAAGGCGCGGGTGGAGCCCAGTTCGAGGCCGAAAAGGTCGACCGGCGGAATGCCGTCGATGCCGCCGTGGCCGCCGAGCGCCTCCAGGTTGCCGAAGATGAAATACAGCGAGATGCCCCAGGCGATGGTGCCCAGCGGCAGGAAGTGGCCCGACAGGCGCAGGGTGATGAGGCCCAGCGCCAGCGAGACGGCGGTGGTGAAGACCATGCCGACGATCAGCGTGCCCCAGGGCGACATGCCGTGGCGCGTGGTGAGGTAGGCCGTGGCATAGGCGCCGAGGCCGACGAAGGCCGCCTGGCCGAAGGAGGTCAGGCCGCCGATGCCGGTCAGCAGCACCAGGCCAAGCGCCACCAGCGCATACAGGCCGATGTAGTTGGCCAGCGTCACGGTGAATTGCGCGGCGAGCAGCGGCAGCAGGCTCATCGCGATGGCGAAGGCGAGCATGGCGCGCATGGGAGTCAGCAAGCGGGCCATCTCAGTGCTCCTCCTCGTCGTCGATGTGGTGCGTGGTCAGCGACTGGTAGAGAAGCACCGGAAGGATCAGGGTGAACACGATGACTTCCTTGTAGGCCGAGGCGTAGAAGGATGAGTAGGATTCGAGCAGGCCGACCAGGATCGCGCCGGCGGCGGCCAGCGGATAGGAGGCCAGCCCGCCGATGATGGCGCCGACGAAGCCCTTGAGGCCGATCAGGAACCCGGTGTCGTAGTAGATCGTGGTGATCGGCGCGATCAGGATGCCGGAGAAGGCGCCGACCAGCGACGCCAGCGTGAAGCACAGCTTGCCCGCCATGTCGGCCGAAATCCCCATCAGGCGCGCGCCGGTGCGGTTGATGGCGGTGGCGCGCAGCGCCTTGCCGTAGATCGAGTGCTCGAAGAACAGTGCCAGCCCGGCGATCAGCAGGGCGGCGATGCCGACGATCCACAGGGTCTGGTACTGGACGTAGGCCGGCCCCAGCGTCACGCCGCCGTCGGTGAAGGGCGGGATGCGGCCGCCCTCGGCGCCGAAGAAGAACAGGCCCATGCCGATCATGACGAAATGCACGGCGACCGCGACGATCAGCAGCAACAGCACACTGGCTTCCGCCACCGGCTGGAAGGCCAGGCGGTAGATCTGCGGCCCCAGCGGCACCACGAAGCACAGTGCGATCAGCACCTGCACCGGATAGGCGAGGTCCTTCAGAGGCAGGTAGCGCACCACGATCACCGCCAGGACAGGCAGCACCGCGTTCTTGAGGATGATCATCGGCAGCCGCGCCGGAGCGCCCTCGCGCAGCGCCGCGACGCTATCGACGATGGCGACGGCGACGCCCAGCGTCACCACCACCCACATGGTCGGTGGCAGCAGGCCGGCATTGATCGCCGCCATGGAAAGCGCGCCGTAGGCGACGAATTCGCCCTGGGGAATGAATATGACGCGGGTGACGGCGAATACCAGCACCAGCGCCAGCGAGAGCAATGCGTAGATGGCGCCGTTGGTGATGCCGTCCTGGGACAGCAGCAGGGCGATGGAGGCGTCCACGCCGGATTACCGCTGAAACGATCGCGTCGCGATCGCCGAATTGATTGCCATGCCCATCCACTCCTCCGGCCTGCCGTTGTCCCGTGTCTGCCGGTCCTGCGGCATCTTTTCGTGCCTGGGGGACCGCGGGTGAGGAGCGGATTCTGCAGAGCATGCGTGTCGAAGTCAACCTGTTTTATATCGAACTATTAAAAACTGATGAAAGTAACCATTCTCTAATATATTGGTTTGCTTATTGTTTTTGTGCGACACGGAAAATATATGCCCCCGCAGGGAAACTTGTTCGATATAGAATCAAATCCCGCACCGCACTCAGGACGCCTGTTTCCAAGACCATGCCCGCCAGCCGCAAACAGCCTTCCATCGGCTGCCTCAGCAACCACGTCGGCTTCCATTTGCGCCTTGCGCAGCTGGCCGTGTTCGAGCACATCGGCAAGACGCTCAAGGAAATCGACGTCACGCCGGCGATCTTTTCGGTGCTCGAAGTCCTGCACCAGAACGACGGCATCACGCAGTCGAAGCTGGCCGCGGCGGTGAGGCTGGAACGTTCTTCGGTGGTGCCGCTGCTCGACAAGCTGGCCAAGCGTGGCCTGGTCGAGCGCCGTGCGTCGACCACCGATCGCCGCCACAACCACCTGCACCTCACGGATGCCGGCCGCGAGTTGCTGGCCGAGGCGCTGCGCCGCGCGTCGCAGCACGAGAAGGAAGTCTGCAAGCCCTTCACCATCGCCGAAAAGAAGCTGCTGCTCGAACTCCTGAGCCGCTTCCGCCCGCAGAAGAAGTCCGAAGCCGCTTAGGTCAGATCAGCTCGCGCCCGACAGCAGGCGCGACACCAGGCGCCGCAGCCAGCGGTTGCCTTCGTCATGGTGGTAGCGCTCGTGCCAGTGCTGCTTGACCTCGTACTCCGGCAGCGGGAAAGGCACCGGCAGGAAGCGGAAGGCGCCGCGCCCCTGCAATACGTCGCCCAGGCGGCGCGGCACGGTCAGCAGCAGGTCGGTATGCTCGATGACGAAGGCCGCGCCGAGGAAGCTCGGAATCTTCAGCGCGATGCGGCGCTTGATGCCCTGGCGCGCGATCTCGCGTTCGAGGATGGTCGGCGCCGCCCCGGAGGAACTGATCACCGCATGGTCCTCGGCCTCGAAGCGCGCCAGGTCGAGGCTGTCGCCAATGCGCGGATGGTCTTGCGCCACCATGCAGACGAAGTTCTGCACGAACAGCGACTGCTGGTGGAAGCCGGCTTCCAGTTGCGGCACGAATCCCACGGCGAGGTCGGCCTCGCCGCTTTCCAGCAGGCGCGCCGTGTCGCTCGTCATCGGGATGATCTCGATGCGCACGCCGGGCGCGGTTTCGCGCAGCGTTTCCCACAGGCGCGGCAACAGCACCAACTGGCTGATGTCGGTCATGCAGATGCGGAAGCTGCGTTCCGATGACCCCGGGTCGAATTCGCCGCGATGCCCCAGCACCTTGTCAACGGCCGCGAGCGCCTCGCGCACCGGCTGCACCAGACCCTCGCTGAAAGGCGTCGGTTCCATGCCGTTCGAGGTGCGCACGAACAGCGGATTGCCGAATTGATGGCGCAGCTTGGCCAGCGCGACGCTCACCGCCGGCTGGCCCAAGTCGAGTGCTTCCGCCGCCGCCGTCACGCTGCGCGTCTTGTAGATCTCGTCGAACACCATCAGCAGGCGGATATCGATTGCGTCCATGCACAGCACCTTTATTCGAATTTCGAATACTTTATATCGAAATTAATGGATTTACCGGCCATTCATACCTGTCTAGTATTCGCTCCGTTGAATAAAGCATCGATGCCGCAGGTCATTCGACCGCGTCATTGCACCGCCGACCAAGGAGCGAAGATGAACGAACTGGGGCGCCTCGAAGACCTGCCGGAAGACTACCGCGCGGCACTGACCGAGAAAAACCTCGTGCCGCTTTGGCCCAGCCTGCGCGCCGTGCTGCCGCGTGGCAAACCCGCGATCAGGACGCAGCCGACTTTCTGGTCCTACCAGGGCCTGCGCCCGCTGCTGATGCGTGCCGGGGAGCTGACGCCGATCGAAAAGGCCGAGCGCCGCGTGCTGGTGCTGGCCAACCCGGGCCACGGCCTGGAGAAGATGCAGGCCAGCTCGACCATCTATCTGGGCATGCAGTTGTTGCAACCCGGCGAATGGGCGCCGTCGCACCGCCACACGCCCAATGCCGTGCGCATGATCGTCGAGGGCGAAGGCGCCTACACCACGGTGGAGGGCGAGAAGTGCCCGATGAGTCGCGGCGACCTGATCCTGACCCCGACCGGCATGTGGCATGAGCATGGCCACGACGGCAAGGAACCCGTGGTCTGGCTCGACGTGCTCGACCTGCCCATCGTGTATTACTGCGAGGCGTCCTACGTCACGGAAGGCAAGGCGCAGCCCGTCACCGCCGAGGGCGTGGAGCAGAATTTTCAGCGCGGTGGCGTCGTGCCCGCCCCGATGTTCGCGCGCAGCGGCAAGGCATTTCCCATGCTGCGCTACCCCTGGGCCGACGTGCGCAGGACACTCGAATCCATGGCCGCGCGGCAGCCCGAGATCGAGGCGGTGCAGGTGGCCTATGTCAATCCCGAGAACGGCCACGACTGCCAGCGCATCCTCGGCTATTCGGCGCTGATGCTGCGGCCCGGAGAGCGCCTGCAAATGCCCGCGCGCTCCACCGCGATGGTTTTCCACCAGATCGAAGGCGGCACCGAAGTCGCCGCCGCCGGGAAAAGTTTCCGCCTGGCCGACGCCGACACCTGCTGCATTCCCGGCTACGAGCCCATCGTTCTGCAGAACCTCGCCGCCGACCGTCCCTCCTTTGTCTTCATCGCCGACGACGCGCCGCTGCAGAAGAAGCTCGGCGTCTACGAAGTCCGAAACTGAAACGAGAAAACATGACTACCCCCACGTACCTGTTCTCCCCGCCCGCAACTCCGTCGTTGCCGGTGCTCGGCACCGGCGCCCGCTTCCCGGTAAATCGCATCTTCTGCGTCGGCCGCAACTACCACGCCCACGCCGTCGAGATGGGTCGCCCGGTGGACAAGGCGACCATGAAGCCCTTCTACTTCACCAAGTCGCCTTCGACCCTGGTCGAGTCCGGCGCCAGCGTGCCCTACCCGACCGGCACCGCGAACTACCACTATGAGATGGAACTCGTGGTTGCCATCGGCGCGCAGGGCTTTCGCCTGACCGAAGCCGACGCGCCGCGCATAATCTGCGGTTACGCCGCCGGGCTCGACATGACGCGGCGCGACCTGCAACTGGTCGCGCGCGACCAGGGGCGGCCCTGGGACCTGGGCAAGGATTTCGAGAAATCCGCCGTGTGTTCCCCCATCCTGCCGATCGGCGATCTGGGTTTGCTGACCAGCGGCGCCATCACGCTGCAGGTCAATGGCGAAACGAAGCAGAGCGCCGACCTCGCGCAATTGATCTGGAACATCCCGGAACTGCTTGCAGACCTGTCGCAGTATTACCACCTCGAACCCGGCGACCTGATCTACACCGGCACGCCTGAGGGCGTCGGCCCGGTCCAGCCTGGTGATCGCATCAGCGGCCACATCGACCGCGTCGGCGACGTTTCGCTGACGATAGGCCAACCCGAATAAGCGCAGGAGGAAAACAGATGAGCCAACAGCTCCCCGTGATCGTAGCCGGCGGCGGCATTGGTGGCCTTGCCGCCGCGCTGGCCCTGGTGCGCCAGGGCTTCAGCGTCAAGGTACTGGAACAGTCGCCGCAGATCGGCGAGATCGGCGCCGGCATCCAGCTCGGCCCCAATGCCTTCCACGCCTTCGACGCCCTGGGCGTCGGCGAGAAGGCGCGCGGCCGTGCGGTTTATACCGACTACATGATCATGCACGACGCCATCGACGAATACGTGGTCGGCCGCATCCCCACCGGCGAGGCCTTTCGCCAGCGCTTCGGCAATCCCTACGCGGTGATCCATCGCGTCGACGTGCACACCTCGTTGCTCGAAGGCGCGCAGGAAACCGGGCGCGTCGAGTTCCTGACCTCGACCCGGGTCGAGCGCATCGAGCAGGATGCCGACAGCGTCGCCGTGATCGACCAGCATGGCAAGTCCCATCGCGGCCTGGCGCTGATCGGCGCCGACGGCGTCAAATCGGTGGTGCGCGCGCAGTACGTCAATGACCCGCCGCGCGTCACCGGGCACGTGGTCTACCGCGCGGTGGTGGACAAGCAGGATTTCCCGCTCGATTTGCAATGGAATGCCGCAAGCATCTGGGTCGGCCCCAACTGCCACCTGGTGCATTACCCGCTGCGCGGCGGCGAGCAGTACAACGTGGTGGTCACCTTCCACAGCCGCAAGCAGGAGGAATGGGGCGTCACAGAAGGCAGCAAGGAGGAGGTGCAAAGCTACTTCCAGGGCATCTGCCCGCGCGCGCGCCAGCTGATCGACCTGCCCAAGTCGTGGAAGCGCTGGGCCACGGCCGATCGCGAGCCGATCGGGCAGTGGTCCTTCGGCCGCGCCACGCTGCTGGGCGATGCCGCCCACCCGACCACGCAGTACATGGCCCAGGGCGCCTGCATGGCGCTGGAAGACGCGGTGACGCTGGGCGAGGCGCTGCGCGTCAATGGCAACGACTTCGGCAAGGCCTTCGAGCTTTACCAGCGATCGCGCGTGGCGCGGACCGCGCGCATCGTGCTCTCTTCGCGCGAGATGGGCCGCATCTACCACGCCAAGGATGTCGAGCGCCTGGTGCGCAACGACTTGTGGAAAGGCCGCACGCCGGAGCGCTTCTACGACGCGATGGAATGGCTCTACGGCTGGAACGTATCCAATTGCCTGGCGGCCTGACGTAAAGCGCACCGGGCCATAACAGAACGCGATAGCTACTAGTTTCGAAGCCCGATTGTTCCGGGGCCGGATTCGCTCCACTATTCTCGGTACGCGGGATGATGCGATTCGGCTTCGCATGGTCGCGGCGCGATCGTTCATCCATCGGCAAGATCCGATGCCCTGCCTGCCAGGGTAGACAACCATGAGGAGATTCACCATGCAGCACTTCAAGAAAGCTCTGGTCGCGGCGACCTTCGCCCTGGCCGCATCCTTTGCCGCCCAGGCCGCCGACCCGATCAAGATTGGCCTCGTATTGCCGATGACCGGTCCCTTCGCCGCCTACGGCAAGCAGATCCACAATGGCGTCAAGCTTTACCTTGCTACCCAGGGCGATACCTTTGGCGGGCGCAAGGTCGAACTGATTGTCAAGGACGACGCCCCCGGCACCGCCGGCGATGTCAGCAAGCGCTTGGCGCAGGAACTGGTGGTCAAGGACAAGGTGGACATCCTGGCCGGCTTCGGCCTGACGCCCTCGGCCTTCGCCGTGGCGCCGGTCGCCACCGAGGCGAAGAAGCCGATGGTGGTCATGAACGCTGCGACCTCGGCAGTCACCACCAAGTCCAACTATCTTGTTCGGGCGTCGATGACCCTGCCCCAGATCACCGCGCCGATCGCCTCCTGGGCGGCGAAGAACAAGATCAAGAAGGTATTCACGCTGGTTGCCGACTACGGTCCCGGCCATGACGCCGAAGGCCAGTTCAAGAAGACCTTCACCGCGGCCGGCGGCGAGATCGTCGGCGAGGTGCGCGCTCCGGTGAAGAATCCGGACTTCGCGCCCTTCCTGCAGAAGATCAAGGACACCAAGCCCGATGCCGTGTTCATCTTCCTGCCGCCGGGCGCAGAAACCATCGCCTTCATGAAGGGCTTCACCGAGCGCGGCCTGAGCGCCGCCGGCATCCGGCTGATCGCCACCGGCGACCTGCCCGACGAGGATATCCTCGACGCCATCGGCGATGCGGCCCTCGGCCTGATCACTTCCTTCCACTATTCCGAAGCCCACAAGTCGGCGGAGAACAAGGCCTACACGGAAGCCTATTACAAGGCCTACCCGAAGGACAGGCCGAACTTCATGTCGATCGGCGGCTATGACGGCATGCACCTGATCGCCGAAGTTCTGAAGAAAACCGGTGGCAACGCCGACGCCGAGAAGTTCGTCGAGGCCGCCAAGGGCATGAAGTGGACCAGTCCGCGCGGCCCGGTCAGCATCGATCCCGCCACCCGCGACATCGTGCAGACCATCTACATCCGCAAGGTCGAGCGCGTTGGCGGCAAACTGCAGAACGTCGAGTTCGACCAGGTCAACGAATTCAAGGACCCGGGCAAGCAGTAAGCCAGGCTGGTTTCGGCGGCAGGCATCGCGTCCTGCCGCCGGACTTCCCGAATTCCGGAGAACCCCCAATGACAGTCGTCTTCGATGGCATCGCCTCGGGCCTGCTGCTGTTCCTGATCAGCGTCGGCCTGTCGGTTACGCTCGGCCTGATGAACTTCGTGAACCTGGCCCACGGTTCCTTTGCCATGCTCGGCGGCTATGTCTGCGTCGTCCTGCTCAACCGCCATGGTGTGCCCTTCCTCGCCGCCCTGCCGATCGTGACCGCGGCCTCCGCGCTGGCCGGCGTGGTGCTCGAGCGCACGCTTTACCGACGCCTGTACGGCGCCTCCCACCTCGACCAGGTGCTGTTCTCGATCGGGCTGGTGTTCATGTCGATTTCCATCGCCCATTTCTTCTTCGGCGCCCAGCAGCAGCCGCTGCAGTTGCCGCCGATGCTGTCGGGCCAGTTCAACCTGCCTGGCGTCGATGTCGGCGTCTATCGCCTGTTCCTGATCGTGGTCGGCGTGACGATCGCCGTCGCCCTGCAATGGATGATCGCCGGCACCCGTTTCGGCGCGGAATTGCGCGCCTCGGTAGACAACCCGCGCACCGCGCGCGGACTGGGCATCGACGTCGAGCGCGTGTTCGTCCTCACCTTCGCCCTCGGCTCCGGACTGGCCGGCCTCGGCGGCGCGCTCGGGGTCGAGATGCTCGGCCTCGACCCGGAATTCCCGGTCAAGTACATCGTGTATTTCCTGATCGTGGTCGCCGTCGGCGGCAGCGGCAACATCAAGGGCTCGCTCTATGCCTCGCTGATCATCGGCATCTGCGACGTGGCGGGCAAGTACTACATCCCGCAGGTCGGCGCCTTCGTCATCTACGCGGTCATGGTGGTGACCCTGATCTTCCGCCCGCAGGGACTGTTCGGCCGCAGCGCCGCCAAATAAGGACCCCATGACGACACATTCGATTGACGGATTCGACCCCGGTCCGTTGCGCAACCTGGCGCGCTGGAAGCGCGCCGAGTATGCGTTCTGGCTGCTGCCGGTCGCCGCCTATTTCGCCCTCGGCGAACAGCTTTCGCTGCTCAGCCAGATCGCCATCACCGCGCTGTTCGCGCTCTCGCTCGACCTGGTGCTCGGCTATGCCGGCATCGTCTCGTTGGGCCATGCGGCCTTCTTCGGTATCGGCGCCTACGCCGCCGGGCTGATGGCGGCCAACGGCTGGAACGACCCGCTGGCGGGCCTGCTCGGCGCAGCACTGATCGCCGCCGCGGCCGGCTTCATCACCAGCTTCCTGGTGCTGCGCGGCAGCGACCTGACGCGCCTGATGGTGACCCTGGGCGTCGCGCTGATGCTGTTCGAACTGGCCAACAAGCTGACCCGCATCACCGGCGGCGTCGATGGCCTGCAGGGCATCGAGATGAAGCCGCTGCTCGGCATGTTCTCTTTCGACCTGTACGGCAAGACCGCCTACATCTACAGCGTGGTGGTCCTCTTCGTGCTGTTCTGGATCGCGCGCCGCATCGTGCATTCGCCCTTCGGTCTCAGCCTGCGCGGCATCCGCCTCAACGTGCAGCGCATGCCGGCGCTCGGCGCCCCGGTCAATGCGCGCCTGGTCGGCGCCTACACCCTCGGCGCGGCCTATGCGGGGATTGCCGGCGCGCTCCTGACGCAAACCACGCAGTTCGTCTC
This sequence comes from Rhodocyclales bacterium, assembly GCA_016235805.1. Classification (GTDB taxonomy): domain Bacteria; phylum Pseudomonadota; class Gammaproteobacteria; order Burkholderiales; family Rhodocyclaceae; genus Sulfuritalea. The sequence goes on from JACRIY010000075.1 coordinate 15,927, forward strand.
GATCGACGTGCTGAGCTTCTCGCGTTCCGCCGAACTGCTGCTGATCCTGGTGCTGGGCGGCACCGGCAGCCTCTATGGCGCGTTGATAGGCACCATCGTCTTCATGACCGCGCACCACCTGCTGTCGGGCATCAACCCGCAATACTGGCAGTTCTGGCTGGGCATGCTGCTGGTGCTGGTCGTGCTCTTCGCGCGCGACGGCGTCATGGGCGGCCTGCGTGCGCTTGGCAAGCGCTTGCCGGGAGCCGTCAAATGACCCACGCCCTGCAAACCAGCCGGCTGGTGAAGCGCTTCGGCGGTTTCGTCGCGACCAGCGACGTCACGCTGAATGTCGCTGCCGGTGCGCGCCACGCCCTGATCGGCCCCAACGGTGCCGGCAAGACCACGCTGATCAACCTGCTTACCGGCTTTCTCGAACCGACCGAGGGCACGGTGATCCTCAAGGGCGACGACGTTACCCGCCTGTCCCAGCACCAGCGCGTCAAGCGCGGCCTGGCGCGCACCTTCCAGATCAACCGCCTGTTCGCCGACATGACGGTGCTGGAATCCGTCACGCTGGCGGTCTGCGAGCGGCGCGGCATCGGCGCGCGCTGGTGGAATCCGGTCGGCAGCCATGTCGAGGCGATCGACGAGGCAGCGGCCCTGCTGCAGCAATTGCGCCTGATCGACGTCGCCCATCACCTGACCAAAAGCCTGGCCTACGGCCGCCAGCGCCTGATCGAAATCGCCCTGGCGCTGGCGGCAAAGCCCAGCGTGCTGCTGCTCGACGAACCGGCCGCCGGAGTGCCGACCAGCGAAAGCCGCGAACTGTTCGAGACCATCGCGCAACTGCCGCGCGAGGTGACCATCCTGCTCATCGAACACGACATGGACCTGGTGTTCCGCTTTGCCGATCGCATCTCGGTGCTGGTCGGCGGCGCCCTGGTCGCCGAGGACACGCCGGACATGATCGCCAGGGACAAGCGTGTCAAGGAAGTCTATCTGGGGGAGGCGCTGCATGGCTGAGCTGCTCAATCTGGAAGGCGTCTGGGCCGGCTACGGCGATGCCGTGGTGCTGGAGGACATTTCCTTCTCGCTCGACGCCGGCGGCAGCCTCGCCTTGCTCGGCCGCAACGGCATGGGCAAGACCACGCTGTTGTCCACGCTGATGGGCGCCACCCGTTTCAAGTCGGGCCGCATGAGTTTCGAGGGCCGCGACCTCGTGGTGGTACCCGCACATCGCCGAGCGCATCTGGGGCTTGGCTGGGTGCCGCAGGAGCGCGACATCTTTCCGTCGCTGACGGTAGACGAAAACCTCACCGTGGTCGCGCGCCCTGGTTCGTGGACCGTGAAGCGCGCCTACGAGATGTTTCCCCGATTGGAGGAAAGGCGCGACAACATGGGCAACCAGCTCTCCGGCGGCGAGCAGCAGATGCTGGCGCTGGCGCGCGCGCTGGTGCTGAATCCGAAGCTGCTGCTGCTCGACGAACCGCTGGAAGGCCTGGCGCCGCTGATCGTGCAGGATCTGCTGCGCATCATCGGCCGCATGGTCGATTCCGGCGACATGGCGATCATCCTGGTCGAACAGCACGCCCACCAGATCCTGCCACTGACCCGTCATGCGCTGGTGCTGGAACGCGGCCGCGTGGTGTATTCGGGCGAGAGCGAAACCCTGCGCGCGGACCATGGCCAGCTCGACAAGTGGCTGGGAGTCGGCGCCCACTGAACGGCGGCCCGCGACAAAAAGGAAGGCAATGAAATCCATAGACATCATTCACGGCGAACACCGGGCTCTGGCCTCCGTGCTGCAGGCCTTGCGCTTCGTCGTCGGCGAAATCCGCGCCGGCAAGCTGCAACCCGATTTCCGCCTGCTGGCGGCCATGATCGACTACATCACCCAGGTGCCGGACAAGGTGCACCATCCGAAGGAAGATGATTATCTTTTCCCCCGGCTGCGCAGCCGATCGCCGGCCGCCGGCGCATTGATCGACCTGCTCGAACAGCAGCATGCAGAGGGTTACCGCATGACCGTCGAGCTGCTGCAGGCCCTGGTGCATTACCAGAGCATGGGAGCGTCGGGCTTCGCCGGCTTTGACGCGGTGGTCCAGCGCTACCTTGATTTCAGCTGGGCGCACCTCAACAAGGAGGAAGGCGAACTCCTGCCGCTGGCCCGCGAGGCCCTGACCACCGAGGACTGGCAGGAGATCGACGCGGCCTTTTCCGCCAACTTTGATCCCTATGCGGGCGAGCAGGGCGAATTCGAGAACCTGTTCGGCCGCATAGTGAATATGACGCCGGCACCTTACGGCCTGGGCCCGGCAGGCTGAACGTGCTCGACCTGGCGGCCTATTTGCGCCGCATCGACTACGACGGCGAGATCGCGCCCACGCGGCAGGCACTGGAAGGCCTGCACCTGGCGCACGCGACGCACATTCCCTTCGAGAACCTCGACATCCTGCTCGGCCGGTCGATCGCGCTCGACCTGGCCAGCATCCAGGCCAAGCTTGTGGGCCGGAGCCGAGGCGGCTACTGCTTCGAGCACAACCTGCTGTTCGCGGCGGTGCTGCGCGAGTTCGGCTTCGCCCCGCTGCAGTTGGCCGCGCGCGTCCGCCATCGCACCACCGCCTTGCTGCCGCGCACCCACATGCTGCTGCTGGTCGAGGTCGAGGGTCGCCGCTGGCTGGCAGATGTTGGTTTTGGAGGCGAGGGCCTGCTGTTGCCGGTGCCCTTCGGGACCGGCGAGGAAGTTCGCCATTTCGCCTGGACCTACCGCGTGGTCGAGGAAGCCGCGACGGGCACCTGGGTCCTGCAATCGCGGCGAAAGCAGGCGTGGAGCGACCTCTATGCATTTACGCTGGAACCGCAGCAGGCGGTCGATTACGAGGTCGCCAACCACTACGTGGCCACCCACCCGAACTCGCGCTTCGTGCAGACCCTGACGGTGCAATTGCCGGGTACCGAGCGACGCATGATCCTGCGCAATCGCGAACTCGTCGAGGATCGCGGGGATGACGAAATCGTTCGTGTCGTGGGCGGGGGCGATGAGTTGCTGGAGGTCTTGCGCGACAGCTTCTGCTTGTCCTTTGCCGAAGGGACGCGCTTCAGATTGCAGGCGGCCGACTGAGCGTCTTTGCCTCAGGTACGGCAGAAAATCGCCGTGCTGCCAGCGCCGTCCACAAGGGATACCGTCTCCGGCTTTGCCGCAGACAAAACCTTTAAATTATTCGCCGAGGTAGGCGGTGCGCACGCGTGGATCGGCGAGCAGCGCGGCGGAATTGTCGGCCAGCGTGATCGTGCCGCTTTCCATCACGTAACCGCGCGAGCAAAGTTCCAGTGCAAGCCTGGCGTTCTGTTCCACCAGCAGCACCGTCATGCCCGCGGCGGCGACGGCGCGGATCACTTCGAACACTTTCTCAACCATCAGCGGTGCCAGGCCCATCGACGGTTCGTCGAGCAGAAGCAACCTGGGACGACCCATGAGCGCTCGGCCGATGGCCAGCATCTGCTGTTCGCCGCCCGAGAGGGTCCCGGCCACCTGCGCGGCGCGCTCCTTGAGTCGCGGCAGGAGGCCGTGGATGCGCTCGAGGTCGGAGGCGATGCCGGCCTTGTCGTCGCGGTGGTAGGCGCCCATCGCCAGGTTTTCGGCCACCGTCAGGCGGGCGAAGATGCCGCGTCCTTCCGGCACCAGCGCCAGGCCCTTGCGGATCAGGTCGTGCGCGGGCAGGGTATCGATGCGCTCGGCGCCGTAGTGGATCTCGCCCTGCGCCGGGATCATGCGCGCCAGTGCCTTCAGCGTCGAGGTCTTGCCCGCGCCGTTGGCCCCGATCAGGCAAACCATCTCGCCTTCCTCGACGGCAAACGAGATGCCTTTTACGGCCTCGATTCCGCCGTAGTGGATCCGCAGGTTCAGGGCCTCAATGAGCGCTCGTGCCAAGATAGGCCTCGATGACTTTAGGATTCTTGCGCACCACCTCGGGTACGTCCTCGGCGATTTTCTCGCCGTAGTCGAGCACGGCGACGCGGTCGCACAGACCCATCACCAGTTTGACGTCGTGCTCGATCAGCAGCACCGTCAGGCCATCGCGGCGCAAGCCCTCGATCAGCTGGCGCAGGCCGGCGGTCTCGGTCGCGTTCATGCCGGCAGCGGGTTCGTCGAGCGCCAGCAGCTGCGGGTCGGTGGCCAGCGCGCGCGCGATTTCGAGCCGGCGCTGGTCGCCGTAGGAGAGGTTGCGCGCCAGGGCGTCGGCCCGGTCGTCGATGCCGACGTAATGCAGCAGTTCATCGGCGCGGCGGCGGATCGCGGCTTCCTCGGCGCGTTCGGCGCGGGTGTGCAGGATGGCGCCGAACACGCCGGCCCTGGTGCGCACGTGGCGGCCGACCATGACGTTTTCGCGCGCCGTCATGTTGGCGAACAGGCGGATGTTCTGGAAGGTGCGCGCGATGCCGGCGGCGGCCACGGTGTGCGGGCTTTCCAGCGACAGCGGCTTGCCGGCGAACAGGACTTCTCCGCCGTCGCGTGGATAGAGGCCGGTGAACACGTTGAACAGCGTGGTCTTGCCGGCGCCGTTGGGCCCGATCAGGCCGTAGATCTCGCCACGACGGATGGTCAGCGAGACGTCCTTCAGCGCCTGCACGCCGCCGAAGCGCTTGCCGATGTTGCGGGCTTCGAGCAGGACCTCGGTCATTTGCGGTCCGCGTCGAGTTCGCGCTTGTGCCGCGTTTCCGGCCACAGGCCGGCGGGGCGGAAGCGCATGGTCAGCACCAGCGCAAGGCCGAAGATCAGCATGCGCAGCACTTCGGGATCGACCAGCATCCTGCCGAACATGGCCTTCTGTGCCGGCTCGACGGTATAGCGCAGCAGTTCGGGCATGAAGGAAAGCAGCACGGCGCCGGCGATCACGCCCCAGATATTGCCCATGCCGCCCAGCACCACCATGGCCAGGATCATGATGGATTCATTGAGGATGAAGCTCTCGGGGCTGACGAAGCCCTGGATCGCGGCGAACATGCCGCCGGCGACGCCGCCGAAGCTGGCACCCATGGCGAAGGCCAGCAGCTTGATGTTGCGCGTGTTGATGCCGGCGGCCTTGGCGGCGATTTCGTCTTCGCGGATCGCCACCCAGGCGCGGCCGATGCGTGAATCCTGCAGGCGCCGGTTGATGACGATGACCACCAACAGAACGATGAGCAGGAAGTAGTAATACTTTATGGGCCCGCTGAAAGTCAGCCCGCCGAAGTTGTCGCTGGCCGAAAAATTCAGCGGGCCGACTTGAAACGGGTCGATGCGGTTGATGCCCTTCGGCCCGTTGGTGACATTCACCGGCGCGGAAAGGTTGTTCATGAAAATGCGCACGATCTCGCCGAAGCCCAGCGTGACGATGGCGAGGTAGTCGCCGCGCAGGCGAAGAGTCGGCGCTCCCAGCACGGCGCCGGCGATGCCGGCCACCGCGGCGCCGATCGGCAGGATGACCCAGAACGGAAGGTGCAGGCCGAAATGCGGCGAGGCCAGCAGTGCATAGACGTAGGCGCCGACGGCGAAGAAGGCCACATAACCGAGGTCGAGCAGGCCGGCGAAACCGACCACGATGTTGAGTCCGAGCGAAAGCAGGACGAAGAGCACCGCGAAGTTGGTAATGCGCACCCAGGCCGTGCCGGCCATTGCCAGCACGAAAGGCAGTGCGACAAGCGCCAGTGCCACGCAGGCCAGGCCGAACTTCTGTCTCGTGCTCCAGCCCATCAGGCGCGCTCCGAAACACGCTCGCCGAGCAGGCCGGACGGCCGGAACACCAGCACCAGGATCAGCATCAGGAAGGCGAACACGTCCTGGTAGTTGCTGCCGAACAGCACGAAGTGCTCGCCGTCGGCGCAGCGCTCGCCCATCCATCCCGTGCCGGAGCCCGCGCCCGGCCAGCGGCAGAGGTCGGTCATTTCGCCGATGTAGCCGGTGCCAAGTGCTTCGACCAGTCCCAGCAGCAGGCCGCCGACCATGGCCCCGGGAAGGTTGCCGATGCCGCCCAGCACGGCGGCGGAAAAGGCCTTGAGGCCCAGGGTGAAGCCCATCGTGTAGTGCGCGATGCCGTAGTAGGTGCCGAACATGACGCCGGCCACCGCGCCGAGTCCGGCGCCGATGACGAAGGTGGCGGCGATCACACGGTTGGCATTGATGCCCATCAGGGCGGCGACATGGACGTTCTCCGCAGTGGCGCGGATCGCGATGCCGAAGCGGGTGCGATAGACGAACCAGGAGAGGCCGGCCATCATCACCATCGACAACAGGATGATGGCGATCTGTACGCCGCTGATGGCGGCGCCGCCGATGGCGAAGCTCGGGTTGTCGATGATCTGCGGAAAGGCCAGCGGATTGCGGCCCCAGATCAGCAGCGCGAGGTGCTGCAGGATGATGGACATGCCGATCGCCGTGATCAGCGGCGCCAGGCGCGGCGCGTGGCGCAACGGGCGATAGGCGACCCGTTCCAGCGAGTAACCGATCGCCATGCAGGCCGGAATGGCGGCGAGCACCCCGGCGAGCACGATGGCCAGCGGCGGCAGCGTGCTTCCGGCCAAGGACGCGATGACGGAGAAAGCCACCATGGCGCCGATCATCACCACCTCGCCATGGGCGAAGTTGATCAGCTGGATCACGCCATAGACCATGGTGTAGCCCAGCGCCACGACGGCGTAGACGCTGCCGGTGGTGAGGCCGTTGATGATCTGCTGGAGCAGGATATCCATGACAAATCCGGAGGATACCGTCCAGCCCTGTCGGCTGGACATAAAAACGGGGAAGGCGCGTCAGCGACGTCCCCGATAGCTTGCGCCCCGTCCGGCTTACTTGGCGGGAGCGGGTGCGGCGGGCTTGGGCGCGGCGGGTGCCGGTGCGGCAGCCGGGGCAGCCGCAGGCGCAGCTGGTGCCGCCGCGGGTGCCGCAGCTGCCGGTGCCGCCGCCGCCGGAGCAGGAGCCGCCGGGGCGGCACCTGGAGCGGCCGGAGCAGCGGGAGCCGCACCAGGCGCCGCGGCCGCCGCCGGAGCCGGAGCCGTTGCCGGCGGGGCCGGCGGAGCGGACAGCGCCGCGTATTCGTCGAGGGTCAGCGACTTGCCGCCCTTGATGATGGCCAGCGGCGTAATCTTGCCGTCCTTCAGCGTGAAGATGGTCATCTCGGCGTCCTTGCGGTCGCCCTTCTCGTCGAACTTGATGTTGCCGCTGGCGCCGTTGTAGTCGCTGGCAGCGAGCGCCGCCAGATACTTCGCCGGATCGGGCGAGTCGGCTTTCTTCATCGCCGCGATCAGCAGGTTGGCCGCGTCGTAGGTGAAAGGCGAGTAGAGGATCGGGTCGGCGTTGAACTTGGCCTTGTAGGCATCGAGGAACTTCTTGCCCGCGGCCTGGACCGGGATGCCGGCCTGCGAGCAGATCAGGCCTTCGGCCGCCGTGCCGGCGAGTTCGGCCATCTTGTCGGTGCAGGCGCCGTCGCCGAAGGAGAATATGGCCGTCATCTTCAGTTCGCGCGCCTGCTTGATCAGCGGGCCGGCGGTGGCGTCCATGCCGCCGTAGAACACCGCGTCGGGGCGCTTGCCCTTGACCTTGGTCAGTACGGCCTTCCAGTCGACGGTCTTGTCGGTGCCTTTTTCGCGCGGCAGGACCTTGATGCCGGCCGCCTTGAGGGTTTTCTCGACCTCGTTGGCGAGGCCTTCGCCGTAGGCGGTGGCGTCGTCGATCACGGCGACGGTCTTGAGCTTGTTGGCGCCGGCGATGTAGTTGGCGACCGCCGGGCCCTGCTGGTCATCACGGCCGACGACGCGGAACACGCCCTTGAAGCCTTGCTCGGTCAGCGCAGGATTGGTGGCGGAACCGGAAATCATCGGCAGGTTGGCGCCGTTGTAGATGGCCGAGGCCGGGATCGTGGTGCCGGAATTCAGGTGGCCGACTACACCGGCTACCTTGGCGTCGACCAGCTTCTGGGCCACGGTATTGCCGACCTTCGGGTCGGCCTGGTCGTCTTCGGAAACCAGTTCGAACTTTACGTCGCGGCCGCCGAGCTTGATCTTCGCCGCATTGGCTTCGTCGATCGCAAGACGCGCGCCGTTCTCGTTGTCCTTGCCCAGGTGCGCGATGCCGCCTGTGAGGGGCGCGACGCTGCCGATCTTGACCGACAGCGGGGGCGGCGGGGGCGGGGGGGCCGCCGGGGGAGGAGGGTGCGGCTCTTCCTTGCCGCAGCCGATCAGGGCGAGGGCGGCAATCACGGAAAGCGAGAGGACTTTGGCAGACACATTCATGGTGACACTCCGTTCGAATCGGTGAAGGGGGATACAAGGGGCGAATGATATGTCAGGCGGACGGATTCTTGTCATCCGCAATCGTCTTGTCAATGCACCTGGACTGTGAGGTGCCGACAAAGAAAAGGCCGGTCCCGCGATTGGCGGGACCGGCCGGTCTGGGGCGTGTGGCGGGTGTTACTTGGCGCCGCCGAGGATCCAGGTGATCAGCGTCTTCAGGTCCTCGTCCTTGACGGCCGCATTCGGCGGCATCGGGATCTGGCCCCAGACGCCCTTGCCGCCCTTGCGGACCTTGTCCATCAGCATGGCTTCGTCGCCGGCCTTGTACTTTTTCGCGACTTCCTGGTAGGCCGGGCCGACCAGTTTCTTGTCGACCGCATGGCAGGCCATGCAGCCGCTCTTGGTCGCGAGATCCTTGTTGGCGAAGGCCGGGGCGGATACCAGCAGGCCGGCGGCGACCAGGGTCGAGATAAATGCAGATTTCATGTTCGGTTCCTTGTCAGATGTGAAGAGTCGTCGTGTGTCGGTCGGGATGCGATGCCAAATCGATACTTCAGCGCAGGCTGCCGCCGAATTCCTCGGCAATGAATGCAGTGGTCGAAACTAAAGCGCAGCGCAGGCTATCCGGTCACGCGCACCCTGTAAATGTTCCAGATCAATTTATCAATTGGTCCAGGTCCGTGATCGGTGCTGAGCAAGTAACGCCGCGGCAGACCCAGGCGTTGACACGATCGCTCTCCGCTTTGGCGAGCACCGCGGGCAACTCGCGCGTTCCGTTGGCAAGCGCCAGCACCATGCGTTCCGGCGCCGCGCCCAGCGCCCGTTGCCAGGCGCGAAGCTCATCGGGCGGTCCGCGCAGGATGATGATTTCGGGTGGATGCAGCGCTTCTTCGAGCACCCGCAGCAGGCTGCCAAAACCATTCGGCGAGTATTGGATCTGCGGCCAGAATAGGCGCACGGTCCGTTGCGCGGCATCGAGGTAGCGGGCTTCGCCAAGCAGGTGTCCAAGGCGCTGCAGGGCGAACGCGGCGATGCCGTTGCCGGAAGGAGTGGCATTGTCGTGGCCGGTCTTCGCGCGATGGATAAGCGCTTCATGGTCGTGGGCGGTGAAGAAGAACCCTCCGTCTTCAGGGTCTTCAAAGCGTGCCAGCAGCGTCTCGGCCAATTCGACGGCAAAGGCCAGATCTTCGCCATGAAATTCCATCTGGATCAGCTCGAGCAGGGCCGCGAGCAGGAAGGCGTGATCGTCGAGGTAGGCATCGAGGTGGGCGCGGCCGTCGCGGGCGGTCGCCAGCAGCCGGCCTTCGCGCCACAGGGTGGTGCGGACGAAGTGCATCGCGCGGCGTGCCGAGGCCAGCCAGTCGTCGCGGCCGAATATCCTGGCGGCATGGATCATGCCTTCGATCATCAGCGCGTTCCAGCTGGTCAGAATCTTGTCGTCGCGGCCGGGGCGGACCCGTTGTTCGCGCGCCGCGAACAGCTTGCGTCGCGCCGAGTCGAGCACGGGCTGCTCGTCGGGCCGCAGGTTGCCGGCGATCTTCGCGTGCCAATGGCGGTCTTCGAAATTCGGCGGGCCGTCGAAGCCCCAGTGCCGTGCCGCCAGCGCCGACTCTTGCGGCGTCAGGATGTGCGCCAGTTCGGCGGGGTCCCAGACGTAGTACTTGCCTTCCTCGCCTTCGGAATCGGCGTCTAGCGAAGAGCAGTAGCCGCCGTCGGCGGTCTGCATTTCGCGCATCACCCAGGCTGCGGTTTCGTCGGCGACGCGGGCATGTAGCGGGTCGCCGCTGCGCAACCAGGCATCGGCGCACAATCCCAGCAGCGGGCCGTTGTCGTAGAGCATCTTTTCGAAGTGGGGAATTTCCCAGCGCTCGTCCACGCTGTAACGGCAGAAGCCGCCGCCGATCTGGTCGTAGATGCCGCCTTCGCTCATGCGCGCCAGCGTGGTCAGCGCCATGCGCTGCGCGCCTTCATCAGCGCGACGCAGCAGGAAGGCGAGGTCGGTTGGGTGTGGGAACTTCGGTGCGCCGCCAAAGCCGCCGTGACGGCTGTCGAACGCCCGAGCCAGGGAAGCCTCGGCGGCTGCCAGCGGCGCCGCATCGAAGCGGATTTCGCCGGCCGCCGGTTCGGGTTCGGTGGCACCCAGTGCCTCGCGCAGTTCCCCGGCCTGCGCCGTGATGTCTTCGCGGCGTTCGACGTAGGCGGCGGCGACGCGTTCGCACAGGTCGGCAAAGCCGGGCAGGCCGTAGCGCGGCTCCCTGGGAAAATAGGTGCCGCCGAAGAAGGGAGTCCCATCGGGCGCGAGGAACATGGTCAGCGGCCAGCCGCCGTTGCGCTGCGTCAGCAGGTGGTGCGCGCTCTGGTAAATCTGGTCTAGGTCGGGGCGCTCTTCACGGTCGACCTTGATGTTCACGAACAGGCGGTTCATCACCGCCGCAACGTTCGCGTCCTCGAAGGATTCGTGGGCCATCACGTGGCACCAGTGGCAGGCCGAGTAGCCTATGGAAAGCAGGATCGGCCGGTCGTCGTTCCGCGCCGCTGAAAGCGACTGTTCGTCCCAGGGTTGCCAGTGCACCGGGTTGTCGGCGTGCTGCAACAAATAGGGCGATGTTTCGGCGGCAAGCCGGTTGTTGAGGGGGGATGCCATGGCGGACTCCTGTCGGAGTCAAAATTGTACTCGACAAAAATAGTCGGGTATGGCGACCTGCGTTGCGCGGCGGCCTAGATCCCCATCTTTTCAAAGATCTTGTCGAGCTTTTCCTGCAAGGTCGCGGCGGTGAAGGGTTTGGCGATGCAACTGGTCGCGCCGGCACGAACGGCGGTGGCGATGCTTTCCTTCTTCGCGTCGGTGGTGATCATGAGGAAGGGCAGGGCTTTCAGTTCGGCATCGTCGCGCATGGTCTGCAACAGGGTCAGCCCGTCCATGTTGGGCATGTTCCAGTCGGAAACGACGAACTCGAAGCCACCGCTGCGCAACTTGGTCAGTGCCGCCGCACCGTCTTCCGCCTCTTCGACGTTGGTGAAGCCGAGTTCCTTCAACAGGTTGCGGACGATGCGGCGCATGGTGGAAAAGTCGTCGACCACGAGGAACTTGAGTGCGGTGCGATCAGTGATGGATTCGGTCGGCAGTGCCATGACCGGCACTATGCCTGAGGCCATGGCGAGCCAAAACCGGGAATACGGGAGGGAACTGCCTAGCTATCTCCGAGCAAACCCTGCCACCAGCGCCTGCGGTTCTGGGCCGCAGGGCGGGATTCGGGCAGGGCGTCGGGAGGCAGTCGGCTCATGATCCAGCCCGGCAGGGGCGGGTGCTTCGACGAACCGCAGGAGGATCCGAGCTTGTTCGGATCGTAGATCTTGATCAGGCGCGGGTCATCCAGGTCGTCCGCGTAGACGATGCCGCAGTAGGACTCATGGTGCTCGGCGCGCAGCAGCGCGTCGATGCGGGCGATGAAGTCAGTGACGGTGGCGGCATCCGCCGCATGTGTCGGCACCGCGGATGCGCCGAACGCATGCAGGTACCAGCCCGCGGACGGGTCGATGCGCTGCCACAGCGCGGCAAGCTGGTCCCAGTCCAGCACCGACCAGAGTCGGCCGCAGTAAAGGCGTTGGAATTCGGTATCGGGGCTGTTGTCGGTCGTCACGGCGGAATCCTATCCGACGCGACGACCGCGGTGAACACCGTTCAATAGCTCAGGGTCTTGACGTTTGCTTGCAGCACGTAGGCCGCGACATCGGCCGGCTTGGCAACACCGATGCCTTCGATCAGGTCGGTCGGCTTCAGGTCGGCATTCGGCAGGAACAGGGCACAGACTTCAACTTTGGCGCCGGCCTTCATGAGGCTTTGCAGCAATTCCTTGGGCGACTTGTTCATCGGCTTGAGCACGGCGGACTCCTTGTCCTTGACCGCCAACTGGCCGCCGTCGCTGCATAGCAGGACGCGCACGGCGGCTTTTTGTGCCAGTGCCTGGCTGGCGAGGACCATCGCGACCCCCTGTGTCTGGGTAACGCCGGAGTTGATGCCGACGAACAATTCGGTCGCGCTCTGGGCGTGAACCGGCAGCGAAAAGGAAGCGCCAAGTGCAAGTGCGAGGTAAAGTTTTTTCATGATTGGATTTCCGGTCTAGGGTGTGATTGGCCGGTTACGGAGAATTCGCAACCGACCGGGTAAATTGGGCAGGAATCGCTAGCGGCTACTTCTTCGCCGCCATGGTGTAGGTGCCATCGGCGTTGAACTTGACGTCGGCATCGAGGAACCAGGCCTGAACCTTGCCGCCGAGCAGCTTGACGGTGTCGAATGCCTCGCCCGAGCGTGCGCCGGTACCGCAGACGAAAACCACCGGCTTGTCGGTCGGCAGGCTCGCGATCTTCTTCTCGAGCTCGTTCATCGGGATGTTCACCGAGCCCTTGATGGTGCCGGCCGCGACTTCCTTCGGATCGCGAACGTCGACCAGCATCACGGAACCCGGGTTGGATTTCCAGACCTGCTCGAAGGAGGCAACCGTCACCGAGCCCTTTTCCTTGCCTGCGACCAGGGCTGCAGAGGCCGCCGGGACGCTGCCCGCCGTGCCTGCCGCCGCAGTCGCTGCCGGCGCCGGCGCGCCATGCATCTTTTCCCACTCCGGATAGCCGGGCGGGTAGGTGAGCACATTGGTGTACCCGAGCTTCTTCGCCTTTTCCGCCGAGTTGTCGGAGAGCACGCACTCGAGGCCGCCGCAATAGTAGATCAGCATCGTGGCCTTGTCGGCCGGCAGCTTGTCGAGGTTCTTGTCGAACTCGCTGTCGGAGATGTTGATCGCGGTCGGGATCATGCCCTTGTCGGCCACGCGCTTGGGCCGCGCGTCGATCAGCACATACGACGCCTTGTCTTCGGCCAGCTTCTTGAGGTAGGCCGCGGATACCGACATCTGTGCGCCCTTGGCCTTCCAGTCCGGCGAGCCGGCCGGGTAAACCTTGATGTTGGTGTAGCCCAGTTTCTCGGCCTTGAACGCCGAGTTGTGGCTCAGCATGCATTCCAGGCCGCCGCAGTAGAACAGCAGCATGGTCGCCTTGTCGGCCGGCAGCTTGTCGACCATCTTGTCGAACTGGCTGTCGGGAATGTTGATCGCGCCGGGAATGTGGCCGAGGTCGTACTGGCGCGCGGCAGGGCGCGAGTCGATGATCACCACGCCCTTCTTCGGCGGAATGCTGACGTTTTGCTTGACGAAGTCGTAGTCGACCAGTGCCTTGTTGTACCAGCCGTCCTTGGGCTGGATGGTCGCCGCGTCGGCGGCGAAGGCCGGCACCGGATACATCAGTGGTGCCGAGCCGAGACTGGCGATGACGGCGATGGCAAGTGCGAATTGTTTCGTTCTCATGGTCCTCTCCTATAGAAGGGTGAATTTTTCGGTAGATTCGTTGTAGCGCACCAGCGCGTACCAGAGCGCCAGCAGCGCGCCGCCAATTGCCAGGGTCCAGCCCCAGCTGCCCCACATTTCCGGCAGGTAGGCCTGGAAGCCGATTTTCGTAATTTCCCAGGTTTCGACATTGGTCTCATCGATCGTGGTGAGCCCCAACTGCTTGAACACGGCGCTGGCGATGGAGCCCATCCAGGAGAAGAAGAACATCGTCACCCACAGCTTCAGATGGCCTTCGCCCATGCGCCACAGCGACCCCGACGCGCAGCCGCCGGCGAAGACCATGCCGATGCCGAAGATCAGGCCGCCGATCAGCGAGCCGATCCAGAACGTGGCAGGAATTGCCAGGTAGGGGTCGATCACTTTTTTCTGGAATAGCAGGGCGGCGATCGGAATGCCGATGGCCAGGGCAAGGATCACCGCCTTGGTCATGTCACCCTCGGCGGTCATGAAGGGTTCGCGGAAGGCGCGCGCGAAGCACAGGCGCGAGCGGTGCATGATGAATCCGATGGCGAAGCCGGCAACCACGATCACCGCGCGCGCGGCAATCTTCTCGTCGGTCGAGCCGTACCATTGGGTGGCCCAGAGCAGCACGCCGACGATGACGGCAAGGCCCAGCCACGGGTAGTTGCGAGTCAAACCTTCGGGCACGTCGAGTGCCGGCGGCGCCTGCATGCCCCATTCGATGTTGTCCAGCGTCCACAGCAGCAGCTTGAGGCCGATCGCCGCGCCGGCCAGCAGGCCCAGCCACATGGCCCAGCCGGCGGGGGAAGAGTGCAATACCGGGTTGAAGAAGCCGCCGGTGGTGCAACCGCCGGCCAGCGCGGCGCCGATCCCCAGCAGGCTGCCGCCCGACGCGGCCCAGACGTATTCCAGCGGCGGCGGCCGGTTGGGGCTGAACTGGCGTGAGAGCAACGCGGCGGCAAAGGCGCCCAGCACCAGCATGATGTTCATCAGCGACATGCGGTGCATCAGGAAGCCTTCGGTCTGTTGCGGCACGCCGAGAACCGGGCCGAGGCCGATCAGGTTGTTGAACCAGTCGCCCCAGAACTTGACGCCGCCGAACACCCCCCAGACCAGGCCTGAGAGCATCAGGCCGATGATGGTCAGGACCAGCAGCATGGCGCCGACGAAGGGCGACCATTCCTCGACGAAGATCGCCTGATAGTCGGCCCTGAAGCCGGACCGCCAGGGGGACTCGTTCTCGCTCATGCTGTCGGGCAGGCACCCTCGACAGCCTCCTGGGCGGTGACAGGGCCGCCCTTGCGGCGTTCGAACCAGGAGCCGACAAAAAACACGCCGATCAGCGCGACGACGAGTATGGCGATCATTACCGGGTCGGAAATCTCGTAGGCGTCGGCGAACGTGTCGCCCTCGGCAATGAGGCCGGCGGATTTCAGCGCGTTCAAGGTGGCGGCGTAGAACACGGCGAATCCCGCCGTTCCGGTGCTGACGCCGACGACGAAGACAAGTGCATCCATGCGACCGGAAAACAGGCCGGCCACGGAGGTGCCGGGGCAATAGCCGCCGACGGCGAAGCCCGCGCCGACCAGCGCGCCGCCCACCGCAGCGGCCACCAGCGCGGCCTGCGGCACGGCGATCGAGTCGGGCTTCAGCATTCCACCGACGCGCAGCAGCCAAAGGCCGACTGCCGCCACCACGATGGCGGTGAACATCACCTTGAACACCGCCCAGTCGCGCAGCCTGAACTGCGCGCTCAGTTTCACCGGGCTGCCGAAGCCGGCGTTTTCCAGCACGTAGCCGAACAGGATGCCGCAGAGCAGGCCGGAGATCATTCCATTGTCGTTGAGCGGGAACATTTCACACCCCCTTGACCAGGCGACTGACGATCATCCCGGTGACGAAGAACAAAGCGAGGAAGACGAAGGCGGAGACGCCCAGCGCGGCGGAGCCGGATAGGCCGATGCCGCTGGTGCAGCCGCCGGCGATGCGCGCGCCGAAGCCGGCGAGGAAGCCGCCAGCGAGGGCTTTGATCACCCGCGACCCGGCGCCGACGCTGCGTTCGCCGTCGAGTTGCACGCGGAAGCGACCCGCCATGAATGCGCCGGCCAAGGCGCCGATGGCCACGCCGACGACCTCCCAGGTCATCCACGAGCCCAGCGGGTTGCCGTCCGCCACCTGCGGGCCAAGGTAACCGTTGGCCCGGGTGGCTTCCGGCGCCACCTGTAGTCCGATACCGGCCACCAGATCGTTGGCGGCTCCGCTCGCGCCCAGGCCGTGACCGGAAAGGACGAAGGTGAGCAGCAAGACAAGGCCGAGCACGACGCCTGCGACGAAGGGCGGCCAGAATGGTTTGATGCGCGGATTGCTGGTGGGTGTATTCATGGCATTTGCATTCAATGTCTGGAGGGTTTCAGACTGCAGCTTTGGTCGCGACGAACGGAGGCATCGCCGGGACGGCGACGCCTCCGCTTGCCGTCAGTCCGGAATCAGCTGCAGGTGGCAGGCGCGTCGCCGTCCTTGGCGCCCTTGTTGAGGAAGGCGCCAACGTCGTCGAGCAGTTCCTGATCCGGGGTGTCGGCAAATTTTTCGGCGGCC
>JACRIY010000077.1 GCA_016235805.1 Rhodocyclales bacterium
CGCTCGGTGTTCGCGCGCAAGAACTACTTCTACCCCGACCTGCCCAAGGGCTACCAGATCAGCCAGTTCGAAATTCCGGTGGTTGCCGGCGGCGGGCTGGCAATAACAGTTGGCGCTGGCGACACGGCGACTGAGAAATACGTGCATCTGACCCGCGCCCACCTCGAAGAAGATGCAGGCAAGTCGCTGCACGAGGACTTCCACGGCAAGAGCGGCATCGACCTCAACCGTGCAGGAACGCCCCTGCTGGAAATCGTCACCGAGCCCGACATGCGCTCCAGCGCCGAAGCCGTGGCCTATGCCCGCGCCCTGCACGCGCTGGTGCAGTGGATAGGCATCTGCGACGGCAACATGCAGGAAGGCAGCTTCCGCTGCGACGCCAACGTCTCAGTGCGCCGCCCCGGCGAACCGCTGGGCACGCGGCGCGAGATCAAGAACCTCAACTCCTTCCGCTTCATGCAGCAGGCGATCGATTTCGAGGTGCAGTGGCAGATCAACGAGATCGAGGAAGGCCGCGCCATCCGCCAGGCCACCGTGCTGTTCGACCCCGATACGGGCGAAACGCGTTCCATGCGCAGCAAGGAAGACGCCCACGATTACCGCTACTTTCCCGATCCCGACCTGCTGCCGCTGGAAATCGGCGCGGACTGGATTGCCGAGGTCAAATCCGGCCTGCCGGAACTGCCGCAAGCCATGCAGCGGCGGTTCCAGGCGGAATATGGGCTCTCGGCCTACGATGCGGCGATCCTCACCGCGTCACGCGCCATGGCCGACTACTACGTTGCGGCCGTGGCCGTCGCCGGCGCCGAGAATGGCAAGGCTGTCGCCAACTGGATCATGGGCGAACTCGCCGCGCGCCTGAACAAGAACGACATGGACGTCGAGGCCTCGCCGATCTCCGCCGCACAACTCGCCGGCCTGATACGGCGCATCGCCGACAACACGATCTCCAACAACATCGCCAAGAAGGTATTCGAGTCGCTGTGGAACGGCGAGGGTGGGAGCGCCGACGAGGTGATCGAAAAGCAGGGCCTGAAGCAGATCACCGATACCGGCGCGATCGAGGCGCTGGTTGACGAGGTCCTCGCCGCCAATCAGAAATCGGTAGAGGAATTTCGCGCCGGCAAGGAAAAGGCCTTCAACGCGCTGGTCGGCCAGGCCATGAAAGCCACCAAAGGCAAGGCCAACCCGCAGCAGGTCACCGACCTGCTGAAGAAGAAACTCGGCGCCTGATCAGCTCTTTCCGGCAGGCTTGTCGCCGGCGGGCTTGTCTGCCGGCGCCGCGGCCGGAGCGGCTGCGGGTGCCGCAGCGGCCGGCGCAGCGACGCCGGCCGGTATCACCGTGCGAGGAATCGCCGGCGTCGCGGGTTCCGGTTCGGCACCCTTCTTCCCGGTCAGTTCCAGATAGCGTTTGCGCTCTTCGGCGAACTTGGCGCGCACCTCCTCGGCTTCCTTCACCTTGGTGGCGATTGCCGACTGCTGGGCGGCGATTTCCTTCTCGTTGTCGCGAACCTGCGCCTTGACATCCTCCGGCAGCGGCTTGCCCTTGTAGAACTCCTTGTCGCCGTCGATCTTCTTCTTCCGCTTGTTGGCTTCGTCCAGTCGCAACTGGGATTCCTTCCGGTTCTTCTCGAGTTCAGCCAGCGCGCGGTCGCGCGCGGAAATGATGTCCTTTTCGCTGGAGTAGGTCGAGAGCAGCGCCAGCGAGCGGCGCCGCTCCTCGGCCGCCTTCTTCGCATCCGCCTCCTTCTTGAGCGCTTCGGCCTCGCGTCGCGCCTGCTGCTCGGGCGTCAGCGGCGCCTCGACCGTCTTCGAGACGAAGCCGCGATTGTCGCGTTCCTCATAGGCACGTCCCTGACATGCTTCGGGCAGGAAATCGCCGCAGACCTTACGGCCGCTGGCATCGTCGCAGCAGAAAATCCGCATCTGGGCCGAGGCGCCCATGGCCAGCAGGGTGGTCGAAGCGAACAGCAGTGTGGAAATCAGGCGCATGGGGGTTCTCCCTGGAGAGGTATTCTTGGGCATCAGTCGATTCCGTAACGAAGGCGGTAGTCACGCACGGCGGCAAGCTTGCTTTCAAGTTCCGGATGGCCGGACAGATAATCGATCAAATCGGTCAAACTCGCAACGCTGATCACGGGAATGCCGTAGTTGCGTTCGACTTCCTGCACCGCCGAAAGCTCGCCCTGGCCGCGTTCCTGGCGATCCAGCGCGATCAGCACGGCGGCAGGCAGGGCACCGGCGGCACGGATCAGTTCGACGGATTCGCGCACCGAGGTGCCGGCGGAAATCACGTCGTCGATGATCAGCACGCGCCCCTGCAGCGGTGCGCCGACCAAGGTGCCGCCTTCGCCGTGGTCCTTGGCTTCCTTGCGGTTGTAGACATAGGGCAGGTTGCGGCCGAGGCCTGCCAGCGCCATGGCGGTGCCGGCCGCGAGCGGTATGCCCTTGTAGGCGGGCCCGAACAGCACATCGAAGCCGACGCCGGCGGCCAGGATGCGCTGCGCATAAAAGCCCGCGAGCCTCGCCAGCGATGCGCCGTCGCAAAACAGGCCGGCATTGAAAAAGTAGGGGCTCATGCGCCCTGCCTTGGTCTTGAACTCGCCAAAGCGCAGCACGCCCAGCTCGCAGGCGAAGGCGATAAACTCGCGGCTCAGGTCGTTGGCCGCGACACGGTCGGCGTTCGCGTTCATCGCGCGCATTCTACATCCACAGGCTCATGCTCCGAATACTCAGTCTGAATCTGAATGGTATCCGTTCCGCCGCCAGCAAGGGCGTTTTCGAATGGCTGGCGACGCAGCGGGCCGACATCGTCTGCGTCCAGGAACTGAAGGCGCAACTGGCCGACCTGACGCCGGCGCTGCGCGAACCGCCCGGCTACGGAGCCTGCTTCCACGCCGCGGAAAAGAAGGGCTACAGCGGGGTCGGCATCTACTACCGCCGCAAGCCGGACCGCGTCGTCGAGGGCTTCGGCAATGCCGAGTTCGATGCCGAAGGACGC
The DNA here is from genome assembly GCA_016235805.1 of Rhodocyclales bacterium. GTDB lineage: Bacteria > Pseudomonadota > Gammaproteobacteria > Burkholderiales > Rhodocyclaceae > Sulfuritalea. The sequence continues at coordinate 3,002 of JACRIY010000077.1, forward strand.
TACCTGCAGGCCGATTTCGGCAGGCTCTCGGTGGTCTCGCTCTACCTGCCCTCCGGCTCCAGTTCGGACGAACGCCAACAGGCCAAGTTCCGCTTCCTCGACCAGTTCCGCCCCCGGCTGGAACGCCTCGCAAGCGAGGCCCGAAAGTCGGGGCGGGAGGTCCTGCTGTGCGGCGACTGGAACATCGCGCACCGCGAAATCGACCTGAAGAACTGGAAGTCGAACCAGAAGAACTCCGGCTTCCTGCCCGAGGAGCGACGCTGGCTGTCGTCGGCCTTCGACGACCTGGGCTGGGTGGACGTCCATCGCAAACTGCTGCCCGAAGCCACCGGCGAGGCCTATACTTGGTGGTCGAACCGAGGCCAGGCATGGGCGAAAAACGTCGGCTGGCGCATCGACTACCAGATCGCCACGCCCGGCCTTGCGGCGACCGCCCGGCAGGCCAGCGTTTACAAGGAACAGCGCTTTTCGGATCACGCGCCGCTGACCATCGATTACGAATTCGACATGATGTGATCTGGATCATTGCAGCGCCGCAGCAAAATAAGTAGCCTAGAATTCTCGATTCTTTTTTCGAACACTTCAGGAGAAACACATGAGCGACATGAGCGAAGTTACCAAGGACAAACTGATTGCAGACGTCAAGCTGGTCATTGCCGACAGCGAGGAACTGTTGCGCGCCACGGCCGGCCAGGCCGGCGAGAAGATCGCCGAAATCCGCGCGCGGACGCAGGATCGCCTCGCCACCGCCAAGATCAAGCTGGCCGAAGCCGAAGCCGCCGTGGTCGACAAGGCCAAGCTGGTGGGCCGCGCCGCCGACGACTACGTGCACGACAATCCCTGGCGTTCGGTGGGCGTTGCCGCCGGCATCGGCTTCATTGCCGGTCTGCTGATCGGCCGCCGCTGATCCGATGAGCGAAGGCACCCCCGGCGGCGAAGCCTCCCGGGCGGGTCTGTTCGCATCGCTGAAAGGCCTGTTCGGCACTTCGTTCGCGCTGGTGCAGAACCGCCTCCAGCTGCTTGGCGTCGAACTCGCCGAGGAGCGCTTGCGCCTGCTGTCGCTGGTCACCTACGGCGCGATCGCCCTGGTCTGCCTAAGCGCCGGGCTGGTGTTCTTCGCCGTGTTCCTTACCGTATTGTTCTGGGACAGCCACCGCCTGCTCGCGCTGGGCATCTTCAGCGCGCTGTTCCTCGGCGCCGGCATTGCCACGCTGCTGATGGCGATGAGCCATGCCAGGGCGGGATCGACGCTGTTCAAGGCCAGCCTCGCGGAACTGGCGAAGGACCGCGAAGCCCTCGCCCATGGAAACCCGGCCAGACCGCGATGAATCCCGCGGCGCTTGAACTGGCGCTGAAGAAGCAGCGGCTGCAGATCGCCGGCGAAGCCCTGCGCGCCGACTTCGGGCGCCACGCCAGCGGGTTGCGACCGACTCTGGCGGTCGCCGATCTCGCGGTCGACGCCGGATACTGGCTGAGCGCCCATCCGCAGGTAGTGGTCGCCACCACCGTCGCCTTGCTGGTAGCCAAACCCAGCCGCGTCTGGCGCTGGGGACGTCGCGCCTTCCTCGGCTGGCAGGCCTGGCGCCGACTCCAGGATTTTCTGGCCCGGCCCCAGGCATCGTTAAGCCGCGGGCGGCCACCGTGAGAGCGGCCTTCAAAGCGATGAACGAATTGGCGCAGTTACAAGCACGCCCGCCACACAGCGGCGGTTGAGGGTGCGCTAGGCCATGCAGATCCATGGCCTGGACGTAGCGCAAGCGCTTGCCAGCCTGAAGTCCACGGCTGACGGGCTGGCGGCGGACGAAGCCAGGCGTCGCCAGGCCGAATTCGGCCCGAACCACGTCGAGGAAGTCGCGCGCGAGCCCCTGCTGCTGAGTTTCGCGCGCGAATTCACCCACCTTTTCGCCGTCATCCTCTGGATCGGCGCGGTGCTGGCCTTCGTCGCCGAACATTTCGATCCGGGTCAAGGCATGTCGCGGCTCGGCATTGCCATCGTCGGCGTCATCATCGTCAATGGCATTTTTTCGTTCTGGCAGGAATATCGCGCCGAGCAGGCCGTGGCCGCGCTGCGCCAGCTACTGCCGCAGAAGGTCCAGGCGCTGCGCGGCGGCGCCATCGTCGAAGCCCTCGCCGCGGAGCTGGTTCCCGGCGACGTCGTGGTGCTCGAAGAAGGGAACTTCGTTCCGGCCGACTGCCGCCTGATCAATGCCTTCGCGCTGCGCGTGAACACGGCGACGGTGACCGGCGAATCCCGGCCCACGGCCCGCACGATCGAACCGAGTACCGAGGACTCTCCACTGTATGCCAAGAACGTGGTGTTGGCCGGGACCACGGTGGTGTCTGGCCAGGCACGGGCGGTGGTGTACGCCACGGGCATGCATACCGAGTTCGGCCGCATCGCCCACCTGACGCAAACCGTCGGCACCGGCCCCTCTCCACTGCAGTGCGAAATTGCGCGCCTGTCGCGCATCGTCGCGGCGCTCGCCACCGGCATGGGCGTGGCGCTGTTCTTCATCGGCCAGGCGATGGGCCTGCCGACTTGGGGAAACCTGCTGTTCGCCATCGGCATCATCGTCGCCAATGTGCCGGAAGGCCTGCTGCCGACGGTGACCCTCTCCCTGGCCCTGGCCACGCAACGCATGGCCCGGCGCAACGCGCTGGTCCGGCACCTGCCGGCGGTCGAAGCCCTGGGCTCGACGACGACGATCTGCTGCGACAAGACCGGCACCCTGACGCAGAACCGCATGTCGGTGCAGCGCCTGTGGCTGGGCGGCGGCTTCCTCGACGTCGGCGACCTGGCGGCGCAACCCGGCGTGACCGAAAACAACCGCGAACTGTTCGTCAATGCCGCGCTGTGCCACAACCTGAAGATCGTCGATGACAAGCTGCTGGGCGATCCCATGGAAGTGGCGCTGGCCGGCATGGGACGGCAGGTTGCCGGTGACCTGGCCGACCACCGGCAGATCGACGAAATCCCGTTCGACACCGACCGCAAGCGCATGTCGGTGCTCTGCCATACCCCGCAAGGCCGCGTGCTCTACTGCAAGGGCGCTCCGGAGACGGTGCTCGCCGCCTGCGATTTCGTGCAGTTCGATGCCGGCATCGTGCCGATCGACCCGGCGGCAAAAACGCGCCTGCTCGCGGCGCAGGAGCAGATGGCCGAGGCCGGGCTGCGCGTGCTGGCCTTCGCCCACTGTCCGGTGAAGGACGGCATGCCGAACGAAGAACGCGGCATGATCCTCTCCGGCCTGGTCGGACTCGAAGACCCGCCGCGCGCGGAAGTGCCGGACGCGATCGCGCGCTGCGCCACGGCCGGGATCCGCATCATCATGGTCACCGGCGACCATCCGCACACGGCACTGGCGATCGCGCACCAGATCGGCCTGGTCAAGTCCGAGCAGCCGGTTGTGATCAACGGCGACGAACTGCGCGCCATTTCGCCGGCGCATCTGCAACTGGCGCTCGATGCCAAAGAAATCATCTTCGCCCGCGTCGCCGCCGAACAAAAGATGCTGATCGTCCAGGCCCTGCAGAAGAAGGGCGAAATAGTCGCCGTCACCGGCGATGGCGTGAACGACGCGCCGGCGCTGAAGACCGCCGACATCGGCATCGCCATGGGCATCAGCGGCACCGACGTGGCGAAGGAAGCCGCCGACCTGATCCTGCTCGATGACAACTTCGCCAGCATCGTCGCCGCGATCGAGGAAGGCCGCGCGGTGTTCGACAACATCCGAAAATTCCTCACCTACATCCTTAGCTCGAACATTCCGGAGATGGTGCCCTACCTCGCCTTCGTCCTGTTCCGCATCCCGCTGCCGCTGACCATCATCCAGATCCTCGCCGTCGACCTCGGCACCGACATGCTGCCGGCGCTCGCCCTAGGCGCCGAGAAGCCCGATCCCGCGATCATGCAGCGGCCGCCCAGGGCGCGCAACGAGCGCCTGCTGTCATGGGGCATGATGGTCCGTGCCTACCTGGTCCTCGGCGTGCTGGAAGCCGCGGCGGCGATGGCCGTGTTCTTCTTCGTGCTGCAGGCCGCCGGCTGGCATTACGGCGTCAGCCTCGATCGCGCCGATCCGCCCTACCTGCAGGCGACCTCGGCCTGCCTGGCGACCATCGTGGTGATGCAGATGATGAACGTGATCCTGTGCCGCCATCCGTCCAGGTCGTCGCTTTCGGTCGGGCTGTTCGACAATCGCTACATCATGATGGCGCTCGTGGCAGAGCTGGGCGTGATCCTGTTCATCATCTACACGCCCGCCGGCAACTGGATGTTCGGCACGGCGCCTCTCGCCATGGATGTCTGGGCGCTGGCGCTGGCGGGTGCCGCCCTGATGTGGCTCCTCGAAGAAGCGCGCAAGGCCTGGCTGCGCCGGCGCATGGCCAGCTAGCCATCGCGCCTCGGTCCGCGGAACATCCGGATCCATTATTCCTGCTAGGCTAGTCAGGATCATTTTTAAGTCGGCAACCCCCTAGGACAAAGTGATGACACCCCTCCACCCGCGGATCCGCCGCGCGGCCCTGGTAGCCGCCGGCATCCTGGTTTTCCTGCTCGGCTTCGCCTGGCTGGCGCTGCCGGGAATCCTGCAGTCGCAGGCACAAAGGATCGTGGCCGAGAAGAGCGGCCACACGCTCAGCCTCGCCAAGCCCGAGATCAATCCGCTGGCGCTCAGCCTGCGCCTGCGCGAGCTCAAGCTGGTGGATCCCGAAGGCGCCCCATTGCTGGCCTTCCGCGAACTCTTCGTCGATCTCTCGATCGCCAGCCTCACCTCGCGCTCCGTAGTGATCGAGGAACTCAAGCTCGACGGTCTCGCCGCCAGCGTGATCCTGCGCGATGGCGCGCAGGGCCCGCTCAACTGGAGCCGGCTGCTGGCCGCCTTTGCCGGCAAGGACGAGAAGAAGGCGGACGCCCCGCCGCCGCGCATCGAGATCCGCCACCTCGCGCTGACCGGCGCCCAGGCCGACATCGCCGACCGGCGCAGTTCGCCGCCCTTCGTCGGCCGCGTCGAGGCGTTCGACCTCGACCTGTCCGACATATCGACGCGTGCCGAGGATTCGGGACCCTTCAGGATCACTGCAAGGACCTCGTTCGGCGCGCAGCTCGAATGGTCGGGCGAAGCCACGCTGAACCCAGCGGGATCGCGCGGCCATCTGGACTTGCGCGGCGTCGACCTGGGCAAGCTGGGTCCGCTGCTCGCTGCCCGCATGCCGCCGGAACTGGGCTTCGCGCCGCCCGAGGGCGTCGCCAGCCTGGCGCTCGACTATCGACTTGCCATCGCCGACGGCAAGCTGGCGTTCGTGCTGGAACCCTTCACGGTGGATGTCGCCAAACTCGCACTGCGCAAGCCGAAGGCAGCCGGCGCGCCGGCCATCGGAGTCGGCGCGCTGGCGCTCGGCGGCGGGCGCTTCGACCTCGCCACGCAGCAACTGGCCTTCCAGTCGCTGACGCTGCGCGATGCCAGCCTCGAATCCGGCGCCGGCAAGCAGCGTACGGCCTTGTTCGCATTGCCCGAACTGACGCTGGCGCCGAGCCGCATCGACCTCGCGCAGCGCAGCGCGGAACTCGGTGCGGTCCAGCTCAGCAACGGACGCCTCGCCCTGCGCCGCGATGCCGGCGGCGCGATCGACCTGCTGGCGACGCTGAAGGCGCTCGCCCCGGACGCGCCCGCCGCAAAGCCGGCCCCCGTGGCCGCGCCGCCGGGCGCGCCGCCCGCGCCCTGGCGCTATGCGGTGGAGCGCATCGCCCTCTCCGGCTTCGGCATCGCCTTCGATGACGAATCGATGGCACCGCCGCTGCGGGTCGGGCTCGACGAGGTCTCGATCGAAACCTCCGGCGTCAGCGAGAAGCTCGAGCGGGCGCTGCCGCTCAGGATCGGACTGCGCGTGGCCAGCGGCGGACGCCTGGCCGTCGATGGCAAGCTGGTGCCGGCGACGATGGCCGTCGACCTGCAGCTCAAGCTCGACGATCTGGCGCTGGCGCCGGCCCAGCCCTTCATCGGCAAGTACGCGGCGCTTGACCTCGCCGGCGGGCGCATCAGCGCCGCCGGCAAAGTGCAGCACGACGCGAAAGCCAGCGGCTACAAGGGAAGCCTGGCCATCGACGCGCTGCGGCTCAACGAGGCGGGCACCGACAAGGTTTTTCTCGCCTGGAAGCAGCTCGGCACCAAACAGCTCGACGTCACGCCGCAGAAACTGCAGATCGGCGAACTGCTGCTCGACGGCCTCGACACGCAGCTCCTGATCGCCAAGGACAAGAGCACCAACTTCAAGCGCATCCTGCGCCAGCGGGATGCGCCGGCAGCTGCGCCGGGCGACGCGCCGGCCCCACCCGCCGTAGCGCCAGCGACCGAAGGAAGTCCCATTGGGGCACCGACTTCTGCGCCGGCACCGGCGGCCGACGCCAAAAAGGCACCGGCCTTCCTGGTGAACATCGACCGCCTGCGCCTGCGCAACGGCGAACTCGATTTCGCCGACGAATCGCTGTTCTTCCCCTTCGCCACCCGCATCCACAAATTGCGCGGTTCAATCGCCGGGCTGTCCTCGCGCCCCGGCGCGGCGGGCCAGCTCGAACTCGACGGCGAGGTGGACGACTACGGCCTGGCGCGCGCCGTGGGCCAGATCGATCCCTTCGATCCGACCGGCTTCACGGAAATCCGGCTGATCTTCCGCAACCTCGAAATGACGCACCTGACGCCCTACTCGGCCACCTTCGCCGGGCGCCGCATCGATTCCGGCAAGCTTTCGCTCGACCTCGAATACAACATCCGGAAGCGCCAGTTGCAAAGCGAGAACAAGGTGGTGATCGACAAGCTGGTGCTCGGCGAACGCGTCGATAGCCCGAGCGCGAAGGACCTGCCGCTCGACCTGGCGATCGCCTTGCTGGAAGATTCCGACGGCCGCATCGACCTCGGCCTGCCGATCACCGGCAGCCTCGACGACCCGCAGTTCAGCTACGGCGCGCTGGTCTGGAAGGTGATCGGCAACGTCCTGACCAAGATCGTCACCGCGCCCTTCCGCGCTCTGGGCGCGCTGTTCGGCGGCGGCGACGAGAAGCTGGACAGCATCGCCTTCGAAGCCGGCGCAAGACGCCTCACGCCGCCCGAGCGCGAGAAGCTGGTGAAGCTAGCCGCCGCGCTAAACAAGCGGCCCGCGCTGGCACTCAGCATCAGCGGCACCTGGAACGCCGCCGACCGCGTCGCCCTGCAGGATCTTCAGCTGCGCCGCGCGCTGCTGGAGAAGAGCGGGCAGAAGGTCGACGCGCAGGGCGATCCCGGGCCGATCTCGACCCGCTCACCTGCGATTCAGGCGGCGCTGGAAACCCTGTTCGGCGACCGCTTCGGCGCCGCCGAGCTGGCCGGACTGAAGCAGGGCTTCCGCGAGGCCAATCCCGGGCAGCTCGAAGAGAGCATGACAGGCAAGATGATGTCGCGCCTCACCGGCCTGGTGCGGCCCCCGCGCGAGTTGAACGAGAGTGAAGTCGGCGCGTTGAAGGGTGCCGACTTCCATGCCGTTCTCTACCAGCGCCTGCGCGAGAAGGAAGCCGTCGCCGACGAACGCCTGCAGCAACTGGCGCAGGCGCGAGGCGAGGCGACGTTGGCGGTGCTCAAGGAAGCCAAGGCGCCGGTCGAGCGCGTCACGGTCGGAGCGGTCGAAAAGATCGCCGGCGAGGACCATGAGGTGCCGCTCAAGCTGGGATTGGGCAAAGCCGCACGCTGAGGCGCCGTGCCGTCGGCGCCGTCCGCAGGGGATACCGTCTCCGGCATTGCCGGAGACATAACTTTCAAGCCGGCGGCGGTTCCTGAGCCTCCAGCAGTTCCGTGTCCTCGTGCGAATAGGGCGGCGTGCAGCAGCAGAGGATGGTCAGTGGCTCGGCACCCAGCGCCTCGATGCAATGCGGCGTGCCGGGTGCGATCAGCACCGTGTCGCCAGCGCCGACTTCCATGCGGGCATCGCCCAGGGTCATCAGGCCGCTGCCCGAGGTGACGTGGTACAGCTCCTCGGTCCGCGCATGGCGGTGCAGCTGCGTGCGGCAACCCGGCGCGATGGTGGCTTCGGCCAGGCTTTGTAGACGATTGCCGTGCTGCGCCGGATGCATCAGCTCGCGGATTTCGGAACCGTCCTTGGTGACGTAGGCGGGGATCTGCGCGTAGGCAGTTTTCATGGCAGTCAGTTTGACATGCCGGCGAGCGGCGCCGCGGTGCGCTTCTGGTTCAGCAAGCAATGCAGCATGCCTTGCGCGGCGGGTTCCAGGTCGCCCTCCCCGTCCTGCGCGAGGAAGTGGCGGCGAAAGGCGGCGCGTGCCGCGGGCGGATTGGCGATGTCGTAGCCCAGCGCGCGCAGTCCCAGCTGGGCGTCGAAGCCCTCCGGCGCAGTGGCCGGCGGCGCCTCGCACCAGAGGCCGAAGCCGGCTTGCGCCAGGCGGCGCCAGGGAAACCATCGGCTCGGATCGACCTTGCGCGTGGGCGCCACGTCGCCGTGGGCCAGCACGTTCTCGGGCGGAATTCGGTAGCGCTCGCGCAGTTCGCCGAGCAGGACTAGCAGGGCGTCGATCTGCGGCTCGGCGAAGGGTTCGACGCCCGTGTTGTCGAGTTCGATGCCGATCGAGGCGGAGTTGAGGTCGCCCATGGCGCCCCAGCGCGAATCGCCGGCGTGCCACGCGCGCGCGGCTTCATCGACCAGTTGCAGCACCGCCCCGTCGCGGCCGATCAGATAGTGGGCGCTTACCTTGCGTTGCGGGTCGGTCAGCGTGGCCAGCGCCCTGGCGACGTTGTCGCTGGTGGTCTGGTGCAGGATGACGAAGTTCGGCCGGCGCTGGTCGAAGTTGGGCGACGGCACCCACTCGACGCGACCATTCGGCGGCAGCGGCGCGCAGGCCGCCAGCGCGGCCAGCAGGAGCAGGGCGGTTCCGCGCAGCACCATCGACGGATGCGGGCGGAACGGGCGCGACCGTCAGACGACGATCGGCTTGGCCAACCGGGCCCGGCTTTGCGCCTCGGACTTGTTCATCTCGGACACCTGGCGGCCGTAGGCCTCGCGCGCAGCCTGTCCCTGGCGGGTCGCCTCGATGCTGCGGATGCAGCGCCAGCGCTTGCCGGCCTTGGTTTCGATCTGGCGCATTTCCGTCTTCGGATGATGCTGACGGCAGTGGTAGCAGAAAGCGGTTTCGGACATACCGTGGAACTCATGCAGGAGGGAGACCGCAATTGTAGACCGAGTTGGGCGAATGATCCTATAGACTTCCTGCCCGCATTCCCCCGAACGCCCCATTTTCGACCCCAATTTACTTGTGGATACTCCTGCACCTATCCCGCCGATCGTCGAATTGCCGCTCTACCAAGGCATCGACATATCCGACGTGACGCTGGTCGATTCGCCTGCGGCAGCGGGCGAAGCCTGCCGGGCGTTGCTCGCGGAAACGGTGCTCGGCTTCGACACGGAAGCGAAACCGACCTTCGCCAAGGGCGAGGTATCGACCGGGCCGCACCTGGTGCAACTGGCTACCGAGCATCGGGTTTACCTGTTCCCCGTCAATGCGGGCCTCGACCGCGAGGGCCTGCGCGAGATCCTCGAATCAACGCGCATCCTCAAGGTCGGCTTCGGCCTCGGCAGCGACCTTGCGCAACTCAGCGCCAAGCTCGGCATCGAGGCCCGCCATGTGCTCGACCTCTCGCGCGCGCTTCCCGGAGAAAAGCCCAAGCAGACCATGGGCGCCAAGACCGCGGTCGCCCGCTACCTTGGCCGGCGCATGCGGAAATCCAAGCACATCACCACCTCCAACTGGGCCCATCCGCGGCTCAACGAGCGCCAGATGCTGTACGCCGCCGACGATGCCCAGGTCGCCCTGCGCATCTACCACCTGGCCCTGGCCGAGGGACATCTGGACCACACGCCTTCGATCGTCGCACGCGGATCATGAAACGTACTTACCTTGCATTGCCATGGGCGAGCAAACTCGGCCCGACCCCCTTCGCCCCCCTCACGGGGGGTTACTGATCGGCTCGCTTCGCTCGTTATCACCAGCGACCCGATTTACCGCGTCACGCTGGACCACTTCTGACCGGAAGCAATCAACGCCGCAGCAGGCCGTTCCAGAACGCCGCCAGTTCGAGCATGCGATTGGCAAAGCCCCATTCGTTGTCGAACCAGATCAGCAGGTTCGCCAGTTTTGGTCCGCTCATGCGCGTCTGCGTCAGGTCGATGATCGCGGAATGCGGGTTGTGGTTGAAGTCGATCGAGGCGTGGGCCTCGCCGGTATGGGCGAGCTGGCCGGGATGGCCGGCATCGACGGCGCGCCGCAGCAGCGCGTTGATTTCGTCGACCGTGGCGGCGCGTGCCAGCGTCGCCACCAGGTCGATGGCCGAGACGTTGGTCACCGGCACGCGGATCGACTTGGCCTCGACGCGGTCGGCCAAGTGCGGCAGCAGGCGCGCCACGCCCCTCGCCAGCCCGGTGGCGACCGGGATGATGGATTGCATGGCCGATCGCGTGCGACGCAGGTCGGGATGATGGTAGCCGTCGATCGGCGGCTGGTCGTTCATCACCGAATGCAGCGTGGTCATCAAGGCGTGCTCGATGCCAAACGCATCATGGAGGATTTCCAGCACCGGGACCACGGCATTGGTGGTGCACGAGGCCGCCGAAACGATGCGTTCGTCGCCGACCAGCGACGTGTGGTTGCTGCCGAAGACGATGGTGCGATCGACGTCCGCGGCGCCGTGGCCGGGATGGGCCAGCAGCAGTCGTGGGCAGCCGGCGGCGATGAAGGCTTCGAGCTCATGGCGACGGGAATAGCTGCCCGATGCCTCGATCAGCAGATCAACGCCCAGGCTGCGCCAGTCCACGCCCTCCGGCGTCCGTGCGTGCGACACCGGTATGCACCGGCCGTCAATGCAGATCTGCCCTTCCCGCTGTTCGACCTCGCCCGGAAATCGACCGTGGGTCGAGTCGTAGCGCGTCAGGTACACCATGCTCTCGATGTCCGCCGGCTCGTTGATCGCCACGATACTCAGCCGGTCGCGCAGCGCCGACTCCTGCAAAGCGCGCAGGAAGCAGCGCCCGATACGGCCGTAGCCGTTGATGGCGATTCTCAGGGGCATGGAGGGGACTGTCGGAGGTGAAAAGGCGGATCCGCCACGCGGGCGGATCCGTTTGCGGCACGATCAGGCTTGCGCCGCGTCCACTATCGCGTTGAGGGTCGGGCTCGGGCGCATCACCGCCTCGGTCTTCTTCGTGTCGGGCATGTAGTAGCCGCCGATATCCACCGGCTTGCCCTGCACCACCTTCAGCTCTTCGACGATCTTCTGCTCGTTCGCGGCCAGCGTTTTTGCCAGCGGGGCGAAATGCGCCTGCAGCTCCTTGTCCTCGGTCTGCGCGGCCAGCTCCTGCGCCCAGTAGGTGGCAAGGTAATACTGGCTGCCGCGGTTGTCGAGTTCGCCGGTGCGGGTGGAGGGGCCCTTGCGGTTGTCGAGCAGCTTGCCGGTGGCATCGTCCAGCGTCTTGGCTAGGATCTTCGCCTTCGCATTGCCGGTCTTGATGCCGAGGTCTTCCAGCGACACCGCCAGGGCGAGGAATTCGCCGAGCGAATCCCAGCGCAGGTGGTTTTCCTGGACCAGTTGCTGGACATGCTTGGGCGCCGAACCGCCGGCGCCGGTTTCGTACATGCCGCCGCCGGCCATCAGCGGCACGATGGACAGCATCTTGGCGCTGGTGCCCAGTTCCATGATCGGGAACAGGTCGGTCAGGTAGTCGCGCAGGATGTTGCCGGTGGCGGAGATGGTATCCATGCCACGGATCACGCGCTCCAGCGTGTAGCGCATGGCGCGCACCTGCGACATGATCTGGATGTAGAGGCCCGAGGTGTCGTGCTCCTTGAGGTAGGCGTTGACCTTCTTGATGACCTCGTTTTCGTGCGGGCGATAGGGGTCGAGCCAGAAAATCACCGGCGTGTCGGACTGGCGCGAACGGGTAACGGCGAGCTTGACCCAGTCGCGGATCGCGGCGTCCTTGACCTGGCACATGCGGAAGATGTCGCCCTGTTCGACGTTCTGCGCCAGCAGCACCTCGCCGGTGGCGATATCGACGATGTTGGCGACGCCGTCTTCCTGGATTTCGAAGGTCTTGTCGTGCGAGCCGTACTCCTCGGCCTGCTGGGCCATGAGGCCGACGTTGGGCACGGTGCCCATGGTCTTCGGGTCGAAGTTGCCGTGCCATTTGCAGAAGTTGATCATCTCCTGGTAGATGCGGGCGAAGGTCGATTCCGGCATCACGGCCTTGCAGTCGTAGGGCTTGCCGTCGGCGCCCCACATCTTGCCGCCGCCGCGGATCATGGCCGGCATCGAGGCGTCGACGATGACGTCGTTGGGCGAATGGAAGTTGGTGATGCCCTTGGCGGAATCCACCATCGCCAGGCGCGGGCGGTGCTCCTGGCAGGCGTGCAGGTCGCGCTCGATCTCTTCGCGCAGCGAATCGGGCAGGGTCTTGATCTTGTCGTAGAGGTTGACCATGCCGTTGTTGACGTTGATGCCGAGTTCGTCGAACAGCTTGGCGTGCTTCTCGAACGCGTCCTTGTAGTAGATCTTGACGCAATGGCCGAAGACGATGGGGTGCGAGACCTTCATCATGGTCGCCTTGACGTGCAGCGAGAACAGGACGCCGGACTCGCGGCAATCCTCCAGCTCGCGCTCGTAGAACTCGCACAGCGCCTTCTTGCTCATGAACATGCTGTCGATGATCTCGCCCGCCAGCAGGCTGAGCTTGGGCTTGAGCACGATGGTCTTGCCACTCTTGGTGACGAGTTCCATCCTGACGTCGCGCGCCTTGTCCAAAGTCATCGACTTCTCGCCGTGGTAGAAGTCGCCGTGGTGCATGTGCGAGACATGGGTCTGCGACCACTGCTTCCACTCGCCCATCGAATGCGGGTTCTTGCGCGCGTATTCCTTGACGGCGCGCGGCGCGCGGCGGTCGGAGTTGCCTTCGCGCAGCACCGGATTGACCGAGCTGCCGATGCACTTGCCGTAACGGGCCTTGAGCTTCTTCTCCTCGTCGGTCTTCGCGTCTTCCGGGTAGTCGGGAATCTTGTAGCCCTTGGCCTGCAGTTCGCGCACGCAGGTCATCAACTGGGCGACGGAGGCGCTGATGTTCGGCAGCTTGATGATGTTGGTGTCGGGGTCCTGGGTCAGGCGTCCCAGTTCGCCCAGGTTGTCGGGGACTTTCTGCTCGGCGGTCAGGCACTCGGAGAATTCGGCCAGAACCCGCGCCGCTACCGAGATGTCGCAACCGACGACATCGACGCCCGCCGGTGCGGCGAAGGTCTTGATGATGGGAAGAAACGCGTAGGTCGCCAGCAGCGGCGCTTCGTCGGTAAGCGTGTAGATGATCTTGGATTTGCCTGCAGCCATTCTTTTTTCCCCTTGCCTTTTTGTGTGTTGAAAGTATCTGTTTATGCGCCCATTAGCGCCATTATGAATCCTTCCGGCGATTTCAAGAACTCCCTTGCGATATGGCGTTGCGGCCGGGGCGCATCCGGGGCATTGCCCGGCCTCCGCCAGTGGCCGCGGCCGAAAGTCGGCGCCGCACAGGGACTTCCTTCGGTCGCCGGCGGAACGGCGCGGAATGTTCCTAAAATGGCGCGGATTCCGTCCCCGCCCTGAACCATGTCCGTTTCCTCGTTCCGCGCCGGCGCCCGCGAGGGCTTCATCGGCTTCCTGCCGCTCTCGGTCGGCCTGATCCCCTGGGCCATGGTCACCGGCATGGCCATGATCAGCACCGGCCTCACGCCGCTGCAGGCGATGGGCATGAACGTGATCGTGTTCGCCGGCACCGCCCAGCTCGGCACCCTGCCGCTGATTGCCGTTGGCGCCCCGCTGTGGCTGATGGTGCTCACCGCGCTGGCGCTCAACCTGCGTTTCGTGATTTTCAGCGCCGCCATCGCCGAAGGCTTTCGCGGCGTCGGCACCCCCACGCGCTGGGCCTGCGGCCACCTGCTGACCGACGGCGTGTTCGCCCACTGCATGGAAAAGATGCTCAAGGTCGAAGACACGCGCTGGCGCCTGGGCTACTTCCTCGCGCCTTCGCTCTGGTCCTGGCTGTTGTGGCAGGTCTTTGCGCTGGTCGGCGTCTTCGCGGCGGGTTCGATCCCGAAGCACTGGTCGCTCGAATTCATGGCCAGCATCGCCCTGCTGGTGTTGCTGATCCCGATGGCGAAGCAGCGCCCCATGCTGGTCGCGGCGATGGTCGGCGGCGCCACCTCGGTGATCCTGCGCGGCATGCCGCTGCGCCTGGGCCTGATCGTCGGCATCGTCGCCGGGATCGGCGCCGGCTTCGCCGCCGAGCACTGGCACGCCAGGAAGGAAGCGCCATGAGCCAAGACGCGACGCTGTGGTTCGCCTTCGTCCTGATCGGCCTGGCGACCACGCTGCCGCGCGCCAGCTTCATCGTGCTCGGCAACCGCGTCAGCCTGCCACCGGTGGTCCAGCGCGCGCTGCGCTACGCCCCGGCCGCGGCGCTGGCGGCGATCGTGGCGCCCGACGTACTGGTGGTGGCCGGCAACTTCGCGCCGCTGAATCCCAAGCTCGCCGGCATCATCGCCGCGGTGGCCGCCGCCGCGCTGTGGCGCAATCCCTGGCTGCCCTTTATCGCCGGCATGGCGGTGTTGCTCGGGCTGCGTGCGCTGACGGGCGCTTAGCGCGGCCCGGCGGCGCAACCGCGATCAGGCCCCTTCGCGCTCGGCGAGCCGGCGCAGCACCAGAGGAAACGCGCCGGTCAGGAAGCTGGCGACCGCCGAGACGAGCAGCGCCCAGCCCGCCATGTCGTCGCCGAACAGCGGATGGACGCCGCGCAGCAGCCCCGCCAGCGCGGCGATGCCGACGATCAGCAGCGCGCCGCCCAGCACGGTGAAGATGACGAAGGTCCACGGCCAGTGATGCGGCTTCATGCCGCCACCCGCGTCGGCCCGTTACCGACGGCGCTCACTTGTTCTTGGCTCGCGGATGGGCGCTGTCGTACACCTTCGCCAGGTGCTGAAAATCCAGGTGCGTATAGATCTGCGTCGCGGCGATGCTGGCGTGGCCGAGCATTTCCTGCACCGCGCGCAGGTCGCCGGAGGATTGCAGCACGTGCGAGGCGAAGGAGTGGCGCAGCATGTGCGGATGCACGTGCACGCCGACGCCCTGGCGCTGCGCCCATTGCGCCAGCCGGTACTCGATCTGGCGCGGCATCAGGCGGGTGCCGTGGCGCCCGAGGAAGAGCGCGACGCTGCCCTCCACGGCGAAGCGCGGACGCAGCTCCAGCCAGGCGCGCAGCGCGATTTGCGCCTTGTCGCCGACCGGCACCGTGCGCGTCTTGCGCCGCTTGCCGGTGACCGTGACTTCGCCGGCATCGAGGTCCAGCCCGCCGGGCCAGTCGAGGCTCACCAGCTCCGCCAGGCGCAGGCCCGAGGAGTAGAAGAGTTCGAACATCGCCGCGTCGCGCACCAGCAGCGGATCGTCTTCCGGCGTGGTCGCCGGCACGTCGAGCAGGGCGGCGGCCTGATCGATGCCGAGCGCCTTGGGCAGGCCGCGCGCGCGCTTCGGTGCGCGCAGGCCGTCGGCGGGATTGAGTTCGATCGCGCCGCGCCGCGCCAGCCAGGCGTAGTAGCTGCGCCACGCCGACAGTGTCCGGGCGATGGAGCGCGGCGCCAGGTCCTGCGCGTGCAGTTGCATCAGGCCGCGCCGCAGTTGCGGCGGCTTGAGCGCGACCGGATCGCCGTCGGCGGCCAGCGCCACGAGCCGGACCAGGTCGCGGCGATAGGCCGCCACGGTATGTGGGCTGGCCCGCCGTTGAACGCTCAGGTCGGCGAGGAAGTTCTCGACCGAAGCGTCAGCCATGTCACGCGGCGACGCGCAGCAGTGCCGCCGCGGCCATGGCGCCGATCCGTTCCAGATAGAGGGTGCCCAGCTCGGGGTAGAAGCGGTGCGGCTCCTCGCTGGCCATGACCAGCAGGCCGAAGCAGATGCCGTCGACTTCGCGCAGCGGCACCTGGGTCATCGAGCGCAAATGGGTCGCGGCGTCGCCGAACCAGAGCGCCGCTTCCTGCCCGTTGACGCTGCCGCAGTAGGGGCGGTGCAGGCCGGAGGAGAAGGCCTTGACGGAATCGGACACGGCCTCGAATTCGCGGCCCTCGCCCGTCCCGGCGCCCCACAGGCGCAGGCCCACGTGCGGCACGGCGAAGGCGCCGCCGAGGTGGGAATACAGGGCGCGCAGCACGCCGGCCTGGTCGGTAGCGGCGATCAGGGCCACGGCGAGGCCGTGCACCTTGTCGGAGATCGAGTCGTTCTCCTCGCCGAAGCCGATCAGCTCGACCAGCTTGGCCTCCAGCGAGCGCACCTTGTCGCGCAGGTTGAACAGCTGCTTCTCGGTGATCGAGATGGCTCGCCCGCTGTGCGGATCGGGCAGCGTGACCAGGGTCAGCATCTCCGCATACTGGTCGAAGAACTCGGGATGGTCGTGCAGGTAGCGGGCGACGTCTTCTGATTTCATGTCATGGCTTTCACAGGTTGTCCGGCAATTCGATTTCGGCGCTGAATACGGTGGTGGCGGGGCCGGTCATCAGCACCGCTGCATCGCCGCCGGCCCAGGCGATGGAGAGGTCGCCGCCGCGCGTGGTGACGCGCACCGGCGAATCGAGCAGGCCGCGGCGGATGCCGGCCACGGCGGCGGCGCAGGCACCGGTGCCGCAGGCCAGGGTCTCGCCCGTCCCACGCTCGTACACGCGCAGGCGGATCGCGTGGCGGTCGACCACCTGCATGAATCCGGCATTGACCCGGCGCGGGAAGCGCGGGTGGCCCTCGATCAGCGGGCCGCTGGTGGCGACCGGCGCGGCATCGACGTCGGCCACCACCTGCACCGCGTGCGGGTTGCCCATCGAAACGACGCTGATGTCCACCTGCGTACCGGCGACGTCGAGCGGCTGCAGGATCGCTTCACTGCCACTGGCGAAGGGTATATCGGCCGGCGCGAAGCGCGGCGCGCCCATGTCCACCGTGACCTGGCCGTCGGCTTCCAGCTTCGGCACGATGATTCCACAGCGGGTCTCGACGCGGATTTCGCGTTTGTCGGTGAGGCCCTGCTCATGCACGAAGCGCACGAAGCAGCGCGCGCCATTGCCGCATTGCTCGACCTCGCCGCCGTCGGCGTTGAAGATGCGATAGCGGAAATCGACGCCGGGCGTGGTCGGCCTTTCGACCAACAGCAACTGGTCGCAGCCGACGCCGAAATGCCTGTCGGCCAGCCAGCGCGCCTGCGCCGGCGTCGGCACGAACGCCTGGTTGATGGCATCGAGCACGACGAAATCGTTGCCGAGGCCGTGCATTTTGGTGAAGCGGATTTTCATTTACTTGAAATACGTTGGTAGTCAGAAAGTGTCAAACATCGAGCGCAGCGAGCAAAACAATAACCTCCCCGCGAGGGGAGGACAGGAGGGGCGGGCCTTCAATTCGCCTTTCACGTCTTTCATCATCGAAGGTCCACGCGACTCGGTGAAAGTCAGCCGAGCATACGCCGTGCCGCCAGCGCCGACTTTCCGCAATTGAGGGTCAATAAAGCCCTTTTTCGCCGGGCGGCCGGGTTTTGAAGCGTTTGTGCAGCCAGTAGTACTGCTCCGGCGACTGCAGGACTTCCGCCTCGATGAAGGCATTCATGCGCCGCGCGTCGGCAGCGTCGTCGCTGCCGGGGAAATCCGTCCACGGCGTGCCGAGGCGCGCCACGTAGCGAGTTTGCCAACCCCGCGATTCCATGCGCGTGACGAGCGGGATCACCGTCGCCCCGGTCAGCTTCGCCAGGCGCGCGAGCCCGGTGATGGTGGCGGTCGGCACGCCGAAGAAGGGCACGAAGATGGATTCCTTGGGGCCGTAGTCCATGTCCGGCGAATAGTGGAAGTAGCGGCCGCCCTTCATCGCCTTGAGCGCGCGGCGCGTGCCCTCCTGGCGCGAGGCCAGCTCGCAGTTGCCGAAGCGCAGGCGGCCGCCGTTCATCGCCGCTTCGAACAATCGGTTCTTCTGGTGGGTGTAGATCGCCACCAGGCCCTGCTCCAGCGCCATCCGGATCCAGCCGGCGTCGATGCCGACGAAATGCGGCACCAGCAGGATCACCGGCTTGTCGCGATACGCGGCGAGTTGTTCGGCCCCTTCGAGGCGCACCAGGCGCCGGATGCGCTCCGGCGAGGCCCACCACCACACGCCGAGTTCGACGATGCTGCGGCCGAAGGAGGCGAAATGCCGTCGCGCCAGCGCCGACTTTTCGACCGGCGACAGTTGCGGAAAGCACAGGCCGAGGTTGGTCAGCGTGACGTGGCGCCGTTCGCCCACCAGCACGTAAAGCAGCCAGCCGACACCGCGCCCGACCGCCGCCAGCAGCGGCAGCGGCAGCCAGTGCAGCAGCCACATCAGGGCGATTATCAGTCGCGTCACGGGAACACGGTGCAGCGGGTGGATCGGGCGAACATCGGGACATCCTTCGGCATCGAAGCCGAATTATCCCGCCAGTCGGCATCGTGGGCGCGGATGTTGGAAAGTTTCGCGCCCGGCCGCGCCGGCCTGGCGCTCAGCGGCCGGACTGGTCTTCGAGGATC
Source organism: Rhodocyclales bacterium (assembly GCA_016235805.1). Classification (GTDB taxonomy): domain Bacteria; phylum Pseudomonadota; class Gammaproteobacteria; order Burkholderiales; family Rhodocyclaceae; genus Sulfuritalea. The sequence goes on from JACRIY010000077.1 coordinate 21,606, forward strand.
AGGTCCGCAGCCTTTTCGGCGATCATCACCACAGGCGAGTTCGTGTTGCCCGAAACCAGGGTCGGCATGATCGAGCAATCGACCACGCGCAGCCCGGCCAGCCCATGCACGCGCAGGCGCGCGTCGACCACCGCCAGCGCGTCGTCGCCCATCTTGCAGGTGCCGGAAGGATGGAAGATCGTGGCGCCGTAGTTGCGCGCCCAGTCGAGGATTTCCTCGTCGCTGCCGGTGGCCGGGCCAGGCCGGTATTCCTCGCTGAAGTAGTCGGCGAGCGCGGGCGCCGACGCGAGGTGGCGCGCGTACTTGATCGAGGCCACGGCGCAGCGGCGGTCGGTTTCGTGCGACAGGTAGTTGGGCAGCATGCCCGGTGCCGCCAGCGGATCGCGCGACTTGACGAAGACGGTGCCGCGCGATTGCGGCCGCAACTGGCACACCGAAAACGTGCAGCCCGACCACGGGTGCGGCTTGGCGCCGGCCATTTCCGCCGACACCGAGGCGAAGTGGAACTGGATGTCCGGCGTTTTCGAATCGGGCATAACGCGGGCGAACAGGCCGCCCTGGTTGATGCCGATGGCCAGCGGCCCCTTGCGCTGGGTGATCCATTTGACGCCCATCCGGAACTGGCGCCACCAGGATTGCAGGTCGTCGTTGGTGGTGATCGGCTTCTTCACCTTGTACATCAGGCGCAGTTGCAGGTGGTCCTGCAGGTTCTCGCCGACGCCGGGCAGGTGGTGGGTGACCGGGATGCCGAGGCCCTGCAGGCGGGCGGCGTCGCCGACGCCGGAAAGCTGCAGCAGTTGCGGGCTTTGCAAGGCGCCGGCCGACAGCACCACTTCGCGCCCGGCACGTACTTCGTGGTCCCGGCCATCCTTGCGGTAGCGAATGCCGACGGCGCGCGTGCCCTCGAAGATGATCCCCGTGGCATGGGCGCCGGTCTCGACGCGCAGGTTGGGCCGGCCGCGCGCCGGCTTGAGGTAGGCCACCGCCGTGCTGCAGCGCCAGCCCTCGCGGGTGAACAACTGGTAGTAGCCGACGCCTTCCTGGTTCGCGCCGTTGAAGTCGTCGTTGCGCGGCACGCCGCGCTCGTTGGCGGCGCGGATGATGGCTTCCATCAACTCATGCTTTTCGCCGATGTCCGAGGCCCACAGCGGGCCGCCGCTGCCGTGGTATTCGCTGGCGCCACGCGTGTTGTGCTCGCTCCTGATGAAGTAGGGCAGCACATCCTTCCATCCCCAGCCGGCGTTGCCGGCCTGCGCCCAGGCATCGTAGTCCGCGGCCTGGCCGCGCACGTAGATCAGGCCGTTGATCGAGCTCGATCCGCCCAGCCCGCGGCCGCGCGGCCAGTAGATCTTGCGCCCGTTCATGTGCGGATCGGGGTCGGTGTAGTAGCCCCAGTTGTAGACCGGGTGGAACATGGTCTTGGCGTAGCCGATGGGGATGTGGATCCACAGGTAGCGGTCGGGCGGGCCGGCTTCGAGCAGCAGCACCGAATGGCGGCCGTTCTCCGAAAGCCGGTTGGCCAGCACGCAGCCGGCGGAACCGGCGCCGACGATGACGAAGTCGTAGCCCGGCGAACTCATTCGCAGCTCATCCCATGTTCCAGCCGTGGCTGACGTTGATCGACTGCCCGGTCAATGCCGCCGAGGGAAAAGCGGCGAGGAACAGCGCCACCTCGGCGATGTCGGCGACCGTGGTGAATTCGCCGTCCACTGTCGTCTTCAGGATCACGTCGCTGATCAGCTGCGCTTCGCTGAGGCCCATCCGCTCGGCGAGTTCGGGGATCTGCTTTTCCACCAGCGGCGTGCGCACGAAGCCGGGGCAGATCAGGTTGGCGCGCACGCCGTGCGCCGCGCCCTCTTTCGCCACCGTGCGGCACAGGCCGAGCAGGCCGTGCTTGGCGACGACATACGGCCCCTTGCTGACCGAGGCTTCCTTGGAATGGATCGAGCCCATCAGGATGATGCTGCCGCCGCGGCCCTGCGCATACATGTGGCGCAGCGCGGCGCGCGTGGTGAGGAAACCGCCGTCCAGATGCACGGCGAGGATGCGCTTCCAGTTCTCGAAGGAAACGTCGGCAATCGTGTCGAGGTGCTGGAAGCCGGCATTGCTGACCAGGATGTCGATGCCGCCGAAGGCGTCGGCCACGGCATCCATGCCCTGCGTCACGGCCAGCTCGCTGGTGACGTCCATCGTCACCGCGCCCGCTTCGCCACCCGCCGCGCACAGCTCGGCCGCCAAGCGCTCGGCGGCCTCCGCATCGAAGTCGGCGATGGCGACACGGGCGCCCGCCGCGACATAGGCGCGGGCGATCGCCGCGCCCAGGCCGCTGGCGGCGCCGGTGACCACGGCCACCTTGCCGGCGAGCTTCATCGCAGTCCCCGCGTCACAGCGCCAGCACCACGCTGGACACCACCACCAGGAAGATCAGCGTCCAGCGCCGCATCAGGGCGGCATCGAGCTTGCCGTAGAGCCGCGAGCCGAGCCAGACGCCGGCGAGATACAGCGGGCTCAACAGCAGCGCCATCAGGCCGTTGGGGCCGTCGAGCATGCCGCGCCAGAGCAGCGCACCCAGCGCCGCCAGCGAAATGATGGTGACGAACAGCGTGAGGTTCGCGCGCGTCACGTCCGGCGGATCGGAACTGGCCAGCAGGTAGAGGATCACCGGCGGCGCGCCGACGCTGGTGGCGCCGACCAGCACGCCGCTGGTCGCGCCCAGCGCCATCGAGGTGCCCAGCCGCTGCTTGCCGCGATAGCGCAGCCCCGTCAGCAGCACCAGCGCGAACACCAGCACCGTCGCCGCGATCGCGCGGCGCGCCAACAGCGGGTCGAGGGTCGACAGCAGGTAGGCGCCCAGCGGCGCGGTCAAGCAGGCGACCACGCAGATCGGCAGGATGGTGCGCCAGTGCGCCTTGCGCGCCGCGTCGCGCAGCATCGGAAAGGCGGCGAAGGTTTCCAGCAGCAGCGCGGCGATCACCGCCGCGATCGGACTGAGCAGGACCGAGAGCACCGGGGTCATCACCATCGCGCCGCCAAAGCCCGTCGCCCCGCGCACCAGGCCGCCGAGGCCGCAGATGGCCAGTGCGCCCGCCATGCTCAGTGACAGGCTCATGCGCCGTACCGTGAGCGCCGACTTTCAATGTTCGTGCTCGAACTCATCGTGGATCAGGTCGCGGATCTGGCGTTTCAGGGAGATGAACTCCGGGCTCTCTTCATCGCGCGGACGCGGCAGGTCAACGATGACATTGGCCTTGACCCGGCCGGGTCGCCGCGTCAGCACGATGATGCGGTCGGAAAGGATCACCGCCTCGTCGATGCTGTGCGTGACCAGGATCATGGTCTTGCGCTGCTCGATGTCGCTGTTGGCCAGCAGGCGGCCCATCTCTTCCTGCATCAGGGCGCGATTCTGTGCGTCGAGCGCGGCGAAGGGTTCGTCCATCAGCAGCACCTTGGGATCGACGGCCAGCGCGCGGGCGATCGACACGCGCTGCTTCATGCCGCCCGACAACTGGTGCGGATAGCGCTTCTCGAAACCGCCGAGGCCGACCAGTTCGATGTGGCGACGGATGATCTCCTCGCGTTCGGCGAGCGCGAGGCCCTTCATCTCCAGCCCGAACGAGATGTTGTCATGCACCGTCATCCAGGGGAACAGCGCGTAATCCTGGAACACCACGGAGCGCTGCCAGGTCGGCTTGCCGACCGGCTTGCCATCGACCCGGATGCTGCCCGCCGAGGGCTGCTCGAAGCCGGCCATCATGGTCAGCAGCGTGGTCTTGCCGCAGCCGCTGTGGCCGAGCACGGAACAGAACTCGTGATCCTCGACGTGAAAGCTGACCCGGTCCAGGGCCAGCACCGGTTCGTCATCGGCACTGTGCCCGGGGTAGGTCTTGCTTACGTCTTCGACTGTAAGTTGGCTCATGGTGTTCTCAATTTTTCTCGCTCGAATTGAGACTGTGAAGAAATCGTCGCGAGCGGGCCGCAGCGGGGTGCGGCCGGAGCGCAGCTACCGGAACATATGTCGTTATATGTGAGGATAGCGAGCACCGCCCAAGCCCCGATCCGGCACGCGCAGTAGATTTATTCATAGTCTTCAGCGGTCCATTCCACGCGACCAGGGGAGAAGTCGCCGTCCCAGTTCGCGGATGATCTGGTCGAGCAGGAGGCCGATCACGCCGATCGAGGCCATGCCGACGATGATGTAGTCGGTGCGCAGCACCGTGCGCGCGTCGTTGATGAGGAAGCCGAGGCCGGAGTTGGCGCCGACCAGCTCGGCTGCCACCAGGGCCATCCAGCCGACGCCGAGGCCGATGCGGATGCCGGTGACGATCTGCGGCAGCGCTGCCTTGACCACGATGCGCCAGAGGATCTGCGCCTCGCTGGCGCCCAGGCAGCGCGCGGCGCGGATCAGGTTGGGCTCGATTCCCTTCACCCCGTTGATGGTGTTCAACAGGATGGGGAAGAAAATGCCGAGGAAGATGATGAACTGGTTCTGCTCGTCGCCGATGCCGAACCACAGGATGGACAGCGGGATCCAGGCCAGCGGCGGGATCGGGCGCAGCATTTCCATGATCGCGTCGAGCTGTTCGTCGACGACGCGGAACCAGCCCATGGCGATGCCGATCGGGATCGAGATGCTGGCCCACAGGAAGGCCACCATTTCGCGCTTCAGCGAATCGCGCGCATGGCGAAGCAGTTCGCCGGAGCTGATCAGTTCCCAGGCAGCGGTGAAGATCAGCGTCGGCGGCGGCAGCAGCGTGCGCGAGGTGGAATCCAGCACGCGCAGGCTGACGTACTCCCAGACGCAAAGGAGCACCGCCATCAGCGTGAGCCGTCGCAGCTTGCCGAAAGCCCGAACCAGCAGCCCGGGCGGGCGCGGCTTCGACGTGACGCCTGTGGTCATTGGATTCCTCCCAGAATGCCTATGCGATGAAACAAACCCGGACGCGGCGCACCGCGTCCGGGGCCATGCGCTTACGGGTTATACGTCTTGCCGCCGAAGGTCCAGGCCTTGACCAGGTCGCCCTTTTCCGGGAAGGCCTGCGCCACCTTGGTGTTCACCGGCGTCGAGTACTCCGGGTAGGGCATCTTGTCGAACTGGCCCGACCAGTTGGCCGGGATGAAGGGCGGCACCTTCGGAATGGCCCAGCCCAGCTTGGCGAAGGTGGCATCCATGAAGCGCTTGTCCACCGCGGCGGCGAAGTCGGCGGCCTTCAGCGGACGCTGGATGCGCTTCTGCTGGTAGAGCCAGTTGAAGATCGGCTCGTTGGCCTTGCCCCAGAACTCGGCCAGCGGGTACATGTAGGTCGGCTTGTACAGGTTGTTGTAGGCCTTGACCTGTTGCAGCAGGATCTCCGGCGAGTAGTTCTTCAGGTTCGGATCTTCCTGCATCGACTTGACCGCGGCTTCCGGGTTGAGGCGTGTCCACAGCGTGGCTTCCACCGCCGCGTCGTTGAAGGCCTGCACCACGTCGGGCACGTTGTCGATCAGCTCCTGGCGCACGTAGAAGTTGCCCTCATACACGTTGTACGGGAAGCTGGTGTCGAGGAAGCGGCCGTTCTTGCGCTCCTGCACCATGATGGTCGGAGTCGGGTCCCACGGCACCACGCCGGTCAGGCCCTTGGGCAGCGCCATCTGCTCGCCGGGAGGCATGTTCTTGAGGATCACGTCCTTGCCCAGTTCCAGCCCGTGGTAGGCCGCCGACATCTGGAAGTAGAACTCGGCCGAGGAGCCGGTGACGATGCCCACCGTCGCGGGCGGGTTGCTGCCCTTGAGTTCCTTGAGGCTCTTCAGCGGCGAATCGTTGGGCACCACCATCGCGTGCATCAGGTTGACGTTGATCACCGCGATCGCCTTGATCGGGATGTTCTTGTCCACCAGCGAGGTGAAGGGGAAGTTGCCGCCGTTGCCCACCTGGAAGCGGCCCGAGATCATGACCTCGTTGATCGCCGGGCCGGAGGGGAAGGCCTGCAGCTTGGCCTCGATGCCGCGCTTGGCGAGCAGGCCCTGCTTGTCCATCACCAGGTTGATCGTGTTCTGGCCCGACCAGGGCGGCTGGAAGGCGATCTGCAGCGGCCACCAGCCCTTGTCCTTGAGCCATTGCACCGACTTGTCCGAAATCTTCTCGTAGGGCTGCGGCCAGCCCCAGTCGGTGGCCTTCTGTTGCGCCAGCGCCGGCGCGGCGAGTGCCAGTGCGCCGGCGGCCAGGATGGGCCCGGCCAGGCGCCGCAGCGTCTTGAGTGGTCCTTGAGTTGTCATTTGCCGTTCTCCTCTCTCTTGTGGATGTTGCGATGTGTACGACGTGATGCCGATGCGGTGACTCACCTGCTGAACCCGATTTCCGTGCCGGCGAAACTCAGTTTCGCCCCCGTGATGTCCGCCTTGTTGCCCAGGTAGCGGATCAGCTCGTAGAGCGGCGAGGTCCGGAACTGGTACTCAGGCTGCGGCTTCTTCAGCGGCGCGAGCAATTCGGGTCCGTAGAAGGCCGCCAGAAGAAGGTCCTCATCGCTGGCACCGGCGCCGAGCTCGTGGCGCAGGCGCGGCAGGCCCGGCGCGACGTGATCGCCGGGACGCTCGCTGACCAGCTCGCCGGGCTTGAGCTTGGCGCGTTCGAGGAATTCGGCCGAGGGCTCGGCGGCCAGCCGCCCGTAATAGCCCATGGCGTACTTGCGCACCTCGTCGGGGATGGTCTTGTAGCGCTCGCCCTGCACCACGTTCATCACCGCCTGGGTGATGATGTACTGGGCGAAGGGGCTCACCAGGATCGGGTAGCCGAGGTCGCGCCGCACCTGCGCCGCTTCTTCCAGGATCTCCGGCAGGCGGTGCTCCATCTTCATCACCTGCAGCTGCGCCTTGAGGTTGGAGATCATGCCGCCGGGCACCTGGTGCTCGTAGAGCGCCGGGTCGTACTGCATGATCTTGCCCTGCGGCAGGCCCTCGCGTTCGCACAGCCAGGCGAAGTAGCCCGAGACTTCCTCCAGCGTGGCCATGTGGATGCCGGTGGCGCGGCCCAGCGC
>JACRIY010000076.1 GCA_016235805.1 Rhodocyclales bacterium
CGTCCTGGTCGCCGAGCCAGTCGGAACCCTTGACGGTGTCGTACATGTGCCAGTGCCAGTGGTCTTCCTCCGAATTGCCCAGGCTGGCGGCAACGCCGCCCTGCGCCGCGACCGTATGCGAGCGTGTCGGGAAAACCTTGGTCAGCACGGCGGTCTTGTAGCCGGCCTCGGACAACTGGATTGCAGCACGCAGCCCGGCGCCGCCGGCGCCGACGATGACCGCATCAAATTTGCGAACGGTGTAATTCACTCTCACAGCCTCCAGATGATCTGTATGGCCCAGCCGGCGTAGCCGACCAGGGCAAGCAGCGTCATCACATGCAGGAACAGACGAAGCGCCGCGGAATTGAGGTAGTCCATCCAGATGTCGCGCACGCCGACCCAGGCGTGGTAACACAGGCTGACGATGAACAGGAAGCTGAGGAAGCGGATGAAGCCGTTGGCCATGAAGGCCTGCCAGGCTTCGCGCGACGCCATCGCGCCGCCGAGCGCGGCGGCGAACATGATCAGCGTGAATACCGCCATGACGACGCCGGTGATGCGCTGCGCCAGCCAATCCTTGAGGCCGTAACCGGCCCCGACGACGAGTCTTTGCATTTCAGTAGGCTCCCAGCAGTTTGAGGCCGAGGATCGCCGTCAGCGCCAGGCTGACCACCATCACCGTCATCGCCGAGTTGTGGGCCTGCTGCTTTTCCACGCCGACGTGGATGTCGATCAGCAGGATGCGGATGCCCATGCAGAAATGGTGCAGGAAGGCCCAGAGCAGTCCGAGCAGGATCAGTTTCACCAGCCAGTTCCCGGTGACGGCAGCAAACATCGTTGCGCTGTCCTGGGTCGAACCCAGCGACAACTGGAGCAGCCAGATCAGCAGCGGCAGCATTAGGAAAAGGCCGGCGCCGCTGACGCGATGCAGGATGGATGCGAATCCCGCCAGGGGCAGTCGAATCTCATGGAGCGCCAGATGCTTCGGACGCTGCTTGGTCATTTCTGACATAGGTAGATCTCTCCGTTTATGATGCGCCGCACTATAAAACAATCCGTATCACAGGAAAACAAAAATTAATGCACCTACTAACCGAGCTCGTTGAAATAACAATGTTCGCTGGTTGCGTACAGCCCCCTACGCCACTCCACCGGCTTGTCGGCATAGGAGAAGCTGACCCTTTCCACGGAAAGGAGCGGGCTGCCTTCCGCCACGTTCAGCAATTCGGCGCTGGAACGGTCGGCCGGCACGGCGCGCAGGCGCTCTTCGGCGCGGATCATGCGCACGCCGAACTGGTTCTCGAAAAAGCTGTAGAGCGATCCCTGGTAGTCACTCAGCATGTCCAAGGTCACGGTGCCGAAAATGCTGCCTGGCAGGTAGATCTCGTCGACAACCACCGGCTTTCCGGAAAACTTGAGCAGGCGGCGCACGATGTTGATCGGATCGCCGATGTTCAGTTCGAGCATGCGCGCGACTTCGGGGCCGGCTTTGGCGCGCCAGCATTCGAGCGGAACGCTCTGCGCCTGCTCGATGCCGCCGGCCAGCGGCACCAGTCGCAGGAAGCGGAAGAAGGCGCGCGGGTCATCGTGCGAGGCGACGAAGGTGCCCTTGCCCTGGCGGCGCAGCAGCAGGTTTTCCGCAGCCATTTCGTCGATCGCCTTGCGTACCGTGCCCTGGCTGACGTTGAAGCGGATCGCGAGTTCGGATTCGCTGGGGATGGCCTCGCCGGGTCGCCACTCGCCCGATTCGAGGCGCTGCAGAAGCAGGCTTTTGATCTGCCGGTACAAGGGGCTGAAAGTCGGCGATGGCGACACGGCCGCCACGACCCCTTTGTGGGACGTCGCCGTTGCGGCGCCGGTGCGATGCGTTCCGGAGGATTGCCCCTTGGGGCTTACGTCAGATTGCGGCATGGCCGTCATTTGAACATATTTTTCCAGCCTCGTCCAGAGTGTGTCTTATGTCTTATATAAGATAATAATTGGATATTGACACAGCGCAGCATTGCTCTTAACATCCATGCCTGAAACCTGACGTATCATTCGCGGCGCTTCCGGCGCGACGCCCAGCCCGCGGAACCGCCAATTTCCCGCTGTCTCGACCAATCGATTCAAAACTGATACAGGAGTTCTACAAATGGCAAAAGCCCCCGTTCGTGTCGCAGTGACCGGCGCCGCCGGCCAAATCGGTTATGCCGCAATCTTCCGTATTGCCGCCGGCGACATGCTGGGCAAGGATCAACCCGTGATCCTGCAACTGCTCGAGCATCCGTCCGAAAAGCCCCAGGCCGCACTCAAGGGCGTCATGATGGAACTCGACGACTGCGCCTTCCCCCTGCTGGCCGGCATCGTCGGCACCGGCGATGCCAAGGTCGCCTTCAAGGATGCCGACTACGCGCTGCTGATCGGCGCCAAGCCGCGCGGCCCGGGCATGGAGCGCAAGGACCTGCTGATGGACAACGCCAAGATCTTCATCGAACAAGGCGGCGCCCTGAACGAAGTCGCATCGCGCAATGTCAAAGTTCTCGTCGTCGGCAACCCGGCCAACACCAATGCCTACATCGCCATGAAGTCGGCTCCCAGCCTGCCCGCCAAGAATTTCACCGCCATGCTGCGCCTGGACCACAACCGCGCCGTGTCGCAACTGGCCACCCGCACCGGCAAGTCGGTCAATGACATCGAGAAGATGATCGTCTGGGGCAACCATTCGCCCACCATGTATCCGGACCTGCGCTTCTGCACCGTCGCCGGCCAGGCCGCTCCGGCCGCCGTCAATGACGAAGCCTGGTACAAGAACGAGTACATCCCGACCGTCGGCAAGCGTGGCGCCGCCATCATCGCCGCCCGAGGTGCCTCCTCGGCTGCCTCGGCCGCCAATGCCGCGATCGACCACATGCGCGACTGGGCCCTGGGCACCAAGGGCAAGTGGGTCACCATGGGTATCCCGTCGGACGGTTCCTACGGCATTCCGAAGGACATCATCTACGGCGTGCCGGTCACCTGCGAAGGCGGCGAATACAAGCGCGTCGAAGGCCTGTCGGTCGACGAGTACTCGCGCACCATGATGGACAAGACCCTGGCCGAGCTGCAGGAAGAACAAGCCGGCGTCGCCAGCCTCCTCGGCTGATGAAACGCGACAGGATGAAGTGGATCAACGGACTCGCAACAGCGTGAGCCCGACGCTTCATCCTGCCGCCGTTTTGTTTCCGGGCGTCAAGCCCTTTCCGGCGCTCGCTGCCTGCGAGCACTTCGCCGGATCCGAAAAGAATTTGCGCAAGGCCCTGCAACTGCAGGTCGAACTGGCCATCGACGAGCAGCCGGTGTTCGACATCACGGGCGATTGCGAGGACGGCGCCCCCGCCGGACGCGAAGCCGAGCACGCCGCGATGCTGGCCGCGCTGCTGCTCGAACCGGCCAACCGCTACGGCCGCCTCGGCGTGCGCATCCACGACGTGACCCATCCGCACTGGCGCGATGACCTCGACATCCTCGTCGGCCGCGCCGGCCAGCGCATCGCCTACATCGTCCTGCCCAAGGTCGGCAGCGCCGACGATGCGCTGACCCAGATCGTCGCCATCGACGAAGTCCGCCAACGGCATGGCATCGCCCACGACATCCCGGTGCATGTGCTGGTCGAAACGCCCGGCGCGCTGCACGAGGTATGGAAGATCGCCACACTGCCGCATGTCGAAACCATCGATTTCGGCCTGATGGACTTCGTCAGCGCGCACCACGGCGCGATTCCGGGCGCCGCGATGCGTTCGCCCGGCCAGTTCACGCATCCGCTGGTGGCGCGCGCCAAGTGTGAAATCGCCGCGGCGGCGCTGGGCAACGGCGTGGTTCCGGCGCACAACGTGACCACCGAACTCACCGATCCCGACGTGGCGCGCGAGGACGCGCGACGCGCGCGGGAGGAATTCGGCTTCCTGCGCATGTGGAGCATCCATCCGCGCCAGATCCAGCCCATCGTCGAAGCCATGCGCCCGAACTTCGCCGAAGTCACCGAAGCCGCCGGCATCCTGCTCGCGGCACAGAACGCCAATTGGGGACCGATCTCCTGGGAAGGCCGCCTGCACGACCGCGCCTCCTATCGCTACTACTGGGAGCTGCTGCGCCGCGCCCATGCCACCGGCGCCGCATTGCCGGCGGAAGCCAGGCACCGCTTCTTCCATTCGCCATCCGCATCCAGCTAGACAACATCAACCACCCGCTTCCAACGAGAGGACCTCACCATGCTTGAAGCCTATCGCCAACACGTCGCCGAACGCGCCGCCCTCGGCATTCCGCCCCTGCCCCTGAGCAAGCAGCAAGCCACCGACCTGGTCGCCCTGCTGAAAAATCCGCCCAAGGGCGAAGAGGCCTTCCTGGTCGACCTGATCACCCACCGCGTTCCCGCCGGTGTCGATGATGCGGCCAAGGTCAAGGCGGAGTTCCTTGCCCGCGTGGCGAAGGGCGAGGAAGCCTGCGCGCTGATATCGCGCGAAAAGGCCACCGAGTTGCTCGGCACCATGGTCGGCGGCTACAACGTCAAGCCGCTGATCGACGTGCTCGACGACGCCGTAGTCGGCGCCGTCGCCGCGAAGGCGCTGAAATCCACGCTGCTGATGTTCGACTTCTTTCACGACGTCGCCGAGAAGGCCAAGGCCGGCAGCGCCAACGCCAAGGCCGTAATGCAGTCCTGGGCCGATGCCGAATGGTTCACCCAGCGTCCCGAAGTGCCGAAGAAGATCTCCGTCACCGTGTTCAAGGTCACCGGCGAAACCAACACCGACGACCTCTCTCCCGCGCCTGACGCCTGGAGCCGCCCCGACATCCCGCTGCATGCGCTGGCCATGCTGAAGAACGCGCGCGACGGCATCACGCCGGACCAGCCGGGCACCGTCGGCCCGATGAAGCTGATCGAGGAATTGAAGAAGAAAGGCCACGCCGTCGCCTACGTCGGCGACGTGGTCGGCACCGGTTCCAGCCGCAAGTCGGCCACCAACTCGGTTCTGTGGTGGACCGGCGACGACATTCCCTTCGTTCCCAACAAGCGCTTCGGCGGCTTCTGCCTGGGCAACAAGATCGCCCCGATCTTCTTCAACACCCAGGAAGATGCCGGTGCTTTCCCGATCGAGTGCGATGTCGCACAGATGAACATGGGCGATGTCATCGAGATCTACCCCTATGACAAGAAGGTCGAGAAGAACGGCGCCACGATTTCCACCTTCGACTACAAGTCGGAAGTGCTGCTCGACGAAGTGCGCGCCGGCGGCCGCATCAACCTGATCATCGGCCGCGCCCTGACCGGCAAGGCCCGCGAGTTCCTCGGCCTGCCCGCCTCCACCCTGTTCCGCCTGCCGCAGCCGCCGGTCGATTCCGGCAAGGGCTTCTCGCTGGCGCAGAAGATGGTCGGCCGCGCCTGCGGTTTCCCCGAGGGCAAGGGCGTGCGCCCCGGCACCTACTGCGAACCAAAGATGACCTCGGTCGGCAGCCAGGACACCACCGGCCCGATGACCCGCGACGAACTGAAAGACCTCGCCTGCCTCGGCTTCTCCGCCGACCTGGTGATGCAGTCCTTCTGCCACACCGCCGCCTACCCGAAGCTGGTCGACGTCAAGACCCACCGCACCCTGCCCTCCTTCATCACCGCGCGCGGCGGCATTTCGCTACGCCCGGGTGACGGCGTGATCCACTCCTGGCTCAACCGCCTGCTGCTGCCGGATACCGTCGGCACCGGCGGCGACAGCCACACCCGCTTCCCGATCGGCATTTCCTTCCCCGCCGGCTCGGGCCTCGTCGCCTTCGCCGCCGCTACCGGCGTCATGCCGCTGGACATGCCGGAATCCGTACTGGTGCGCTTCAAGGGCAAGCTGCAGCCCGGTATCACGCTGCGCGACCTGGTCAACGCGATTCCGCTTTACGCCATCAAGGCGGGCCTGCTGACCGTGGCCAAACAAGGTAAGAAGAACATCTTCTCCGGCCGCATCCTCGAGATC
>JACRIY010000078.1 GCA_016235805.1 Rhodocyclales bacterium
CAGCATCATGGGCAAGTTCAGCGAGGGCGGCCACATCGATCCCGACCTTTTCGACGTCTTCGTGCGCGAGAAGGTCTATCTCAAGTATGCCGAGCAGTTCCTCGACGGGCAGCAGATCGATGCGGTGGATGAGGGGAAGATTCCGGGGTACAACCCCTAGTTGAGTGACGAAAAACGTCACTTATTGACATTGAATCAATTGCAAAACCGATACCGTCCCGCTAAATAGCTTTAAATATAAGTGGGTCTTTTCTGGCTCAAATATTGCGTTAACCCTACCGCACGCTCCAGTGCGATTTTCTCGGAGACCTACTATGCGCAAGATTCAACAAGGCTTTACCCTGATCGAACTGATGATCGTCGTTGCCATTATCGGCATTCTGGCTGCGGTTGCGATCCCGAACTATCAGAACTACACCGCCAAGGCGAAGTTCACCGAACTGCCGAACATTTCTGGCGGCATCAAGACCGGCGTCGAACTGTGCGTCGCCAACGGCTCCTGCGTCAGCGGCACTTCCATCACCGGCGTCACGGCTGGTGCCGGCGACATACCCGCAGTGGCGACGTCCACCTACGGCACGATCGCGGTCAGCACCGCCGGCGTCATCACGGCGACGGCGATTGCGACCCAGGGTCTGACCGGCCAGACCTGGATCCTGACCCCAACCGTGGGCTCCAACGGCCAGGTCACCTGGGCGAAGACGGGTTCCTGCACGACGGCCCCGGCAGTTTGCTGACCGGCGGTCGAACCGGCTGGACAAGAACCCCTCTGCGGAGGGGTTTTTCTTTGGTGGCGCCTCCGGGGGCTGAAGCCGGCCTGCAGCCACGGCGATGAGTCTGCTCGGATCCATTTTTCGCAAGCTGAAGGCGTCGTCGCCCCGGCACCGAGTCCTTGCCGATCCCGCGCGCGCCGCAGCCGCCAAACTTCGCGGCGACGGGCATCTGGCCCGTGGCGAATTCGAGCAGGCAGCGGCGTGCTATCGTGACGCCGTCGAGTTGAATTCGGGTTATGCCGAGGCCTACAACAATCTCGGATTCGTCCTCAAGGAGCAGCAGCGTTTCGCCGAAGCCGCGGCGATGCTCGACATGGCGCTGAACCTCAGTCCCGACCTAGGCCCTGCCTATCTCAACCAGGGGGTCGTCGCCGCGGAGCTGGAACGGCACGACGTCGCCGAAGAGTGCTTTCGGCAGGCTGCCGCCCGCATGCCGGGGATGCCCGAGTGCCACTGGCGGCTCGGCAACGCGCTGTTTCGCCAGCGGCGGTTTGAGGAGGCGCTTGCCTGCTACGAAACGGCTCTCGGCATAGATCCGGCGCTGCCCGGCATTCGCGTCAATGTCGGCCGTTGCCACGGCAAGTTGGGCCGGAACGATGCGGCCGAACCGCACTACCGGATGGCGCTGGAGCAATTCCTGCAGGCCGACGCGGCTTACCTGCTGGGCGTCTGCGTCGAGGCACGCGGGGATGCCGACCAGGCCCGCGCGCTTTACCGGCAGGCGCTCGCATTGCAGCCCGACTACGTGCAGGCGCACTGGAATCTGGCGCTGCTGTCCTTGCTGCACGGCGACTATTCGCGCGCGACCTGGGATCACTTCGAGCGGCGCCTCGGCGTCGTTGCGGTCAATGACGGCTCGATGCAACTGGACGACGTCAAGAACTACCTGCCCCGTTTCGGCAGCGAGCGCTACTGGGACGGCGCCGATTTGCGCGGCAAGCGGCTCTTGGTATGGGCGGAACAGGGATTGGGCGACACACTGATGACCATGCGCTACCTGCCCCTGCTCAAGGCGCGCGGCGCAGCGGAAGTCATCGTCTATGCCGATCCGCCGCTGGTCCGCATCATCGAGACGCTGGACAACGTTGATCGCGTGGTGGCGAAGACGGATCCGCTTGCCGACGACGCTTTCGATCTGCATGTTTCGACTTTCAGCCTGCCGGCCCGCTTCGCCGCCGGTCCCGATAGCCTCGCCGCATGCGGCGTGCCCTATCTGCACGTTCCGGCGGCAAGCGTGGACCGCTGGAGCGCGCGCTGCGCGACGCTGCGCGGCTACCGGGTCGGCCTGGTCTGGGGCGGCAACAAGGCGCAACCCAAAGACGCCTTGCGCAGCATCGTTCTGGCAGCATTTGCCCCGCTCATGGCGCTTCCCGGCATCGACTGGGTCAGCCTGCAGAAGGGCGAGCCGGCGGCCCAACTGAAGGCGGGCGCCTGGCCCATCAACGACTGGATGGACGATTGCCAGGACCTGCTGGACACGGCGGCGCTGATCGCCAATCTCGATCTGGTCATCGGCGTCGATACAGCGGTCGTGCATCTGGCGGGAGCGCTGGGGCGTCCCGTCTGGCTGCTTAACCGCCATGAAAGCGAATGGCGCTGGATGCTGGGGCGCGACGACTCGCCGTGGTATCCGACGCTGCGCATTTTCACGCAAGCCGAAAAGGGCGACTGGGCTGCCGTCCTCGTCCGGATGCGCGATGAATTGGACGCAACGAAGCTGCGGACCGCGCCTGCTGCGGCGGATTTCAAGCAGCAGGGCAACGCGTTTCTCGCTGCCGGCGACCTCGCTCGGGCCGCGGAGCGTTACCGGCTGTCGATAGCGGCCGATCCGCTGTATGCCGACGCGTACAACAATCTGGGCCTCGTCCTCAGGCAGCAACGGCGTCTGGCCGAGGCCAGAGATTGCTTGGAACAGGCATTGCGCCTCGCGCCGGGTTTGGCCAACGCCCATTACAACCTGGGCCAGTTGATGACGGACATGGGGGACGTTGACGCGGCGCAGGCCAGTCTTCGCCAAGCGCACGCGCTGGACCCGACTCTAGTGGAAAAGTATTGCCATGCCGGGAATGCCTGTTACGCCGAGGGCCGGCTGGACCAAGCGGTGGAGAATTACCGTCAGGCGCTGGCACTCAAACCCGACCACGCCGGGGCGCACAACAATCTGGGCGTGGTGCAGCAGGCGCAGGGCAATGAGGACGAGGCCGCGACCAGCTACCGTGCGGCGATCGCGTACGCCCCGGATTTCGCCGACGCGCATCGCAATCTCGGCGTCGTCCTGCACCATCGGGGCGAGTTGGAAGCGGCTGTCGCCAGCTACGACCATGCGCTCCTGCACCAGCCGGATTATGCGGACGCCCGGTTGAATCGGGGATTCGCCTTACTTGCACTGGGCCGCTATGCTGCCGGCTGGCTCGACTGCGAACTGCGGTGGGTGCGACCGGGCAGGGAGCCTCTGCCCGCGACGCCTTATCGCGTCTGGCAGGGAGAGGCGACCGACCCAGGCATGCGACTGCTGGTCCAATCCGAGCAAGGCCTGGGCGATACCCTGCAGATGGTGCGGTACCTGGCCGTGCTTGCGGACCGCGGCATCGAGTGTTGGCTGTATTGCCCCGGCCCGCTGCAGGTCCTGTTGCAGCGGAGCTTCCCGGCGGCGCATGTCGGCGGAGATCCCTGTCCGCCGGGGCTGGATTTCCGAATTCCGATCATGAGCCTGCCGCTGGCGATGCGCACGCATGCGGAAGAGGCGATACCGCAGTCCGGTCCCTATCTGGTCGTCGACCGCGCACGTACGGCGTACTGGCGGGAGCGGCTGGCAGCGCCGCAACGCACGCAGGTGGGACTCGTCTGGCGCGGCAGCCCCGGCCACCTCAACGACCGCAATCGTTCGCTCGGCCTGGCGCGTCTGTTGCCCTTGATCGGCGATCATCCGGCGATTCGGTTCGTCGCCTTGCAGAAGGGACTGACAGCCGAGGAACGCGGCATGCTCGCCGGCTGCGGGAACGTCCTCGCGCTGGATGCCGAACTGGTCGACTTCGACGAGACGGCCGCCGCGATAAGCAGCCTCGACGTCGTGATTTCGGTCGATTCGTCGCCGGCGCATCTGGCAGGCGGCTTGGGCAGGGCAACCTGGATCCTGCTGCCTTTCGCTGCGGATTGGCGGTGGCTGGTCGATCGCCAGGACTCGCCCTGGTATCCGACGGCCAGTCTGTTCCGGCAGCGGGCAGCCGGCGATTGGGCGGAACCGATCGCCGCGATCAGCGAGCGGCTGCGCTGCCTGGCATGAGCTGGAACCCGAGGGCGGCGGCGAACATGCGGCGGTTTTCCGCCGACATGAAGAACATCATTCTCCGTCCGTCGGCGTCCGCCAGTTCCAGCTTCGCGAAGTTGCGCGCGGTGACGATGCGGTCCAGTTCGTCCTTCTTTTCCGCCATGCGCGCATAGTCCGGCAAGGCCGGATCGATGGCGTCGGCCTCGAGCACGATGACGTCGGCCCGGTTCAGGGCCTGGCGCCACTTCGCTGCCGCCGCCGGCGTGATGACCATCCCCTGATGCGGGCGGCCGATATTGAAGGGCCGGCGGCAGGCCAGACTCCAGAGCCAGGCGTTTTGGGAGACCATGGCCACGTCGGCGCCTTCGAGGGTTGGACAAATGCGCTCGATCAGGGCGAAGTCCCTGGCCGCAACGACCCGCGATGCCGTGGACTGGGACTGCCACCAGCCGTCCGCGCGCATGCCGAAGGCGGCAAACCAGACGCAGAGCGCTAGCCAGGGGACGGCGGCCAGCGCCGGCACGTCGGCCAGCGAAAGCTCGAACGAGATCGCGGGTTCGGTGGCGCCGGATCGGAAGCGCGCCCGCACCGAGGACAGGCACTCCAGCGCCAGGACCGTGCAGACGGCGACTGCCGGAAAAATGAAGGCACGCAGGTTGCCCGGCACGCTGATGCCGGAGTAATAGACCAGCAGCAGCAATCCGGACACTCCGGCAGCCAGGTAGAAACGCTGCCGCGGACTTGACGCCAAATACCGCCTGTCCCGCAGCCCCAGGGCGACCGCCAGGCACGCCAGGCCCGCGGCCAGTTGCCAAAAGTGGAACCCCGGCATCGGTTCGCCCCGGAAGCCGGCCAGTCCGAACCGGATGAGGGCGTGCACCGTGGCCAGCGGATCGGACGCGGCAGGGTCGGCATGGACGAGGAATCCTATCCCCTGCAGAACGCCGTACAGGATCGCGCCACCCGCGAGCAGCGGCAGCACGAAATACCGGGCGATGCAGGCCGGCAGGACTTTCGGTTCTGCTGCCCGCGCCGCGCACAGCATGAACCAGGAACCCGCTGCCGCCAGGCCGCTTTCGGTGTTCCAGTGCAAGGCCAGCGGCAACAGCAAGGCGGCCGCGCCGATGAATTTCGGGTTCGCCGCGGCGCGCGTCGTCGCCAGCCACAGGAACAATAGCGGGAAGAAGTGCCGTATCGGCTCGATCTGCAGATAGGTGAATCCGCGCGTGGACATTCCCGACAGGAACACCGCCGCGAACACCGTCATGACGCCAGCGCCGTTGCTGCCCGAGGCATTCCTGACGGCGAGATGCAGCAGAACGTAGCCGAAGAACAGAAAGACGAAAAAGGCCGCACACAAGGCCTCGTAGACGTCGGCGAAACCGACGCCGGCAAGCTTTGCCAGCAGGGCTACCCAGACGTAATAGCCGCCGTATTGCGACATGTCGGTGCCGCCGACGAGCAAGAAGTCCACGATCGGCGCCAGGACGACGGCATGATGGTGGGTATCGGCATCGAGCGCGAACCCCTGGGGCGGAACCGTGAAGGCCAGAAGCCACGCGAAGCGCGCGTAGAGAACGATGCCTGCGACCAGGATGGCGCTACCGAGCTTTCTGGCCAGCGAGTCGCCGCGCGCTTCGAGAAACCACAGCGCGGCGAGCAAGAGCGCCAGACCGGCTTCGGCCAGCCCGACGGTTCTGAACGGCGCGAAGAAGCTCCAATCCGCAAACGACAGCGTCGCGGTGCGGTAGGGAGTCTTTTCGGCGGCAAACAGGAACAGCAGGAGAAGAAAGGCCCACGGCAGCATGGCGAGCCAGGCCGATAGCCGCGCGCCCGACAGCCGGTCGCCGGCGAAGGCCGGCGGCCTGTACGCCGCGGCGAGTGCGCACGGCAAGTAGAGGGCGTAGAACCCCAGCACCGCAAGGCGTTCGAACGACTCGCGGCCGAAGGTCGCCGGGAGCGGTTCGCCGTGGTTGAGCCAGAGTGCGAATTCGGCGATCGGCGAACCGGCCAGTAGCGCAAATCCCACGGCGGCGCAGGAACACAGGAGGGGCAGCAGCAGCGCATTCCAAGCGATCATGGGATTGGCATGCGCCGGCTTATTCCTTCAGCACCGCAAGGCGGAACTGGTACTCCATGATCACGTTGTTGTACTGGCGCGCCATGCTCTCGATCGTCGCGATATCGAGTTCGCCCGTGTCGAAGCGGGTGGCATACGGCTCATCCAGAACGTAAGTCGTTCCGGTCAGGCGAAAGTCGACGCCCAGATAGTGGGCAAGCGGCGTATTGGCTCCGCCGGCCGCCTTCCAGTAGTCGTTCTGCGCCTTGTCGAAAAGCGACAGCATGAGTGGCGTGACCGGGCGCACATGCGTCGGATCGCCGATGAAGACGTCGTGGCGGGGATGCGGCACGTTGATGAACAGCTCCGCGCCGTTCCGACAGATGCGGTAGAGTTCCTGCATCATGCCGAGAAACCGCTGCGGATCCTGTCCCATGTGCTCAAGCGAGTGGTTGAACAGGACCGTATCGGCGACGGCGTCTGCCCATGGCCACGGCAGGCATTCGAGATCGAAGACCACGTCGGGCGCGCAAGCGGGCGCGGCATCGACGTTGACGTAGCCGGGCAGTTTCTTGTAGCCGCAACCCATATTGAACTTCATGGCGATAGGCGGGCGGCGAAAGCCGCCAGTTCGTCCGCGACCTGCGACACTACCGCCTCCCAGTCGTGTTGGGTCGGTTGGCGGAAGATTCGCAGCGATGGGTACCAGGGCGAATCCCGCCGCCCGAGCATCCAGCGCCATTCGCTCTCGTGGCGGTTGAGCAGCCAGACCGGCCGTCCCAGCGCGCCCGCCAGGTGTACGATCGCCGTATCGACGGTGACGACGAGGTCGAGGCCTGCGACCAACGCCGCCGTGTCGAGCAAGTCCTCGCATTCGTCCATCCAGTCGACAATCGGCCATCCCAGTTCGCACACCTGTGCGGCCGGTTCGCCCTTTTGCAGGCTCAGCAAGGTGACGTCGGGCACCTGTAGCAAGCGGCCGAATTTCGCTAGGTGCATGCTGCGCCACCGGTCGCGGTCCATGTTCTTGTTACCGCTCCAGGCGATGCCGACCTTGAGGCCGGGCAGGGCCGACAATCGTGCCGCCCAGGCCTGCATCGAGTCGTCTGCCGGCGCAAGATAGGGAACCCGGTTGGGAATGCTGTCAAGGCGGGTCCTCAGAAGGTAAGGCAGGCTCGTCATTGCGCAATGGCGGTGAAAACCGTCCGGCGGCACTTCCCGAATCTTCGGTACGACCGCGTCGACCGCCGGCATCCGTTCGAACAGGCGGGTCAGCGGCGGATCGCACTGCACCACGAGTCTGCCCAGCCCGGTGGCCTTGAGAAGCGGCAGGTATCGCGCCATCATCAG
Source organism: Rhodocyclales bacterium (assembly GCA_016235805.1). Classification (GTDB taxonomy): domain Bacteria; phylum Pseudomonadota; class Gammaproteobacteria; order Burkholderiales; family Rhodocyclaceae; genus Sulfuritalea. The sequence continues at coordinate 7,451 of JACRIY010000078.1, forward strand.
CGAATCGCCTAGACCTTGCTCGGTCCAAACCAGCAGCGTCCTGCCGCGCAGGTCTTCGTCCAGCCGCCAGTAGCGCTCGGTGCCGTAGGCCGCCATGAAGGCCTGGGCGCCGGTTGCCCAGGCGGGCACTGCCCCGGTCAGATGGAGGCGGCGTTCGAAATGGGCCAGTCCGGTCTCGTAGTCGCCTCGCATCAGATGCATCAGGGCCAGATTCCAGTGCGCGGCGTGAAAGTAATCGGGATTGATCGCGCAGGAAATGTCGGCGCGCTCCCGGTCGTCGCCGGCCGGGCCGCCGAAATGTTCTTCCATCCGCCGCTGGTTGATGGCCAATGCCTGCCGGCAATGACTTTCCGCCTCGTCGTAGCGGCTCAGCTGCATGTAAGCGGCACCCAGATTGACATGCACTTCGGCTAGGTTCGGATCGATGGCAATGGCTCTCCGGTAGGCGACGATGGCAGCCTCGTTGTCGCCGCGATCGTTCAGGATGATGCCGCGCCGCCAGTGGCTTTCCGAGTGCCCGGGCATGAGTGCAACGGTTCTGTCGAAACAGGCCAGCGCCTGATCGAAGCATCCTTGCTCCTGGGCGACGATGCCGAGGTTGAAGTGCGCCGGCACCAGATCGGGACTCAGGGCGAGCGCCTGGCCGAGCATGAGTTCGGCTTCCGCAAAGCGCCTCTGCCGCGCTCTGACATGGCCGAGGTTGTTGTAGGCCTCGGCGTAGCGCAGATGCAGCCGGATTGCGTCCTGGTAGCAGGACGCCGCCGCGTCGAGTTCGCCGCGGGCAAGACATTCGTTGCCGCGCGCCTTGGCGGTTTCAGCCTGACTCAGCGCGATGGACTCCGCGTCTCCAGCGTCGGGCGAGGGTTGGCGGCGACCGCAAAAAATAGATTTGAGAAAACTCATCGGCCTCACACGTTAAGCACTAGAACGGACGGCCGCGCAGCGGATCCGTCGGCGGCATATTAACAGCCGCCAGTCCGGCCGCCGGAGCGTGATCGAGTCTACAATCGCCAGCGGCGAATAGATCGTCCCGCCGCCGGCCCCGGACCATCCCGGTCCGCCAGCCGTCGTTCGACCGGAGTGACCGCACCATGAGCCTGAGGGGATTGCTGCACGGCGTCTTTTCCCATTTCTCCGACCGTCCCCCACCGCTTGCCGAGGTCCCGTCGGAGCGGCCGGCTCGCCTGCACATCGGTGGCCAGCAGCGGACGCCAGGCTGGAAGATACTCGACATCCAGCGGCGGCCGGAGGTGGACTATGTCGGGGATATCACCGACCTGAGCCAGTTTCCTGCCGGCGCGTTCGACGAGATCTACGCCAGCCATGTACTGGAGCACGTGCCGCAGGCGAAAATGGATACGACATTGCAAGGTCTGCGGCGCGTGCTGGCTGACGGCGGCAGGATCATGATTTCGGTACCGGATCTCGACGTGCTGTGCGGACTCTTTCTCGACCGGAAGCTCCCGGTGGCAGCCAGATTCAACGTCATGCGCATGATGTTCGGCGGTCAGATCGACGCCAACGACTTCCATTGCATCGGGCTGAATCTCGACATACTCCTCGAATATCTCAGGCTTGCCGGCTTCTCGCGCGTGGACTGCGTCCAGTCGTTCGGTATTTTCAACGACACCAGCAACTGCGTCGTGGAAGGGATTCCCGTCAGCCTCAATCTAGTGGTCTGGAAGTGACGCGGCCTCGCACCAGTGACGCCAGGCAGCCCGGTAGGCACTCTCGATACGGGCGGTAAAGCCGGCTGCCTCCAATAACGGGGACATCTCAAGTTTCCGACGCAAGGTCTGGCGCAGGCGATACAAGTACTGTCTGTCTGCTGCAAATAGGGCGGCGCGGGCGACGTAATCCTCGGCACTCGTCGCTATGAGCTCGGATAAGCCGACACAACTGAGTAGGCTTGCACCGACTCGCGACGAATGCCGGTCGCCCGACAGCGTGACGACCGGAACGCCCATCCACAATGCCTCGCAAGTGGTGGTGGTGCCGTTATAGGGCGTGCAGTCGAGGGCGATGTCAACCTCTCGATACAGATCCAGGTGACCGGCAATATCCGGATGCGCAGGCAGCAAGGTCAGGCGTTGCTCATCTATACCATACTTGGCAAACGTGTCGAATATCCTCCGGCGGGCGACGCCGTAACTGGCGGCGAAGTGCTTGATGACCATGCGGCTACCGGGAACGGCTTGCAGAACTTGGGACCACAGGCCGATTGTCTGGCGATTGACTTTGTTGATGCTGTTGAACGAACCGAATGTGATGTGAGTTTGCGTCGCTGAAGGTGGCGCGCTGACTTCTGGCGCATCGGCAGGCGGCAGATAGGTAACAAAGCAGCCATCCAGCCGCAACAGCTTCTCGGCGTGAAGTCGGTCGGAATTTCCTGGCGGATCGCATATGGCGTCGGAGATCCGGAAGTCGACTGCGGCCAGTCCCGTCGTGCCGGGGTAACCCAGATAGGTTGCCTGCACCGGTGCCGCCTTGCGCGCCAATACCCCCATTCGGTGCCCGCGCGTGTGGCCGGACAGATCGACGAGAATGTCGATGCCATCGGCTCGGATCATCCGGCACACCTCTTCGTCCGACATGGCTGCGACATCGAGCCAAGAGTCGACAAGTGACTTGAGTTTGGCGGTAACGGCGTCCGGCTCGGAGACGTTGGCGTAGCAATGCACCGTGAATGCGGTCCTGTCGTGGCTGCGCAGAATGGGCTCAAGAAAGTTCGCCACCGGATGCAGGAAGAAGTCGCCCGACATATAGGCGATCCTCAGTTTGCGGTCGGCGACCGGCGCGTTGTCGAAGCGCGGGGCGTTTCCGGCGAAAGCGGCCTGGCGCTCGCCCCAGGCCAGGTGTTGCCGATAGACTTCTTCGACCGAACGGCAATCGCTGTATTGCAGAAAGAACAGATAGGCGCTGCGCCAGATCGGATTTTCGTTGATCGCCAGCGCAGTTTCGAACAAGGCCAGGGACTGCTCCGGACATCCCTGGCTACCGTACAAGGTTGCCAGGCTGGCCCAGGGGCCGGCGAGGTCGGGGCGGAGTGCGCGCGCCAGCTCGAACTGGTGGCACGCCGCATCGAGATTGCCGATCGCCTGGTAAGCCAGGCCCAGCCTCGTCAAGGCGACGAACGAGTCGGGAAGCTGCCGCAGCCGTTCCTCGAAGTGTTGAATCGATGCTGCCAGATGGGAGGTTGGTTGCCCCAGCAGGGCCAGATGGATGTTCGCTTCCGGCAACTCGGGGGACAGCGTCAGGGCGCGCCGGTATTGACTTTTCGCCTCGCCGTAGCGGCCGCGATACAGCATCGCATTGCCGAGGTTGACGTAGGCGCCGGCAAGCCGGGCATTCAGTTGCAGGGCGGTGCGGCTCGATTGCTCGGCGGCGTCGAAGCGACCGCGCAGGTTCAAGGCCGCGGAAAGGTTGCTATGGACTTCGGCCAGCGTTCCGTCGCGACTCATGGCCGTGCGAAAACAGGTTTCGGCCTGCTCGGCCAGTCCTCGCTCGAGGAAGGCTAAACCGCGGCCATTGTTGCCAGCAGCATCGTCGGATTCCTCGGGCTGCGCCTGGCGGGCGCCAAGAACGCGCTTCAACCAGTCGTGCATCGTCAAAGGCGAAGCAGCAGTTCCTTCGTCATTTCCTCGATAAACTCGTCGGTGTAGCCATGATCGACCAAGCGCCACTTGAAGGCGTTGCCGAGCTTGGCCTTCTTGTACAGATTGAACTTGTGCGATTGCTTGAAATCATCGACCTGCGCAAACAGTTTGGCCAGCGCTTCCGGCGCCTTCTTTGGCGATTTGTTGGGAATGCGCTCGGCCAGGAAATCGGCCAGCTTGACGCCGAAATTGGTGAATTCGCGCGCCCTGAACCACTCGAAAATCATATCGCCCCTCATGCACGGATTGCGGATGGCCAATTCTAGTGCATAACGCCGCAGCGGTCGAATCGGCGGCGCTGCCGGGTCGTTTCCAGAGCCGCGCGGCGTCAGCGGGCGACATCGCCTGCGCGCGGATCCTCGCCGTCGCAATGGCGTCGCCACATGGCGCGGTAGGCGGCCTCGATCTTGCGCGCGAAGGCAGGGGCGGCGCACAACGGCGAGGCCGTCATGCGCGCACGCAGGGTCCGCCGCAGTTCTTGCAGGCGCGGACCGTCGGCGGCCAGCGCAGTCGCGATGTCCACGTACGCCGGCGTCGATGCGGCGACGAGTTCCGTCAGCTCGATCTGCGCGAGGAGGCTGGCGCCGACGCGCCCGGCGTGGCGGTCGCCGCGCCGGCTGACCACCGGAACGCCCATCCACAGCGCTTCGCAGGTCGTCGTGGTGCCGTTGTAGGGAAATGGGTCGAGGGCGATATCGACCTGCGCGTAGGCAGCCAGGTGGTCGGATGCAGCGGCCACCAAGCCGAGCAGGATGACGCGCTGGGCGTCCACGCCGCGCTGCGCCAGCCGCGCCAGAAATTCGGCGGCGGCGCCGGCATCGCCGAAGCACTTGCCCTTGACGAGCAGGCGCGAATTCGGAACGCGTTCGAGCAGTTGCGCCCAGGCGTCGAGCGTGGGCGGCGATAGCTTGGCCGGGTTGTTGAACGAGCCGAAGGTGATGCCGTCTCCGCCCAGAGAGGGCGGCGGTGCCGGCACGGGAGCAGCCGTCGGCGCCTCATAGCAAAGAAAGCCGCTGTCGAGGCGGATCAGTGCTTCGCTCGCCGCGGCGTCGGCCTCGCCCGGCGGATCGGTCACCGCGTCGACCAGGCGGTAGTCCATGGCGGACAGGCCGGTGCTGTGTGGATAGCCGAGCCAGCTCACCTGGATGGGCGCCGGTTTGCGCGCAAAGGCGAGCAGCCGGTTGTGCGCTGTATGGCCGGCCAGATCGACCAGGATGTCGATGCCGTCGTCGGCGATGCGCTGCGCCAGCGCCGCATCGGACATGCCGACGGTCGTCAGCCAGCGGTCGGCATGCTGTTGCAGGCGCCGCGTGACCGCATCCGGATTGCCGACGTCGGCGTAGCAATACAGCTCAACTGCCTTGCCGTCGTGTTCTCGCAGCAGGGGTTCGATGAAGTAGGCGACGGAGTGCTGGCGGAAGTCCGGCGAGACGTATCCGATCCTGAGGCGACGCTCGGGGTCCCGGGTGTTGCCGTGGACGGGCCATGCCTGGCGCAGGGGCGTGCCGAAGCGCCGGTCGTACTCGCGATGACTGGCGACGGTCGCTTCCCCGTGGCGGTCTGCCCGGTAGTGGCTGGCGAGCAGCAGGTTGCTGTACGCGCCCGCGTAGTCCGGCTTGAGTTGCAGCGCCTGCCGGTAGCTGGCCTCTGCTTCTTCCTGTCGCCCCAGATGCTGCAAGACGATGCCGAGGTTGCAATGGGTCTCGGCATCTTCCGGTGCGATCTGCAGCGCGCGCCGATAGCTGGCTTCGGCGTCATGCAGGCGGCTCATGTCGTGAAGGAGGTAACCGAGGTTGGCGTGCGCCGCCGCCAGATCCGGGTTGAGTTGCAACGCCTGCCGCTGGCAGCTCTCGGCTTCGTCCAGCCGCCCCAGGCGCTGCAGGGCGAGGCCCAGGTTGCCGATGGCCGCGGCAAACTCCGGCCGGGCATGCAGTGCCTGCCGGTAGGCTGCTTCCGCCTCCTCGATTCGTCCCAGGTCGAGGAAGGCACGGCCCAGGTTGTTGTGCGCCTCGGCGTAGTCCCGGCGCAAGTCGATGGCTTTCTGGTAGCAGGCTATCGCTTCTTCGCCGCGCGCCTGCCCGTGCAGTGCGTTGCCGAGGTTGTTGTAGGCATGGTGGTTGCTCGCGCCCAGCGCCAACGCTTGGCGGCTGCCTTGCTCGGCTTCTTCGAAGCGTCCCAGCGTGTTGAGCGCCGCCGCCCGGTTGTTATGGAAATCGGCGCTGTGCGGCTGCAGCGAGATGGCAGCGTCGTAGGCGTCGATCGCGGCTGCAACTTTTCCCTGCGACTGCAATGCGTTGCCCAGACCGAAATGCGCTTCGGCGAACGCGGGCTCCAGAACGCTTGCGCGCCGATAGGCGGCAACGGCTTCCGCCGACCGTCCCTGGTGGCTGAGCGCGGTGCCCAGGTTGGCGTATATGGCCGCGTTGTCGCCATCGGCGGCGAGCGCACGCCGCAGCAGGGCCTCGGCCGAGGTGAGATCGCCGCGCTGCGCGGCGACGATGCCGAGACCCTGCAGTGCGGCGGCATCCACTTCGGCGCTGGCGAGCGCATTGCGAAAACACTGCTCTGCGGCGTCGGTCTGGCCGAGATTCATCAGAACGAAGCCCAGATCCCGATGTGCCGCCACCTGACCCGGATCGAAAGCGATGGCCTGGCGGTAGGAATTCACGGCCGCGTCCAATTCGCCGTTCTGCAAAAAGGCCTTAGCTCTGATCCTATGGGCTTCGCCTGCGGCAGCCGCGCCTTGCGTCACCGACCGGTTGTCCGGCGCTGCGGCGACGCCGGCAGGCGGCGTCCGCTGCGTCGGCGGAAGGACTTTCTTTTTCAGCCAATTGAACATCGCTATCAGTATGGCGTGGCAGAATTGCCGACCGAGTTTTATCTTCCTATTTATTGGGCAGTATGTCGAACTTTCAGTCGGAATTCGAGAACCTCGCAAGAGTCGTTCGCCGCCGCCTGCTCCGGATGCATCATGAGAGCGGAGTGGGTCACATCGGCGGCAATCTATCCTGCCTCGATGCCCTGCTTTGTCTGCATCATGCCGTGCTTAAGGAAAGCGACGTCTTTGTCCTGTCGAAAGGACACGCGGTCGGCGCGCTGTACGCGACGCTTTGGTCGCGGGGGCGCTTGAGTGACGATGATCTGCGAAAATTTCATGGCGAGAACACTCAACTGGCGGCGCATCCTGTTGCCGGCTGGATGCCGGAGATTGTTTTCGCCACTGGCAGTCTCGGTCATGGCCTCTCGCTGTCGGCAGGCTTGGCGCTGGGCAAGAGGCTGCAAGGGCAGGAGGGTCAAGTCTATTGTGTGTGTTCCGATGGCGAGTGGCAGGAAGGATCGACCTGGGAGGCGCTGATCTTTGCGCATCATCATCAGCTCGACAACCTGACGGTCCTGGTCGATGTCAACGGATTGCAGGGGTTCGGCGCGACCAGCGACGTGGCGTCGATGGCCGACCTGCAGACGCGGATTGCGGCGTTCGGCGTTGAGGTCGTCGGTATCGATGGCCACGATGCGGAAGCCATTTGCACGGCCGCCCGGCCCGGCGTCGGACAACCGCGTTTCGTCCTGATGCGAACCGTCAAGGGTAGGGGCGTGTCCTTTATGGAGAATCGCATGGAGTGGCACTACCTGCCCCTGGACGACCGGCAGTATGAGCAGGCGCTCGCTGAACAGGAGCCATTGTGAGGAGCGTCGCTTGCTCCGCGTGGTGCCGGTTGTTTCAGGAACGCCCTTTTGCGTTCCTGACCGGGGATCTCGGCTTCATGGCGCTCGAACCGCTGCGCGATGCGATGGGGAGGTTCTTCATCAATGCCGGGGTGGCGGAGCAGAACATGATTTCGGTGGCGGCCGGCATGACGCGATCCGGTATCGATACCTGGGCCTACAGCATTGCCCCTTTTGCCTATGCGCGCCCTTTTGAGCAGATTCGCAACGATGTCTGCCTGAACCGCCTGCCGGTGCGTATCGTCGGCAATGGGGGCGGCTATGCCTACGGCGTGATGGGGCCTTCGCATCACGCCATCGAGGATTACGGCGTGTTGCTTGGCTTGCAGGGGATGGCCGTGTATGTGCCGGCTTTTGCGGCCGACGTCGAACCGGCCATCCGCACGATGGCTCTGGATTCGGCCCCTGCGTATCTCCGACTCGGCCGCTGCGAGAAGCCCGCAGAATTTCAGGTTCCGGCATTTCAGCCGTGGCGACTGCTGATCGATGGCGGCGGGCCTGTTCTGGCGGCCGTGGGACCGCTTGCCGGCGCGTTGCTGAAGAGAGTGATGGTCATGGAACCCTCAGTGCGTCCTGCGCTTTGGGTATTGAGTGTGATGCCGAACGGCCTTGCGGACATTCCGCCGCCGTTGGTCGACGCAGTGCGCAGCGGGCGGGTGTTTGCCGTTGCCGAGGAACATGTCGCCCATGGCGGTGCCGGGCAGGCGTTGCTGGCGGCCCTGGCTCGGCGCGGAGTTGCTCCCGCCCGATTCCTGCATTTCCATGCCGTCGGTTATCCGTCGGGTCGCTATGGTTCGCAGGCCTTCCATCGACAGGAAAGCGGCATCGACCCGGACAGCGTTCTGGAACGGCTTGCCGCCACCGGGAGTCCTTCATGAACGAAGACATCGCGGACAAGATCAGGCGGCTGGCTGGCCCGATACTCGTCCTCGGCGCCAGCGGCTTCATCGGCGCCAACCTAATGCGTCTGCTGTTGCGCCATCGCCAGGATGTATTCGGTACCACGTCGCGCTTGCCGGCGTGGCGGCTCGAAGGCCTGCCCGAGGCCAGCGTGCTGCTGACGGATCTGCTGATCCCGGCAAATCGCGAATTGATGCTGGACCGGGTGGCGCCACTGACGATTTTCGATTGCGTCAGCTATGGCGCGTACTCGTTCCAGAATGAGGCGGAGCTGGTCTATCGCACCAATGTCGGCATTGCCGTGGGCCTGCTCGAATCCCTTTCCGGCAGAGGCATTCGCGCCTATATCCATTCCGGATCGTCTTCCGAATACGGCACCCGCAGCGCCGCACCGACCGAAGACCAGGCGATGGAACCGAATAGCCACTACGCGGTGTCGAAGGTGGCGGCGGCGGGGCTGATCCACTACATGGGCAAGCATCGCGGCCTGCCCTGCCTCAATCTCCGCCTCTACTCCGTGTATGGCCCTCTTGAGGACGCGGCGCGCCTGATTCCCACCGTAGTCGCCAAGGGCGTCGCCGGCGAATTGCCGCCCTTTGTCGATCCGCGCATTTCCCGCGATTTTGTCTATGTCGACGATGCCTGCGAGGCGTACATCGACGCCGCGCTGCATCTGCGGCCCGCCTGCTACGGCGATTCGGTCAACATCGGCAGCGGCCGTTGTACCACCATTGCCGACGTAACCGCGGTGGCGCGGGCGCTGTTCGGCATCGCCGCCGAGCCGAGCTACACGATGGCGGCGCGCGACTGGGATGTGCAGAACTGGTATGCCGATGCGGCCAAGGCAGAACGGCTGCTCGGATGGCGGGCACGTACTTCATTCGACGAAGGCCTGCGGCGGATGACGGACTGGTATCGAGCCTTGCCCGACGCGCAGGCCTATGTGTCGGCGAGCAAGCAAAGCGGGGTGGATCGTCGTTACAGCATCAGTGCCGTTATCGCCTGCTACAAGGATGGGCAGGCGATCCCGGTCATGCATCGACGCCTGACGGAAACGCTGACGCGGCTGGGCGTCGACTACGAAATCATCTTCGTCAACGATTGCAGCCCCGACGACTCGGAAGAGGTGATCCGCGCCATTTCGGCCGACGATCGCCATGTTATCGGCATCAGCCACTCACGCAATTTCGGGTCGCAGGCTGCGTTTCGCAGCGGCATGGAACTGTCGAGCAAGAACGCCTGCGTGCTGCTCGACGGCGACTTGCAGGATCCGCCCGAACTCATTGAGCAGTTTCTGGAGCAATGGCGTGCCGGCTACGACGTCGTCTTCGGCCGCCGCGTCAAGCGCGAAGCGCCGTGGTACATGGGGCTGGCCTACAAAGTCTTCTACCGCATCTTCGACCGCTTCTCGTATATCCGCATTCCCCACGATGCCGGCGATTTCTCGCTGATCGACAAGCGCGTCGTGCGCTGCCTGCTCCAGTTTCCCGAACGCGATCTGTTCCTGCGTGGCGTGCGCGCCTATGCGGGCTTCCGGCAGACCGGCGTCGATTACGTGAGGCCCGAGCGCATGTTCGGCCACAGCACCAATAACCTGCTGAAGAATCTGGGCTGGGCGAAGAAGGGCATCCTGTCGTTCAGCAACACCCCGCTCAATGTGTTGACGGCGTTCAGCATCGTACTTTGCGTCCTGGTCGCGTTGCTGGTCGTGTTTCAGGTGGTGGGGCGCCTGCTGTTCCCGGAACTGACGCCGAAGGGCATCACTACCGTGCTGCTCGTCGAGTCCTTTTTCGGCGCGACGACGCTGCTGGCGGTCAGCCTGATCGGCGAATACATCGCCAAGATTTTCGAAGAGGTGAAGCGACGACCGCACTTTCTGAGACGCAGCATCGTGCGCGACGGGGAAATCCGCAACGCGCTGGATGATCCGCCGGCCGCGCTGTGACAAATCCAACCGCCAGCGCTGCCATGCGCATGCAGGAGCGCACTTGCCCGCTCTGCCGACGGGGTTCCGTCGACGTCTGGCTTGAGCAGAAGTTCGACCCGGCTCGTCTCGATCGCTTTGCCTTTGCGTCGCGCAAACTGCCCGAACTGATGCGCTTCCCGTTGGCGCTGTGCGGCAGTTGCGACCTGGTGTTCGCGCAGCGCATTCCGGATAGCGAGTGGATCAGCGCCGGATACCGCGAAGCGGCGTTCGATGCCGGTATCGAATCGGTGTTCGCGGCGGAGGCCTATGCGGCGGAGCTGAGCCGCCTGCTGCCGATCTCGGCGCCGCAACGGAGCGCCTTGGACATCGGTGCCGGCGACGGCGCCTTTCTGGCGCAACTGCTGAAACTGGGGTACTCGAATGTGGTTGGTGTCGAGCCGTCGATGGAGCCGGTCACGCGCGCCGCGCCGGAGATTCAACCCTTGTTGCGCAACGAGTTTTTCGATCCTGAGAAATTTCCGCCTGAGTCGTTCGATCTCGTGACCTGTTTCCAGACGCTCGAACATGTCGAGGCGCCGCTCGATCTGTGCCGGTCGGCGTACCGGTTGTTGCGTCCCGGCGGCCTCTTGCTCGTCGCCGATCACGATTTTCGTGCCTGGCCGGCACGCCTGCTGGGCGAACGCTCGCCCATCTACGATCTCGAGCATCTGCAACTGTTTTCCAGGCGCAGCTTGACGTACCTGTACGCAACCGCGGGCTTCGGCGATGTCGTGGTTCGGCCGTTGCGGAATACCTATCCCCTGAGCTATTGGGCCAAGCTCATGCCGCTACCGGTCAGGTTCAAACGGGTATTGCTGAATCGACTGACCGGATCCCACATCGGCCAATGGCGGCTCTCAGGGCGAATGGGAAACCTGATCGCCTTCGGCACCCGAAAATGAAGTTCCTGTCCGCCGCGTTACGGGACGAACGTGTGCGCTTCCTGCTGGTGGGCGGATGGAACACGCTTTTCGGAACGGCGATGTTCGCCACCCTGTACCTGCTGCTTGTCGGCCATCTGCACTATCTGGCGATCCTGGTGATCAGCCATGTGCTTTCGAGCATCAATAACTGGCTTACGTACCGTCGCCTGGTCTTTGTCAGTCGCGCCGACAGACTGGCGGAATTCGTGCGCTTCAACGCTTCGTCGCTGACCGTGCTGGCGTTCAATTTTGCCGGCTTGTGGTTGTTGGTCGATTTCTGCGACTGGCATCCGATTGCTTCCCAGATCCTGCTGGTGGCGGCGACGGTCGTGCTGAGCTATTTGATCCACGCGGGTTACTCGTTTCGCCATCGCGGAAAGGAAGTGCGTAATGACAAGTGATTCGAGGGCGCAGACGGTTGCCGCCGGTTCGTTTGCCGTCGCGGTCGATCGTTACGCCGGATTTGCGCCAGCGCTGGCATTCGCGTTGCTGCTTGTCGCTTATGACACTGTTTTTTCGGCGTTCTTTCCGGTCGGCGGTTACCGCCTCGGCCACGACTATGCCTTCGTTTTGCCGAACCTGCTCGACGGCATTTTCTGGTTCAAGAATAACGGCCTGTCGGTGCCATGGTTTTCATCTGCCTTCTGTGCCGGGCAACCCGCCTTCGCCGATCCGCAATCGGCTTACTATTCATTGCCGCAGTCGCTCGCTATTCTCCTCGGCCCTCTCTTCGCCACGCACGGGACTCTGCTCGTTGCCGTCTCGCTGATGTATTGGGGTGGCTTCCTGCTGATGCGAAAGGTCTTCGGGGCGGGCCGCAACGAAGCGATCCTCGTTGCCGGCCTGCTGATGTTCAATGGGTTCTTACCCCATCGCCTGATCGTTGGGCACATGGGCTTCCACGGTTTCGTGCTGGTGCCGTGGGTGGCGCTGTTGCTGCTGTTGCCGTGTCGCAGGCGCGGGAACCGCATTGCGGCGGGTGTTGCCGCAGGAGCGCTGATGGCATATTGGGTCTATTCGGGACTCGGGACCTTGATTCTGGCCTGCGCGATGGCCGTTTTGCTGCTGGCCATAGTCCGCTTCCTGGACGGTGGCTCAATGCGCGACGCCATGGCGCGGGCCGCGCTCGGCGGCAGTGTTGCTGCCGGTTTGTCGGCAGCGAAACTGGTGGCGACGTTCTCGTTCATGGCGCAATTTCCGCGGGATTTCTATCCCCTGCCGGGTGCGAGCACCGTGGTCGATGCCTTGCTGATGATAGGCGCCGGGCTGGTGTTGCCGTCGCAATGGGTGGCAGCGTTCGGCATTCCCCGCCTTAGCAACGTGATGTGGACGCCGGAGGCGCATGAGTGGGCTTATGGATTCGGTGTGGCGGCGGCGCTACTCGCCGTCATCCTGTCGATAGGCAGATTGCGGATTGAGCGGCCCGTGTGGCCGGCCTCGAAGCGTAATCGTGCATTGCTGGCAGTACTGCTGCTGCTTCTGCTTTGGCCATTGGCCTACAGTACTTGGCATCCCGCCTGGAATGACTTCCTGAAACGCTTGCCGTTGCTCGGAACGGCAAGTTTTCCCTTGCGCTGGATGATCGTCTACATTCCCGTGGCCGCAGTGGCTACCGGGTTGCTGATGACGCGCTGTGCTCCTGCGCGCTGGCGTATTGCCGCTACCGCCATCTGTTTGCTGGCGACGGTGCTGCAGTCTTTCGTCGAGCCGCGTCAATACTATATGAGCCAAGGTTACGACGCGCGCCCCGTAGTTATCGCCAACGAGTTGCTGGACCAGCGGGGTTCGGTATCGGGTATCTCGTCGCTTGGTACCACCGCGGTGTTCAGTGCCGGGAAATTCAAGACCGAGCTGCGAGGGAACGATACCTTTGTTGCGGGAATGTCGCAGGTCTATTGCTACAACCCGGTGTTCGGTTACCGACTTGAGAAGTTCTCGTCTGCGGGGCTGTCGGTAGGCAACGCGCTACAGGTACAAGGCGATGGTTACTTGAATCTGAAGAACCCCGCCTGTTATGTCTTTCCGGCAGAGAACGGGTGTCGGCCGGGTGATCGCTTTCGCGCTGATCAGATCGATGCGGCAACGGCGTTTGCCGCATATCGACCTTGGCCATTCGCGATTTCGACAGTTCAGCGGCTGGCGATTGTCATAACGCAAGGTACGCTTGGCGGGGTGTTCTTGGCCGGCCTCATCTGGTCCGGCTGGCGTTTGCGCAGTCGCCGGACTACAGCAAATCCGGACTGATCACCCCCCGCAACACCGTCTGCGTCTCCCCTTCCCGCGTCCGGTTCGAAAACCACCACACCGCGCCCTTCTTGACCGTCCAGTCGTCTTCTGCGCCGCCCAGCAGCAGCGCGGCGACGCGGCCGAGGGTGGGCTGGTGGCCG
>JACRIY010000082.1 GCA_016235805.1 Rhodocyclales bacterium
CCGCATCATGCGCGACCATGCCGACCAGGTGGTCGACGGCGCGCGCATCATCATGCATGCCATCGGTGCCCGCGAGGCCCTGGTCGGCATCGAGGACAACAAGCCGGAAGCCACCGCCGCGATGCGCAAGGCGGCGGCCGCGTTTCCCGAAGTGAAGATCTGCCCGGTGCCGGCGCGCTATCCGATGGGTTCGGACAAGCAACTGATCCAGACCCTGACCGGCAAGGAGGTGCCGGCCGACGCGCGCGCCGCCGAAGTCGGCGTGCTGGTGCATAACGTCTCGACCTGCGCCGCCGTGCATCGCGCGATCCGCCTCGGTCAGCCGCTGGTGGAACGCATCGTCACCCTGAACGGCGGCGCCATCATCCATCCCGGCAACATCCACGCGCCGCTGGGCGTGATGATCGACGAGCTGCTGGCCTTCGTCGGCCTCAGGGAAGAACCGGCACGCCTGATCCTCGGTGGCCCGATGATGGGTACGCCGCTGCTGCACGGGCGCATCCCGCTGGTCAAGGGCGCGTCCGGGATACTGGCCTTCGATGCGCGCGAGGCGGCGATCCCGGAGGCCGGCCCCTGCATCCGCTGCGGTTCCTGCACCCGCGCCTGCCCGATGGGTTTGCTGCCGCTGGAAATGGCGGCGCATATCCGCGCCGGCGACCTCGAAGGCGCGACGGAGTTCGCGCTTTCCGATTGCATATCCTGCGGCTGCTGCGCCTACGTCTGCCCTTCGCACATTCCGCTGGTGCAGTACTTTGCCCACGCCAAGGGCGAGCTCGCCGCCGCCGAGCGCGCCAAGCTGCGTACCGAGGCGACGCGGCGCCTGGCCCAGGAGCGGCTGGCGCGCATCGAGCGCGAGGCGAAAGAAAAGTCGGCGCTGGCGGCACGGCGAAAAGCCGAGCGCGATGCCGCGAAGGCTGCTGCGGCCAAGGCTGCGGCCGCCGCGCAACCCCAGGGAGAAACAGCATGAGCGCCCCGCCCGGCCGCCCGAAGGGGCGCAAGTCACGACATGGAGCTGCGCAGCAGCGAACCAGCGTCCCACAAGGGGATACCGTCCCTCCTGCGGAGGGACATATCACCCCCTGCCTTGGGCAGGGGGCTGGGGGGAGGGTAGTCCAATGAGCGCGACACTGCACAGCCCGGTCGCCGCGCCGCACGCGACCACCAGCAACAGCGCCACGCGGGTGATGGCGACCGTGATGCTGGCGCTGGCGCCCGCGACGCTCTACGGCTTCTGGCTCTATGGTTGGCCGGCGATTTACCTGTGGCTGGTGACCGTCGGCTTTGCCGCCTTCGGCGAAGCCTTCTGCTTGCGCCTGATGGGCCGTCAGGCCACGCCAGTGCTGCTCGACGGCTCGGCGGTGCTCACCGGCTGGCTGCTGGCGATTTCGCTGCCGCCCTGGGCGCCCTGGTGGATCGGCGCTTTTGGCGGACTGTTCGCCACGGTATTGGGCAAGCAGGTGTTCGGCGGCCTCGGCCAGAACCTGTTCAATCCGGCGATGGTGGCGAGGGTCGCGCTGCTGATTTCCTTTCCGGTGCAGATGACCGCCTGGGTCGCGCCGCTGCCGCTGTTCAGCCCCGGCGCGCCGGGCGCGATCGACGGCCTGGCGATCCTGCTGAAGGGGCTGCCGCCCGCGCTCGATGCCGTTTCCAGCGCCACCACCCTGGGCTTTGCCAAGACCGAGCTGTCGCGCGGTGTGGACCTGCTGGCCTCGCTGCCCCACGCCCCGGCGCTTTCCTGGCAGGGCCAACGCCCCGGCAGCCTGGGCGAAACCGCTGCCTGGCTGATCGCGGCGGGCGGCGTGGCGATGATCTTCCTGCGCATCATCAGCTGGCACATCCCGCTCGCGATGCTGGCCGGCATCGCCCTGCCGGCGGCCATCGCCAATGCCGTCGATCCGGCACACTACCTCGGCGCCACGGCCCATGTGCTGTCCGGCGGCGCCATGCTAGGCGCATTCTTCATCGCCACCGACTACGTCACCTCGCCCAACACGGCGCGCGGCCAGCTCCTCTTCGGCGCCGGTTGCGGCCTCCTGACCTGGGTGATCCGGACCTTCGCCGGCTATCCCGAGGGCGTGGCCTTCGCCGTGCTGCTGATGAACTCGCTGACCCCCATCATCGACACCTACATCAAGCCGCGCATCTACGGCCGCGACCGCAAGGGCGTGCCGCTGGAACCGGTGAAGTAGGAGGACCACCCGCATGCAGATCGGCGTCGCCTATTCCGAACCGAGCAACCAGATCTGGCTCACCATCGAGGTGCCCGACGACAGTACCGTGCGTGTCGCGATCGAGCGCTCGGGCATCCTGCGCCAGTTCCCCGCCATCGATCTCGAAACGCAGAAGGTCGGCATCTTCGGCCGACTGGTCAAGCTCGATGCGCCCCTGCGCCCGGGCGACCGCGTCGAGATCTACCGACCCATCACCTGCGACCCGCAGACCGTGCCGCGGCGCGATGGCGCGGGGGATGAGGACGAGTAGGCGACTCCTCAATCGACAAGTTCGTAGGCCGTGCTACGGCCGCCGCCGGCCATGTTTCGCAGCATGCCCAGCGCGATCAGTTCGCGGATGTCGCGCAGTGCCGTATCCGGCGAGCATTTGGCGATGGCCGCCCATTTGCTGCTGCTGAGCTTGCCATCGAAGCCGTCGAGCATGCGGTTGAGCAGTTTTACCTGCCGCCCGTTCAGCGGCGTACCCGCCCAGCGCTGCCAGAAGCGCGCCTTCGCCAGAATCGCATCGAGGTTGTGCTGGGCGCTGTCCAGTGCCCGCTGCAGGGCGCCGAGGAACCAGGTCAGCCATTCCGTGACATCCAGCGCGCCCTTCTGGGTGCGTTCCAGCACCTCGTAATAGGCCTTGCGCTCGCGCTGGATCTGCGCCGACAGGCTGTAGAAGCGCTGCGCACTGCCGTCGGCACGTGCCAGGAAGAGATCGCCGACTGCCCGGGCAATGCGGCCGTTGCCGTCGTCGAAGGGGTGCAGGGTCACCAGCCACAAATGCGCCAGGCCCGCTTTGATCACGGCCGGCTCGGGGGTGCCGGCGTTGGCCCAGGCCAGGAAATTGGCGACCTCCGGCGCAAGCCGCCGGGCGGGCGGTGCTTCGTAGTGCACGCGCTGGCGATGTACCGGGCCCGACACGACCTGCATCGGGCCGCCGGCATCGTCGCGCCAGGCACCGACGCGGATTCGGGCGAGGCCGCTGTAGCCGGTGGGGAACAAGGCCGCATGCCAGCCCAGCAGCCGCTCCGCCGTCAGCGGCGCGGCGCAGTCGGCGGTGGCGTCGAGCACCATCGCCACCACGCCTTCGACGTGCCGATCCACCGGCGCAAGGGCCCCGATGTCCACGCCGAGGCGGCGGGCAATCGATGAACGCACCGAATCGGCGTCGAGCGGTTCGCCCTCGATTTCGCTGGTTTTGACCACGTCTTCGGTGAGTGCGTCCAGGCTGGCCTGGTCGCGCAGCGCCATGCCGACATCCGCCAATCGGCCCAGCAGCCGCCCCTGGGCACGACTGACATCGGACAAGGGTGCCGCCAGCGCCGCAAGGTCGTAGTGCATCGCCGGCCAGTCGGCCAACTGCCAGATGTAAGGAGTTTCTCCGCTATTCATGCGGAGATTGTGGCAGCGATTCGCCGCAAGGGCAAGATATTCGACGCATGAAATGCGGTGAATATCGGAGTGAATCACCGCAGGGCTTTCCACCAATCGCGCTTTGGTGCGGGAGTTGTGGGACCGCATCTGGCCAGTTGCTTCGTGGAAGCGAAACCTGAAGTGGAGGAGCTGATTGACTGTCAAGCATTTTTATCAAGTTGAATATTTTTTATCATCCTGATAAAATCGATTTCCGTGGAGAAGATCAAACCCCATTACCAGCTATCCGCAGTTCAGGATGAAGTCGCCAGGCGCGGCGCGGCAGCCTTCACCATGACCGCGCTACGGAATGGCCTCGCAATGGGGCTCACGGTGGCACAAATGATTGACGTGGTTCGCAGTCTCACGAGGGGTGACTTCTACAAGGCCATGACCACGTACGCCGATCATCGAGTTTGGCAGGACGTGTATCACGCGGCTGCGCCGGCCGGGAAGATGGCTTATATCAAGGTCACTGCCCAAGGCGAAGGTATGCCGCCGGTAATCCAGTTCAAGGAGTTGTAACCATGAAGATGAAGTGCCCGGAATGTAGCAAGGCCATGAAACGGGATGAATCCCGGATTGAACGGGTCGAGTACGACGGCGAGGCCATGATGGTCGAAGGTCTTGCCGGCTGGTTCTGCCCGTCCTGTGGCGAAGCCATCCTCGATGACGAGAGCGCCCGTCGCTACGGTGAGGCCGGGGATACGTTGCTTGCTCACTCGCGGGAACGGCGCCAGGCTGAAATCCGCCGTATCCGCAAGAAGCTTAAGCTCACCCAGGTTGAGGCCAGCCGGTTGGTTGGTATCGGCAAGATCGCCTTTTCCCGTTACGAACGCGGTGAGACGCAGGCGCCCGCGCCTTTGGTCAAGCTGCTGCGGTTGGTGGATCAACACCCGGAACTGATTAGCGAGGTCGGCGAGCTATAGATGGACAACCGCCTTTGCCATTCGCCCTCGATGATGGTGTCGGCGCATGTTCGATGAGCGCGGATGGCCGGTTTGTAATGCACGCGGGGATGGATCTCAGCCCGCCACCGCCTGCCGCCGCAGGGCATTGATCCACGACCTCTGGCAGACGCCGCGCCGCTGCTGCTCGAGGTGCTGACGGATCTGGGCTGCGGCTTCGGCGTGGGACAGCGTGCTGGCCGGCTCGATCGCGTCGCACTGCACGAGATGGAAGCCGAGTTCGGTTTCCACCACGGCCGACAGCGCGCCCGCGGCTAGCGCAAACGCCGCTGCGTCGAGTTCGGGGTAGAGCTTGCCGCGCGGCAGGGTGCCGAGCAGGCCGCCATTCATCGCCGTCGGGCATTCGGAGTGCTTGAGCGCCTGTTCGGCGAAGCGCCCGGGGGATTTGCGCAGGCGCGCTTCGATCGCTTCGATGCGTTCCCGGGCAGCGGCGCGTTCGCTGCCGGCCAGCGTGTCGTTGATGGTGATCAGGATGTGGCGCAGGCGGCGCGCCTCGGCGCGCCGGAAGCGTTCGCGGTGCATGAACCAGAAGATCTCGACCTCGGTCTCGCTGACGGTCGCGGCGCGGCTGGCGACGCGCTCGAGCACGGCTTCGACGCGCAGGTCGCGCGTGATCTCGGCGCGCAGGGCGTCGAGGTCGAGTCCGGCGGCTTCGAGGGAGCGCTGGAAGTCGTACTCCTCCGGATAGCGCTTGCGGATCTCGCGCAGGGCGTCGTTGACCGAGGGTTCCGGCACCTGCACCTGGGCGGCCTCGGGCGTGGCGAGGATCAGCGCCTCGAGCTCGCGCTGCTTTTCCGCGGCGGCGCGCACGCGCTGGCGTTCTTCCGGCGCCAGCGCTTCCGGCGCCTTGCCGAAAAGTCGCGTGGCGAGCTTGAGCTCCCGGTAGGGATGGGTCGCGTCACTCATCCTCGATCTCCCGCAGGGCGCCTTCCGGCACCAGCAGCGGATTGCCTGGCAGGCAGTCGAAATGCACGTGGTAGGCCACCGGGCAGCCTTCCTCGCGTTCGAGGTTCAGCACTTCGCCGCGGCTGCCGGCGGGCACTTTGAGCTCGCCGCGGATGGCCAGCGGCACGGCGGCGCAGAGTTTCTGCCGCACTTCGAAGCGGCTTTCGATCCAGGGCTCGTCGATGCCGATCAGTTCTTCTTCGCGGCAACCGACGATGCGCTCCTCGTCGAGGAAATGCACGG
>JACRIY010000080.1 GCA_016235805.1 Rhodocyclales bacterium
CGAGGAGGAAGCCACGATGCATACCCTGCCCGCCACCGGCCTGCGACAGCAGGCCGAGATGCTGGCCAGCCTGTCCCTGAAGCATCTGAGTTCGGCGACGCGCAACAAGCTCGCCGATGACGACCTGTCCGTGAACGCCTATCCGACCGACTGCGGCGGGTTCGTCTATGTCGGGGCACCGAAGTACCGGGTGCCGTCGGAACCCGATCTGGCCATGCTGTTCGAGGTGGCCGAATCCGCCGGCGTGGCCTGGCTGATGTTCGATCGCGAGGCGGCGGTCATCGACGGGCTGCCCGTGTTCGACAGCGCGGAGCCGGGACCATGAGCCAGCACCTCGCGACGGCGACGCTCGACGGACACCCCGTCGAGATCGTGGCCGGCTTCGATCGACGCCTGGGGGACTACTTTCTCCAGGTCATCGACGAGCGCAACGACATGCTCTACACCAGCCTGCAGGAGCCCCTGCTGGACTGGACCGACATCGCGACCTTGCGCGTCAAGGTCGCCGATCTCGGCCTTCAGCTGCCGACGCAGTTGCTCGACGAAGTCGAAGCCGACGGCCTGCGGCGCGCGGGAAACCGCATCGTGCGCCACACCGCCAATGGGCAACCCATGACGCTGGTGGCCGGCTGAAGCAGTTCACTGCCCAATCACGGCGCCGTGCTCCCATCCCGCCAGGGAAGGGGCCGGCGCCGCTTCCTCTCATGGACTGAGCCTAGGTTCGCTGAGGCCGCCCAGGCTGGCGATGCCCGTGCACTGGTGTCGTCGGAGGAGGCGGGCCAGGCGTCCAACTCTGGCGACCATTCGGCGCCAAGCCGCAAAGCACAGTCGCGGTCACGAACGGCGTTCGCGACTTTCGACCACATCCTCGTCATCTAAGCTCCTGGCGTACGTCCGCTCGCGTGCCCAAGCTTCCGCCAGTGCGTTCACCCTGGCCGTCGGTGTTCCAGCCTTCAATGCCAAAGCCACGTTCCTGCCTCCAAGGGCCCCGTGATCGCGCAGCCAGAACATCACCCTCTCGGTGTCGTGGAGGTTCCGGAGAGCGCGGCAGATTGCGCCTGCGGTCAAGCGATCGATGCTCAGCAATGCCGCGGGGTAGTACTGGCAGTTGTCGATGTGGATGCTGACCACCTCGCCGCTTGCCGAGGTCGTCGCCAATGCCTCCTGGGGAATCCCCCACGCTTGCGCCAGGTGCGGACCGAGGACTACCAGCCCTTCCCTGATCCACTGAGCTCGCGCCGATGCACCGCGAACCTCAGCATCCGCCAAGCCGCCTCGTGCCGAAGTCGGATGCTTGTTTCCTCCACGAATCATGGCGCGCAAACCTCCCGCAGGAAACCTCACCAAGCGAACAACTTCCCGTCATTCATCGCTGTCGCGGAGCGCTGGAAGGGACATGACGTCCCGCGCGAGAGCGATCGGCGGCGCGCTCGCGCTCGGCCGCGCCGATCTCGGCGTCCAGGGCGACCATGACCTCGTCGAACGAGAGACCCGGACGCGCATCGTCCAGCGCGTCCTGGATCTCGGCTGCGAGCCATCGGCTGTAAGCTGCGGTCTGATGGCCGGTTCGCATCAGTTCGGCTTGGCTGGCGTCGCGGGGGTCCATGTCGTTCACGGTGGTGGTCAAGTCTTGGCGACGGTTCCATCGCACTCAAGATGGAAGCATCATGCGCATTTGACTGACCCGGCGCAACGGCCGTGTCCGGCGGGGGCGCGATTCAGTAAGAATGTCGGCTCGGATCGCCAGTCGTCCAAGACGGCCACGGAACTCGTGGCCCTACGATTCGCCGCCTCCGCCAGAGAGGCGGCGCGGCCCACGACAGAGGTGGCGTTGACGTCTTTGGCCAGAGAGAGCCGAGGACGCAACCGCCACTTTGCGTCACCTAGGCGCAACGGTCGCAAGCAGGCTGATCGCAAGCAGGCTGAATGAGCGACTTTAATGTTTATGTCAACTCGTAGCGTACTTTGCCACCCGGAGAACCGCCAGCCGGCTGGGTTGCGGACCTAAGCAGCCTTGCGCTTGGTCGGTGCGCGGTCGACGCCAGCCACCACAACATGGCCCGTGGTCTGGCGCACGAACGTTCCAGTCTTACCCGACACGGCTCCTGCTCGCTTGGCAGTGGCCTTGCCAAGGAACACTCCGCTCGCACCCTTAGGCTCGGCCGCAGCCATCTCGCGCACCTGATCCCGGGTGAACGCGCCCGTGGCAAACACGCGCGCGGCCTTTTCCGCCATCCCCTGGGAGACGACGACAAACTTGCCTGGGGCAACTCGCACGCGCTTCATGTTGAGACCTTCACCAACAGGTACTTTACCGGACCCGCCGCAGGGTGTCGAATCGCTCCCTCCAGCACCCGTTCGTAATACTGCACAAGGTGCGGGAACGGCTCGTTGAGCCGCACCTCCGTGAGGTCGAGCAGCAAGGCCACGGCGCGGGCGAACTGGAAGGCGGTCGGCGCTGTGAAGCCGCGGATCCCGCGAGCGTTGGGCGCGCGCTCGAGGTATTCAAGCGACACATAGGCCCCTTTTACTTGGATGCGCCCGTAGCACATCGCGCGCGGGCGGCCTGCACGCACCATCGCGTACATCCAGGCGTCCTGATGCCGCACTCGGGAAAAGAAGATCTCCTCCCAGTTCCAGTGCACCTTGCGCCTGAGCCCGCCTCCTCGCTCGAACTGCATGGCAGTCGCCCTAGCGATGGGCTGGCTGATCAGCTGGAGTTGAAGGTCCGGCCTTCCTAGAGTCTGGGCAAGCCAAGTATTGGTCTGGTCCAGCGCCGCGGCCAACACCTCATTCTTGTTCGTAAGCATGCGGTCGCAATCATCGCGCACCGCAGCGGTGACCGGCCATCCCCACCGCGCAACAAGCCCATGTTGGTACGCACCACTCTGAGCCGGTGGCCCAACTGCACCCAGTTGCCCGACTTCGCCGGCGAGCCGATCACGGACCGCTTGCTCACTGTCATCAGGCTCAATCGCGCCCCGCTTCACTCGCCCGGATGCGCGCGAAGTGGCCCGCGGGACATCCACCAGCGCCGAGTCCTCCGCGACATCTCAAAGCGTCTGGGACACGCTCAACTGTGCAAGATCCGACGAGGAAGACGGGATGTGGTCACAACGAAACCGGCAACATGTCGCGCCAAAGGGGAGTTTGACCTCCACCGGAATGTCCGCCGCGAGGCTCGGCGAGCAGCGTTTCGTCCGAGTCCGCTAAACTCATCTCGTGCGTCGCTTTGTGCTTCTCTTTCTGCTGGCCGTTCTGCCGCTCCAGTTTGCCTGGGGTGCGGCAGCGACCTACTGCGGCCACGAGAAGGCTCCAAGTTCAGGGCACTTCGGCCACCACAGCCATCAGCACCAAGCGAAAGCCGAGTCCGATTCAGGCTCCGCTGCCAAGAAGTCCTCTGTGCTTGCAGACGACCTGGACTGTGCGTTTTGCCACCTGGGCTGCGTGCAACCCTGTGCCAGTCAGACCGCTTCGGTTGCTGCGATCCGGTCTGCCGTCCTGGCGCTGCCCACGCTTCTTCCTCCGGATTCCGGTCGCCCTGGCCGAATCGAACGGCCCAAATGGTCTCTCGCCGCCTGATTCGGCGAGGGACTGTCACATCCATTGAGGTTGCCCCCTAGCGACTGACGCCTCGCCGAATTCTTCCGCTTTGTTGTTCATTGCAACCTGGAGAATTCGATGCGAACGAAGTCGCTGGCCCTTGCCGGTGCCCTGCTCTGCCTGTCCAACATCGGGCAGGCGCAAGTCCCGGCGCAAAAGCCTGGCGTCCTCCCCCCGGAAACCGCACCGACGCAGGCGCAGCAGCGTCTGAGCCTCGCGGAAGCCCTTGCCCTGGCCGAGGCGGCAAGCCCGACCCTGCGCCTGAAGATGGCCGAACTGTCGGCGGCCGAAGGGCAGCGTGCCGACGCAGCCGCGTGGCTCTACAACAACCCGCAGTTGTCCGTCGACCAGACGCGACGATCCGTGCCTTCGACCTCGGGGTCGGAACGCCGCAGCGAGTGGGGTGCGGGTCTGTCCCAGACCTTCGAGGTGGGCGGACAACCGTCCTACCGTCGCGAAGCCACCAGTGCGGCACTGACCGCCCTGCGGCTGGAGATCGCCGACGTCCGCCGCCGCGTTCGCGCCGAAGTGGCCGAGCGACACACGCGCGTGCTCGCGCTGCAGCAGCGGGCCGACACGGAGACGCAGGCGCTGAAGCTGTTCGATGACACGGCCACGGCGGTGCAGCGAAGACGGCAGGCGGGCGAGGACACGCGGCTCGACGCCAACGTCGCTCGCGTCGAAGCCGAGCGCGCGCGCAATCAGCTGGCCCAGATTCAGGAGCAACTGCTCGAAGCCCGCGCCGAGCTGGCCAGGCAATTGCAACTGCCGCCCGGGAGCCTGCCGATGGCGACAGGTGAACTCTCGGCGCAGCGCCCCGGCTACTCCCTCGACGCCCTGCTTGCGAGCGCCGATAACCAGCCTCGCGCCGGCGCACTGGCTGCGCGCGAGACCAGTGCCGCCGCGCGGCTGAAGCTCGAACGGGCCAGCACCTACCCGGACGTGACCGTGGGCCTGAACGTTGGTCGCGAGGGGCCCGGCGCGGCGCGCGAACGCCTGACGACCTTGACCCTGTCCGTGCCCTTGCCGTTGTTCAAGCGCAATTCCGCAGGCATCGGCACAGCCCAGACCGAGCTCACGCAGGCCCAGATCGAGCGGCAGGCGGCGCAACGCGATGCCCGCGCAAGCGTCAGTTCGCTGTGGACGCGGCTGGCCAGCCTCGAGGATCGGATTCGCCGGCTGCAGGAGTCCGTGCTCCCTGCCCTGGCGGACAACCAGCAACTCTCCATCAAGTCGCAACAAGCGGGACAGATCGGCCTGCTCGAACTGATCGTCGTCAGCCGGCAATCCCTGGATGCCAGGCGCGACCTGATCGACGCGCTTGCCGACTACCAGAGCACCCGCATTGCCCTCGAACTCGCAGCCGGCTGGCCGCAAGAAGGAACCCAACCATGAAGAACTCGAAACCGCACGGCTCGTCCACGTCGCTGGTGCTGACGACGCTGGCCCTCGCTCTGGCAGTCGCCCTGTCCGCCTGTGGCGGCGGCGAGAAATCCGCCGAGGCCAAGTCCGCTGAGAAGGCTGCTTCCGCTCCCGAGGGAGGGCACAAGGAGGAAGGCGGCCTGAAACTTTCGGCCGAGGAAGCGCAGCGCGCCGGCATCAAGCTCGAGAAGCTCGCTGAGCAGGGCTTCGCCGACACGGTGACCGTCACAGCGACGATTCGTCCGAACCAGGATCGCGTGGCCCGCGTGGCGCCGCGCGTCGAAGGGCGCATCGTGCAAGTCACCGCGAAGTTGGGTGACACCGTCAAGGCCGGTCAGGTGCTGGCCGTCCTGGACAGCCTGGCCCTTGGCGAAGCACAGTCTGCCCTGGAGCGGGCGCGATCGGCACAGCGCGTGGCGCAGGCCGACTACGCCCGCGCGGAGTCGCTGGCCAAGGACGAGATCATCCCGCAGCGCGAACTCCTGCGCGCCAAG
>JACRIY010000079.1 GCA_016235805.1 Rhodocyclales bacterium
CGGCATGCGGTAATCGCTGACGACGACGTCGAACTTCTGGTTGCGGGCGCGCTCCAGGGCCTGTGCCGGATCGCTGTAGCCTTCGACCTCGTAGCGGTAGCGGCCCAGCGGCGGCGTCATCAGTTCCCGCCGCACCGAATTGACGATGGACGGTTCGTCATCGACGACCAGGACACGCCGCAGAAGCTGGGAATCCATAACTGCCCCTTCAGGTTAGCGCGGCTCCGATGCACCGCTTGCGACGTCCATTCTACCGAAACGAGCGACGGCGCATCCGCCGTCTGCAGATCAGCGCGGCTGCGATATCGGCAAGCGGACGCGAAACGTGGTGCCCTGACCGGGCACGCTTTCCACCTCGATCGTGCCGTGATGCTTCTCGACGATGCTGTAGGAAACCGACAGTCCCAGCCCCGTTCCCTTGCCGACCGGCTTGGTGGTGAAGAAGGGATCGAAGAGGCGCTTCATGTTTTCCGGCGCAATGCCCTTGCCGGTATCGGCAATCTCGATCCAGACGGAGTCATTCTGCACGCCGGTGCGGATGGTGATCACGCCCTTCTTCTCGATCGCCTGCGCAGCATTCACCAGCAGGTTCATGAACACCTGGTTCAACTGCGACAGCAGGCATTCCACGAGCGGCAGTGCGCCATACTCCTTGCGCACCTCGCAGGTATATTTGAGCTCGTTCCAGACCACCGTCAGCGTGCTTTCCAGTCCCCGATGAATGTCTTCCGGGCTCCATTTCTCCTCGGAGTCGATGCGGGAGAAGTCCTTGAGGTTCTGAATGATCTTCTTCACCCGTTCGATGCCCTGGCTCGACTCGGCCATCAGCGATACGACGTCCTCCTTCTCGTAGGCGATATCCACGTCGCGCTTCACGGCGCCGACGCCGGCGAACGCATCCTCGCGGTCGCGCAGTAGTTCTTCCGCCTTCTCGTAGGCATTGATCAGGCGCAGGAAGTCGCCGACGTAGCTGCCGAGCGTGCCGAGATTGGAATTCACGAAGCCGATCGGGTTGTTGATCTCGTGCGCCACGCCGGCGGCGAGCAGGCCGATGGACGCCATTTTCTCGGACTGCAGCAGTTGGCCCTGGGCCTGTTCGAGCTTGCTGTTGAGCGCCTTCAGTTCGGCATTCGCCCGCGTCACTTCGTCGAGATAGGCGCGAACCTCCCGTTCGGCGCGCTTGCGTTCGCTGATGTCGCGGACGATCCCGAGCGCCAGCCACCTGTCCTTGTGCCTGACCGCGGAAAGCGAGATTTCCATCGGGAACTCCTCGCCGCCCTTCCTGATCGCCTCCAGTTCGAGCGTCTTGCCGACCGCCGCGCCGCATCCGGTTTCCCGAAACGTGGCGAATCCGGCCTGATAGGCCGCCTGGTATCTCTGCGGCGCCAGTGCCTGGTGCAGATCGCGGCCGCACATCTCGCTCGCCGCATAGCCGAAGATCTTTTCGGCCGCTGCGTTCCAGAAGCTGATGACGCCGTTCTCGTCGAGCATGATGACCGCGTCGTAGGCGGCCGCGCTCATGGAACGGAACTTCTCCTCGCTCTCCCGCAGCGACTCCTGCATCTGCCGGAATTCGGTGAGGTCCGCCATGGTGCCGACGTAGTTGATGATCCGGCCCTGCGCGTCGCGAATGGGCGCGATATTGACCAGCACCGGGATGTGCCTGCCGTCCTTGGCCCGCCGCAGCACCTCGCCGCCGAAGGCACCCTTGCTGGCGGCGATGGCCGCCGCCTGCTCGGGATTGACCTGGAGCGTTTCGTCGACCGCCAGCAGGTTGATGGACTTGCCGACGAGTTCTTCCACGGCATACCCGAACAGACGGGTGAACGCGGGATTCACGTACTCGAAGCGGAGACCGGTATCGGCGATGACGATGGCCTGCCAGGTCTGTTGCAGCGCCTCGCCCAGCCGCCGCGTCCTTTCCTCGCTCGCTCGCCGCACTTCCTGTTCCTCAATGCGGCGGTGCTGATCGTCCTTGAGCGCCTCATAGCTTTCGAAAATCAGTAAGAGTGCGACCAGATAGACGCAAGTCAGGAAAATGTCGAAGCCCGAGTAGCCGAGGCCGCCCGCCGCGGCGAAGTGCCCGACGACGATCGCGGCGACGATCGCGGCCGTCCACATCTGCCCGGCGCGCCGTCCCTTGAGGAAGAAGGCGGAGGCGGACAGCAGGAAGAACAGCGAGATCCGGGTCGGATTGGCCGGGGCGAGCAGATAGACGGCAAGCATGACCAGAAACGTGAGCAACAAGGCGAGCGAAGAGACGACTTCGACCTTGTCCTTGTTTGCATTCAGGTAGAGCAGCAGCGCCCAGTTGAGGCCGGCATAGACGAAGTCGCTCGCGGCCAGAAGCGGCGTGTCCGGGAAGCGCATGAAAGCCACGCCGAACGCGGCGACGCCGGCAAACAGGAACACGCTGTTGAGAAACACGACCTTGTACTTGATCGCCAGCTCGGCCTCGCCGAAACGAATCCTGAACAGCAGGAACCTCACGTATTCTTCCGCCATGCCCACTCCCTGCCATTTCCTGCGCCAGGCCGGCCCCGCCGCGGCAGCGCGCCGGGAAAAAAAGGGTAACATAAACGCGCCGAGCAGTCCGATGCCGACGAGCGGTGGATCCCGCCGTCCGCAAGGCGCCACGCTGCCGCGCCGGCATCCCGAAAGCACGCAGAAGGGGAGAACGATGGAAGCATTTGTCTGGAATCAACGCTTCGTCACCGGGCTGGAGAAGGTCGACGCCCAGCACCATCACCTGGTGGACGTCGTGAATCAGGTCGGCGACCTCCTGATGGCCGCCGACACAACGGAAGAAACGCTCCAACGCATTTTCAAGGACCTGGCCGAGTATGCGCGCTTCCATTTCGCCGAAGAGGAGCGGCTGATGGACGAGGTCGGCATCGACAAGCGCCACAACGACCAGCACAAGGAACATCACGCCCAGTTCATCCAGCAGGTGGTGCAGATGTGGCGCGCCCGC